>DASZGC010000056.1:0-84376 GCA_035939175.1 Candidatus Cybelea sp. | reverse complement strand
ACTACGACCTCGAAAATGCCGTCGCGCGCACGCTGGAGGGCCTCGGCTACCGCGAGATCATCACGCACTCGCTACGCGGCCGCGGCGAGGTGGCCGTCGCAAATCCGCTCTCCGAAGAGCAGCGCTTTCTGCGCGACGATTTGGTCGACGGCGCGCTGGAGTATCTCGGCCGCAGCGACGCGAGCCCACGCATCTTCGAGATCGGTGAAATCTTCCGCGCGCGCGGCGACGGCCTCGAGGAGCGCTGGATGCTGGCGTTCGGATTCTGCGCGCCGCCGGGCGACGAACCGCCGTGGCGTGATTCGAACTTTCTCCGTCTCAAAGGCGACTGCGAGCGTTTGCTGCGTGCGGTAACGGGTTTCGAACCTGAGAGCCGGCGCGCGAGCCGCGCGGGGCTGCACCCCGGCAAGACGGCCGTGCTCGTGGTCGAGGCGAAGGAGGTCGGCCACGTCGGCGCCGTCGATCCGCGCTTGGCCGCGAAATACGAGCTGCCCCAGCGCGCCTACTTGGCCATCCTCGACCTTCGCGCGCTTCCGCACTTCGTCACGCCCACCTATCGGCCGCCTTCGCGCTTCCCGTCGACGTACCGCGATCTCGCCCTGGTCGTCGATGATGGCGTCAATGCGTCGGCGCTGGAACGCGCGATTGCCGAGCAACTCGGCGAGATCTGTACCAGCGCGCGCGCGTTCGACGAATACCGTGGCGCGCAAGTCGGCGAGGGGCGCAAGAGCCTCGCCGTGCGCGTCGTGCTGCAGCGTTTCGACGCCACGATCACCGATGAAGAGGCCGACGTCGCCATCGCCGGTCTGCTTGAAGCATTGCGCGCGCAGTTCGGAGCGGAAATCCGCGCGTGATCGGCGGATTCGCGTGGCCCGACGTCGTGATCGTCGTCGTGCTCGGCATCGCAACGTGGAAGGGTTACTCCCGCGGTTTCGTCTCCGAGCTGGGCGGCGCCGTCGCGGTGACGGCAGCGCTGGTGACGCCCTGGTTTTACAACGGCACCTTCGACCCGCAAATCGAAGCGGTCACCAAGCTCGGTCCGGGCTCGGCGCACGTCGTCGGCATGTTCCTCACCGGCCTGCTCACCTACGCGATCGTCCTCTTCATCGCCAAGCTGCTCGGGCGAATCGCCAAGCTGCCGCTGCTGGGATTGGGCAACGCGCTCGGGGGCGCGTTCATCGGTTTTGCCAAAGGCGCGATTCTGCTCTGGCTCGTGCTGTTCGTGGCGCTCTTCTTTCCGCTCTCGCGCGACATTCGCGCCGACCTTCACCAATCGCGCTTGGCGCCGTATCTCGTCAGCTACGACGCGACCATCGACGACGCGCTGCTCTCCACGATCCCGTGGTTCGCGCGTCCGTTCGTGCTACCGTACTTTAGGCGACACCGCTTGTAAGCTCGTCGAGCGTTGCCTCGATCGCTTCGAAGGCCGTAAGAAAATCCGCTTCGGTGAGGTCGCCCATCGTACCGCAGCGCACGATCTTTCCCGCAAGCTCGCCCTGACCACCGGCGAGCACGATGCCGTGGCGCTCGCGCAGGCGCTTGAGAAGCACGGCCGGCTGCAGTCCGCCCGGAGGATAGGCCGCGATGACGGTATCGGAGTGCGCGCCGGGCTGCGAGACGAGCGTAAAGCCCAGGCGCCTAAAGGCCTCGCGCACGGTCTCCGCGTTGCGTGCGTGGCGAGCAAAGGCGGCGGCCATCCCCTCGACGTGATAGCGCGCCAGCGCGACGTCGAGCGAGTAAAGGATCGAGATCGGCGGCGTCCACGGCGTCTGGCCGATGCGCGCGAATTCGGCCGCGGTGCGCACGTCGAAATAGAAGCGGCCCGAAGTCCGCTGCGACGCTTTGGTCATGGCCCGCTCGCTCAAGGCCAGCATCGCGATTCCCGGGGGCGCGGCAAAGGCTTTCTGCGACGCGCTGGCCACCGCGTCGTAACCCCAAGCGTCCATCGCAAACTCCGAGGCGCCCAAGCCGCTCACCGAGTCGACGAGCGTCAGTGCGCCGTGCTCGCGAACGATCGGCGCGATCGCCGCCATGTCGTTGGCGACGCCGGTCGAGGTTTCGTTATGGGTGAGCAAGATGCCGGTGACTCGCCGGTCGCGATCGGCCTCCAACCGCGCGCGCAGCGCGCGCGGGTCGACCGCGCTGCCGACCGGGGTTTCGAGCGTCTCGACTTCACATTCGAAGCTCTTGGCGATCGCCGCGAAGCGCTTGCCGAACGCGCCGACCGGGCACGAAAGCAGCCGGTCCCCCGGCGAGAAGAGGTTGACGAGGGCCGTCTCCATCGCGCCCGTCCCCGAGCTGCCGAGCACGACGATCTCGCCGCTCGTGCCGAAGACCGGGCGTAACGCCGCGACCACTCGCTCCAGCAATGCGGCGAACTCGGGGCCGCGATGGTCGATCATTGGCCGAGCGGTGGCATCGAGCACCGGTTGCGCGACGGTCACCGGGCCGGGAAGGAATAGCAGTTGCCTCGACATGGAAGTAGGGAGTTCGATGGACGTCACGAGCATCCGCCTCACCGAACTGAGCGCCTGCGCCGGCTGCGCCGCGAAACTCGGCGCCGCCGAATTGCGCAGCGTGATGGAGCGCGTCTCGCCCGCGAGCGACCCACGCGTGCTCGTTGGATACGGCGACAGCGACGACGCGGGCGTCTATCTCGTGCGCGACGATCTCGCGCTGGTCCAGACGGTCGACTTCTTCCCGCCGATCGTCGACGACCCGTACGACTTCGGGCGCATCGCGGCCACCAACGCGCTCTCCGACGTCTACGCGATGGGCGGCAGGCCGATCAGCGCGCTCAACATCGTCGCCTTTCCCGAGGAAGTGGATCTCGAGATTCTGGCACGCATCTTGGACGGCGGTGCGGCGGTCGCGCGCAGCGCAGGCGTCGCCATCGTGGGCGGCCATACGATCAAAGACGCCGAGCCGAAGTACGGCATGGCAGTCACCGGGGTCGTCGACCCTGCGGCAATTATGACCAACGCCGGCGCAAGATCCGGCGACGCGCTCGTGCTCACGAAGCCCCTTGGCACGGGCATTCTTACGACCGCGCGGCGTAAGAACGAGATCGCGGCTGGCGATCTCGGCGAAGCGGTGCGATGGATGACGACGCTCAATGCGAACGCGGCCGAAGCGATGCTCGCCGCACGAGCGCACGCCGCAACCGACGTCACCGGCTTCGGCCTGCTCGGCCACGCCGAGAACCTGGCGCGCGCCTCGGGGGTTCGGCTGCGCATCGACGCAACGGCCGTGCCCTTCATGTCGCGCGTGCTCGAGCTGATCGGCGCAGGCGTGATTCCGGGCGGCACGCGCCACAACGCGGAGACGCACGCGGCATTTACCACCTTCGCGCAGGCGGTGCCGGAAGCCGTGCGCGTCGGGCTCTCCGATGCGCAGACGTCGGGCGGTCTTCTCATCGCGATCGCACGCGAAGATCTGCCGCAGCTGCTCCGCGAATTGAACGACCGCAGCACGATGGCTGCGATCGTCGGCGAGGTATGCGAAGGAGCGGGAATCGAGGTTCGCTGAGCGCGTTTGCGGAGACCGCTACAGGTGGGGGAGTTGCATCGAGGGCTTCCCCTGCGGAGGCTGCGGACGTTTGAGGTGCGGCATCGCAGGTCCCTTGAGATCGACCTGCGGCAGTCGCACGTCGCTGACTCCGTGCGGCCGAGCGACGATGCGATAGTCGAAGTTCAGCGACGAGCGCCCGTGCTCGAGTTCGCGCACGACGAAACCTCGTTCGTACTTGGCCGCAACGTAGAGGCCGCGCGTATCGCCGTCGGGCGTCAGGAACACCTGATAGCCCCGGGTAGCGTCGATGGTGCTTGCAAATGCGGGATCGAAACGCACGGCCGCCTCACCATCGAGCAACCGGCTCGTTCCGGTATCCTCCATCGTCGCTTCTGCGGTCATCGCGACGCTCGCACCGACCTTCTCGCCGCCGCGAGTCTGAAGAACCGTTTTATAGCCGCCCTCCGCGGTAACCGCGCCCGTGAAAACTCCGTCGCCCGATCCGTCGATCCACATCTCTCCGGTTTGCGACGACTCGCCATCAGCGAACGCGACGAACGGAAAACCCGCCGTACCGTCGAATTCGCTGGTCTGCAACGCTGCGTAAGTCGATCCGTTGCCAAAAAAAATGCCGCCGATGCCGGCCGGGTTGTTTCCTTCGACCGCAGCGTATCCGGAACTCGAATCGTTTTCGCCGTAGACGCCGTAGGCGTTTGGATCGTAGCCGTAGACGCCGGAGAGGCCGGAGGCGTTCGAGAGGCCATAGACGCCATAAGCATTTGGACCGTACCCCCAGACGCCGGCGTTTCCGCCACCATCTGCCGACGACAGTCCGATGACTCCCGTATTGGATGAAGAAGAGCCGAGCACGCCATAGTTGCTGCTCGACACGCCGATGACGCCGAGAGAGGAGGTCGATTCGCCGTAGAGACCTGCCCCCGAACTCGAGTAACCCAGCAGTGCGTTGCCGTAGGTCCCCGTATTTTTGACGGTAAAGCAGGCCGACGTCGTGCCTCCCTTGTCGCAGGTGACGGCATTCTTTTTGTCCGGGTGAGCCACGCCGGCGCCGGATACGACGGTCGCGCTGGAGAGCGCAACGCTCGCGCCCAAGAACAGCGCGCCCATCCCGCCCACGATCGCGGTTTTAACGATAACTTTCATCTTTCTACCCTCCAAGAGAACGCGAGGAGAATGGCCTCCCCTGATGCCAGCTTAGGAGGGCGGCGTTTCAGAAGCGTTCCGGGCCCCGAGTTACGCTCGAAAGGCGAAAGGAGGGGAGGCGGAAAAGGCTTGTGCCTCATGTTGGAGATGCGGCTCTTCGGGGCAGGCCGGATCTTTGACGATCGCGGCGAGATCAAGATTGTTAGCCGCCGCTGGACCCTGCCGCTATTGGCCTACCTCCTCTTTGCGCGCGGGAAACCCGTTCTACGAAGGCGACTCGCGTTCGCGCTCTGGCCGGATGAACCGGAAGAGACCGCGCTTGTCAACCTGCGCCGCAATCTGCACCGCCTGCGAGAGATGCTCGAGCCGCGCGACGGGGACGGCAATTGGATTCGTCTCGAGAACGATAGCGTCTCCTGGAATGCATCGGCGCCGTGCCGCGTGGACTTTCTCGCATATGAGGAGCTCCGCGCCGACCCCGCGCGCGTGGAAGAGGCAGTCGGGCTCTACGCCGGCGATTTGCTCGAAGATTTCTTCGACGACTGGATTGCTACGGAGCGCGAGCGTCTTCGCGGTTGCTATCAAGCCGATCTGAGCGCCTTGGTCGTGGTCAAGCGCAGCCGCCGCGCATTCGCGCAGGCCGCGCAGTTCGCCACGCAACTGCTGCAGAGCGATCCGTGGCGCGAGGACGCGCTGCGCGCCTTGATGTCGGTGCGGTACGAAGCCGGCGATGCTTCCGGCGCGCTCGCCGAATACGATCGCTTCGTTCGGCTGCTCAATGACGAAATGGGCGCCGTTCCCATGCCGGAGACGATTGCCCTGCGGGACGCCGTCGCCCGCGGCGAGCCGATCTTTCCGGCATCGGAAACGACGCCGGCGGAGATAAAGCCGGCCAGGGAGGACGTGCCGTTCGTCGGGCGCCAGGACGAACTTGGAAACCTCCGCGCTGCGTGGACGCGCGCCGCGAGCGGGAACGGCGGGCTCCACTTCGTTCGCGGCGAGGCGGGCATGGGGAAGAGCCGCCTCGTTTCGGAGCTGGCGCTACGCGCCGAGGCGGAGGGCGGCCGCGTGATCGGGGGCACGACGAGCCGTCCCGAACGCTCGCCGTACCAGTGTTTGAGCAGCGCGCTGCGCAGCCGTCTGCCGCTGGTCTCGGGAGTAGCGCTCGCGCCGCCGCTGCTCGCGGCACTGGCGGAGCTGGTTCCCGAGCTGCGATCGTTTCGCGACGACATTCCGCCGCTCGTTCGGCTCGATCCGGAGCGCGAGCAGAACCGGCTCTTCGACGCGCTCGCACAAGCGCTCGTCGCGCTCTCGCGACCGCGCCCGCTGATCGTCATTCTGGAAGATCTGCATCGCGCCGAGCCCACGACGATCGACGCACTGCGCGGCATCGCTCCGCGGCTCGGGCGTTCGGCCGTCTTGCTCGTCGTGACCTATCGCCCGGAGGAAGTGAGCCGAGCGCATCCGCTGCACGCACTCGTGCGTGCGTTCGAAGGCGACGCGGCGAGCACGGAGGTTCGTTCGCTCACCGAGGACGACGTGCGAACGATCGCTGAGGTCCTAGCGCCCGAAGAGGCGGCACGTAGTGGATTCGTCGCGACGTTAACGCATCGAAGCGAAGGGAACGCCCTTTTCGTCACCGAGTTGTTACGCGAGGCGAAACGCGCCGGGCATCAGCAGCTCACCACGCCGGCGAGCGTTCAGGCGGTCATCGCCGAGCGCCTGGGTACGCTGGCGCCGGCAACACGCACGGTGGCTGAGGTTGCGTCGGTCGCAGGCGAAGCCTTCAGCGTCGGCATCGTGCAAGAGATCGCCGGTTTGACGCAAGGTAAGGTCTTGGATGCCCTCGACGAACTCCTCGACCGGCACGTCGTGCGCGAGTCGGACGATCGCGGTCACTACGAGTACGTTTTCACGCATCACCTGGTGCACGCGGTCGTCTACGACGAGAGCGCGCCGCAGCCGCGAGTGCGCCGGCACAGGCGCGTCGCGCGGCTGCTCGACGAAGCTTCGGCACCTGGTTTCAACGAGCGCGCCGCCGAGATTGCGTTGCATTACGAACGCGGCGGCGAAGCGGCAAAGGCTGCCGGTCACTATGCCCGCGCCGCCCGGCACGCCGTCGGACTCTATGCGAACGCGGAGGCCCGCGATCTGGTCGGGCGAGCGCTGGACCTCGGAGCGTGGAGTGCGCGCGAGCGTTTCGAACTGCTGCTGCTTCGCAGCGCCATGCACGCCAATCTCGGCGAGGCAGCGGCGCAGAGCGCCGACCTCGATGAGGCACAACAGCTGGCGGACGGACTCGACGCCGATGCGCGCTGCGCGGTGCTCGACCGGCGCATTCGACTTGCCGCGCGTCAAGCCGGTCACGAGCAAGAACTCGACGCGATCGATCGGTTGACCCGAGAAGCCGCGCGCGCTTCCGACGAACGATGGGCGGCCGTTGCCGACGAGTTGCGCGCCAGACGGCAAGAGCGAGACGGCGAACTCGAGCGCTCGCTCGAGAGCGCTCTACGGGCGCTCGAGCGCTTTGCGAAAACCGGCGACGATGAGGCCCGCGCGCGCTTAGGCGCCTATGCTGCCCGAGTCAGCGTTTTGGTTCCCGGTCGAGCGAGCGAAGCCGACCGTTTGGTGCGCGAGGCTCTGCGCGTTACCGAAAGCGGCAGCGCGGCCGCGGCTCGATGGACCGTGCTCTACGATGCCGTCGTCGTTGCCTACGAACGGCACGAGCACCAGCGTGCGACCGAGCTTGGCCGGGCGGCCCTCGACCTTAGCCGACAGACCGGTAATCGCGTCAACGAAACGAACGCGCGCCATCGGCTCGGTGTCGCCTTGTGGACCTGCTGGCAGATCGCGCAATCGCTCGAGGAACTCAACGAGGCTGCGCGCTTAGCACAAGAGCTCGGTCTCGTGCAGAGATTCGCGGGCATCGCCTGCGATCTCGGCGCCGTCCTGATACCGGTGGGCGATTTCGCGAGCGGCGTCGAGTGGAGCCGCCGCGCGTTGGAGCTTCATCGAGCTTCGACATCGCGGACGTCGGCGTCCCTGGCGGCCGTTGCGGCCGCGAACATCGCTGAAGCGGAGTACCTGCGCGGCGACCTCGAGGCTCTCGCCGCGGCGATCGAGGACGCGGCGCCGCTCATCGCAAGTCTACCGGAGTCGCGCTTTCGCAGCGCGCTCTTGCAGGCGCAAGGGCGGCTCCTGCGCTGCCGCCGGCAATTCGACGAGTCGCTCGCCAAACTCGAAGACGCGTTCGCTCTGGACGAGCGTCTCGCCCGCTGGGAGAACGCCGCGCAAGAGCTCGACGATCTCGCGCTTACCTATCTCGGAGCGGGGCGCGTCGCCGACGCGTCGCGCGCTCTCGAACGCAGCGTTGCGTTGGTAGGCGGCCGGAGCCGTCCCGACGAGGTGATGCATCACTGGATCGAGGCGTGCGTGCACCGCGCCGCCGGCGATGCTCATCGCGCGCGGGCAGCGGTACGCACGGCCTTCGACACCTACGCGCGCAAGCGCGCCGCCCTCGGTGACGTCGCTCTCCAGGCCTTCTTTGAAGCGATGGCGGTGCATCGCGCCATCCGTTTAGCGCACGAGCACGACGAATGGCCCCGGCCCGGCACGCCCTGCGTCGTCGCGCTCGCGGGCTCGGAACGTTCTCGAAACGCCGCCCCGGTAGAGTAAGAGCAGCCCATGGATCAGCCAGAGAGCGAGCGCCTCGAGCGCGTCTTCACCCTTCGATTATGGCGCGAGGCCGGCGCTCACAGCGCGATTCGCGGCAGCATCGTCGAGGTCGGCAACGGCCGGCGATTCTTCTTCACGCAGCTTACCGACCTCAAAGACTTCCTAACGCTCCAGCTAATCGAGTAGACGCAACCGCTCACGAGCGGCCGACCAGTTTGACGGCTTCCTAATACACCGCGTTGGGAGCGTCGACCGCGCCTGCAGGCTGCGACACACCGTTGGCCATGCCGAGCGTCGCGATCGGCTCGCCGCTGGGATATTTCAGCACGTAGACCGCCGGTGTATGCGGGTCGGCCACGTACGCGACTTTGTTGTCTCGGCTCAGCGTGATGTGGAACGGTTCCTGATAATTTCCGCCGAGCGTCGAGGTGATGCTGGTGTACGGCGGTTCGAGCACGTCGACGGCGGGACCGGACTGATCGCAGACGAGGAGGTTGTCGTGGCGGTCGAACTGGATTCCGCCGATGAACTTGAATCCTGGGTCGAGCAGCGTATTGTGGCAGCCGGAGAGGGTGTTTTTGTATTCGACGATCTTGGCCGGGCCGAAGCGCGGGTTGTAGGAAACGAACACGTCGCCGTGCTTATTGATGGCGACGCCTTCGACGCCGCCGCCCGGCGTGCAGGTATACTCCGCAACGTTGCTGTTCTGCGCGTACTCGTTGACGAAGCCTTTGAAATCGGATTCGTACACGTTGCCCTTCGCGTCGACGGTCACGTTGACCGGAGCCTGCATGCCCGAGCTGTACGTAAAGGAAGGCATCTTTTGGCCTGGAGGGTACTCGGTGATCGTCCTGCCGCCGTAGTTCGCGACGTAGAGATTGCCCTTGGCGTCGAGATAGTCGCCGTCGGGGCTGCCTAGTCCGTTTTTGATCATGCCGATCTTTTGGTAGCCGGCATTCTGCAGCACTTCGACGTTGCCGGTGGCGAAATCGCTGACGTAGAGATCCTGCGTGGCCTTGAGAGATCGGCCGCCCGATGCAAGGCTGGCGAGTTCCGCAAGATGCGGCACCGAGAAAGTTCCCGGCGCTGCGCCGCCGGGGGCCAAGCCGGCGAGTGATGGGGCGCTCGGCGTAGCCATGCCGGAACATCCGGCGAGGACGAAGATCACGACGACCGAGAGTGTTTTGTGCATTTTCGAGTTTTGCTTTCCGCTTTCGCTCGTCCGGGGATGTACGCTATTCCCCCTCGCGCTCTCCGTTTCCCAGGCCGGCGGCTAGACTCCTAATAGACGGCATTGGGCGAGTCGACGGCGGCGCGCGTCGACTTGAGGCCGTTCTTGCTGCCGAGGACTTTCAGATTCTTCCCGGCCGGATAGCTCACTACGGTCACGGTATCGTTGGAATTATCCGTCACGAAAGCTTCGGTGTTGGCTCCGTTCAACCTCACGTCGATGGCGCCGGAGAAGCGGGACCCGATCTTCGCTGCGCCTTTGGGGTGCGCCGGATCGATCACCACGACCTTGGTCCCCTCGGCGACGAGCAGCTTCCCGTTCTTATCGAGCGCGATGCCGCCCGGGTACGAATTCGTCGTGAGCGTTTTCGCGCTGCACGAAGCGCTCAAGCCGCCGCGGTATTCGACGAGATTCGCGGGGCCCAACGGCTTCCCGAAATAGTCGACGAACACGTCGCCGCTCGCATCGACGGCCATGCCGAAGACGGTGCCGGGGGCCGTGCACGCGGCGATCGTTTTATCGACGCCTTGGGCGTATTCGTTGAGGTACCCGTACAGATCGCCCTCGAACACGTTGCCGTGGGCGTCCGTCGTGACCGAGTACGGGTTGTGCATCCCCGCGCTGTATTTGAAGCTCGGCTCGCCCGTGCTGCCCGCAGCGTATTCGGTCACGTCGGCGCCGTCGATGTTGGCGACGTAGAGTTGTCCTTGGCGGTCGAGAAACAGCGCGCCGGGACTATCGATGCCGTCGGTAATCGTACCGGCGCTCTTGTAGCTCGTATTGCTAAACAGGTCGACCGTATCGGCGCCGAAATCGGCGACGTAGAGATCCTGCGGGGCTTTGGCGCCGGCGACGACGGCCGCAGCCGGCGCGGCGTTCGGTGCGTTTTGCGCGCCGCCGAAAGCGCATCCTCCCAGAATTGCCGCGCCAAGCGCGGTCGCAAACAGCTTCATCGGGCTATCGTTTTACTTTACGCTTGCGCTCGCCGGGGCGTTTGACGAGCCCGTTGCGGCGCTTCGCCGCGCCCGAGCGTGCCCGCAGCTGAACGACGTTGTCGGTCTTACCGTTTTCGATTCCCAGCGGCACCGGAGATATCACCGGCTTGCCGAGGGCGTGCTGAAAGACTTCCGAGAGCTCGTCGACGCCGGCGAACGTCATCGTGTCGCGCACTTCCTTGGGAATGTCGTCGATATCGAGCTCGTTGCGCCGCGGCAGGAGTATCTTCCCGATGCCCGCACGCTTGGCGCCGAGCACCTTCTCTTTTAAGCCGCCGATTGGGAGCACTTGGCCGGTGAGCGTGATCTCGCCGGTCATCGCGACGTTCGGATCGGCCTTGAGTCCGGTGAGCATCGAGGCGATTGCGGTGGCCAAGGCGATGCCGGCCGACGGACCGTCCTTCGGCGTGGCCCCGGCGGGAACGTGAATGTGGATGTCGTGCTTGGCGAAGTAGTCGTCGGGTAAGCCTAGCTCTGCCGAACGCGACCGCAGGAACGAGACCGCGGCCTGCGCGCTCTCCTTCATCACGTCGCCGAGCTGTCCGGTGAGCACGAGCTTGCCGGTGCCGGGCATCGCTTGCGTCTCGATGAACATGATGTCGCCGCCGACGGGCGTCCACGCCATGCCGGTCGCGACGCCGATCGACGCCACCCGTTTGCGCACCTCGTTGAAGAAGCGCGGCTTGCCGAGGTACTCGACGAGGCTCTCGGGCTTCACGCGCGCTTTGTAGCGCGCGTTCTCCGCGATCTTGCGCGCGATTTTGCGGAAGACCGTGCCGATTTCGCGTTCGAGGTTGCGGACGCCGGCTTCGCGCGTATAGTCGCTAATGATCGCTCGGATTGCGGGATCGCCGATCTGCGCCTGCGTCTCGCGCAATCCGTTATGTATGCGCTGCTTCTTGAGCAGGTAGCGCTTGGCGATCTGGAGCTTCTCGAGTTCCGTGTAGCCCGAGAGCGTGATGATCTCCATGCGGTCGCGCAGCGGCGGTGAGATCGTCTCGAGCGTGTTGGCGGTGCAGATAAAGAGCACTTGCGAGAGATCGAAGGGCAGATCGAGGTAGTGATCGCGGAAGTTGTTGTTCTGCTCCGGATCGAGTACTTCGAGGAGCGCCGATTGCGGGTCGCCGCGGAAATCGGCGCCTACTTTGTCGATCTCGTCGATCATCATCACTGGGTTGCGCGTACCGGCATCGCGAAGCGCGCGCACGATCGTGCCGGGCATCGCGCCGATATACGTGCGCCGGTGCCCGCGAATCTCGGCCTCGTCGCGCACGCCGCCCACCGAAAGACGAACGAACTTGCGCCCCATCGCGCGAGCGATCGACTGGCCGAGCGACGTCTTACCGACGCCGGGCGGACCGACGAAGCAGAGGATCGGGCCGGTCAATTTCTTCTTGAGCTTGCCGACGGCGAGGTACTCGACGATGCGATCCTTGATCTTCTCGAGGTCGTAGTGGTCCTCGTCGAGGATGGCGCGCGCCGTCTTGATGTCGATGTGGTCGGCCGTCTCCTCTTTCCACGGCAGGGTGACGAGCCAGTCGAGGTACGTGCGAATCACGCTGTACTCGGGGCTCGCCTGCGGCACTTTCGAGAGACGGTCCAGCTCACGATCGGCGGCTTTTTTTACCGCTTCGGGCATCGAGGCGCCGTCGATCTTGGTGCGCAGCTCGTTGGTTTCGGCCTGCTGCGGATCGACCTCGCCCAGCTCTTCCTGGATGGCGCGCAGCTGCTGGCGCAGATAGAACTCGCGCTGATTCTTCTCCATCTCGCGCTGGATGTCGCTCTGGATCTTGTGACCCAGCTCGACGACCTCGAGCTCTTTGGTAAGCAGGAGCGTGAGCTTGCGCATACGCTTGGCGGTATCGCGCTCTTCGAGCAGCGCTTGGCGATCGGTCGTTTCGAGGCGCATCGTCGAGGCGACGAAGTAGGTGAGCACCACCGGGTCGGTGATGTTGGCCACCTCCATCTCCATCTCGCGCGGCGCCTGCGGCAGGTAGGAGAGGAGTTTCTGGAAGAGACCGGCGAGGTTGCGCTGCATCGCGACCAGCTCTTCGTTCTCGACGGTGGTGTCGGGCAGCTCGGTGTAGGATGCGACCATGTACGGCGCGACTTGCGTGAACTGGTCGATGCGGAACACTTGCTGGCCGGCGACGATGCAACGCAGCGTGCCGTCGGGAACCTTGAGCATCTTCTGAATAACGCCGATCGTCCCGACGCGCTGAACGTCGTCGGGGCCGGGATCCTCGATCTCGCGATCGCGCAGCACGGTGAGCCCAATGGGTTTGCCTTCGCGCAGTGCCTCTTCGACGAGCTGGATGCCCGATTTCTTGACGACGGCCAACGGAATGACCGTGTGCGGGAAGAGCACGGCCTCTTGAAGCGGCAGAATGCCGATCGACTGGGCGGGAACGATTTCGTTACGGGGGCTGGTTTTCTGGGGCATCGGTTTTAGGAGTGCGTCCTTTTGACCAAGATTTGCAGTTGCGTGCGCGCCGTCGGCAGATAGGCGAGAGGCGCGAGGGGTGCGACGACGACGAGAAACCCGTCTTCGTAGGTTGCCGTAATGCGCTCGTACTCGACTGGGACCGGCAGCGCAATGCGTTTGACGAAGTCGCCGTAGGCGATCTCTTTCTGGACGAACGAACCGTGGCGCAGACGTGCCGTTCCGCGACGCCGCCCGCCGATGAGCAGGCTGCGCTCGTCGAAGACGATGCTTAGGCTGTCGGGATCCGCTCCCGCGACCTCGATGATCGCGACGACGCGGCGCTCTTCTTCGTCGACGAAGACGTCGGCGTTGGGCGCGAACGCTCCGAGGCGGGCACGAACCACGAACTCCATCGGCCCCACAACACGCTATCTTAGCACTCGGATGCGCTCGGTGCTAATCGGGCGACCCGGCCCCCGCCGGCTCGCTCACAAGCTTGGGTCGGGGAGCGGCCGAGAGCTCGGCCAAACGACGCACGGCACCAGGGTAATCCGCAGCACGTTCATGGCATCCGGGGGGAGATTGACGCGGAAGAGCTGGGGGTACTTGGTCGGCACGCCATAGCGGCTCTGCGGCGGGAACGCGTTGTCGGCGACGCCGGTGACGTGCGTTGCGGCCAAGACGGTATTGATTTCCTTGGCACCTGCCGGAGAGCTGTACTCGTTGCTACGCTCCCCGAGCCACGTGCCGTTGCCTTCGGTCGTATAGAGGAAGCCGATGATCTGCCCGGGCGTCATCGTCGCGGTCGAGACGACCTGGTCGATCCGGACGACCTGCATTGCTCGCGATACCGGGTGTTCGAGGGCTTTAGGGACGGGGCGCGGCGAATCCAGGCACGCGCCGTTTTCGAGCGGCGGCTGCATCATCTGGGCCGGCGGCGGCCCCTGCGGAGGAGCTTGCGCCACCGTGACCCCGAGAACGGATAGAAGAAGCGTTACGATTGCCAGCATGAAGCGCCACTTCGCTGCACCGCTGCCTTTCCCCCGATGACGTTGCTTAGTCCGAAGTTAATCCGTCGACTCGGCGCGCGCGATGCCGCGCTGATCGTGATGGGCGGCATCGTCGGCTCGGGCATCTTCATGAATCCCTCGGTCGTCGCGCGTTTCGTCGGAAGCGGCGCGCTGGTGATGACGGTGTGGATCGCCGGCGGCGCGATCGCGCTGCTCGGCGCGGGCATCTTCGCCGAGCTTGCCTCGCGGCGCCCCGACGACGGCGGCCAGTATGCCTACCTGCGCGACGCTTTCCATCCAGCACTCGCGTTCATCTTCGGATGGACGCTGCTGCTGGTCTCGCAGAGCGGCGGCATGGCCGCAGCGGCGGTAACGTTTGCGAATTACTTCGAGCCGCTGACCGGCTGGAAAACCTCGCATGCGGCGATCGCGGCGATTGCGATCGGGCTCTTGACCGCGATCAACGCGCTGGGGGTGCGCAGCGGAACGACGACGCAGAACGCCTTCATGGTGCTCAAGATTGCGGCGATCGCGGCATTTGCGGCGATCGGTCTCTTTGCGTCGCACGCCGCGGCCGCGACGGCGCCGGTCGCCGCACCTCACGGCAGCACGCTGGCGGTGATCGGCCTGGCGATGGTGCCGGTGCTCTTTGCGTATAGCGGCTGGCAGACGTCGAGCTTCATGTCGGCCGAGCTTCGCGACCCGCGCGCGACGTTGCCGCGCGGGCTCATCTTGGGCGTCGCCGTGGTCGTGCTGCTCTACCTCGCGGTCAACGCGACGTGCCTCCACGTGCTCGGTATCTCTGCGCTGGCCGCCACCAGCACGCCCGCTTCGCAGGTCGCCGGGCTCGTGATCGGCCCCGCAGGGCAACGGGTGATGGCGATCGTGATCGCGATCTCCACCCTCGGTTTCCTGAGCAATCAGATCCTCACGTCGCCGCGGGTCTACTTCCAGATGGCGGCCGATGGCACGTTCTTTCGCCGGCTGGCCAACGTCAACGCTCGCACGCACGCGCCCGTGCTCGCGATCGCGCTGCAAGGCCTCGTCGCCATCGTGATCGCGCTCTCGGGCAGCTACGACCAAATTCTCAACTACGTGACCTGCAACGACTACATTTTCTTCGGATTGTGCGCGATCGCGCTGTTGATCTTCCGCGCCCGCGACGCGCGCAATCCCCAGGCGCTCACACCGGTTTTTCGGATGCCGGGGCAACCGTTTGCCACGCTGCTCTTCCTCGCGGCCGCGTGGTACATCGTCGGCGATACGGTGCTGAAGTCGCCGCACGACACCGGCATCGGCATCCTGATCCTGCTCAGCGGCGTGCCCGTCTACGCGCTCTTCCGCTACGCTGCGGCCCGGCGAGCCCGCGTCGCCGCGGCCTCCGAATAACGTGCGCGCGAACGTTCGCCTGGTCGTCGTCCTCATTCTCGGCGTGATTGAGATCGCGGCCGCGGTCGCTTCGATCGTCGAGCTCAACGTGCCCGTGGGAACGTATGGCTTCCTGGCAGACCGCGCGCAGATGACGGTAACGGAAGTGGCTCCGAACTCGTCGGCCGCGCAGGCGGGCGTCGCCGTGGGCGATCGAATCGATTACCCGACCCTGCCGCTGCGCGGCCGCCGCTTCGTCGTTCTCGAGGAAGAGGTGCCGGGTGGCGCGGCGATCACGTTCGTCGTAACGCACGAGCGCCGGCCGAAGACCGTGACGTTGCGCGCGATTGCATTTCCCGGGCTCGGCGCCGCGGAGACGGTCGCCTACGCGCTCGCCGGGCTCGCGCTCGGGCTCGTTGGCCTCGCGCTCGTGCTCGTGCGCCCGAGCCGCATGACCTGGGCGTTCGCGCTCGTCGCGCCACCGGCGTTGCTGCCCTACCCGCTGATCTTCTGGTCGCAGGAGAGTGCGAGTTCGGGGGCCGTTGCCTTCGACGCGTTCGTTGGATTGCTCTATGCGGTTCAGGCGGCGGCGATCATGATCTTCGCCAGCCGCTTTCCCAACGATGCGCCGACGCGCGTGGCGCGCGTTGTCGATCGGCTCAGTATTCCCGCCGGCCTGGTGGTCGCCACGATCTACTCGTACGCATACCTCATGCTGCGCTTCTCCTCGCAACCGCCGGAACAGATCGTGCCGCTGGCCAACGTGGCGATCCTTGCGACGAGCCTCGCCGCGCTGGCGGCGCTCATCTCGACGTACGTCACCACGCCCGGCGGCACGCGCAGCCGGCTCGTCTGGGTGATCGCGAGCTTCGTCGTGCTCATCATCACGGGTGCGCTGCAACAGGTGGCCACCGAGCTGACGACGGTGGGCGCCGTGGTGTACGGCGTGAGTCTCGCATATGCGGCGTCGCCCGCCCTGGTGGCGGTGGCCGTGGCCTACGGCGTGATGCGCCACCGCGTGATGGACGTGAGCTTCATCATCAGTCGTACGCTGGTCTATACGGCGCTCACCGTTTGCGCGGTGGCGACGTTCACGTTGATCGAGTACGTGTTCGGCAAGCTGCTCGAGACGCAGCGCGTAGCGGTGCTGCTGGAGATTGCCGCTGCGATTGCGCTTGGGCTTTCGCTCAACGCGCTGCACGCGCGCATCGACGGCTTCGTCGACCGCGTGCTCTTCCGCAAGCGCCACCTCGCCGAGGAGCGCCTCACCGGCGTCGAGCGCGCGCTGGGGCAAGCCTCGTCGTCGCCGGCGGTCGACGCGGGGCTCGTCGACGAGCCGGCGGCCGCGTTCGGGCTTGCGTCTGCGGCGGTATTCCGCTTTGAGAACGACGGTTACCGGCGCGCACACGCGCTCGGATGGCACGAGGGCGAAGCGACGTCGCTGGAACGCGACGATCCGCTCGTCCTGCAGCTGCGCGCCGACCTCGAGGCGATCGATCCCGGCGGCATGCGTTGGCCGCGCACCGATCTTCCCCGTGGCGAGCGACAGATTCTCTACGCGATTCCCATTGCGGTCGGGCACGATGTTTCCGCGATCGCGCTCTACGGCGGCCACACTACCGGCGAGGACCTCGACCCCGACGAGCGCCGCTGCCTGCGCAAACTCGCACACTCCGCCGCCGCCGCCTACGATCGCATCGCCGCCGCGCACGTGCGCCGCCAGCTCGAGCGGACCGAAGCCGAAAATGCCACCCTCCGCGCCGTCGAGGCGAAGCTCAGCGAGCTACTGGGGCAGAAACCTCAGTCATCCTGAGCGCTCGTCACCTGAAGGGTAACGAGCGCGAAGTTATGCCGACAGGTGCGTTGCGACGAGCTTTGGCAGTAGTTCGGCTGCCGTGCCTTGCAGTACGCAGTCCACGCCGTCGCTGATTGGGGTGCGTTCGGGGTTGATCTCGGCGACGAAGGCGTGGCGGTTGTAGTGCGTTGCGAGCGCGGCTGCGGGATAGACGACCGCGCTCGTGCCGATGACGAGAATTACGTCGGCGCGCGCGGAGGCCTCTTGCGCTGCGCGCCAGACTGCAGGCGGAAGCGGTTCGCCGAACCATACGATGTCGGGTCGGAAATAGCCGCCGCACGCGTGCTGAATCTCATCGAGCGGGAGCCCTGAGGAATCGAGCGCGCGGCGCTCGTCGCAGCGATTGCAGCGTGCTTCGCGTAGGTTGCCGTGAAGTTCGAGCACGCGCTGCGATCCCGCACGCAGATGAAGCGAGTCGACGTTCTGGGTGGCCAGGGTGAAGTCGTCGAACCGCGTCTCGAGCTGCGCGAGCGCGAGGTGGCCCGCGTTCGGCCGAGCATTTTGGTGCGCGGTCTTGCGCTCGTTGTACCACGTCCACACCACCTCTGGATCCGCGGCGAAACCGTCGGGCGACGCCAGTTCTTCGACCCGGTGCGTGCGCCACAAGCCGCCGACGCCGCGAAACGTCGGCAGCCCGCTCTCCGCGGAGATGCCCGAGCCGGTCAACACGAAGACCGACTTCGCGGACCGCAGTGCGGCCGCTAGGTTTGCATCAGGCGCTGCCACTCGTCGCGATCGATTCGCAGCGACTCTTCGTCGAGCTGAGCTAGGGGACGCTTTGGCAGATGCTCGCGTGCGCAGAGGTCCTCTTGATTGGTCTGCACGTAGAGCAGCCCCGTCACGAACTCGCCTCGCGCCCGCGACTCGTGGATCGTTTTCAGCGCGGCAATTCCGTCGGTCGGATCGTAGTCGTTGTCGACCTTCCGAAGCAACACGTGCGCGCCGTCGTCGAGCACGACGTGGCGCACCTCGCCGGGATCGTAATCCACCGTTATTTCCTTGGCAGCGGCGATGAAGTCGGCGGTGTGGAGTACGATGTCGTGGTCTTTGACGTAGGAGTAACTCTTCGTCGACCCCTCATGATCGTTGAAGGTGACGCACGGGCTGATTACATCGAGGATGGCGGTGCCGCGGTGTGAGAACGCGGCCTGCAGCAGCGGCACGAGCTGCTTGCCGTCGCCCGAGAAAGAACGAGCCACGAACGTCGCGCCAAGCTCGATCGCGAGCCCGCAGATGTCGATCGTCGCGTACTCGTTCTCTTTACCACCCTTGAGCTTCGAACCGACGTCGGCGGTCGCGGAAAACTGGCCCTTGGTCAATCCGTAGCAGCCGTTGTTCTCGACGATGTAGGTACAGTCGACGTTGCGGCGGATCATGTGACAGTACTGGCCGAGCCCGATGCTCGCCGTGTCGCCGTCGCCGCTGATGCCCAGCACCACCAGCTCGCGGTTAGCCAACTTCGCACCCGTCGCAGCCGAGGGCATGCGCCCGTGCAGTCCGTTGAAGCCGTGGGCCTGCTCCACGAAGTATGCCGGCGTCTTCGAAGAGCAGCCGATTCCGCTCATCTTGGCCAGTTTGTGCGGCTCGATGCCGTAGTCGAAGAGCGCTTTGATCAGGTGGTTGGTGATCGAGTTGTGGCCGCAGCCGGCGCAGAGCGTCGTGGGAAGTCCTTTGTAGACTTCTCTGGTGAGGCCGATGATGTTGAGGTTGGCGGTCATTTGCTTCCTTGGGCTGCGCTCGTCCTTCGACTGCGCTCAGGATGACAGGGGTGTTTCATTCCGCCACGACGGCGGGTTCGCGCTGCTCTTCGAGCAGCGGGTCGATGATGGCGCGCGCGTCGATCGGCACGCCGTTGTAGTGACGAATCGATGCGAGCCGCCCGATCAAGTGCGTCGGCAACTCGGTGCGCAGGATGCCGTAGAGCTGGCCGTCGCGGTTCTGCTCGACGACGTAGACGCGATCATGCCGCTGCACGAACGTTGCGACCTCCGGCGAGAGCGGCAGCGCGCGAACGCGCATGTAGTTCACCTCGACGCCCGCCTCGGTCAGGAAGTCGCGGGCTTCGACGACCGCGTGATGCGTGGTGCCGTAGGCAAGGATCGCGACCTTGGTGCTCTTCTTTTCCGAGACGACCGGCGCGGGAACGGCGCGGCGCGCGGTGTCGGTCTTGCGGTTGAGACGGTCGAGGTTGCGCAGCCAAACGTCGGGCAGTTCGGAGTAGCGCGCATCTTCGTCGTGACCCGTGCCGCGCGTGAAGAAGCCGGCCGAGGGATGATTCGTTCCAGGCAGCGTGCGATAGGCGATGCCGTCCTTGTCGACGTCGCGGTAGCGCCCCCACGACTTCACCGAGCTCAGATCGTCGGCGCCGAGTACTTTACCGCGGTCGAAGGGTTTCTCGGGATAGGGCAGCGCCGGGGTCAGCCACGCGTTCATGCCCAGATCGAGGTCGCTGAGAACGAAGACCGGCGTTTGAAAACGCTCGGCCAAGTCGAACGCGTCCATCGCGAACTCGTACGCTTCGCTCACGGTCGCGGGCAGCAGCACGATGTGCTTGGTGTCGCCGTGGGAGAGCGTGTACGCAAAGGCGACGTCGCCCTGCATCGTGCGCGTCGGCAGGCCCGTCGACGGCCCCGCGCGCTGCACGTCGAAGATCACGCCGGGAACCTCGGCAAAGTAGCCGTAGCCGGCGTACTCGGCCATCAGCGAAATGCCCGGCCCCGACGTCGACGTCATCGCGCGCGCGCCCGCCCAGCCGGCGCCGAACACGATGCCGGCCGCGGCAAGTTCGTCTTCCGCTTGCACGATGGCCACGTTGCGCTCCCCGGTCTCTTTATCGACGCGATAGCGGTCGCAGTACTGGATGAAGTACTCGCAGAGCGACGACGACGGCGTGATCGGATACCACGCGGCCACGGTGCAGCCTCCCATCAGGCAGCCGAGGGCCGCGGCGCGATTGCCTTCCATGAACATCAGGCCGTCGGTCTTGCCGGTCATCGGCACGAGACGCCAGGGATCGTGCTTCTCGAGGTGCTCGGCGGCGTAGTCGTGGCCCACGCGCACCGCGGTCATGTTGAGCTCGACGGCGGCGGCCTTGCTGCGAAACTGCGTTCGCAGCGCCTCTTCGATCGTCTCGAGCGGAATCTCGAGCAGCTTGGCGAGCACGCCGACGTAGATCATGTTCATCAGGTACTTGCGCAGGTCGCCCTTGTCGGCGAAGTGCTCTTTGGCCAGCGCCGTAAATGGGATCGAATAGTACGTGAGATCCTCGCGCAGCGTGTCGCCTTTGCACGGATAGGACTCTTCGTGAATCACGGCGCCCCCAGACTTCACGCCGGCGACGTCTTGCACCCAGGTGGCCGCGTTGAGCGCGACGAGCACGTCGAAATCGCGCGCGCGGCACTGATAACCGAGCGCGCTGACGCGCACGTCGAACCACGTCGGCAAACCTTCGATGTTCGAAGGGAAGACGTTCTTTGGAGCCACGGGGATACCGAGGCGCGCGATGGCGTTGGTCAGCACGAGGTTGGAGGACTGGCTTCCCGAGCCGTTGACCGTCGCCACGCGTATCGTAAAATCGTTGAGGTTACGCGCGGGCATGATGCTCTTCTTATCCGCGGGCACCAGGCGGCCTTCTCGAACGGGCCGAACTTGCAGCGCTGTGACGTTCTTGCCGATCCTCGGTGCTGCCGACGGTGCGGCGCTTGCTTCGCCCTCGACCGGGCCCTCGCGGGACCGGGCAGCCGCGCCCTCGTCGTAGGGAGGCCGAAATGATAGCGTCGCACGTGATTCTCCACCTCGGTTTCTGCAGCGCGATTGCACGAGCGCCCGAGAGCACGCAGATCGCCGTGCGCGTGCGCCTGACCGACCGCATCGGACGCACGCAGCTCGAGCGCACCTTCTCCTTCGAGCGCGGCGACGAGCCGGAAGGCATCGTCGAGTTCGACAGCACGTTCGGCGCGTGGCGGCTCGACGTGGTCGCGCCGAAGTACGGCTGCACCGCGCAGGACTACCTTTATTTCCTCTCAGGCCACGACCGCGCGATCACCGAGGCGTTGCAGCCGTCAGCCCAAGTGCAGCCGCGAATGCCCGTGCTCCTCAGCGGCACGGCGCCGCAGTCGTTCCTTTACGTGCAACCGACGTTCGTGCTCTTCGACGCGAGCCAAGTCACGTGCAACAAGGCGGTGCCGGCGCAGCTTCCCGAGCAGATCACCGTCGAGAACGATCAAGATGCATACTACACGTGGCTCTACCGCGGTGCGTCGACGGGTTCGGGGCCCCAACAGTTGGCGCTGCGGCTGCGCACGCCCACGCATCAGTACCACTACGTACGCGTGCCGATTCCGTTTCCGGTGCCGTGGACCGGATGGCCGCAGATCATCCAGTTCAACGTGACCGAAGACATGGTCGACGAGCTTGCGGGACAGCCGACGGATACGCTGCTTTGTCCGAAGCTCTGGAAGACTTCGGCAGGCTGAG
This sequence comes from Candidatus Cybelea sp., assembly GCA_035939175.1. Taxonomy (GTDB): domain Bacteria; phylum Vulcanimicrobiota; class Vulcanimicrobiia; order Vulcanimicrobiales; family Vulcanimicrobiaceae; genus Cybelea. The sequence goes on along the minus strand of DASZGC010000056.1, from coordinate 62,670 downwards.
AACGGCATGGTCGCGACACCGGCGATCGATGCCTATGAGATCTGGCTGCGCACCAGGTCGGCGGTCACCAGCGCGACCTATCCATCGCGCATCGGTTATACGATCGACGTGAGCGGGCTCGACGGCAGCAAGCCCGTCGCCCAGCACTACCGCGCGGTCGACGATCAGAGCGACGGCGAGGTGCGCGTCTTTCCGATCAGCGACGAAGAGCTGGCAGCGCCCCCGCCGGTACCGCACGGGGTCAACTTCAACCTCGGCTTAACGCTCTGCATCGCAAAAAGCGGCTGCGACAGCTACTCGGTGCCGGCAGGAAAGCGGCCGACGGCACCCGATCTGCTGGGCGTGCCGCTGCTGACGCCGGCGTATGCGTTCGGAATGCGCTACCGTCCGGTGACTGTTGCCGCGCCGTCGTCTTCGAGCGGGGCGCCGCTGCGCGTGATCGCGACGGTCTCCGCGCAAGCGCCCGACTATCGCGTGACGTTGATCGACACGCCGGCTATCGACGGCGTGGCCACGTACCATCTCGGCCTCGTCGCGTTGCGGCACCCGAAGGATAACCGCTTGCGCGAGCTGTGGGTCGGCGAGAGCGACTTCTTACCGCGCCGCGCGGTCGTCGCGGGCAACTTCACGCTGGCGCCGCTCGTCGACGTGCCGTGGACGGTGGATTTCACCGTCGTCGACGGCGCGCCGTACATCGAGCGCGAAAGCGCGGGCGCCACACTCTATATGCCGCATCGCCGCGTCGTGCACGACGCCGCGATCGGGTTCCAAGACATCCACGAACCGGAGCGCATCTACGGCGAGCCGCTCGTCCAGCCCGACGCCAGCGAGACCACGACGATCCTCACCGAGCCGGGCTGAAGAGGCGCCCAACAAACGAGAAGCACCCGCCATTGCTGGCGGGCGCTTCGACTGCGCTCGGGATGACGGGTGCGCAGTGCTACATCATGTCGTAGCCGCCCATGCCGCCGCCGGGTGCGCCGACGGGGTCCTTCTTGGGTTCGGGCTTGTCGGCAACGAGCGTTTCGGTCGTGAGGATCAAGGCTCCGATCGAAGCCGCGTTTTGAAGCGCCGCACGCGTTACCTTCAGCGGCTCGACGATGCCGGCCGCGAACATGTCGACGACGTCGCCGGTCATCGCGTCGAAGCCGAACGGCGCGCTCTTCGTACGCACGGCGTTGACCTGTACCGAACCTTCGAATCCGGCGTTGTCGGCGATTTGACGCGCCGGCTCTTCGAGCGCCTTGCGCACGATGCTGATGCCGATCTTCTCGTCGGCCCACGTTGCGCCGTGCCCGTTGGTCTTCGGGGACTCGTACTTGTCGATCGCCTTGATCGCATGAATCAGCGACGCTCCGCCGCCGGGAATCATGCCTTCCTGCACGGCAGCGCGGGTCGCCGAGAGGGCGTCCTCGATGCGGTGCTTCTTCTCTTTGAGCTCGGTCTCCGTAGCCGCGCCGACTTGAATGACGGCGACGCCGCCGGAGAGCTTCGCGAGGCGCTCTTGGAGCTTCTCACGATCGAAGTCGGAATCGGTCTCTTCGATCTGCTTTTTGATCATGTCGATGCGACCTTTGATCTCGTCGGCTTTCCCGTTGCCGTCGACGATCGTCGTCTCTTCCTTGGTGACGGTCACGCGCTTGGCTTGACCGAGCTGGTCGGGCGTCACCTTGTCGAGCTTGAGTCCGAGTTCTTCGGAGATCACCGTTGCGCCGGTCAGCGTGGCGATATCCTTGAGCATCTCTTTGCGGCGGTCGCCGAAGCCCGGCGCCTTGACCGCAACGGAGGTGAACGTGCCGCGCAGTTTGTTCACGACGAGCGTCGCGAGGGCTTCGCCTTCGACGTCTTCGGCGATGATCAGCAGCGGCTTCTGAACCTGGACGACCTTCTCGAGCAGCGGCAGGATGTCGGCGATGGCCGAGATCTTCCGTTCGGTCACGAGGATGTACGGGTTGTCGAGCACGGCTTCCATGCGCTCCGAATCGGTAACCATATACGGCGAGATGTAGCCCTTGTCGAACTGCATGCCGTCTTTGGTCTCGACTTCGGTCTTGAGCGTTCTCGACTCCTCGACCGTGATTACGCCGTCTTTGCCCACCTTCTCCATCGCATCGGCGATGAACTCGCCGATCTCCGGATCGTTGGCCGAGATCGACGCGACCTGGGCGATCTTATCTTTGGTGTCGACGTCCTTCTTGAACGACTCCATCTCTTTGACCGCGATCTCGACGGCCTTTTCGATGCCGTGCTTGATCAGGAGCGGATTGCTGCCCGCGGTCACGTTGCGCAGACCTTCGCGGATGATCGCTTGCGCGAGTACCGTCGCGGTGGTCGTGCCGTCGCCGGCGATGTCGTTGGTCTTCGAGGCGACTTCTTTGACGAGCTGTGCGCCCATGTTTTCAAAAACATCGGGCAGCTCGATTTCCTTGGCAATGGTTACGCCGTCGTTGGTGATCGTCGGCGAACCGAACTTCTTGTCGAGCACGACGTTGCGGCCCTTGGGGCCGAGCGTCACCTTTACGGCATCGGCGAGGATGTTCGCACCGCGCTCGAGCGCGCGTCGCGCGCTTTCATCGAATACGAGTTGCTTTGCAGCCATATTGAACTCTTGAACTCCTTTAGACGCCGGCCGGCACTTTGTCGACGATGGCGAGAATATCTTTTTCAGGAATGATGAGGTATTCGGTGCCGTCAATCTTGACTTCGCTCCCCGAATACTTGCGATAGAGCACGCGATCGCCGACCTTGACATGCATCTCGACGCGGTTTCCCTTGTCGGTCACGCGACCGGCCCCGACTGCGCGGATGACGCCTTCTTGCGGCTTCTCCTTCGCGGTGTCGGGGAGGAAGACGCCGCCGGTCGTCTTGTCGTCTTGCTCGATATGCTCGACAACGACGTTGTCGAACAGGGGCTTGAGATTCACGTAAAACCTCCCACAGGCTTGGTTAACTGGGCAAACAAACAGCATTTTAGCACTCTCGGCGCGAGAGCGCCAACGGTGCTATCCTAGCAGACTCCCTGGGCGAGTGCAAGCGTTTTTCCCGGCCTACACCGCGTTGGGGCGGGTACCGGGAAGCATGGTATGCTCCAGTTGTGGTTAGAGCAAGCAAGTACCTAGTTGCATACGGCGCGGGATTTGCGATCCTCGGGTGCGGCCCTCGCCTGGTACGGCGCCGAACACGGCAATATCTTTCTCAGGGCGGATCCCGCTTTCGATATCGGACGTCGCGTGCTCGTCGTCTCACTTCTGGCTTTGGTGATCGGCGCGATTGGTTTGGTGATTGGGGCGATCGTTTTTGCTATCCAAAGACTTCGGAGCAGTGATCGGGAGCGTCCAGCAAATGGGAGGCAGCCTGAACTGCCTCTTTTTTTCCTCGGCCTTTTCCTCGGGGTACCGGCCGGCGCGGTCCTTGCTTCGGCGATTGTCGCTTGGACTCGGCCGTTTGGTGGTTTCGCTCGGCGGCAACTCTACCGACAGTTTCGCTGCGATCTACGGTTTTGGGTTCGCGCTAAGAGCCTGCGGGATTTGGGTTAGCCTCTCGCGGCGGAGTTTTCTCGGCGGTTCCATCATCGGCGCGTCCGCGGGCCTCGTGGGATGGGTCACGGTTCTCAACCTGGTCGAAAGAGGAATGCGGCACTGAAGTTGTGCCAGGCCCGTTCTGCGCCTGCGTGAAATGCGTCGGGGATGCTCGGCGAGCTAACGACCTTGCGTATCTCGATGAGCGCACTTTGTCACAATGCCGCGACACTCCGCGACCTCGTCGGACAACCGCGCACGGCCTTCGTCGTAAAGGGCAATGCTTACGGACACGGCCTGGTACCGGTGACGCGCGCGATCGAGCCGTATGCCGCGCGATTCTGCGTCTACACGCTCGAAGAGGCCTTGTCGCTGCGGCAGAACGGCGTCCTCAAGCCAATCCTCGTGCTTGGTCCGGTGCCTCGGGCCGCGTTGGATGGCGCCGTGGCCGCCGATCTCGAGCTCGCGCTGTGGGATACCGGTGAGTTCGCCCATGCTCTGAGCGCGGCCGCAGGAAAGCGTGACCGTCGCGCGAGCGTTCACGTCAAGGTCAACACCGATCTCAATCGCCTCGGGATCGAGCCGAGCGCTCTCGCCGAAGCGCTCGGAAGCCTGGCGAGCCGCCCAGAGATCGAATTCGCCGGCATTTTCTCGCACCTCGCGGCAGCCGAAGAGATCGACTCGCCGTACACGATGCACCAGGTGCAGGCGTTCGACCGCGCTCTCGTGCGGGCGCAGCCGCTTATCGAGGCGCGCGGTCTGCGCCCTCTGCGCCACATCGCGGCCTCAGCCGCCGCCATGCTCTGGCCGCAGACGCGCCTCGACATGGTACGATTCGGTATTGCGCTCTACGGATTGTGGCCGTCGCCGCAGACGCGCGAGGCGATGGGCGAGGCGGCGCCCGACTTGCGGCCGGCGCTTTCGTTCCACAGCAAGCTGATCGTCGTACGCCAAGTGCCCGCGGGTGCATCGGTCGGCTACGGCGGCAGTTTTCACGCGCCGCACGAGATGCGCATCGGCGTCGTGCCGGCCGGCTACGTCGACGGCGTGCCGCGCGCGCTCTCCAATCGCGGCGCCTTTGTGGTCGATGGCGCGCTTTGTCCGATTGTCGGGCGCGTCGCGATGAACATGACGCAGATCGATCTCAGCCGCGCGCCGAAGGCCGACGTTGGGACGCCGGTTACGCTGATCGGTTCGCAGGGTTCGTCGACGGTGAGCGCTGACGATTGGGCCGCCTGGAGCGGAACGATCAACTACGAGATCGTTGCGCGCTTGCCGAGCAATCTACCGCGCGTTTACGATAAGTGAGTGCTCGCTTATCCTTCCACTGCGCTCAGGATGACAGGCGACGCGGGCGCTGCGGATGACAGGCGACGCGGGCGCTGCGGATGACTACAGCTAAGCTACGGCCGCGATAGCGGCTTCGAGATCGAGCGTCTCGGTGTAGAGCGCGCTGCCGACGATGCATGAGTCTACCGCTGGGGGGACGCTTTCTTTGAGGAGTTTGAGATCGTCGATGCTGCGTGCGCCGCCGCTGGCGGTGACTTTGACGGCAGCGGCATCGGCGACGGCGCGCAGCGCCTCGATATCGTAGCCCTCGCCCATGCCGTCGCGGCGGATCTCGGTGAAGATGATGCGCGACACGCCCCACTGCGCCACGCGGCGCACGAGCGCGTCGCGATCGACGGGCGTGCGCTCCTGCCAGCCGCGGGTCGACACCTGCGTGCCGCGCGCGTCGATGCCGGCGATCACGCGACCGGCGAAACGGTTGATGATGTTGCGCGCGAGGCGCTCGTCTTCGACGAGCAGCGTACCGAGAATGATCTCCGATGCACCGGCCGCGAAAGCGTTCTCGGCGTGCTTGACCGCGCGTAAGCCGCCGCCGGTCTGCACCGGCACGTCGACCGCGCTGCAGATGCGTTCGACCGCGGCGAGGTTTTCACCGGAACCGAGCGCGCCGTCGAGGTCGATCACGTGCAAGCGCTGGGCGCCTTCGGCAACGAACGCTTTGGCGCGCTCGACGGGATCGCCATCGAACGCGCGCTGCGTGGTAGGGTCGCCCTGCTTCATGCGCACGCACTTACCGCCGCGCAGATCGATAGCAGGGACGACCAGCATATCGGCGGCTGTGGCCTAGCCGGCCGAGCCGTTGGTGGCGCGCTTCTCGAGCGGTACGTACGGACCGGTGACCGGCCCATCGTAGGTGGCCTGCGGGCGAATCAGCCGATTGTCCGCGAGCTGCTCGAGGATGTGCGCCGTCCAACCCGCGATGCGGCCGCACGCGAAGAGACAGGTGAACTCGTCGCCCGGGATTCCCAGATCGGCGAGCACCGGTGCGGTGTAGAAGTCGACGTTGGCGTAGATCGTGTTGCCGGGCTTCTTCTCTTGGAGCACTTTGCGGCTGGCCTCTTCGACGGCGTGCGCCGTTTCGTACCAGCGATCGTCGCCGACCTGCTGCGCCAGTTCTTTCGCCATCGCTTCGAGATGCTTGGCGCGCGGGTCGCGCACCTTATACTCGCGATGGCCCATGCCCATGATGCGCTTGCCGCTGCCGAGGAGCTCGCGTACGTAGCGCTCGGAGTTCTCCGGCACGTCGATCTCGGCGAACGTGCGGTATGCCGCGGACGCGGCACCGCCGTGCAAGTCGCCTTGAAGCGTCGCAAGCGCCGCGGTGACCGAGGCGTACATGTCGGCGCGCGTCGACGCGGCTACGCGCGCTGCGAAGGTGGAAGCGTTGAACGAGTGGTCGGCGAGAAGCACAAAGTACGTGTCGAGGGCGTCTTCCTCGATCGCGTGCGGCGCTTTGCCGGTGCGCATATAGATGAAGTTTCCGGCTTGCGAGAGATCGGCGCGCGGATCGATCGGATCGAGCCCGCGGCGAATGCGATCCCAAGCCGCGACGATCGTCGGCGTCTTGGCGATCAGCTCGATCGCGGTGTGAACGTCGGAAAGGTGTTCGCCGTCGGCGTTGTGCGGCGAGAAGAGACCGAGGCCGCTAACGACGGTGCGCATCACCTCCATCGGCCAGGCGGTCTTCGGAAAGTTCTGCATCGCGGTGAGCAGCGGTTCGGGCAGGGCGCGCCGCGAGGCCAGCTCGCGGCGCAGGCTCTCCAGCCGGTGCCGGTTGGGCAGCGTGCCGTAGAGCATGAGGTGGACGATCTCTTCGAACGACGCATTGGGCGCGAGATCGTCGATATCGTAGCCGCGATAGGTCAGCCGGCCGATTCCACCTTCGACGTTACTGAGCTCGGTGGATCCAACGACGACACCTTCGAGACCTCGATCGACAACGGTTGGCAAGGAATTCCTCCAAAAAAATTAGTGCTAATCTTCACAATCTCTTTCGACGGCCCCCGAGTTTCGACTTCCCCCAGGCCCGGCCTGGTTGCAAAGGCATCGGCGGGCAGCCTGGTTGAAATGTCGCAAGCATGGATCCCCTCGACTTAACGAAACGGCCGCCCCGCAGCCCGCGCGAGCTGCTGCCCGGCTTGGATCTCTTCATGGCCGCGCGCACGGTCGACAAGCTGCGGGCGACGCTGCCGGGCGGGAACATCGGCGAGTACCAGATCTCCGGCTTCAGCTCGCGTCTCATCGAGCGCCTCGGCTTTCCCGAAGCGCATCTACGCGCGTTCATCGCGACGGCGCAGTCCGACGCCGAGATCGCCGATTGGATAGCCGAACATAGCGACCCGGCGCGCTACGCCGAGATCAATGCGGCCTTCGAACGCTCGACGATCGGCGAACGCGCGAACGATCCGGCGTTTCTCGCTCGCTATCCGGTCGTACGCCGGCTCCCGCCGGAGACGTCGCGGCTCGACATGCTCGACGCCGACGATGCGGAGGCCTTCGGCAACGCAAGCGCCGGGTAGAGGGTTCGCCAGACTCGGGCATAAACGACAAAAGTCATTCCCACCCACTTCTCAAGGAGAACCCCATGCGTTTTTTGAGTACGGCGCTCTCGATCGCCGTCGCCGGCGGGCTGCTTGCCGGATGCGCCGGCAGCCCCTCATCACCGAGCGGCCCTCCCATCATGAGCGTGCAAGGGCATCCCGTTTATAGCGTCTACGACGACGTCGCACCGGCTCGCGCCGTAACGCTGCTGCACGCGCTCGCGACGCCGGATAAGGTGAAGGCGACGAGCGGCATCTACGTGTCGCTGTTCGACGGCAGCGATCTCTTGGGCTATGCCGCCGACAACAAGGCCAACAAGAAGCCGATCTGCACCGTGACCGGCGTCTCCAGCGTCAACGACGTCGCGGTCGACGGCAAGGGCGACATGATCGATCCCGACGGCGGCAGCGGTTACGTCATCGTGCACAAAGGGCCCACGATGTGCGGTAAAGAGGCCGGCCTCATTCAGGATTCGTACGGCCAGCCGTCCGATGCTTCGAGCGCCGACGCGATCACCGGAAAGATTGCCGTCGGCAACATTTTCGATACCGGCTCGGCTCCCGGAAGTATCTCGATCTGCACGCTCAAGGGCGGCTGCACGGCCAACCTCACCAACAAGGACATGCTGGAAGCGGGCGGCGTCGCCATGGCCAACAACGGCGATTGCTGGGACAACGCGAAGGAAAACACCACGACGGGCCAGCCCGTTCTCCTTTGGTTTAAGGGTTGCGCCGGTGGCGGCAAGGTCGCTACCGGCTTCAAGAGCACGTACTACGGCGGCATCGATATCGATAACAAGGGCAACCTCGTGATCATCGACGAGATGGCGCTGGCCGTCTACATCTACAGCGGTTGCAACCCGGCGTGCAAACTCGTTGGCGGCCCGTTCGCGCTCAAGGCCGAGTCCTTCTTCGGCAAACTGAACAAGGCGAACACCGACTACGCGGCGGTCGATCGCACCGACGGCGTCGTCGACGTGTACTCCTATAGCACCAAGGGGATCAAGTACGAGTATCAGTTTAGCAACGGATTGACTGCGAGCTTGGCGCCGGAAGGCGTGGCTCAGGATCCGCGCTCCCAGCAATAATTACTACGTCTAACGCTACTTAAATACGGAGGTTCGTTCTATGCGTTCGTACACCACAGCGCTCTGCGCGGCCATCGCCGGTGCGCTGCTCGCGGGCTGCGGAGCAAACATGGCGCCGGCATCGTCCGGCGGCTCTGCGGGCCCAATGTCGCTGCGCTACGTGCCGATGAGCGTCTACGGCGACGCGGCACCGTCGCGCGCGGTCTCGGTTCTGCACCAACTCGCATTTCCCGACAAAGCCAAGAAGCTGCCGTCGACCGGCACCTACGTCACGCAGTTCGACAGCAGCGCCATCTTCGGCTATCTCGCCGACAACAAGGCCAACAAGAAGCCGATCTGCTCGGTTAGCGGCGTCGCCAGCGTCAACGACGTGGCCGTCGACCTCAAAGGCAATCTCATCGATCCCGACGGCGGCAGTTCGTACGTCATCGTGCACAAAGGCCCGACGATGTGCGGCAAAGAGCTTGGACTCATCCAGGACTCCGCCGGCCAAGCGGCCGACGCATCGAGCCCCGACGCGGTGACCGGCAAGATCGTCGTAAGCAACCTCGCGGGCCCGACCTCCACGGCGGGTACGCTCTCGGTTTGCACGCTCAAGGGCGGCTGCACCGTCACCCTGAGCAATAAGACCATCTACCACTCGGGCGGCACCGCGATGGCGCCCAACGGCGACTGCTGGACCGACGCGAAGACCAGCGCGAGCGGCGGCGCGGCGCTGATCTACTTCAAAGGCTGCGCTGGCGGCGGCAAGGTCGCGACCGGCTTCAAGCCCACGTACTACGGCGGCATCGATCTCGATAATAAGGGCAACCTGGTGATCATCGACGACATGGCCGAAATGGTTTACATCTACAGCGGCTGCAACCCGGCGTGCAAAACCGTCGGCGGCCCCTTTGCGCTCAAGGGTGAGAGCTTCTTCGGTAAACTTAGCGCGGACAACAGCACCTACACCGCGGTCGCTCGCGCCAACGCCGAAGTCGACGTCTACTCGTACAGCACCAAAGGGCTCAAGTTCCAGTACAGCTACAACGCCGATCTCGTTGCGAGCGAAGTCCCCGACGGCATCGCCGTCAACCCACGCTCGAAAGGCTAATACGCGAATCCAACTCTCAGGAGCAAAACGACGAGCCCGCCAAACCGGCGGGCTCGTTCGTTTTGAGGAATCCCAATTTTCGAACCTGTCAACCTTTTAGCTCATGAATGGCACGCCGCGCGCGTCGGATTGGAACGTGGTTTCCGCGGCGTCTGAAGGAGGAGCGGAGCCAGGATGGCGGGAGCGACGACGAAGCGAGTAGCATTTTTCACATGACCGCCGCCTACGCGACGGCGTCGCGGACTTCGGCTCGTGCTAGCGCGTAGCCGATCAGGCGTTCGATGAGCGCTTCGAAGCCGATGCCGGCGGCGGCACACGCGTCGGGCAGCAGGCTCGCCTGCGTGAGCCCAGGCAGCGAGTTGATCTCCAGGAGATAGGGCCGGTTGTCGTTGCGGATGATGAAATCGCTTCGCGAGTAATCGCGCAGGCCGAGCAGCCGATGCGCGGAGAGCGCGAGCATCTGCAGCCGCGCGGCCAAGTCGTCGGCGATGCGCGCGGGAACGACGTGCGTGCAGCCGCCGGGCTCGTACTTCGCATCGTAGCTGTAAAAACCGTCGCGGTTGGCGATGATCTCGACCACCGGCAACGCCTCTTCTCCCAGAACGGCGCACGTGAACTCACGGCCCTCCAAGTACTCCTCGGCGAGGATCTGCGTGTACGCCTTCGACGCCTCGAGCATTGCGTTGGTCCACTCTTGGTGCGTGTGCACGATCGCGGTGCCGGTCGAGGAGCCCTCGAAGCGCGGTTTTATCACTAATGGAAGGTCGAGCGAGCCGGGCAGCAGCGGCAGCGTGCCGCCGGTGAGATCGAAGAGATCCCACACCGGCGTCGGCAGCCCTTCCGCGGCGAAGAGCTTCTTGGTGAGGTGCTTGTCCATCGAAAGCGCGGCCGCTTCGACGCCGCTGCCGGTGTACGGGATCGAGAGATACTCGAGCAGCGCCTGCACGTGGCCGTCTTCGCCGCCCGGCCCGTGCAGCGCATTGAAGACGACGTCGGGTTTGAGCTGGCGCAGCGCGTCGAGAAACCGGTCGTCGAAGTCGAGCGAGCGCGCTTCGTATCCGAGCGCACCAAGCGCGCGCAGCACCGCCGATCCCGATTGAATCGAGATCTCGCGCTCCGCGCTTGCGCCGCCCATCACGACGGCCACCGTGGCCTTACGTTGCATCGATAAAGACTCCAACGAGATGCACTTCCAAGTGCAGTTCGACTCCGCAGCGATCGAGCACCGCACGCCGGATTCGGGCGAGCAGCGTGGCGACGTCGCGTGCCGTCGCCCCACCCACGTTATTGATGAAGTTTGCGTGCAGCGACGAGACTTCCGCGCCGCCCTCGCGCCACCCCTTGGCGCCCACCGATTCGATCAGCCTCGCGGCCTTCTCGCCATCCGGATTGCGGAAGCACGATCCGGCGTTGGGCATCGCGATCGGCTGCGTCCGCTTGCGGCGGACGAGGCGCGTCTGCATCTCCTCTCGCACGCCCCGAGAATCGGACCGCGAAAAGGCGAGCGTTACGCGCGAAACCACGACGTCGCGGCGCAGGGACGTTTGCCGGTAGAGATAGCGCACGTTCACCGGATGCGGCTGCGGCCGGCTTGGCGACTGCACCCACACGTGGCGCACGAAATCGCCCATCTCGCGGTCGGTGCCGGCGTTCATCCGCAGCGATCCGCCGATCGTTCCCGGGATGCCGGCCAGCGATCCCACGCCCGCGGCTCCGGCCGAGGCGGCTTTCGCGGTGAGTAAGGCCATGCCGGCCGAGGCACCAGCCTCCACCACCACCTCGCCCTCTTCGGGGCGTACGTTCACCGCGGCAAAATCTCCGGCGAGGCGCAGCACGACGCCGCGCACGCCGCCGTCGCCTACGAGCACGTTGCTGCCGCCGCCGATCACCCACCACGGCATCTTGCGCCGCAGGCACCAACGCAGTAACTCCGCCAGCTCGGCCTCGCCGTGCGCGGTGACGAACGCGTCGGCGGGGCCGCCGATCTTCCACGAAGTGTACGGCGCGAGCGGTTCGTCAAAGGCCACGCGCGCGCCGAAGATCGCGCGCAGCGCCTCGCGGTCCGTGGGGCCGAGCAGCGACTCGACGGCAGTTGCGGTGGTGAGGCTCATGCCGCTGCCCGCGCTCTACGAGCGCGCCGAAGCGGCGAGGCGCCCCGCGACGTCGGTGATGTTGCCCGCGCCCAGCAGCAAGACCATCGCGCCGATGGGTGCTTCGGCCAGAAGCCGCGTCTCCAGCTCCTCCACTCGCTCGACGTAATTGACGCGCGCGCCGTTGATGGCTAAGGAGTCGCCGATCGAGCGTTCGCTCACGCCGGGAATCGCCGGCTCCGAGGCCGCGTACACGGGCGTCAGATAGATGCGGTCGGCGCCGCGCAGCGCGTCGGCGAACTCGGCGGCGAGATAGGCCGTGCGGGTGTAGCGGTGCGGCTGGAAGGCAACGACCAGCGCACCGTCGTGGTAGTGTCGCGCTGCGGCGATCGTGGCGCGCACCGCGGTGGGATGATGCGCGTAGTCATCGACGATCGTCACGCGGTCGTCGGAGAACAGAATGTCGAAGCGCCGTCGCACGCCGCGAAAGCCGGCCAAGGCCTGCGCGATCGCTTCAAAGGGAAGGTCGAGCGCGCGGCCCACGGCGATCGCGGCGAGCGAGTTCTGCACGTTCATCGCGCCGGGAACGCGCAGCGCGATCTCGCCCAGGCGGCGATCGCCGTCGATCGCGGTGAACGTCGACCCAAAATCGCGGAAGACGACGTCGACGGCACGTAAGCGCGCCGCTTCGCCGAGGCCGAAGGTCACCATCGGCGCGCGCAGCTCGTGATCGCGCAGCGATGCGGCCAGCGCATTATCGGTTCCCACGATCGCCAGACCGTCGCTCGGGAGCTTCTCCAGGAACTCACCGAACGCGCGCACCATGCCGGGCAGCTCGTCGTCGCTGGTCAAGTGATCGTTCTCGATGTTGGTGACGATCGCCATCGCCGGCTCCAATAGCGCAAACGAACCGTCCGATTCGTCGGCCTCGGTAATGAACCACGGCGAGGCGCCCTCGGCAGCGTTGGTTCCCAGCGAGACGTCGATGCCGCCGAGCGCCAGTCCCGCGTCGACGCCGCCGCCGCGCAGCACGGCGTGGGCCATCGCCGTGGTGGTCGTCTTGCCGTGCGTGCCGCAGACGGCGATGCCGCGCCGATCGCGCATCAGTCGCGCGAGCATCTCACCGCGAAGCAGCACCGGAATCGCCGCCCGGTTCGCGGCCACGTACTCGGGATTGGAACGATCGATCGCCGAGCTGACGACCACGACGTCGGCGCCCGCGATGTTGCTCGCAGCATGCCCGATGGTGACGCTCACGCCTTCGCGGCGCAACCGTTCGATCAAGGGCGTCGCGCTCATGTCGGATCCGCAAACGCGCTCGCCGCGCGCGAGCAGGATGCGCGCGATCGCGCTCATGCCGATGCCGCCGACGCCGACGAGATGATACGTCACCGCTCGCTCTTTCCGCACGTGAGCGATTCGACCCGCGCTAGGATCGCCGCGAGCGGATCGTCTCCGGCAAGCCGCCGTGCGCTCTCACGAAGCCACGCCAACCGTTGCGTCTGCGTCACCTCGGCGAGGACTCCCGGCAAGGCCCCCGACGCAAGCTCGCTGTCGGGAAGAACGACGGCCGCGCCGGCCGCGGCCACGGCCTCGGCGTTCGCGGTCTGATGCGCCTCGGTCGCGTGCGGATATGGCACCAAGACTGCCGGCATCGCCAGCGCCGCCAGCTCGGCCAGCGTCGAAGCGCCCGCTCGCGCAAGGACGAGGTCGGCGACGGCGTACGCGTCGCCCATCTCTTCAAGGTAGGCACGCACGACGAACGCCGCGTCGCTCCCTACCGCCGCGCGCACGCGCTGGGCCTCGCCCTCACCGGTGAGCGCAAGCACCTGCCAGCCCGCCGGCAGCTCGCCACGCGTCCACGCGGTCGCTACGGCATCGTTGAGCGCCCGCGCGCCCTGGCTTCCGCCCACCACCAGAAGGACCGGGCGCGCCGCGTCGAGCCCCAGCCGCGCGGCGGCAGCGTCGCGAGAGGGCAGTTCGCGCAGCCGCGAGCGCACGGGAATTCCCGTGTTGCGGCACTTCATGCGTATCGCCGGGGTGAACCCGGCGCAGACGCCCCAGATCTCGTCGGCCAGCGGCGCCAGAAGACGGCTCGTGAGCCCCGGCGAGACGTTGGGCTCGAAGAGCACGAGCGGCGCGCGCGAGCGCCCTAGCGCGCGGCGGATGCGCGCAGCCAGCGCGACCGGGAAGCAGACGTACCCGCCGGTCGCCACCACGAGATCCGCGCGCGCGGCCGCGAGCAGACGCAGGCTCTGCAACGTTCCGCGCACGTTGCGCGCCAGCGCGGCGAAAAGCTTCAGTGACGGACGGCGCGGCAGCGAGTGCGCCGCGATCGTCTGCAGCGGGTAGCCCGCATTCGGTACGATCTGCGTCTCGAGCCGGTCGGCGCTGCCGATGAAGAGCACGCGCGCGCGGCGTTCGCGCAGCGCATCGGCGATCGCGATCGCCGGATAGAGATGGCCGCCGGTTCCGCCCCCGGCGAAGACGACCGTCACCGGGCGTGCGGCGCGGCGTTGATCCTGCGATGGCGCCCGACGTTGGCGATCAGCGCGACCGCCAGCAGGTTGACGACGAGCGAGCTTCCTCCGAAGGAGATGAACGGCAGCGGCACGCCCGTGACCGGCCACGACGACGAAACGACGCCCACGTTGACGAATGCTTGAATCGCGATCATCGCCGCACAGCCGATCGCCAAGAAGAAGCCGAAGCGGTCGGGCGCGGCCAGCGCGATCCGCACCGCGCGATAGGCGAGCACGACGAAGAGCGCCACCACCGCGATGGTTCCGATCAGTCCCAGCTCTTCGCCCAGCACTGAGAAGATGAAGTCGGTGTACTGCTCGGGCAGGTAGAAGAATTTTGCGCGCGACGCCCCGAGCCCGACGCCGAAGATGCCGCCGCTCCCGAGCGCCAACAGCGACTGCACGATGTGGAATCCGGTGTTGAGCGGGTCGCGCCACGGATCGAGAAACGCGAAGACGCGGTCGCGGCGGTAGTGGCTGGCGAGCACGTTGATCGCGGCAAAGGGTACCGTCACCATCGTGATCGTGGCGAGATGGACGAGGCGCGCGCCCGCGGCGAAGAACATCGTAAATGCGGTGAAGAAGATCAAGCTCGCGGTGCCCATGTCGGGCTCCTTGAGCACGAGCACGCCCATGATCGCAACCGGCACGCACAGCGGGAAGAGTCCGCGCGACATCGACGTGATGCGCTCGCCGTGCGCCGAAAGCACCGCCGCCAAATAGATCACCAGCGCGAGCTTGGCAAACTCCGAGGGCTGCAGGCTCAGCCCGGCGGTGCCGATCCAGCGCCGTCCACCGTTGACGCCCAAGCCGACGTGGGGAACGAAGACCAGCGCCAGCCCGACCATCGCGCCGAGCAAGAGGTACGGCGCGGCGGCGCGCAACCGGTGGTACTCGATGCGATAGCACGCGTACGCGCCGGCGAGCCCGAGGGCGAGCCAGATCAGTTGGCGTTTGAGATAGTAGGCGATGTCGCCGTGCTCGGCGTACGCCGTGGCGCTCGACGCGGAAAACACCATCACCAGCCCGATCGCGACGAGCGCCGCGACCGCGGTGAAGAGCCATACGTCCAGCGGTGCGTTCGCGTAGGAACGTACGCCGGACTTTCGCGCCGGATCGCGCGGTGCTGCGACGGCGGCTGCGTTATGCACCGGCGGGCTCCCGCTGCGCGGCGACCGCCGCGCGGAAGCGCTGTCCGCGATCCTCTGCCGACGAGAACATGTCGAACGACGAGCAGCCCGGCGAGAGCAGCACCACGTCGCCATCGGCGGCCAGCTCGCGAGCGAGGCGCACGGCATCGTCCATCGAGCCGGCCTCGACTGCCGTGACGCCCGCAGCCGCGCTGCGAATCTGCGGGCCGGACTCGCCGATCGTCACCAGCGCTTTGACGCGGCGCGAGATCGCGTTACCCAGCGTGTCGAAGCGGCTTCCCTTCGAGCGGCCGCCCGCGATGAGCACGATCGGGCGATCGTAGCTGTGCAGCGCGGCGATGACCGATGTGGGATTCGTCGACTTCGAATCGTCGACGTAGAGCACGCCGTCGATCTCTTCGACCGTTTCGAGCCGGTGGGGCATTGGGGCGAACGACGCGATCGCGCCGCGCAATTCGGCCGGCGGGCAGCCGACGGCGAGCGCCGCCAGCAGCGCCGCCATCGCGTTGTGAAGGTTGTGCCGCCCCGGCAGCGGGACGTCGCTGCTGCGCATCAGCACGATCGGACGCGGGTCGCCGGTGGCAGGCGCGTAGACGATCGTGCCGTCGCGCAGATACATCGTCGCTCGCTCCCCGGTGCTCAGCGTGTACCACAGCTGGCGCGCCTGGACGCGCGCGTTGCCGTGGCGCCACGCAAGCGCTTCGATTCGCGGGTCGTCCATGTTGCCGACGAACCAATCGCTCATCGACTGATTGGCACAGATGCGGTACTTGGCTTCGGCGTACTCGTCCATCGAGGGATAGCGGTCGAGGTGATCGGGAGCGATGTTGAGCAGCACGGCGACGCGCGGCTTGAAAGCGCGGATCGTCTCGAGCTGAAACGACGAGACCTCGGCGACGATCCAGTCGCCGCTCTCCGCGGCGACGACCTCGGTGACCAGCGGATTGCCGATGTTGCCGCCGACCCGCACGCCAAAACCGCAGGCGCGCAAGAGGTGCCCGATCAGCGCCGTCGTCGTCGATTTGCCCTTCGTCCCGGTCACGGCGACGATCGGCCCCTTGCAGAGCCGATAGGCAAGCTCGATCTCGCCGATCACGGGAACGTTGGCGCGGTGCAGCGCCGCTACGACGGGAGAGATCGGCCCGACGCCGGGCGAGAGCACCGCCCAGTCGATGGTTGGAAGTACCTCGGGCAGCTCGGCGGGAGTAACGAAGCGCGCACCGCACGCCTGCGCCGATGCTATCGCTGCGGTCAGTTCGCCGGGCGGCTTCTCGTCGGTTGCGTACAGCCGCACGTCGTGCTTACCGAGAACTTCCAGGCTCGCCAAACCGCTGCGGCCCAGCCCGATCACCAGGATCGAGGTGCCGCCGGTGATCGCAAAGCTGTCGGTCATCGAACGATGATCCATCCTAGCAACGAACAGAGCAGCGACGCAAGCCAAAAGCGCGCCGTCACCTTCGTTTCGCGCCAGCCGGAGAGTTCGAAATGATGGTGCAGCGGACTCATCCGAAAGATGCGCTTGCCACCCGTAAGCTTGAAATACGTGACCTGCAGCATCACCGAGAGCGCTTCTGCGACGAAGACGCCGCCCACGATCACGAGCAGCAGCATCTCGCCGCAGAGAATCGCCACCCCCGCGAGCAGCGCCCCCAGCGCGAGCGAACCGGTATCGCCCATGAACAGCTTCGCCGGGTGGAGGTTGAACATCAGAAATGCCAGGCACGCGCCGACGCCCGCCGCCGCGGCGATCCATGCCGCCGGCACCTCCGACGCGACGCCGACGGCGCAGAGCACCGCCAGCGGCGGGACCATCGTGCCGGCGGCAAGCCCGTCGAGACCGTCGGTAAGGTTGACCGCGTGGATCGTGCCGGTGATCGCGAGGATGCCCAGTACCAGCCAGAGCCAGTGCGGCACCGTCAGCCACAGCGAACCCGTATGAAAGACGACGTTGTTCGCAAAGACCGTGCCGCTCGCGTCGAGCGTGCGCAGGAAGATCACCGCCACCAGTGCCGTCGCGAGCAGCTTGGTGCGCGCCCGCAGGCCGCGACGGCTGCCGCCGCGGATCGTGAAGTAGTCGTCGATCGCGCCGACGAGCGCACAAGTGACGACGAGGAAGACCAGGTTGCCCAGCAAAGGCGTTCCGCTGATCGCGAAGACGGCCGCGATCGCCGCCGCGAAAACCAAGCCTCCCATCGTCGGCGTTCCGCTCTTCACCTGGTGCGTTTGCGGTGCGTCTTCGTAGGCGTGCTGCCGGATCTGCAGGCGGCGCAGCAGCGGCAACAACAGCATCCCCGTCGCCGCCGCGACGGTAAAACCGATGAAGAGCCAGACGGCGACGGCGACCGGCGTCGCCGTCACGGCGCGTCCTCGCGCAGCAGCGGATTACGCCCGGCGCCGCGCCACTTGAGCACGACCAGCGGCGTCTGCTCGTCGCTGTTGCCGTGCGGATTGCGCAGCAGCGCCCGTTCGATCTCCTCGGCGCGCACGCCGCCGGAGCACCCCAGCACCTTGGCCCGCTCGAGGTCGTTGGCATCGACGACCGCGGCCTCGATCCCCAGCCGCGATCGCAGCGCTTCGGCGAACTCGCCGGGCGCTCGCGGCGAGAGCACGATGGCGCGTTCGTACGGCGGCATCGTTCCGGTATAGCCGTCAAACGCCGCGATCGCTTCGCCCATCATTTCGTAGAAGACGCCCCGCCGTCCGATCGCGCGTCCCGCTACGCCGCAGAGCGTCGCGTAAATCGTTTTGCCGTAGCCGGCGCGTTCGATCACGAGCTGCATGGACTCCGGCTGGCTGATCGTCGCGAGCGGACCTGCGTAGCGGCAGAGCAGAAATGCTAGGCGCGACGGCCGCACGTGTTCGGCGATTACGAACTCGCCTTGCGCGATCGCGACGACCGTCTCGGAGACGGCGATCGCGTCGCCCGGGCGTGCGATGCCGTCGACGGCGCGCGCGATCGTCGCGATCAGATCGTCGCCGGGGCGCACCAACGGCGTGCGCACGGGTATCGCGCGCAAGCCGGCGGCCATGCCGTCGACTTCGATCGCGAGCCCGGCGAGCGCGCGGCTCACGCGAGTAAGTCCTCGACGATCTCCTCGAGGCGGTACTTGCGCGACCCTTTGAGCAGGACGACGTCGTCCTTGTGCGCGTGCTCGCGCAGCCACGCGGCGGCTTGTGCGTTGCCGTCGACGGCGACGATGCGTGTAGCGTCGAGCCCGCCTTCGCGCGCGCCTCGCGCGAGCGCTGCCGCGAAGTCGCCGCTGACCAACAGCACGTCGACGCGGCTTGCGGCGTGGGCGCCGACGCGTTCGTGAAGACTCTGCGCCTCCTCGCCCAGTTCGGCCATGCTGCCGAGAACCGCGATGCGGCGCGCGGCTCTTTCCGAGCCGAACGTGTCGAGCGCCGCGATCATCCCGCTCGCGTTGGCGTTGTAGGCATCGTAAATGACGTTCGGACCGCCGACGATCGCGATGCGATCGTAGCGCCCTTGGGGCAGCTCGAGCGACGGAATCGCAGGAATCAAAAGCTCCGGGGAAACGCCCAGCGCGAAGGCCGCAGCGATGGCGGCCGCAAGGTTGAAGCGGTTGTGCAGGCCGGGCAGCAACGTCTCCACGGCGTACGTGGACACCTCGCCGCCGTCGCGGACGACGAGCCGCTCGGTGCCGGCGATCGCGATCAGGCGTTCGAACGACGCATAATCGCGCAGCGCCGCCGCATTGGGAACCGCGACGAACCACACCGTACTCTCGGGCAGCGTCAAGCCGGAAGCTCGCTCCCGCGACACCTCGTCGGCGGCATTGAGGACGGCGTGCGCGCCATGCGAGAAGAGCGCCCACTTCGTATCGGCGAGGCGCTCGCGCGAACCCATGATCTCGACGTGGGCGTCGCCCACGTTGGTGAGCACGCCGATCTTGGGACGAGCGGCCTCCACGAGTACGGCCACATCGCCGTACTGGCGCGCCCCCATCTCGACGATGGCGACGTCGTGATCGTCGTTACTCAAGCTCAGCAGCAGCCGGCCGACGCCGATCTCGTTGTTCTCGTTGGCCGGCGGTACGGCGACCCGAAAACTCGTGCGCAAGAGCGCGGCCAGCAACACCTTCGTCGTGGTCTTCCCGGTGCTCCCGGTGATTCCGACGATCTCGCCGTCAAAGGCCTCGGCGGCTAGACGCGCGAGCGCGAGGTAGGCGGCCAGCGTATCCTTCACGACCATCGTGGGAACCCCGGCGACGCGCGCCGCGGCATCGCCGACGATCAGCAGCGCCGCGCCTTTGCGCACCGCTTCGCCGGCGAAATCGTGACCGTCGAAGTTCTCGCCGCGCAGCGCGAGAAACGCGTCGCCGGATTCTACGGTACGCGTATCGGTGCGAATCCGCAGGAGTTGCGGCGCGCGCTCGCCGTCGAGCAGCGTCGCGCCGGTCGCGGCGATCGCCGGACGCAGCGGCAGCTTCACGCGCCCACCGTTGCGAGCATCTCGCGGGCGATCGCGGCATCGTCGAACGGCAGCGTGCGCTCGCCGACGATCTGATAGTTTTCGTGCCCCTTCCCGGCGACGAGCACGACGTCGCCCGGCTTGGCCCCTTCAATCGCTAAGCGGATCGCCATCCGCCGGTCGCCGACGGGAAGGACGCGATCGTTCTCGCCGATGCCGGCGAGAATGTCATCCATGATGGTCCGTGGATCTTCGCTGCGCGGATTATCGTCGGCGAGAACGATGCGATCGGCCAGGTGCGCGGCGACCGCGCCCATCTCGGCGCGCTTTCCGCGGTCGCGATCTCCGCCGCAGCCGAAGACGACGATCAGCGATCCTGCGGTCGTCTCGCGCAGCGCCCGCAGCGCGTTCTCGAGCGCGTCGGGAGTGTGCGCGTAGTCCACGACGACGTCGACGCCGTTGCCGTGCAGTCGCTCCATCCTCCCCGGCACGCGCGTCAGCGCGGCGAGCCCGCGCGCGCAAACCTCGTCGCTCACTCCGAGAAACCGCGCCGCGCCGATCGCCGCCAGCGCGTTGGAGACGTTGAAGCGCCCCGATAGCCGCAGTTCGAAGCGTCGCCCGTCGAGCGTGAACCCGGTGCCTTCGGAGTCGACGCGCACGTCACGCGCGACCAGCGTTGCGCCGGCAGCGGTGCCGTAGGTGATCGTTTCGCGGCCTTGCGCCTGCAGCTCCGCGGCCCAGAGCGCACCGCACTCGTCGTCGAGGTTGAGCACGCAGCGAGGGGCGATCGCGAAGAGCCTGCGCTTCGCGGCGCGATAGGCCTCCACGTTTTCGTGAAAGTCGAGATGGTCGCGGGTGACGTTGGTGAGCACCGCGACCGAAAAGCGAACGTCGTCGACGCGGCCGAGCGCCAGCGCGTGCGAGCTGACCTCCATCGCCACCGCCTTCGCATCTTCCAAGGCCATCCACCAGAGCAGATCCTGCAACTCGTGCGGCAGCGGCGTCGTGTTGCGCAGTTGGCGATGGTTCTCGCGATACTCGGCGCCGACCGTGCCGATCACTCCGCAGGCGATGCCGGCCGCGTTGAGGATGGCGCTAAGCATGCGCGTCGTGGTCGTCTTGCCATTGGTTCCCGTCACGCCGATCACGTGCAGCCGCGCCGATGGGTCGCCGTAACGGGCCGCGGCCAAAAGCGAGAGCGCGCGCTTCGTATCGGGCACGCGTACGATCGCGGCGCCGGGCGGGGGCGCGACGCCGTTGCTCTCCTCGACGACGACGCCACTGGCGCCGTTGTTTAGCGCATCGGCGATATAGCGATGTCCGTCGGTATGCTCGCCGCGCAGGGCGACGAACAGATCGCCGCGGCGCACCGCACGCGAGTCGACCTCGATGCGTTCGACCGCGACGTCGAGCGCGCCGTCGACGCTGGCGTGCGACAGGCGTTCGAGCAGCGCGCCGAGTGGTACGGGAGCGAGCCTATTCATTGCGCGCGAGCATGCCGGCCGGCAGGATGCCGGCGTGCAGCATAGCCGAGCGCGCGATCGCTGCAAAGGCCGGCGCGGCGACGATGCTGCCATAATAGGAGCCGATCGGCCGTTCGACCTTGACGTAGATGACGTACCGAGGATGCCGGTAGGGCACCATGCCGATAAACGAGGCGGCGTAGTAACCGGAACGATACTCGCCGTCGACGACCATCGACGCCGTACCCGTCTTACCGGCCGTCGCGTAGCCGGCAACCTGCGCGGTAGGATCGCCGGTGCCACGAATTACGACCGAGCGCAAGAAACGGCGCAACTCGGCGGCGGTGCGCTGCGAAAAGACGCGGCGGATCACCCGGCGCTCGCTCGAGCGCACGAGCTTTCCTTGCTGGTCGTACACCGCGCTGACGATCCGCGGCTGCAGCAGCAAGCCGCCGTTGGCAATCGCGCTGTAGTAGCGCGCCATTGCCAGCGGCGTTACCGAGACGCCTTGACCGAACGACATCGTCGCGAGCGAGGAACCGCTCCATTGGGCCGGCGGCGGCACGATCCCCGGATTCTCTCCAGGCAATCCCACGCCGCTCGGTTCGCCGAAACCCGCTCTGCGCTCCATAGCGTAGAAAGTCTTCGCGCCGATCGAGAGTCCAACTTCCGCGGCGCCGACGTTATGCGAGTATTCGATGATCTCTTCGAGCGTCTCGCTGCCCCCCGTGCCGGCCATGAAGCCGTCTTCCGCGTTGTGAATGACTCGACCGCCTACCTCGAGCGTATCTCGCGCCGGGAAGCGCGACGAGAGAGACACCTTCTGTGACTCCAGCGCCGCCGCCGCGGTAACCAGTTTGTAGGTCGAGCCGGGCTCGTACGCGTCCATCACGCCGCGGTCGCGACGCGCGTCGCCGGCATAGCTCCAAAAATGGTTCGGGTCGAAGTCGGGAGCGTTGGCTAGGGCGAGGATCTCGCCGGTCCAGGGATCCATCACGATCGCGGTTCCGTCGAGCGCGTGGTAGGCGCTCACCTGTTTGCGCAGCGCCTGCTCGGCGACGAACTGGAGGTACGGATCGATCGTTAGCTGGACGTTTCGTCCCGGCTGCGCCGGCGTGAGCACTCGCTCGCGCCCGAACGGAATCGGCCGGCCGAATTCGTCGGCCTCGAGGGTAACGCGCCCCGAACGCCCGCGCAGCACGTCGTCGTAGGAGTACTCGATGCCGTCGAGACCGTTCTCGTCGGTCCCGACGAAGCCGAGCACCGTCGACGCCAGCCGCCCCGCGGTGTCGACGCGTTTGCCCGTCTCCTCTTCCTTTAAGTTGATGCCGACCAGATCGAGCGCGCTCACGCGCACGGCGGTCTCGTGCGGCACCTTCCGCGCGATCCACGCGAACCACAACTGGCGGTCGTGCAGCGCGGTGACGACCGACGGATCGAGCTTGCCGAATACGCTTTGCAGTTTCGAAACGGCTGCGTCGGGATCGGCGATCTGACGCGGCACCGCATAGACGCTCTCCGACGGTAGCGAGCGCACGAGCACGCCGCCCTCGCGATCCAGAATGCTCCCGCGCCGCGCGAACACCTCGACGGTATCGGAGCGCTGCGCCAGCGCCTCCTTGGCGTAGACCGGACCCTTTAGCGCCTGGATCACGTAGAGGCGCGCCGCGAGGAAGACCGCCACGGTCATGCACGCATAAAAAAAGAATCGCGCTCGCATGGGCGCAACGCGAGAGAAGGTGCGGTGGTGCACGAGGCTATCCGCTCTTTATTGGCGCGACGAGATCGCCGGGGCGAAAAGTCCCGCGAGCGACGAGAGCACCGGGAAGGCAGCGCGAGCGCGCGCCACGCGCGGCACCTGCACCGTTACGACGGCGAACTGTTCCGGCTCGCGCATGCCGAGGCGCGCGGCGACCGCGGCGAGGCGGTCGTCGGAGCGCAGTGCCGCGATGCGGTCGTCGAGGCGCATCGTCTGCGCGACGAGCGCTTCGCGCTTGACCTGTGCGCTCGCCAGCGCGTAGCTGAGCCCCGTGAGGTTCGAGGTGAGCACGACGTAGCCCATCAGCAGCGCGCAGGCGCAGAGCACGCAGCCGAACGCGCGCCCGACGTTTGCGTGGCGTGCGCGCGCCGTACGCTGCTTACGTCGCTGCGTGGCCCCACGAACGGTGCGCGGGCGCTGCGGGCGCGAGACGGGAACCGCGCGAGCGGCGATCATTACTGTCCGCCCCGTGCGGCCGCGCGCAGCTTGGCGCTGCGAGACCGCCGGTTCTCGGCCAGCTCGACCTCCGAAGGACGAATGGGCTTGCGGGTGAGCACCTCCAGGTGCTCGTCCTCGCGGAATGTCAGTTTCACGATGCGATCCTCTAAAGAGTGGAAGCTGATGGCAACGACGCGTCCGCCTTCGCGCAGCCGCCCGATCGCGGCCTCGAGGCCTTCGCGCAGTGCGTCGAGTTCGTCGTTGACCGCGATGCGCAGCGCTTGAAAGACGCGCGTCGCCGGGTGGATGCGCTCTCGCGTTCCCACACGATGCACGACGCCTGCGACGAGTGCCGCAAACTCCGATGTCGTGTGCGGCAGTTCGTTACGCTCGCGCCGGGCGACGATGGCGCGCGCGATGCGGCGCGCCGAGCGCTCCTCGCCGAAGGCGAAGAAGATGTCGGCCAGCTCGCGTTCGCTGGCCGTCGAAAGCACGTCGTAGGCGCTGCGGCCGGCCGCCGGATTCATTCGCATATCCAGCGGCGCCTGCGCGGCGAGCGTGAAGCCGCGCTGCGGCTCATCGAGTTGCATCGACGAAACCCCCAGGTCGAAGAGCACGCCGTCGACGCTCCGAATCCCGTAGCGGTCCAGGACGCCGGCGAGGTCGCGAAAGTTGGCGTGCACGAACTCCAGCCGGGGATCGGCGAACGCTCGCGCAATCGAAGCCGCGCGAGGATCGGCGTCGAGCGCGATCAGCCGGCCGTCCCCCAGGCGCTCCAAGATCGCGCGTGTGTGGCCGCCGGCCCCGAACGTCGCGTCGACGTAGATACCGTCCGGCACGATCGCGAGCAACTCGATCGCCGGACCCAAGAGAACGGGAACGTGACTCAGGACGACCCTCGCACATCGCCGCGCCCTACAGGCCTAGCTCGCCCATGTAATCGGGGAGCTCGCCTTCGGGGGGATCCTGGAACGTGTAGCGTTCCTTCGCCCAGATCTCGATGCGTGTGAGCAGGCCGACCGAGACGACCTGCCTGCCGATGCCGGCATACGCGCGCAGCAGCGCCGGCACGACGACGCGCCCCTGATTGTCGCACCCCACCTCCTCGGTGTGCGCGAAGAGGTAGCGCACGTAGTGCCGGTAGCGCTCGTCCTTGCGGGGCACCGCTTCGAGCCGTTCGCAGAACTCGACCCACGTCGCGCTCGGGTAGAGCGCGAGGCAGCGATCCGGGTGGGCGATGGTAAGCACGAACTCCGATCCGAGGCGCTCGCGGAAGCGCGCGGGGACGATAAGCCTGCCCTTGTCATCAAGAGCGTGCTGCTCCGAGCCCGCAAACCGTGGCAGACCAGCGTGCAATATCTCCTCCGCACAGCACCACTAGGCACTACTTTCCACCACTATACGCCCCACCTTATAGTGAAGCAAGGCTTTGCATGCCGAAAAGCGCGTGCAAAGCGCTTGAGTAAAAACGCGTGCGGTAAGGACGCCGAACGTGTGTTCGACTAGGGCGTTATCGAAAAGACGGTGCCGTACCCGTAGGCTCCGCCGCCGGAGGTCGTGCCGTAGAGGCTCCCGCGGTATTCGATCAGATCGGTCTGCGGTGCCGAACCGTCGTTGCCGTCGAAGCTATGAAGCACGGTCTCTGCTCCCTGCGGCGTGAGTTTGAAGATCGTGCCGCAGCCGGCGCTGTGCTTGAGCGCGCAGCTCGAACTGCCGCCGAAGTTGGTCACGCCGTACAAGCCACCGTTCAAATAGAGCAGGTCGCCATACGGCTGCGCGCCATCGCTTCCGCCCTTGAAGTCGTAAAGCACGCCCTCTTTTCCCGAGCCTGCGATCTCAAAGACGTTCCCGCAACTCTCTCTGCAGTTTCTCTGCGCGGTGCCGCTCGTAACGCCGTACAGAATGCCGGCTACCCCGACGAGATCGGAGACGGGAAACGTACCGTCAGCGCCTCCGGAAAACTTATGGAGCACGTGTTCGGCGAAACCGCGAGAACCGACGAGGGAGAAGGCGGTTCCGCAGCCCAAGCCGCCACATCCCTTGGCGCTTCCCCCCAGCTCCGTCGTGCCGTAGAGATTCCCGCCGAAATATCCCAGATCCGCGACCGGATACTGGCCGTCGCCGGGCGGCCCGGCAAATTCGTAGACGAGGGACTCCTTGCCGTTCGCGGCGATCTCGTAGACGACGCCGTACTGCGTTTGCAGATTGAATCCGGCCTCCGTCGTGCCGAAGAGCGCGCCGTACGCGCCTTTGACCGGCCCGGCTGCGGGAAAACCGCCGTCGCCGCTAGCGCCGAAACTATGGATCACGCGCTCGCTGCCCGAAGCCGTCACGCTAAAGAGCGTGCCGCAGCCTTTGCCGCTGCCGCAGGCGCCGGCGTCGGCGCCTCCGTGGAGCGTCGTGCCGTAAAGCTTGCCCCCAACGTTCACGAGGCCGCCTTGTGGCCCGGCGCCGTCGCTTTTGCCGCTTCCCCGAAAACTATAGACGATGCTCTCGGCGCCGCTGGAAGGGTCGAGCCGGAAGACCGCTCCCAACCCCTGCGCGCCACCTTGGCTGGTCGTGCCGAAGAGCGCGCCGTGCAGTGCGACGAGCCGGGTCCCCAGCGGCTTCTGGCCGTCGTTTCCTTTGCCGAAGCTATGGAGGAGCGTGAAGGTCGAGGTGGAGTGCACGATCGCGGCGTGGCCCTGAAATGGCGTAAACGCCGTCGAGCGCGCAGCGCATCCCGCCGCCGTCAGAGCGACGAGTGCAGCGATGAGCCGACCTCGCCGCTGGCTCATCCCAAGGCTACGCCGTCATCGCTTCGATGTCGGACGACGCGGTAGGATAGGCAAACAGCGTCGCCTGCAACGTGCTCACCGGAACTTTCGCCCGGATCGCGAGCGAAAAGACGTTGATCAACTCCTCGGTATGCGGACCCATCACGTGCGCGCCGAGAAGTTCGCCGTTGGCTTCGCCGATCAAAAGGCGATAGGCCGAACAGCGTGCTCGCACGCGCCGCGACGAATACCACTGCGTGGAATCGCCCTCGGCAACGCGGAAGGGCAGAGCCCGCTCCCGTGCCTGCGCCGTGGTGAGGCCGACCGAACCCAGCGACGGAATCGTATAGACGATGCTTGCCAGTCCGTCGAAATCCGGCCGATGAGCGTTCCCCTCTAAAATATTTCGCCCCGCCAGATCGCCTTCGTACGTCGCGGCCGGCGTAAGCGCCAGGCCGCCCCCGTCGGCGCAATCGCCCACCGCATAAACGGCCGGATTGCTTCGGCTCTGCAAGAACTCGTTAACCGCTATGCCTTTTTTCGTTCGCTCGACGTTGCCCGTACCGAGCGCCAAGTCGTCGAGGTCGGGCGCGCGCCCGGCGGCGTGAACGACGAGATCGCACTCGAGCCGCAACGGTTCGCCGCTCACGTTGCCGCACACCGCGAAGCCCGACGCGATTTTTTCGACGGACGTAATCTCGGCGTTGGTGCGCACGTCCACGCCCACCTCACCGCCGATCGCAACGATGCGATCGACCAGCGACGGCTCGAATCCGGTCAGCACGCGCGGACCGCGCTGCAAGATCACGGGCGACGCACCGGCGCGCGCCGAGAGATGCGCGAACTCGAATGCGATGTAACCGCCGCCGATAAACGCGATGCGCTTGGGCAGCTGGGGCAGGTCGAGGAAGCCGGTGCTGTCGATCAGATGCTCCTCTCCCTCCAATCCCAGCTTCGCGGGCCACGCGCCGCATGCGAGCACGACGTTTTTCGCCTCGACGGTTTCGCCGGCGACGCGCATGCTCGTGGCGCTCGTAAAGCACGCGGTACCGTGATACGTCGTCACGCCGGCTTTGCGCAGTTCGTCTTCGCGCTGCGACGGCACCGAATCGGTGAACGTGTGCTTGAAGCGCATCAACTCGGGCCAGTCGATGTGCGATTCGCCGGCGATGCCGCTCCCGGCCATCCGCCGCACCCAGTCGACCGCCTCTGCAGCCCCGACGAGCACTTTTTTTGGGTCGCAGCCGCGCAGCCGGCACGTGCCTCCGTACGGCAGCCGGTCGACGATCGCCACGCGCCGGCCCGCACCGGCGCAGCGCTCGGCCGCGGTCGTCCCGGCCGCGCCGCTGCCGACCACGAGGACGTCGTATTCGCTCATGCCTCAGCGAACCTCAAGGCACTCTCGATATCATCGCCGCCTATACCTTAACGTCATGGAGGATTAACGTGGCTTGCTCGTTCTCGTTCCCGCGGCCTGCCTGCAAGGCCCCGCTGCGGACCGAGAAGAAAGGCGACGGTGCGATGAAACGAGTGCTCGGGATTTGCGGCCTTCTAGGGTTGCTTTACGGATGCGCCGGCGCGGGCTACCTGCCATACGCCGCGCATGCGCTCGACCCCGCGACGCTCGACTCGCTGGTGACCGGCGCAGGGCAGGCCAACAACGTCCCGCCCGGCCTGGTGCGCGCGGTGGTCATGGCCGAGTCGGCCGGCAATCCGTCGGCGATTAGTGTCGCCGGCGCGCAGGGCCTGATGCAGTTGATGCCGGGCACGGCGGCAGGCTGCGGCATCGGCAATCCTTTCGATCCCACGCAGAACGTTTCGTGCGGCACGAGCTACCTGCGGTCGCTGCTCAATCGCTACCACGACAACGTCACGCTGGCGGTCGCGGCATACAACGCGGGGCCGGGAGCGGTCGACCGCTACCACGGCGTCCCGCCCTATGCCGAAACGCGAGCATACGTCGTGCGCGTGCTCAACGCGTACCGCAACTACTGATTCCTCGGAATAGCGCCGTGACGCGCCGATCCGATCTTTCCCTATGACGACGCTCACCGACCGCCAACCGTTCGACCGCGTTCGCGCTGCCGTTCCGGGGCTGTCGATCCTCGACGGTTATCTGCTGCGCGAGATGTTCAGCCCGTTCATGTTCGCGTTCGGCGCGTTCTTACTGTTCTGGGCGCTCAACATCTTCTTCCTCGCGGCCGACTACATCATCAACCAGCACGCGCCGTTTTTCTTGGTGCTGCGCTTCGTCATCTTCCGCATCCCGCAAGCCATTCCGATGGCGTTCCCATTCGCGTGCCTCTTTGCCGCGCTGCTCGCGATGGGCCGGCTGATGGGCGACAACGAGGTGACTGCGATGCGGACGGCCGGCATTCCGATCATGCGCATCGCGCTCTCGCCGATCGTATTCGGCTTCGCAATGTTCCTCGTCGCCTATACGATGAACGAGTGGGTGGCGCCGGCTTCGGTCGATCTCTCGACGCGTACGTTCTATCAGATCATCTACCACACCGACTCGCTGCCGGTCGAGCCGCAGTTCTTCCGTAAGGATCCTGACACCGGCAATACCTTTTACGTCGGGCAGGTCGCGCCCGACAACAAAACGATGCTCGACGTCCAAATCTTCAAACCGGGCAAGTACGGCCCGTGGAACGAAACGCTGCAGGCTCGCAGCGCCAACGTCCAGGGGAGCCTGCTCGACCTGCGCGACGTCATCGACACTCGCTACAACAACGACGGCTTTTTGGTCAATCAACAGCGCGTAAAGAGCGTAACCATCGGCCTGCCTCTCGGAGAGACCGCCTCCCAGTTCGTCAGCCAAGTGAACAACGATCCTTGGACCATGAGCAGCAAGTCACTGCGCACGCAAGTGAACGCGCTCCAATCCCAAGGCATCGGCGGGACGGCGATGGGGAACCTGCAGATCAATCTCGCCAACAAGCTGGCATGGCCGTTCGCCTGTTTCATCAGCGTCATCGTGGCACTTCCACTGGCACTGCGTTTCGGCAAGCGAGGACGCACGCTCGGCATCGCGCTGGCGATCATCGCATTCTTTGCATACTATCTCATGACGTCGGCCTGCTCGGCATTCGGCCGTAACGGTGCGATCAACCCCTTCTTGGCCGCCTGGCTGCCGAACATCATCATGGGAACTGCGGGCACGCTCCTACTTTGGCTGGAAGAGCGCTAGGGACGTGCTCGGGAACGCTCACGGACGTCGCGGCCTAGCCGCGATTGCGGTGCTCGTCGCATATCTTTGCAGCGCCTATCCGACCTGGGCCTCGGCCGCTTCGCAAGATGCAAGCGAACAGCTCGCGCTCAATTTGCTCAACGGCCAAACCTGCGCGCAGCACTACGCCGATAGCGACGGGAATGGGGCACCCGCCTCCGGCACGGCCCAGAGCGTCGCGCAAGTTTCGACCCCCACCCCCGCGCCGCCGGCCACTCCGGGCCCCCCGCAAGTGCCCCCGGGCGTCGGCAACGGGACGTTCACACTCAATCCCACGCCCCGCCCGCTTCCGGGCCAGGTAACGCCGCCGCCCATCCCGGGAGCAACTCCCAATCCCACCGCTTCGCTGGGGCCGATCTTCCTGGTGCGCGGCGGCGAGACGCCGCCGCCGATTCCCCCGGCCGGCCAAGCCACGCCGCGCCCGACCCCCGCTCCCACGGGAGCGCCGACGCTGGCCCCGGGCTTCCTCGCGGTGATCTCCGATAAGTGGAGCGGCAACCGCGAACGCGGCCAGCCGAGCGACGCAATCGGCAACGTGCACATCTACTACGGCGACGAAGAGATCGTCGGCGATCACGCGCACTTCGACGGCATTCGCACGATCACGATCACCGGCCATCCATTCCTGGTTAATCACGAGCACAACTCGGTGCTCACCGCCGACGTCATCAGCTTCGACACGGTGCAGCAGACCGCAAAACTGCTCAACGGCAGGGGCGCCAGCGACGAAGGCGTCCAGCGCGGCCTCGTGCACTTCGAAGCGCAGGACCTGCATACCAATTCCGACGGCACCGCCAGCGGCCTCAATCCGTACGTGACGACGTGCGAGAACCCGCGCGGCGGCTATCACATCACCGGAAAGGACATGGCGGTCTATCCGGGCGATCGCATCGTGATTCATAAAGCCGTGCTCTGGCTCGGCGCGGCGGCCATCTTCTACCTGCCGCTGTTGATCATTCCGCTGCGCAGCCTCGAAGGACAGCGCGGGCGCGCGCACTGGTTCCCCGAGGTCGGTTACGACTCGTACGAAGGCGCGTGGATCAAGGTCCAGATCCCGTTCGGCAAGGACCAGTATTATTACGGCTATTACATCGTGAATTATTTCACGAAGGAAGGCTTGGGGCTCGGCTACGTCGGCTTCTATTCCAGCAGGAAAGGCCGGCGCAGCGTTAGCGTCAACGTCTACACGATCAACAATCGCCAGGAGGGCGGTACGCAGACGAACCTCTCGCTGGCCGAACAGGAGAACTTCTCCGAGCATTTGCACGGCAACTTGCAGTTCACGTATCAGTCGAATTACGGGCCGCTGGTGAGCATCCCGCCCAACGAGACGACCGCGATCAGCGTCGCGCACCAAACCGCGCAGACGTCGCAGGATTACAGCATCAGCCACAGTTCCGTCGGGGGTCAATCGAGCAGCGATAGCTTCACCTTTTCCGACACGCGGCAGTTCAACGAAAATTTGAACCAAACGACTACCTACAACGAAAGCGACAGCAACGCGAGTTTCGGCGGCGAATCGTCGTTCAGCAATCAGTCCGAGTTCGACTATTTGCTGCAGTACACGACCTCGGGCGCCGACTACCAGATGGAGTTCGACAAGACCTACTCGCTGGAGGCGACCGGAATCAACAAGATTCCCGAGTTCGAAGTGCGTCCTACCGACTTTTTCCAGCACTTTTTCATACCGCTATCCGCGGAGCTGACGGTGGGCGAGTATAGCAACCCCGCGGGCGACGGCCAGCCCGAAGCGCTGGCGACGTGGCGCGGCGACGCCAATCTCGTGGTGGGCCCGCTCGAGGCCAAAGTTTTGGGGAGCGACTTTCAAGGCACCGTGACCGTCGACCAGTACGCGTACGGCACGGGCGACCTCAAGGCCGCGATCGAGCAGGACCTGAGCCTCACCACGCCCGTCAGCCAGCACATCGTCAATACGCTTACCTATAACGAGGCCAACTACAACGGTCCCGCGCTGGTGCCGTTTCAATACCTCGATCAGCAACCCACGGAGAACACGAAGAACGCCCAGGATATGGTGCGCCTCTTCAACGACGACGTGTACGCATTTTCGCTGGGCTGGTCGACGAATTTCGACGGCGTCGCGCAGCCCCTGAGTTATCAGCTCACGGCCAAGCCGTCGACGCGTTCGGTGCTGATGCTCAGCGGCTCGTTCATCCCCGGCCCGGGGAGCGGCTTCGAAACGACGAATCTGCAGCTCTCGACGCCGTTCGGGCGCGACGCGTCGCTGCAGTTCGTCACCAATCTCAACTGGAAGGGCGGCGGCGAGCTGGTCGCCGACAAGGTCATCTACTACACGCGCACGATCGGAAACTGCTACCAGCTGCTGGTGCTTTACAACGAATCGCAAGCGGCGATCAACGTCGGCCTCAACCTGCTGGCCTTCCCCACCCAGACGGCCGTCTTCAACATCGGCTCACCGCAGCCCGTCGTCCCGACGACGTTCAACTTTTAGGGGTTGTTTTAGTCGTTGCCGAGTGCGGCGGCGCGGTAGCCCGCGATCGTCGTCTCGAGCTGCTCGAGCGACATGCCGCGCGGCGGCGGCACCGGGATCGCGCCGTAACGCGCGACGTATTTCCGCATCAGCGGCAGAATCGTGAAGGCGGCGAACTTGCCGGCCGAGAGCTTCGCTCCGGCGATCGTGCCGATCCGCAGCACCACGCCGGCGTGCGGACCGTTGGGCAGATCGAGCGGGCGAACTCCTTCGATCGACTCCCAGGGGATGAGTACGCGCCGCTAGACGAGGTGCGACTTCGTGAGCCTGAGCATCGGTTGGCAGAGCACGATCACGTAGACGAGGCTTGGCACGAGCGCGATCAGCAAGACCGCGATGTAGGCGCGTGCCCAAGCATGCAGCACCGGCACGGTGCGTCCGAGCAGCGCGAGCAGCACGATATAGGTGAAGCCCAGCGTCGTGACGGCAACGATAAGCCACAAACGCTTCGAGACGGCCTCGTAAAGCACGAGGTCGCCGCCGGTCGTTACGCTCGGGGAACGAAGGGTCGATGAGGCTACCTCACGGCTCGTCACACTGCGGGTGCCCGCAGCCGCAGGCCGTGACCTCGATGCCGTCCTCGGCCCCGCGGCAGAACTCGCTGCAGTACGCTTCGCCGCCCAAGACCGGTCCGCTTACCAGGCAACTGCACGGATTATACGCGCACTCGACTGCGAACTCGCTCACGGACAAGGCGTCGGCGCCGAAGGATTGTTGGAGATCTCCACGCTGACGATCTGCGCCGCGGGATCCGACGGGGTGAAATACGCGTAATATGTGTTGTCGAACTGCTCGGTCATGCACAGTTTCGGCGATACGAACTGCGGGTCGATCGGGCCGCCGGGGCCGAGGGAATCGAGGAACGTCCAGGTGCCCCCGTTGGTCGCTTGCGTCGTAAATGCGTTGAATGTCCAGAGATTCGACGGCGACGCGCTCGGCGACGGCGACGGCGACGCGATTCCCTTAAATATCGCCTTTTGCGCGATGATCGAGAATTCGGTTCCCGAGCCGTTGCTGTCGGGATTGAAGGAGAACTGTTGGGGCGTCGTTCCCAAGCGCAGCCACGCTGGCGGAATGTGGGGATTTTGGTTGCGGACGAACTGAACCGGTTCCGCGTACGAGGTTCCACCGCTGCCCAGCGCGATCAGGGCAAACGAATAACCCGCCCAGTTGGTTTGCAAGGTGTCCGTCGACGGCGTCTTTCCGTCGCCGCTCGTATCGAAGACGATCATGTATTGGTAGTTGGAGAAGTTGAATGGCGCGGCGACGTCAAAGTGTACGGCCATGTATCCCAGAGGGGCGCCGCCCGGTCCCAAGCCTGGCGGGTTCGGCGTGACCTGACGACCGCACGCCGCAACGATGAACGCCGTAACCACCACGACGACAAAACCGAAACTCAATCTGCGAATCATGATCTCCTCGCGGCCGCTAGTGCGCGATGCCGGCTTGGCGGTCTTCGCGGCGATTGCGTTGGCGGCAGCATTTCCAAAAGTTGGGGCGGCATGGCTGGTTCCATTCGGAACTGCAGCGCTGTTCTTTGCATGGCAAGATGCTTCCTGGAAGCGCGCGGCCCTGCTCGGATGGCTCGCCGGGTTGATATTTTTTACCTTAGATTTTGCTTGGGTCGGGCACACGGTCGGACGCTACATCGGCGTTTTCGGCCCCTTCTTGGCGCTCGGACCGGCGCTCATCGAAGCCCCGTTCTTTGCTTTGGCGGGTGCGCTGAGCGCCGCGGCTTACGCACGCATGCGTCCGGAACTGGCGCCGCTGGGCGCGGCTGCGGCATTTACCGTGTGCGAATGGCTTCGCTCGATCGGCGTGCTTGCCGCGCCGTTCGACCAGCTCGGATATACGCAGGCCGACGCGCCGCTGCGCGCCGTCGCGGCGTACGGAGGAACGTACGGCATCACGTTCGTGCTGTGCGTGCTGGGTGCGTATGCCGCCGACGCGCTGCGCCGCAAGACGTGGCACACGTTTGCCGGCGTCGCCGGCGCCGCGATCGCGGTGACGCTGCTCTCATGGGCGTTCTGGCCGGCGCGCTCGCTGCCCAAACCGACGATCGAAGTTGCGGCCGTGCAAGGCAATATTCCGCAGTCGCTCAAGTGGAACGCGTTGCGCTTAGCCGTGAGCCGTTACACCGCGATGACGCGCGCGCTCGCCGGCACGCAGCCGCGGCTCGTCGTGTGGCCCGAGACGGCGATCACGACCGAGCTGAATCTCGATCCCGTGCTGCTGAGCGACGTCTCTCAGTTGTCGCACAGCCTTCGTTCGACGATCGTCGCCGGCGGGGTCGACGCCAACGTTACGGGCATCTACAACGCCCTCTTCGTGCTCTCGCCCGACGGCAGTACGCAGATCTATCGCAAGCGCCAGTTGGTGCCGTTCGCGGAATCGTTTCCCGGCCGTCGATTCCTCTCGTGGCTGCCGTACGTGGGTTCGCTCAACGGCGGCATCACGCCGGGCCGTCGCGACGGCGTCTATCCCACGACCGCGCTGCCGATCGCACCGCTCATCTGCTGGGAATCGGCCTTTGCCGATCTCGCTTTCAGGCAGATGCGCCAGAACGCGCAGATCCTCGTGATCAGCACCGACGATGCCTGGTTTGGAAAGACGTCGGGCCCCTACATGCACGCGCAGATCGCGCAACTGCGCGCGATCGAGAGCGGTGCCTACGTCGTGCGCGCCGCGGCGACGGGCATCAGCGGAATCATCGCGCCCGACGGAAACTGGCAGGCTCGCAGCCGGTTGGAGGAGCGCGCGACGGTGAGCGGGCGAGTGGGTCCGCGGGTACCGACGCTCTTCTCGCAGATCGGACCCACCGCCGTGGTCCTCACGCTGGCGGCGGTCTATCTGGCGCTGTTCTGGCTTCCGGGCCTGCGAGAACCGACACCCCCTCCGGAGGTTTCCACCGATGAGCGCTAGGCGAAAGCTCTGGAAACGCATCGGGATCTTCGCCGGCGTGCTCTTCGGCATTTACGTCGTGGTCGAGGTCGTGCTCGCCGGACGGGGAACGCCGCCGCTGCCGCCGGGTCAGCTCCCGATCGACCTGCATGGCGGCCACGTGCTCAACAATCACATCACGACGAAGTCGTGGAGCTTCGACTACGAGCACGCGCGTCTCTCACCCGACGGACTGAGCGGAACCGTCGACGGCGTGCGCAACGGCGTCGTGTTTCGCAAAGGCAAGCCGTACTTGAGGATTTCGGCGAAGCACGTGCAGCTCGACATCGCCTCGCTCGATTTCACCGCCGTCGGGGCGGTGCACATCGAGCGAATCAACGATCCCGAGCATCGGGCCTTCGATACGGATCTCGTAACCTGGACGAACGACGCCAAGGTGCTAAAGATGTCGCACCCCAGCTACGTTCATTCCGGTGGTCAAACGCTGACGATCAGCAATATCTCGGTCGACTTCGACGACGACACGATTCACCTGGGCAAAGTCAGCGGCGGAGTTTCAATCCACCACTGACGCCCGGCTGCTAGCGGCCCTCTTCGCTGAGTTTCTTCTTGGCTTCGGCGATGAGCTTTTTGACTTTTTGGCCGCCCTTATGCCCGATCTCTTCGTAAAAATCCGAGCCGTATTTTTCCTTGACGACCTTGCCGCCTTTTTGACCGATTGATTCGTAGAATTCGACGCCGTGGCGGTCACGCGTGGCCTTGCCGCCTTTGCGCCCTATATCTTCATAAAACGTGGAGCCATAGCGATCTCTGACCGTGTCGCCGCCTTTTTTGCCGGCTTCGCGCACGGACATTTCGCGCTTGCTCGGGCGCTCGTTCTTATCTGCCATCGGCGAGTACTTACCGCAAGTCGCGGCTTATGAAGCCGTGGCCTTGCGTTTGGGCCGCTGCCCGCCTTTTTGCCCGATCACTTCGTAGAACGAGGGACCGTACTTGCTCTTGGTGGCCTCGCCGCCCTTACGCCCGATCTCCTCGTAAAACTCCGAGCCGTATTTGGCTTTCACGCGCTCACCGCCGCGGCGGCCTGCTTCGCGAACGCTCATCCCGCCGGACTGTCCAGCATCCTGTGCCATATTTAAACCTCCTTGGTCTGGGATATCTTCTTTCCCATACAAGCGCTCGGCAAACTCAGGATTTGCTGAGAATCGCGGCCAGTCTCTCGTAAACTGCTTGGGTCTGCGCGCGGAGGTTATCCAGGTTCCCATCATTTTCGATAATGAAATCGGCGCGTTCTCGCGCGCGTTCGGGCTCGACCTGCGCGGCCATCCGGGCCGCGACCCGTCCGGGGTCGATGCGATCGCGCTCGACGACGCGCGAGATCCGCCGCTCCAGCGGGGCGACGACCAGAACGGAGCGGTCCACGAGGCGATCGTAACCCGTCTCGAAGAGCAGCGGCACCACATGGACGATCAGTTGGCCGGGCTTGGCCCGCGTCTCGCGCTCCAGGGCGATCCTGCGGATGTGCGGGTGGAGGAGGGCGTTGAGCCGCTCGCGCGCCGCGGCGTCGCCGAAGACGATATCGGCCAGGGCACCCCGGTCGAGCGCTCCGTTGCGCACGACTGCGGGCCACACCCGGCCGATCTCTAAGAGGCCGTCGCTCTGGGGAGCCACGACCTCACGGGCGATCGCGTCGGTATCCACGACGTAGGCGCCGAGCTGCGAGAGGATCGAGGCGACCTCGCTCTTGCCTGCCCCGATGCCGCCGGTGAGCCCAACGCGCACGTCGCGGCGTTACTCGCTCGGGCTGCTCGGCTCCGAAACCGCGTCCACGGGGTTGTCGACGCCGATCTCCTCCTCGACCGCGTATAGCTCGATCTCTTCGGGAGGAACGTCGGCGACGTGCTGAATGGAGGCCGTTATTCGGCGCGTCGCGTGATTGATCGTCAGCAGCGTTACCTCGACCTCTTGTCCGGCCGCGAACGATGCCGAGGCATCGAACTCGCCCTTGGGCACCATCGCGAGGATGCCGGGGATCACTTCGACGAGCAGGTAGTTCGGGGTGACCTTGACGATCTGCGCGGTCAGCTTGTTCGTCTCGTAGAGACGGTCGGCGTACTGATCCCACGGGTCGGGGAGCGCGTGCTTGAGCGAAAGGCTGACCTTCTTCGCATCGGGGTCGAACTTCATGATCTCGATCTGCACGACGTCGCCGATCTTCACGACTTCGGACGGGTGCTTTATGCGCGCGTACGAGAGTTCGCTGTTGTGGATTAGGCCGTCGATGCCGCCGAGATCGACGAAGGCGCCGAAATCGGCGAGACGCACGACGATGCCCTCGCGGATCTGCCCGACCTCGAGCGTGTCGAGCAGCTCTTGCTTTTTGGCCTGCAGTTCCTCTTCGAGCACCAAGCGCTGCGAGAGCACGACGCGATGGCGCTTGTGATCGAGGTCGATCACTTTGAGGCGCAGATGCTGCCCGACCAGCTCGTCGAGGTTTCCGACGGGCTGCCGGCGGATCTGCGAGGCGGGAACGAAGCCGCGCATGCCGAGGTCGACGAGCACGCCTCCCTTGACCACCTGCGTGACCGTCGCTTCGATCACTTCGTCGCGCTCGTGCGCTTCGATGACCTTCTCCCACGTCTTGAGCGCGCGCGCTCGCCGTTCGGAGAGAAAGAGCGTTCCGTCCATCTCGTCGATGCGATGCACCATCACCTCGACGGTGTCGCCGACTTTGAGGAGCTTGGGATCGATAGCGAGCGACAACTCGCGGAAGGGAAGCACGCCTTCGGACTTGCCGCCGACGTCGACGAGCACTTCGTCTTTGTCTTTTTGGACGATCGTTCCGGTGAGGACTTGGCCCTCGTCGAGGACCCGGAGCGATTCTTCGTAGAGGCGCTGTTCGAGCGCTAATTGGTCTTCTTCGATGTTGACTGGGGCGAGATCGGTTGTAGTTATGGGACTTTTCCTACCTTCATATTTTTTTTTGTCACTTCATTTTTTATCGTTGGCATCGTTTGCACCACCAGGTGCCGCGCGCGGCCAACACGGTCCGCACGATCCTGCTGGTGCCGCACCTGCGGCAGAGACTCCCGTGCTTGCCGTAGACCGCGAGATCGTTTTGAAAGCCGCCTCGAAGGCCTTGCGCATCCACGTAGTCGTCGACGCTCGTACCGCGCATGGTAATCGCGCGCCGCAAAACGTCAACGATGGCGAGGCGTAAGCGGCTTGCCGCCGCCTTTGTCAAAGCTCGAGCCGGCCGGGCCGGACGAATCCGAGCCTCCCAGAGCGCCTCGCAAGCGTAGATATTTCCGATGCCCGCGATGCGCCGCTGGTCGAGCAAGAATGCCTTGATCGGCCTCGTCCGCTCAGCCAGCATACCGAGAAAGGCCTCCTGTGTAAAGCCGGTGGATAGGGGTTCGACGCCGAGCTCGCGGTCCCACGCTTCGCCCGCCGCAACCAGGCGCATGCGCCCGAAGGTGCGGACATCGGCGAAATGCAGCCGGGCCCCGTCGCTGAAACGCAGGACGACGTGGGAGCGCGGGTACTCCGGCTCGTCGCCGCCCATCGCGACGAGGCGCCCGGTCATGCGCAGGCTCACGACCAGCGCGTCGCCCGAGTCGAGCTCGAGGACGGCGTACTTTCCGCGGCGCCCGATCGCGAGGATCCGCCGGCCGCGCAGCGCCCCCGCGAACGCGATGCCGTGCGGCGCCACGGTCACGCGAGCGAGCCGTACGTCGGCCGCTTCGATCGTCTTGCCCACGATGGCGCGCCGCAAGCCGCGCACGATCGTCTCGACCTCGGGAAGCTCCGGCATTTAGGGAGACGAGAGCGCGCGCAGATCGAGCTTCGTGCCGGCGGCAATGCCGTCGCGCGACGCTTCGCCCGCCGGCAGCTCGATCACGTATTGCGCGCGCGCCTCCTCCCGCGGAATCTGGTCGTCGGTCAGCTTCGGCGAAACGACCGGCACGTTACCGTAGACGCGGCGCACCGTTCCATCGGCGCCGGCGAAGACCATGTCGAGCGGCACCAGCGTGTCCTTCATCCAGAAGTCGACCGTGTCGTCGCGATCGAAGACGAAGATCATACCCGTATGCACGGGCAGCGAGCGGCGGTCCATCAAGCCGTGCTCGAGCTGCGTCTCCGTGCGCGCGACCTCGAGCGTGAGATCGGCCTTCGGGGCGTGGACCACGACGGTAGCGAGCGCGGCGACCAACGCGGCGGCGATGCTAAACACGCTCGAAGCGCTCCTGCGTCACCGGTTCGACGTCGTACCAGTTGCGGCCGGTTTTCAACGTCACTTCGAGCGGCACCGCGAGCGACATCGCGCCTTCCATGTGCTCGCGTACGAGGGCGGAAACCTCGCGCAGCTGCGACTCGCGAACTTCGAAGATCAGCTCGTCGTGGATCTGGAGCAGCATTGCGGCGTCGAGTCCCGATTCTTCCAGCGCGCGATCGATGCGCACCATTGCCAGCTTCATTAGGTCGGCAGCGCTGCCTTGGAGGGGGGCGTTGGTCGCCTCGCGCTCGGCGGCGGCACGCAGCATGTAGTTGCCGGAGACGAGCCCCGGCATGTAGCGCCGGCGCCCGAGGATCGTCGCGACGTAGCCGCTGCGCCGCGCATCGGCGATTGTGTGCTCGATGTAGGCGCGTACCGACGGGAAGCGCGCGAAATAAGCCGTGGTAATCTCCTTGGCCTCCGCGCGGCCGATCTCGAGCCGCTGCGCGAGGCCGAAGTCGGACATCCCGTAAAGCAGCCCGAAGTTCACGCTCTTGGCCATGCGGCGTTGGTTGGGGTCGACCTGCGCATCCGCGGCGACGTTGAAGATTTGCCGCGCGGTGAAGTCGTGGATGTCTTGCGACGCGTCGAAGGCGCGGCGCATCGCCGCATCGCCCGAGAGGTGCGCCATCAGCCGCAGCTCGATCTGGCTATAGTCGGCGGCGAGCAGCACGTACTCGTCGCCGCGCGCGACGAACGCGCGGCGGATTCGGCGCCCCAACTCGCCGCGCACGGGGATGTTCTGGAGGTTGGGATTCGTCGACGAGAGGCGCCCGGTGGCGGTGGCGGTCTGGTTGAACTCGGTGCGCAGGCGCCCGTCCTTTGGATCGACGAGTTGCGGGATCACGTCGATGTACGTGTTTTTTAGTTTGGTGACTTCGCGCCATTCGAGCACGAGCGCGCAGATCGGGTACTCGCGCGCCAACGATTGCAGCACCTCGACGCCGGTCGCCCAACCGGTCTTCGTTTTTTTGCTGCCGGGGATTTCGAGCTTGCCGAAGAGCACGCGCCCCAGCTGCTGCGGCGATCCGATGTTGAATTCTTCCCCGGCGAGATCGAAGATGTGCCCGCGCAGCTGCCCGGCTGCGGCGTCGACGCGCTCGCCGATCGCGCGCAGTTCGGCGACGTCGATGCGCACGCCGGCGGCTTCCATCTTCGCGAGCACGGGTGCCAGCGGCAGCTCCAGCTCTTCGTAGAGCGCGAGCTGTTCGTGCTTGCCCAGTTCGTCACGAACGTACGCGGTCAAGCGCAGCGTCGCGTCGGCCGCGGCGGCGGCGTCGGCGGGAACGTCGAGCCGGAGCAGCTGCGCGGCGGCGTCGTTTACCTCCGCGAACCCGCGCGACGGGTCGAGCAGGTGGGCGCCGATCATCGCGTCGTCGGCAAAACGCGCGTTGACCACGCCCCCGCGCTGCAGCACGTGCAGCAGGCGCTTGACGTCGTAGCCCGCCACGCGCGGTGCGTCGTCGAAGAGTTTTGCGATCGCTGCCCGCACGTCGTCGTGGCCGAGTGCACCGGACGCAAATGCAATGCCGGCATTTTCGAGCGCGCTAACGCCGAGCGCGTCGCCGAGATGCGCGATCGCCACGCCGCCCGCGACGTCCAGCTCGCGCAGCTCGCGCGCCAGCTGCGCGAACTCCGGCGGGTCGACCGACGCCGCGTAGCTGCGATAGTTTCCCGAGAGTGCGGCGGCGCTCTCGAAAAGCGGGAGATCGGAGGGCGGCGCTAGTTTGGCCAGCAGCGTCTTGAACTCGAGTTCGCTGTAAAGTTGGTAGAGTTCGCGATCTTGCGGCGCTTCGTACCGGCTCGCTTCCCAGTCGACGTGCAGCGGGAGGTCGCGGCGCACGATCGAGACGGCGCGGCAGAGACAGGCCTGCTCGCCGTACTCCTCGACGAGTCGCTGCAGCTTTGGATTGCCGGCCAGCGCGGGTTCGGCAACGAGCGCGTCGAGCGATCCGGCGGCTTGAAGTAACTTGCTCGCGGTCTTCTCGCCAACGCCGGGGATGCCCGGAAGGTTATCGGACGGATCCCCCTTGAGACCGCGGTAGTCGGGCAGCTGCGCCGGTTCCAAGCCGAAGCGTTCGCGCACCGCCGCGGGATCGTAGCGTCCCAGCTCGGTGATGCCGCGCCGCGTGACCAGCACCGTCGTGCGCTCGTCGACGATCTGCAGCAGGTCGAGGTCTCCGGTGACGACGATCGTCTGTTCGCCGGACTCTTGCGCCTGCTCCGCGAGCGTCGCGATGACATCGTCGGCCTCTTGACCTTCGACTTCGACGATCGGAACGCCATACGTGTCGAGAACTCGGCGCACCAGCGCGAACTGACCGCGCAGCTCGTCGGGCATCGTGCGGCGCTGCGCCTTGTACTCGGCGTAGAGCGCGAGGCGCTGCGCCGGCATGCCCTTATCGAAGGCGGCGATGACGTGCGTCGGCTTCTCGTCGGCGATGAGCTTGCTGAGCATCATCGTGAAACCGTAAACCGCGTTGATCGGCGTCCCGGCGCTCGTGGTCAAGCCCGGAAGTGCGAAGAACGCGCGATAGACGAGCCCATACGTATCGAGCAGCATCAATGCCATTTTGAGGAGCCCCGGAAGAAGTCGCTGTGCCCATCGCAGCGGCAGATTTGGCGCAGATAGAGGCGCGACCGAAGAATCTGCCGCTGCCCGCCGGGTTTGACCGCAAAGCCGCCATCTGCTTCGTCGAACGCTCGGTCACAGACTCGGTGAGTATGCTTCCTCGCGTTCTCCTCGCATCTGGCGGCTTTGC
Organism: Candidatus Cybelea sp.; assembly: GCA_035939175.1. Taxonomy (GTDB): domain Bacteria; phylum Vulcanimicrobiota; class Vulcanimicrobiia; order Vulcanimicrobiales; family Vulcanimicrobiaceae; genus Cybelea. The sequence goes on along the minus strand of DASZGC010000056.1, from coordinate 20,787 downwards.
GGTCAAACGATGGACACAGCGGCTTCTTCCGGGGCTCCCTCACGGAACCTCGACGATCGTGGAGCCCGCGCTGACGCTGCCGTCGTCGGCGATGTCGAGCACCGAAAGCTCGTAACGCCCGCCGCGCGCCGGAAGCACGATCGAGATGCCGTCGGCGCCGCCGCGCGCGACGCTCCAGGAGACGGTCTCGCTCTCGGCCTGGGCCAGCGCTTCGTCAGGCGGCTGCGTGCGCCGCACGAAACCGATGATCTGCGTGTGGTTGCCGGTGGAGTCGACGCCGGGATGCCAGGTCACGTCTTGCGGCGCGCTATTCTGCGTCGTCGACACGCCGATCGCGAGCAGCTGCGGCGCCGAAGAGAAGACCGCGCTGCCCGACGGCGTTCCACGACTGAGGCGCACGACGAACGTGCCGTGTCCCGCGCCGCCTCCGTCGACGGCGACGTGAGCAGGCTCGCCCGGAGTGAGTTTATCCCCGGCGAGCGAGAGCGCCGCCTGGTGCGGTCGTCCCGGCGCTTCGAGCGCCAGCGGCACCGCGCTCCACTCGATGGCGCCGTCGCGAACGAACGCGGCTCCCACCTGGAGTTCGCCCGCTGCGTCGAGCGCGCGCACGCGCGCGGCAGCGTGACCGTCTTGCGACTTGGCCACCACCGCCTGCGTGCCGAGCGAGCTCTCGAAGCTGATCAGCGCGTCGCCCTGCGATGCCGGCGCGCCGGCATCGACGGCGATCTCCTCGCCCGCGCGGTAGGCCGCGCTGCCCAGCGAGATTCGCACGTCGGGGCTGCGGCCATCGGCCGACGGAGAAGAGGCCTGCGGATCCACCTGCACGGCCGCGGCGTCGGTGGCGCGCCCGTCGCGATCGACCGACGCGAAGATCAAGTTCGTGCCTAGCTCCGGCGTGCTGAAACTGCCGCGCGCGTGGCCGTCGGCATCGAGCGTGAGCTGCTGCCGCTGCGCCGACGTTCCGTGCGCGAGCGAGGCGCTGACGTTCGCGCCGGCGAGCGGTTTGCCGTCGAGCGCTTCGGCGTAGACGTCGAAGCCGAGCGGCGTCCCCAGACTCTGCTCGGTGCGGTCGACGCTCAGTCGAATCGCGGCCTGGGCCGTCGGCACGATCACGCGCGTGTCGGCCGTCGCGCCGCCGGCTTCGACGTGCACGCCATACGTCGAACCCAGACCGTCGAGCGGATGCGGTACGGCGATCGTCGCGTTGCCGCTGCCGTCGAGCCGCACCGTCGTCGCGAGCCACTTCGTGGTCGCCCACGGCGTGGTCTCCGCGGTGTATCCCGGATAGACGTGCGGCGAGCGGACGACGGTGACCGTCGCGGTGAGATCGCCGCGCGACGCATGCACCAATAACGGGACGTCCTGCCGGTAGTCGCAGGGGCTGCACGCGGCGCTAGCGTCGAGGGTCAGACCGCCCGCGTCGGCATCGACGTGGACGGTGGCCCCGCCGACGCCGCCGCCGGCCTGTGCGAGAACCGTATAGTCGCCCGCGGCGGATTCCGCCGGAACCGCCAGCGACGCCGAAAAGGCTCCCGCCTCGTCGAGCGCGGCATGGTGCGACAGAATCGTGCGCGCGCCGAAGTGCAGCGAGACCAGCGCGCTGCCGCTCTGCGCGCGAAGCACGCCGCCCGAGCGAGCGCGCGCGAATCCCGCAACCCGCACGATGCCGCCCGCGTGCACGACTGCCGAATCGGTGCGCACGCCGACGATCGTCGCCGGCACCGGCGCCTGCGGCAACGGACTCAGGAACGCGTAGCTGCTTCCCCACTGCGCCAGCGCGAAAACCGGACGCGGCGTGCGATTCCATCGCAGGATTCCTTGTGCGTCGGTCGCCGCGGTAACGAAGGAGTTGCTGACGACCAACTGCACGCGCATCCGCGCCAGCGGCAATCCCGTGCCGAGGTCGACGCCGTAGAAGAGCACGCCCCCCGGCGTCTCTTTGGATATCAGTCCCACACGCGAGCGATTGATCCACACCTGCTCGCCGACGTCGCCTCGCCGCGCTTCGACGACGAAAAATCCTTCGCGCGTTCCGAGCGGCACCGGCACCTCGCTCGATTGGAACTGATAGCCGCCCGGCGGCGTAAAGGTGAACGACGTGACGGGACGACGCCGCGCGGTGTCGATCGCGCGCGGACTGAAGTTCGATCCCGCGGTGAGAACGTCGGCCGGGTCCACGGCATAGACGGCAAGCGAGACCGGCGCACTCGAGTACGTATCCAAACGAACGGTCGCGCCCTTCCACGGCACGCTCGAGTCGGCTGCGAAGAGCGCGAAGTAGGAGTCGAGCCGGTGGAGATCGACAATCGGCCGCTCGGCTTGCGCGGCCGAGAAGTTGAGCGCGAAGGCCGCAGCGAGCGCGACCGCTGCCAGACGAGCGGGAAACATGGGTGGGCGCTGCTTCGGCAGGTCGTCACGCGAAGCCCGCGTAAAGCGCCGTACGTGGACGAACAGGCGGCTGGGGAACGACCTACCTCGACGCGATGCCGGTTCTGCGGCTTCGAAGAGGGCACGGACGAAGCGCGAAGCGTGCGCGAAAAGCCGCACCTCCAGGTCGTCGTCGCCTGCGGCTCCTGCGGACATCCGTTCGCGGTGCTCTCGCGCAACTAGCCTGAGAAAAGAATCACCCTTGAAATCGTTGAGAGGCACTCTCGTCGTCTTGGCTGCACTGCTCTGGCTCGCCGGCGCGCGCGCCGTGGCAGCGCCGACGCCCGCACCGCACGGGCTACCCTCGCCGCATCCGATGGGCGCGGCGCAGCTCCCCAACGTACCGCTGCACACCGAGGTGGTGGTCGAGGTCAACAGCAAAGGACAAGTCGTCCGCGTGAAGTCGACCAAGCCGTGCAAATCGAGCCAGTTCAACTTGCAGACGTTCGGCAACGCCTTGCAGATGTGGATTCGCAAACCCGATGGTTCGGCGACCGTGGGGCTCTATCGCGTTACCTACGACTACGATCCTAAAACGAAAAACGTCGCGCGCCGCGTCGCGCTGGTCTCCACCGGCGGGAACTGGGGCAACGAACCCGGCGCGGCGACCGTGATGATCCAGCACGCGCGCGAACAGGCGGTCGAGCAGATGAAGAAGCAGCAGCAGCAGAACGCCAATCTGCCGTCGCTCAATCAAATTCGCGGCGTTACGCCGAGTCCCAAACCGGCGCAGGCCACGCTCCCGCCGATGTGAGGTTCGTGACGTACCGGCCGGCCGCCGGCCGGCCGCGTCCCGGCCTTCTCGAAGGCGACCTCATCCGTACGATCGCGACGCCCACGCTGCTCGACTACCTCGAGCTGGCGCCGCACGAGCGTGTCGCGTGGCACTCCGCCGACGACCTGATCCCGTTGCAGAGCGTGACGCTCGACGCACCGGTACGCCCGTCGCGAAACGTTTTTTGCGTGGGACGCAACTATCTCGAACACGCGCGCGAGGGCGCTCGCGCGCTCGGTCGCGAGTTGAAGCTGCCGTCCGTGCCGACGTTCTTCACGAAGGCGACCACCGCGATCGCCGCGCCCGACTCCACGCTGCACCTGGAAGCCGCGGTTTCGAGCGAGTACGACTACGAAGCGGAGCTGGCCGTCGTGATCGGGAGCGAGTGCAAGAACGTTTCGCCCGACGATGCGCTGCACGCGGTTTTCGGATACACGGCCTTTAACGACGTCACCGCGCGCGACGTGCAGCGGGAGCACGGCCAGTGGTTCAAAGGCAAGAGCCTCGATGAGAGCGCGCCGATCGGGCCGTGGATCGTCACGCCGCAGGAGCTGGGCGATCCGCAGCGGCTGGAGATTCGTCTGCGCCGCAACGGCATCGAGAAGCAGCACGCCTCGACCTCGTCGATGATCTTCCCGGTCGCACAGGTGATCGCCGCGCTTTCCAAAGGAATGACGCTCCTTCCGGGCGACGTGATCGCCACCGGAACGCCCGAAGGCGTCGGCTTCGCGCGCAATCCCCCCGAGTTTCTCGCCGACGGCGACTCACTCGAAGTCGAGATCGAGCGCATCGGCATCCTGCGCAACGCGATCGCCATCGCTTAGAACCCCGCAGGCTCCTGGAGGGCAGCGTTCGTTTTAGGCCGTATGGCTCCGACCTATGATCGTAGCCGTTCCTCGCGAGGCCGCGGTAAAGGAGCGCCGGGTGGCGCTCGTGCCCGAAACCGTCGCCCGGTTCGTTAAAGCCGGCGTCGAGGTCAGCGTCGAGCGCGGCGCCGGAACGGCGGCCGCTTTTCCCGACGCTCTCTACGAACAGGCCGGCGCGAAACTCGTGCCCGACGCGCGCTCGCTCGCGGCAGCCGCCGACGTGCTCGTGACCGTCGGCCGTCCGAGCGACGAAGCGCTAGCGGCGCTGCGCCCCGATACGGTGGTCGTCGGGTTCTTCAATCCGCTCGGCGATCCGGCGTTTACCAAACGCTTGGCCGATGCGAAGCTTACCGCGATCGCGATGGAGATGATTCCGCGAATCACTCGCGCGCAGTCGATGGATGCGCTCTCGTCGCAGAGCAACATCGCGGGCTATAAAGCGGTGCTGCTCGGCGCCGCGGCGTTGCCGAAATTCTTTCCGATGCTCACGACGGCGGCCGGAACGATTCCGCCGGCGAAGGTACTCGTGCTCGGCGCGGGCGTCGCCGGTCTGCAGGCAATCGCGACCGCGCGGCGTTTGGGCGCCGTCGTCAGCGGCTACGACGTACGCGCGGTCGTCAAGGAACAAGTCCAGTCACTGGGCGCGCACTTCCTCGAGTTCGATCTCGGCGCCGACGCCGAAGGCTCCGGCGGTTACGCAAAGGAGCTGACGCCGGAGCAGCAAGAGCGCCAGCGCGCGTGGATGGTGGAGCAGATCGGCGCCAACGACGTCGTGATCACCACCGCGCTCGTTCCCGGGCGCAAGGCGCCGGTGCTGATCACCGAGGCCGCGGTAGCGGCGATGAAACCGGGCAGCGTAATCGTCGACCTGGCCGCCGAGGCCGGCGGCAACTGCGCGCTCACGGTCCCCGACGAAGTGACCACGACGCCGAACGGCGTGACGATCGTGGGCACGACCAACCTTCCCTCGACGATGCCGGCCGACGCGAGCCGGCTCTACTCGCGCAACGTGCAAGCGCTGCTCTCACCGTGGCTCAAGGAGGGCGTGTTGAGCATCGACATGGACGACGACGTCGCCAAAGGCGCGGTCGTCGCGCGCGGCGGCAGCGTGCTGCTCGGAGGAACCGCATCGTGACCGACGTTTCGCATCTCATCGAGCTCCTCACCGTGTTGGTGCTGGCCGTCTTCGTGGGGTTCGAGGTGATCTCGAAAGTGCCGACGACGCTCCACACCCCGCTGATGTCGGCGACCAACGCGATCCACGGCATCGTGCTGGCGGGCGCGATCGTGATCGTCGCGGCGCTCGAGGGCGTACAGCACGGCCCGCTGCTCACCACGCTGGCGGTCGCGGCCGTTACGCTGGGAGCGATCAACGTGTTCGGCGGGTTTGCGGTTACCGAACGCATGCTGCAGATGTTCCGGCGTAAAGGCGACGGCAAATGAGCGTCTTGATCAGCCTAGCCGATCTCGTCGCGATCGCGCTCTTCATCTACGGTTTACACGAGCTGAACTCGCCGGCGACGGCACGCCGCGGCAACCGCCTCGCGATGTTGGGCATGGCGATCGCGCTCGCCGGCATCCTGGTACAGACGCAGGGCGCCGGCTGGCTATCGGTGCTCGTAGGCGTCGTGGTGGGCGGTGCGATCGGCGTCTTCGCCGCGATCAAAGTGAAGATGACCGCGATGCCGCAGATGGTCGCGCTCTATAACGGCGCGGGCGGCGGCGCGGCCGCGCTGATCTCGACGGTACAGTATTTCGTCGCCGTTCCCAACGGCAACATCGGCGACGTCGTCGCCGTTTCGCTCGTGCTCTCGGCGATCATCGGCGCCGTGAGTTTCTCCGGCTCGATCGTCGCCTTCCTCAAGCTGCAAGAGGTGATGACCGGGCGCCCGATCACCTATCCCGGCCAGCAGTTCGTCAACGCCATCGTGTTGCTGGCGATCGTGGGTCTCGCGGTTTGGCTGGTGTGGACGCTCGGCGTGCTCCCGGAGTGGGCCTACCCCGTGCTGCTGCTGGCCGCGCTCTTGCTCGGCGTGCTCTTCGTACTGCCGATCGGCGGCGCCGACATGCCGGTCGTCATCTCGCTGCTGAACTCTTTCACCGGCGTCGCCGTCGCGATCACGGGCTTCGAGATCGACTCGACGCTGCTGATCATCTGCGGCGCGCTCGTCGGCGCGAGCGGTACGATCCTCACCGTCGCGATGAGCCGCGCGATGAACCGGCCGCTGACCAACGTGCTCTTCGGCGCCTTTGGCTCCGCGGGCGGCACCGATCCCGCCGCCGCCGGCGGCGGCCCGCAGCAGATCCGCGCGACCAGCGCCGACGACGTCGCCGTGATGCTCGCGTACGCATCGAAAGTGATCTTCGTTCCGGGATACGGCATGGCGGTGGCGCAGGCGCAGCACAGCGTCAAGGCGCTGGCCGATCAGCTCGAAAAGCGCGGCGTGAAGGTGCTCTACGCGATCCATCCCGTGGCCGGGCGGATGCCCGGCCACATGAACGTACTGCTTGCCGAATCGAACGTGCCCTACAACCAACTGCTGGACATGGAAGACGTCAATCCCGAGTTTCCCACCGCCGAGGTCGCGCTGGTGGTCGGCGCCAACGACGTCACCAATCCCGCCGCCCGCACGGTCACCAGCTCACCGATCTACGGCATGCCGATCCTCGATGTCGACAAGGCCGGCAACGTGGTCGTGCTCAAGCGTTCGATGCGCTCCGGCTTCGCCGGCATCGAGAACCCTCTCTACGAGATGCCGAACACCTCGATGCTCTTCGGCGACGCCAAAGCATCCGTCGACGCGCTAACGGCCGCGGTCAAAGCAGTCTAAAAGCCAGGTTTGCCGGGCCGAGCGACCGAACGCCCGCGACACGACTACACGCCATACACGATTTCACGCCAACACTAGGAGGAGGGAGCGATGTCTCTTTCTCGGCGACTCGCGGCGGAGTTTTTCGGCACTTTCTGGCTCGTGCTCGGGGGATGCGGCAGCGCCGTATTGGCGGCGGCTTTTCCCTCGTTAGGCATCGGATTTCTCGGCGTCGCGCTGGCCTTCGGCCTGACGCTGCTCACGATGGCGTTCGCCATCGGCGGCATTTCGGGGTGTCACATCAATCCGGCGGTCACCGTGGGCCTCTGGGCCGCGCGCCGCTTCCCGGCGCGCGACGTGATCCCGTACATCGTCGCGCAGGTGATCGGCGGCATCGTCGCCGGCGGCGTGCTCTACGTGATCGCCAGCGGTCAAGCGGGCTTCACCACGGCCAACGGCTTCGCCAGCAACGGCTACGGCGATCACTCGCCCGGCCACTACACGCTGCTCGCCTGCGCGGTCTGCGAAGTCGTGATGACGCTGATGTTCATCTTTATCATCGCCGCCTGCACCGATAAACGGGCCGTGGCCGGTTTTGCGCCGATCCCAATCGGCCTGGCGCTCACGCTGATCCACCTGATCAGCATCCCGGTAACGAACACGTCGGTGAACCCCGCGCGTTCGACCGGCGTGGCGATTTACGTGGGCGGCTGGGCGATCGCGCAGCTCTGGCTCTTCTGGGTGGCGCCGATCGTCGGCGGCGCGATCGGCGGCAAGCTTTACGACTCGCTCTTCTCGGCTAAGGAATAGAGCTTCCAGTCCCAGGCGTTCCACGTGGGTGTAAACGCGTTGGGCCAAAAGCCGTGCAAACGGTCGCGATACGCGTATACGTAATCGGCGTTGAAAAGGTAGAGAATCGGCACCTGCTGCGCGACGATGGCGGCGATCTCCGAATAAAGGCGGCGGCGCCGGGCGACGCTCGTCGTCGCCAGCGCCTGCCCTTCGAGAGCGTCGACTCGCGCGTCGCACCAACGCATGTAGTTCGATGGCGCGGCACAGCGCAGAATCGACGAGTCGTCGGGATCGGCGCCCATGCTCCATGGAACGTAGGCGAGATCGAAGCTCCCCGACGCGAGGATGCCGCTGCCCGGTAAGAACAGCTGCGCGTTGCTGACCGATTTCACGACGACGTCGACGCCGCGCTCGCGAAGCATCGCCTGCACCGCCGCCGCCACGCGCACGCCGGTCGTCGTCTCGACGAACTGCACGTAGACGAGACGCAGGGGCCGTCCGTCCTGCCGGCGCATGCCGTCGGCGCCGCGGCGCCAGCCCGCGGCGTCGAAGAGGCGATCGGCCGCGGCCGGATCGTAGCCCGGCTCGCGCACGTGCGAATCGTACGCCCACGAGAACTGCGGCTGGATCGCATCGGTTACCGGATAGACCCCCAGCGTGATCTTGCGCGAGATCGCTGCGCGATCGACCGACATTGCAATCGCGCGCCGGATCGCGACATCGTCGAGCGGCGCGTGCGTCACGTTGAACGCGAGGCCCGCGACGACTGCCGTCGGCACTTTCACGAAACGGATCCGCGGATTCGGCTTGACGATCGCGATCTGCGCCGGCGCCAAAAGATTCCAATCCAGCTCGCCCGACTGCAGCAAGAGCAGATTCGTCGAGGGGTCGGGAATCGTGCGAACGTCGAGCACGGCGACCGGCGGCTTACCGCGCCAATAGAGCGGATTGGCCTCGTACCGCAGCCCTTCGCCGCGCCGCCACCAGACGAACCGGTAGGGACCGTCGCCCACCAGCGGCGCGGCGTTGAACGGCGCGCGCCCCAGCGGCGCCGCCACGCCCAGCACGTGCGCTGGCAGCACGAACTGCGGCGAGAATCCGTAGGAGAAGTACGTGGTGACCGCCGGCTCCCAGGCATGCTTCAGGTGAAAGACGACCTCGCGCTCTCCCACGGCGTAGGCGCGATCGATGAGGTCGTAGCCCTCGCGCGAGCGCACGGGGTTGCGCGGGTCGAGAATCGCTCGGAGCGAGAAGAGCACGTCGGCCGTCGTAAGTGGACGGCCGTCGCTCCAGCGCACCCTGGGGCGCAGACGATAGCGGATCGTCCGCCCATCGGCCGAGAGACCGCCGTTGGCTCGCGTGGGAATCTCGGCAAGGAGCCCGGGGACCGACCGACCGCGGGCGTCGACGTCGATGAAAGGCTCGAAGGCCAGGCGTGCCAGCTGCTGCTCCACCGAGGCGGCGTCGGGATTGGAGAAGAGGGGATTGAGGTTGCGGGGATCGGCGGCGAGGTCGAAGCGCACGGTCCCAGCAGGCGCCTGGCGACTTTGCGGGGTGCATGCGGCCAGAACCGCCAGCAACAAACACGCGATTAGCCGCAGGCTTGCGCCGAATGGATGTCCGGTGATATGCTTTAGGTGCCGAAGATCATTCGGCATTTTTAACCTCTGAACGAATGATGATAACTACTACAAACGGACTCGACGAGCTCGATCTCAGAATTCTTGAGGCGTTGCAGCGCAACGCCCGTTCAACCTTCGCGGAGCTTGGTACGATCGTCGGCCTGCGGGCGCCGGCCGTGCACGACCGGGTGAAGCGCCTCGAGCAGCGGGGTTACATCCGCGGCTACGGCGCCAAGCTCGACGCTCAGCGCCTCGGCCTCAATCTCACGGCCTTCATCAGTTGCTATACGACGCCCGACTGCGCGTACGACGAGTTCACGCGCGCGCTGGGCGCGATGCCGGAGGTCTGCGAAGTGCACTCCGTCGCCGGTGAGGAAAGCTTCGTCTGCAAGGTCGCGACGCGCTCGACGCATCACCTCGACGAACTGCTCGCGCGCCTGAAGGCGACGCCCGGAATGGCGCGCACGCGCACGACGATCGTACTGGGCATGCCTTTCGATCGCGGCGGCGTCACGGTCGGATAGCGAGCGTTATGCAGATGCAAGCGTTGTGCTGCCCGCTGGGGACGCACCGCGTGATCGAGCCCCCCGGCGCGATGCCGCAAGAGGCGTGGCGGCTCGACGCCGCGCCGGAGATCCACGTCAATGAGATCCTCTGCGCCGTCGACGCTCTCAACATCGATTCGGCCTCCTTCAAGCAGATCGCGCATGCGTGCGATGGCGATTCGGCGCGCATCGCCGATCACATCGTCGGAACCGTTCGTCTGCGCGGCAAGCAGCACAACGCCGTCACCGGCAGCGGCGGCATGTTCGTCGGCCGCGTGCTGGAGATCGGCGAAGCGCTGCGCGACGGGCTCGACCTGCGGCCGGGCGATCGCATCGCGTCGCTGGTCTCGCTGACGCTGACACCGTTGCGCATCGAGAGCGTGCAGCGCGTCGACGTCGCCACGGGCCGCCTCTGGATAACGGGAACCGCGATTCTTTTCGAGAGCGCGCTCTGGGCGCGTCTCCCCGAGGACATCGATGAAGGTGTCGCGCTCGCGGTGCTCGACGTCGCCGGCGCGCCGGCGCAGGTTCGCCGCCTCTGCCGCGAGGGCGACACGGTCGCCATCGTCGGTGCGGACGGCAAGAGCGGTATGCTCGCCTGCGCGCAGGCGCGCGGCGCCGTCGGCAACACGGGTAGCGTGATCGGCGTCGTGCCGCATGCGAACACGCCCGGCGCCAAGCTCCTTCAAGAGCTGGAGTACGTCGACCACCTCGTCGAAGCCGACGCTCGCGACGCGCGCGCACTTTCGTCGGCCGTCGCCGCCGCCGCGCCGCAGCTCGCCGACCTCGTGGTCAACTGCGTCAACGTGCCCAACACCGAGCTGGGTTCGATCCTGTGCGCGCGCGACGGCGCAACCATCTACTTCTTTTCGATGTCTACGTCGTTCACGGCCGCCGCACTCGGTGCCGAAGGCGTCGGCCGGGACGTGACGATGATCATCGGCAACGGCTACGCGAAGGGCCACGCCGAGATCGCCCTGCAGACGCTGCGCGACCGCCCGCGCCTGCTCGAACATTTCAACGCAACGTACGCAAGGAAACTCTCTTGACACACACGCTAAGCGCCGTGCCTCACCTCAAACCGCCGGTTCCGGCCGGGCAGTTCGAGTATAAGGCCCTGCGCCAGGGCGAATTCTGGCGCCACATCCCTGCCTACGCCGAGGTCGACGAGGCGACGTTCCTCGACCACCTCTGGCAGCAGCGCCAGTCGGTCAAGACCGCCGACGAACTGCTGCAGACGATCGAGAACGTCTGCTCGCCCGAGTTCTACCGCGACGCGCAAGAAGGATTCGCCCGCGCTCCGATGGCCGTGCGCGTCTCGCCGTATGCGATCTCGCTCATCGACTGGAACGATCCGGTGAACGATCCGATCCGCACGCAGTTCATTCCGCTGGCATCGACGGCGCTCCCCGACCATCCGCGCCTCACGCTCGACTCGCTCCACGAGCAGCAAGATTCGCCGCTTCCCGGACTCGTGCACCGCTACGTCGACAAGGCGCTCTTTCTGCCGCTGGCCGTCTGCCCGGTGTACTGCCGCTTCTGCACGCGCAGCTACGCGATCGGCCCGGATACCGAGCAGGTCGACAAAGTTGCCCTCGCGCAGACGCCCAAGCAGTGGCACGAGGTTTTCGCCTACGTCGCGAGCCGTCCGGAGCTGGAAGATATCGTGATCTCCGGCGGCGACGCGTATCAACTGGCTCCCAAGAATATCGAGCTGATCGGTAACGCTTTGCTCGACATCCCGCACCTGCGGCGGCTGCGATTCGCCACCAAAGGGCCGGCGATCATGCCGATGAAACTGATCACCCACACCGAGTGGCTCGACGCGCTCACCGCGATCGTCGAGAGGGGACGAACGCTCGGCAAAGAGGTCGTGCTGCACACGCACTTCAACGCGCCCGAAGAGATCACGTGGATCACCGAAAGGGCGATGCGCCTCCTCTTCGAACGAGGAATTTTCACGCGCAATCAGTCCGTGCTGATTCGCGGCGTCAACGACACGCGCGAGCGCATGCAGCTGCTCGTCAAGCGGCTCGGCCACATCAACGTGCACCCGTACTACGTCTACATGCACGACATGGTCAAAGGCGTCGAGGAGCTGCGCACCACGATCGCCACCGCGGTCGACACCGAGAAATACGTGCGCGGCAGCACGGCGGGCTTCAATACGCCCACCTTCGTCTGCGACGCGCCGGGTGGCGGCGGTAAGCGCGACGTGCATTCCTACGAGTACTACGACCGCACCAACGGCATCGCGGTCTACGCGGCGCCGAGCGTCAAGCCGGGAAAGGCGTTCCTCTACTTCGACCCGATCGACCGGCTCGAGGCCGCCGCGCAGGCTCGCTGGGCCGTGGGCGAGATCGCCGAGCAGATGATCCGCGAAGCGGTCGCCAAGGCCGGCGCCGGCGACGAGCAGCTCGTCGTCGCGTAACGCTGCAAGCCGCATGGGGGAGAAGCGCTTCCGGCTGGATTTCGCAATCGCGCTCGGCGCGCTGCTGATCAGCACGATCGCCGCGATCTCGACGGTCTACCAAACGCGCGTCATCGCGCAGCAATTCAGCGCGACCGTGTGGCCCTACGTAACCTTCGACCGCACGAATTCGCCCTCGATGATGGAACTCGACCTGCGCAACGACGGCCTCGGCCCGGCGATCGTGCACGGCGTGACGATCGATCTCGGCGGTAAGCACGTATCCTCGCTCGAGGCGGCACTCACCGACGTTTTCAAGGCGCAGCCCCAGGCGACCAAGCGCATCCGCGCGGCGGCCGCTCACGGCGACAGCGGTCTCAGCATCACCACCAGCACGCCGCACGCAGGAATGGTGGTTCCGGCCAACGCGAAGCACGTGCTCCTGCGGCTAAACGGAGCCGTACTCGTCAGCGGCTTGGGCCCGTCACTGCTTAACTTGAAAGTCTCGCTCTGCTACTGCTCGCTCACCGGCAGCTGTTGGAGGCAGACGCTCGCCGAAGACCAGACGCCCGTCGCCGTCGGTTCCTGTCCGCGCGACGGCACGTAGCATCACCGGCCCGCCGGGCCGTAACGTCACCGACGCGCTGATGCCGACGTCGCCATCCCCGGCGACTTCGAAACGGAAGCGCCGCCGCAGCTCGTCCAATACCACGCTCATCTCCCGCCAACCAAACTCCTCGCCGATGCAGCGGCGCGCGCCGCCGCCGAAGGGCACGTAGGAGAACGGCGTCGGAGCGGCATCGCGCCAGCGCTCCGGTGCGAACCGCTCCGGCTGCGCGAATACGCTCGCGTTGCGATGCAAAATCAGCGGCGCGAGGAAGACCGTCGTCTTGGCGGGGATGACGCTGCCGTCGACGAGCGTCACCTCGCGCAGCGTCTCGCGGCCAAGGATCCACGCGGGCGGATAGAGCCGCAGCACCTCCTTGATCACGCGTTCCGTCGGTTCGTCGACGTCGGGGTGCTTGGCGAGCAGCAGCAACGCCCACGTGAGCGCGTTGGCCGTCGTCTCGTGGCCGGCCATGAAAAGCGTCATGATCTCGTCGCGGATCTGCTCGTCGGAGGGGCGATAACCCGTCTCGGCGTCGCGCGCGGCTAAGAGCAGCGAGAGTGCGTCGCCGCGCTGCGCGCCGTCGCGCCGCCGGCGTTCGATCAAACCGTAGATGATCTCGTCGAGCAGCGCACGCGCACGCCAGAAGCGGCGGGTCCCGGGCAGTGGAAGCCGTCGGCGCAGCCCGGCCAGTGGCGTGAGCATGTAGGGAAACTCGCGCATCATGAGCCCCAGCGCCTCGCCGACGGCACGCGCCGAATCGCTTTCGTCGCTGCCGAAGAGGGTCTCCGTAGCGATGCGCAGCGTGAGCTGCGTCATCGCGGCGCGCGCTTCGAACGGTTGCTCGGGTACGAGCGCGGCGGCAAATTCCCGCGCGTCGCGCTCCATGATGCGGCCGTATTCGGCGACGCGCTCGCGGTGGAAGGCCGGCTGCACGATGCGGCGCATCTGGCGGTGCAGCGGATCCTCGCTGGTAAGCAGTCCCTCTCCCAGCAGCAGCGAGAGCACGCGCGTCCCCAGCGACTTCGAGAACGCGTGCTGCTGCGTGACGAGCACGTCCTTCACGAGCTCGCCTGAGTTCAGGAACACGTACGAGCGCCACGGCAGCGCGAAGGCCACCACGTCGCCGTAACGCTCCGCCGCGCGCGACAAGAACTCCGGAAACTTCGCGAAGGGCACCGGAAAGAGACCGCGCAGCGTCTGCAAGCGGCCGGGACCCGGAATCCTACGGGTCATTTCTTCTTCTGGGCGACGGCTTTGTAGACGCGAACCTTGTCGAAGCTGCAGATGACGCGATACTGCCCGCGCTCCACCTCGGCGGCAATCGCCGGGCGCAGCCGCTGCTGGAAGTTCTTGCTCGGAAAATCGTCGGCATAGACCAAGTATTGTACACCGCCGGCTTTATCGATCGTCGCCTTCGGTCGCTGCGCCGCGATCGCCGAGAACCACTCGTCGTAGGTAGCGAGCGAGGCGTTCTTCGGCACGCAGTTGAGCGCCGCGGCGGCAGCCCGCAGGTTGCGGTAGTACGGGTGTAAGTAGTGCAGCGGATGGAGCGGATCGAACGCGATCAGGAACACCACGCAAGCTCCAGCCGCGGCCGCGGTCCAGTTCTTGGCGACGCGAACGCTGGTCTTGCGAGCGAGCGCGACGACGCCCATCACCATTGCGACGAGCAGCCACGGGATCCAGAGCGCGGCGTAGTGGTCGCCCATCCGCCAGACATAGCCGGAGTTCGCCAGCAGCACGATGCCGGCGCCGGGAACCGCCAGCAGCGCCCACCAGGAGCGCAGCGGCAGGAAGACCAGCGGGACGAGCGCCTCGAGCACGTACGTGAGCCGCCCGAAGGTGAAGATCGAGGTCGCAAATTGGACCGGGTGCGTCACCGGGGCAGCCAACAGCGCGAGCGGACCGTGCGCGAAGGGATACACGTAGAAGTGACTCGGACGCCAGCCCCCAAGGCGCGGAATCACCACGCCGTAGTAGAAGAAGAGTACGCCCCCACAGCAGCCGGCTAGTAGGCTGCCCGCGATCGCTAGCGAGCGGCGCTCCAGCGGACGATTGTCGAGCAGACCGCAACCCTGCGGCGAAGGCCGCAGCGCGGTGACTACCAAGACGACACCGAAGACGAAGAGCGTGATTACCGCATCCTCCCGCAAGCCCATTGCCAGCAGCGAGCAGATCGCAAACCACTTCCACTGCGCGCGGTCGGCCGCGACGAACATTCCCAACACCAGCACCGTGAAGAGCCCCAACTCGTGGAACTCGTCGAAGCCCAGTGCCAGCAAAGGCGGATAGAAGAGCGTCACCAGACCGATTTGCTCGGCGAGCTTCTCGCCGGCGTAGGGACGGGCGAGCGCCACCACCAGCGGAACGCAGGCGACGGTCGCCGCCACCTGCACGATCTGCAGCGCGAGCGCGCCGTGCGTCAGCGCGACGAACGGCCAGAGTATTCCCAGCGTCGGCGACCAGTGATAGCGAAAGTGCGACCCCTGCTCGACGCCGTCTCGCATGCCGTGGAACGCGTCGCTGACCACCTGCGCGAAGGTGCCGGTGTCGGAGCCGTAGGTCCACAGCTTAGTACGGATCACCGCCAAAGCACTGAGCACGACGAACTCTACCGCTACCCAAAACCAGACGCGAATCGGAAGGCGCATTAGGGGCCTCCGACCAACCGCGCAGAGCGATGAAGCACATCTGCGTTTTCTGCGGGTCCAGAACCGGGAATGGTGACGCCTACGCTTCTATGGCCGCCGAGGCGGCGCGGACGATCGTGCGCGCCGGCTACGGCATCGTCTACGGCGGCGGCAGCGTGGGTCTGATGGGAATCGTGGCCGATTCGGCGCTGGCCTGCGGCGGCGAGGTAATCGGCGTGATCCCGCAGGCGCTCGCCCTCGCTGAGGTGGCGCACCAGGGCCTCGCACAGCTTCACGTCGTCACCTCGATGCACGAGAGAAAAGCGCTGATGGATAACTTCAGCGACGCGTTTCTCGCCTTGCCCGGCGCCTTCGGAACGATGGACGAGTTCTGCGAGGTGCTTACCTGGCGCCAGCTAGCCATCCACGATAAGCCCATCGGGCTGCTCAACTACCGGGGCTACTACGACGCACTGCTTCATCTCTTCGCCTCGATGGTGGCCGAAGGCTTCCTTACTGTGCAGTCGAGCCGGCTCTTCGCCCACGCCTCAACGGTCGCCGAGCTCCTAGACCAGATGTTCGTCCCCTAACGGGTGCGGATTCTACTCAGCCAAAGCCGTCGCGACGATGCGCTCCTGCTCGGCTGCATGCTGACCGGCGTAACCTTCGCTGGGGCTGGCCCGATATCCGCGGCCGATGTACTCGATGTCGAAGCCGTCGCGCTTGCCCTCGAGCAGCCGGCGCCGGACGAAGGCCCGCGCGCCCATATTCTTGGGCTCTTCTTGCACCCACACGATCTTTTTCAGACGCGGGTACCCGGCGATGAGGCGGTTGATCTCGGCCACGGGCAGCGGCGCCAGCAACTCGATGCGGCCGATCGCCGTCTTCGCCAGCGCGCCGTACGCCGGCGCGGCGAGGAGGTCGTAGTAGATCTTGCCGGTGCAGAGGATCAAGCGTTCGATCTTTTCGCGGTCGAGCTGGCGCGGATCGTCGATGACCGGCGCGAAGCCGCCCGCGGCCATCTCGTCGAGCCGCCCCGAGGCCGCGTCGGCGCGCAGCAACGATTTCGGCGTCAGCACGACGAGCGGCACCGCGATCGGGGAGCGAGCTTGTAGCCGCAGCAAGTGGTAGTAGTTGGCCGCGGTCGACGGTGAGGCAACCCGCAGATTCCCTTCGGCTACCAGTTGCAGGAAGCGTTCGGGACGCGCGCTCGAGTGCTCGGGACCGCCGCCTTCGTAGCCGTGAGGCAGCAGCAGCGTGAGGCGCGAGGTCTGCCCCCATTTCGCTTGTCCGGCCGCGATGAACTGATCGACGATCACCTGCGCGCCGTTGAAGAAGTCGCCGTACTGCGCTTCCCAGAGCACGAGTGCGTCGGATTGCTGCGTGGAGTAGCCGTACTCGAAGCCCATACACGCGTACTCGGACAGCGGGCTGTTGTGGATCTCGAACGATGCCTGCGCCGGCGCGACGTGCTGCAGCGGAATCCAGATCCCGCCGGTCTGCGGGTCGTGATAGACGTCGTGACGGTGGCTGAAGGTGCCGCGCTCGGTGTCTTGCCCGGTGAGCCGAACCGGCACGTTTGCCACGAGCAGCGACGCGAACGCGAGCGATTCGGCCGTGCCCCAGTCGACGACGCCGCGCTCCTCGATCGTCGCGTTGCGGCGCTCGATCTGGTTGTGCAGCTTGCGGTTGAGCGAAAAGCCTTCGGGAACGCTCGCGAGCGACTCCGACCAGCCGACGAGCGCGGCACGGTCGGCCGGCGGCAGCTGCGCGCCGTCGAAGGTATTGCTGCCCGACATCTTGCGGCCGCCCGCGTGCGACGCTCTCGCGCCGCGCACGGCATGGCGCACCTCTTGCAGCCGCTGCGTCGCCTCTTCGGCCATCGCGCGCGCGCGGTCCGCCGAGAGCATACCCGTATTAACGAGCTTGTTGGCGAAGAGTTCGCGCACCGTCGGATGGCTCTTGATGCGCTCGACCATCTGCGGCTGCGTGTAGGCGGGCTCGTCTTGCTCGTTGTGCCCGAAGCGCCGGTAGCCGATGAGGTCGATCAGAGCATCGCGCCCGAACGCGCGGCGGAAATCCACGACGAGATGGACCGCCGCGATGCACCCATCGACGTCGTCGGCGTTGACGTGCACGATGGGCACGTCGAAGCCCTTCGCCAGGTCCGAGGCGTAGCGCGTGGAGCGCGCGTCGGCGTTGTCGGTCGTAAAGCCGATCTGATTGTTGGCGATCAAATGGAGCGTGCCGCCGGTCTCGTAGCCCGGCAGCGACTGCAGGTTGAAGACTTCGGCAACGATGCCTTGGCCGGTAAACGCCGCGTCACCATGGATGAGAATCGGCACGGCGCGCTTGCGGTCGTAGGCGGGAATGCCGTGCGAATGATCGGTCTGCAGCGCGCGCGCGCTGCCCTCGACCACCGGGTCGACCGCTTCGAGATGGCTGGGGTTGTGTGCCAGCGTGACGCCGATCGTCTTCCCTTTGGTCGTGGTGAACGTGCCGGTCGCGCCGTGGTGGTACTTCACGTCGCCCATCACGTCGTCGTCGTCGAGATCGGCGCGGAACGCCGCCATCTCGAACTCGGTCATTACCTCTTCGTAGGGCATGTTGACGACGTGAGCGATCACGTTGAGGCGTCCGCGATGCGCCATGCCGAGCACGGCGTCGGCCACGCCGTCCTCCGCGAGCATGTCGAGCATCTCTTCGAGCATCGGCACCATTACGTCGAGGCCCTCGCCCGAAAACGTCTTCTGGCCGAGGAACGTCTTGCGCACGTAGCGGTCGAAGGCTTCGACGCGCGTCAGCCGTTCGAGCAGCTGAACCTGACGCTCCGGCGATTGCGACACTTTGTTGCGGCCCGACTCGATGTAATCGCGCAGCCACGTGCGCTGCACCGCGTCGGAGATGTGCTCGATCTCGTAGGCGATCGTGGAGCTGTACGTCTCGCGCAGCCGCGGCAGCACGTCGGCCAGCGTATTGCCCGGCACTTTCACGCGCAGCACGCTGGCGGGAATCGCGCTCTGAAGCGCGGGCGTGAGCCCGTAGGTCTGCGGCTCGAGCGACGCATCGCCGACGGGTTCGGTTCCCAGCGGATCGAGGTGCGCGCCGAGATGGCCGTAGCGCCGGTAGGCGGAGACGATCGCCATGCCCGCAGCGACCGCGCGCAGCATCTCGTCGGAGGGCGGCGTGGTCGCCGGGCCGACGGGCGTCATCGCGACCTGCGGAATCGCCGCAGCCTGCAGACCGAGCGACGTGAAGACGCTCTGGTAGAAACCGCCATCGCCCTGCAAGAGCTCGTCGATGCGGCGGAGATACTCGCCGGACTGCGCGCCCTGGATCACGCGGTGATCGTAGGTGCTGGTCATCTGCATCACGCGCGAGACGCCGAGCAGCCGCAGCGATTGTTCGTTGGCCGCGCCGAAGCCGGCGGGATAACCGATGGCGCCGGTTGCGATGATCGCGCCCTGGCCGGCGAGCAGGCGCGGCACCGACGCGACGGTGCCGATGCCGCCGGGATTGGTCAGCGTGAACGACGCCCCGACGAGATCGTCGGCGACGAGCTTGTTCTCGCGAGCTTTGGCGACCAGCTCTTCGTAGCGCGCGCGAAACGCGGCGAAGTCGAGCTGGTCGGCGTTGCGGATCACGGGTACCACCAAGAAGCGCGTACCGTCTTTGCGCGCCGCGTCGACCGCCAGACCGAGGTGGATGCCGGGCGCGAGGCGCGCCGGCGCGCCGCTCTCGTCGCGGCGGAAGGAGTTCGTGATCGCCGGCTGCTCGCGCGCCGACGTTACCATCGCGTACGCGATCAGGTGCGTGAACGAGACTTTCTCGCCGCGTCCCGCCGCGCGCAGGGCGCCATTGAGTTCCTTGCGGCGCGCGTCGAGCGTGTCGACGGCGATGCTGCGAAAGCTCGTCGCCGTGGGAATCTGGAGGCTCTGCTCCATGTAGCCGATGAGCGCGGCGGCCGGACCGCGCAGCGGCACCAACGAGGCGCCCGGCGGAATCGGCGGCAGCGGTGGCCCCGGCGGCGGCGCAGGGCGACGCGGGCGGCCGGCCGCGGCGGAGACGTCGGAACGCAGGATCAACCCGTCGGGCCCGGTGCCGGTTACCCCGCCGAGGTCGACGTCGAGCCGCTCTGCCAAACGGCGGGCCTGGGGGTCGGCCAGTCCTGGGCTCTTTGCAGGCGGCGCGATGGGCGTGAATGGGGCGGCTGGCCGCGTGGCCGTTGCGGCGCCGTTACCCGACGCGGGCTTCGCCGACGCGGTCGAAGCCTGAGCCTCGGTCTTCGTCGTGTCGATTTCGGCCAGCACGGCGCCGACCGCGACCGTCTCGCCCTCGCGTGCGCCGATCTTGGTGACCATGCCGGAGACCGTCGCCGGCACCTCGACGTCGACCTTATCGGTAGTGATCTCGACGAGCGGGTCACCCTCGGCGACGAAGTCGCCGACCCGCTTGCGCCACTCGACGACGGAGCCTTCGGTCACCGACTCACCCATCTCCGGGAGCGTTACCTTAACGAGCGTCTCTTCCAAAACAGCCCCATTCTACGCCGGTCCGAGCCCCGTGGCTACGACCCCCTTGTCACCCCGAGCCCCCTGTGTCATCTCGAGCGCCTCTGTCATCCCGAGCCCCCTATGTCATCCCGAGCGCAGTCGAGAGACGCCCTTCGACTGCGCTGTGGGTGACAGGGTTAGAAAAACTTGGCGGGGAGCGCGGAGGTGATGACCAGCGCGTTCTTGTGGAACGCCGGGCGCTTGTGGCTCAAGACGAATGCCGCGATGTCGTAGGCTTGGTCGACGGAGAGCGAGCCGGGGTCGTTCTGCGGCATGTTGTAGCGCACGAATCCCGTCATGCGGTCGATATGCGCCATGCCCGCGCCCGCGTTGAACGAACGCCTTCCCCATAGGGGCGGGTAGATGCCCGAGAGTCCCGCTCCGTCGAGTCCGTGACACATCGAACAATCCTGCGCGAAGAGCGCCGAGCCGCGCTTGTGGTCGGGCGCGCGCTGCGGGAGGGGGACGATATACCGGTCGGACTCGGGCTGCTTCGCGCCGACCGGCGTGCCGCGCGAGAGCCACGAGATGTAGGCGACGATCGCGATCATCGCCTTGCTGCTGTAGGCCGGAGCGCGGCCGTTCATACTGTACAAAAAGCACTCCGTAATGCGGTCCTGCAACGCGATCACGCGATGCGCGCGCTTGTTCCACTGCGGAAAGCGCGCGTAGGTGCCGAGAAAGCTCCCCCCCTTGGGCTGCGTGCCTGCGGCGAGATGGCAGTCGTCGCAGACCAGATCGGCGCCG
>DASZGC010000055.1:0-19084 GCA_035939175.1 Candidatus Cybelea sp. | reverse complement strand
AGTCCGACGACGAACCAGATGACGAAGCCGAGCCAGGCGATAGGGAAGAAGCCCCAGACCACGGGGTTGCCGTTCTTGAGGTAGTACATCATCAAGAGCGCGCTGACCGCTGCGGCGATCGGTATCAGATACGGGCCGAACGGCACGGTGAACGATCCCTTCAGCTCGGGGTGACGGCTCCTCAGCAGCGGTACCGCCGTCGCGACGAGGATGAACGCGACGAACGTCCCCATGTTGGTCAGCGAGCCGAGTACGCCGATGGGGAAGAACGCGCCCGCCGCCGCGATGAGAACGCCGAAGATGATCTGCGAGAGCCACGGCGTGCGCCACGTTGGGTGGAGCTTCACGAACACCGGGGGAATGAGCCCGTCCCGAGACATCGCATAGAAAATTCGCGTCTGGCCGTACATCATCACGAGCAGCACCGTCGTGAGGCCGGCAATCGCGCCGAAAGCGATCACCACGCCGGCCCAGGCCAAGCCAACGTAGTTCATCGCGAAGGTCACGGGGAAGGTAACGTTGAGCTTGTAGAACGGAACGACGCCGTCGAGAATTGCGACGACCACGATGTACAAGACCGTGCAAATCACCAAGCTCGTAATGATTCCGAACGGCAGATCCTTCGAGGGGTTCTTTGCTTCTTCGGCCGTCGTGGAGACGGCGTCGAAGCCGATGTACGCAAAGAACATGAAGGCCGCGCCGCCGAGAACGCCGCCCCAACCGAAGGGGAAATAGCCGCCGGCGAAGGTCAACGGGCCCGCAGCGAGGTGGTAGTTCGCGGGATCGATGTGGCCGATTCCAATGGCGATGAAGAAGAGGACGATGGCCACTTTGATCGCGACGATGATCGCGTTGACCGTCCCCGACTCGCGCGTGCCCTTCACGAGAAGCGCCGTGACCAAGAGGATAATTCCCGCTGCGGGCAAGTTGGCAACCCCGGGCAGCGGATCCCAATGGCTGTGCTGCCACGCCTGTGGAATGTCCAAATGGAAGAGCGTGTGCAGAATGAACGTAAAATATCCCGACCAGCCGACGCTCACGGTCGCCGCGCCGAGTGCGTACTCGAGTACCAGCGCCCAGCCGACGATCCAAGCAAAGAACTCACCCAGCGTCGAATACGTGTACGTATAGGCACTGCCGGAGATCGGGACTTTGCTGGAGACTTCGGCGTAGCAGAGCGCCGCAAGCGCGCTCACGATGCCGGCGATGACGAACGAGATCGTGAGTGCCGGGCCCGCGCGCGTGGCCGAACCCACGCCGGTGAGCACGAAGATGCCGGTGCCGATGATCGCGCCGATGCCCATCGCGGTGAGCGCCCACGGTCCCAGCGAGCGTCGCAGACCGTGTTCTTTGTCGCTCCCTTCGGCCAGTATGCGAGCGATGGGCTTGACTCGTTGCATCAACATCCGGTCTGACTCTCCTAACGAAGAAAACGAATGGCGAAGGGATAGTGGTACGGGCGACCGTCGGCCGCCGCGACCGCGCCCGCGATGATGAAGATCAGCGAGCAGAGGAGCAGCACCAGCACGGCGATGCCGACGGCGATCCAGAGCGCGGCGATGCCCACGCCGAACTGGCCGTGCTCCGAAACCATGCTGCCGGTGAAGATCAGGCCCATCATCACGCCGGCCGCGGCGAGGATCCCGACGAGGGTCAGGATCGAGATGGTGATCTGATAGTTGAGCGACGCGCGCGCGTGCCCGGCCACGAATTCGGACTCATGCGCCTTGATCAGATAGACGACGAGCGGTCCGACCACGTGCCCGAATGGCAGCCCGGCAACGGCGACGAGCGCGCTCAGATGCGCGGCCATGGCCCAATTGCGCTCTTGGGGAGCGATCTGAACCTGCATCCCGCTCTATTGCCGAAGGGGTTGAAATGGCCTGCTCTGCAAGGCGCCGAATTGCGCGCGAATGCGCTCTTCGACGCATTCCGACGAGTTCGACGTGCTCGTGACCGGCGGCGGCAACGCCGGCTGCGCTGCGGCGATCGCAGCCGCGCGCCACGGCGCGCGCACGCTGTTGGTTGAACGTTACGGGTTTCTCGGCGGTACCGCTACGGCGGCGATGGTCGGCCCGTGGATGACGTTTCATTCCGAAAGCGACCGCATCGTCGGCGGCATCGCGCAAGAGATCGTCGAGCGCCTCGTTCGTAAGGGGGGCTCGCCGGGGCATTTGCACGACTCGTCGGACTACGTGGCGACGATCACGCCGTTCGATCCCGAAGTGCACAAAGCGCTGCTCTTCGAGATGATGCGCGAAGCCGGCGTCGAGCTGCTCCTTCACTCGTACTTTCTCTCGACGCTGCTCGAAGGCGATCGGGTGACCGGCGCGGAGTTCGCGACGGTTGGCGGGACGCGCAGCTATCGCGCGACGGTGGCCATCGACGCCACCGCCGACGCGCTGGTGGCCGCATCGGCCGGCGTTCCTACGCAGCAAGGCGACGAACGCGGCCGCGTACAGCCGGCGACGCTCATGTTCCGGCTCAGCCACGTCGAACTCGACGTGCTCGCTGCCTACCTCCGCGAGCATCCGGAAGAGATGCGCACGTCGCTGACGCCCGCGCAGCGGGTGCCCGGAGCGCTCACCGCCGTGGCCGGCCTCTACTCGCTGTGGAATGCGGCGCGCGAAGAGGGGCTCGTCGACGTGCCGCGCGAGCTGGTCTCGTTCTTCATCTCGCCCTATCCCGACGAGGTGACCGTCAACATGACACGCGTCGTCGACGTCGACCCGCTCGATCCCGTCGACTTGACGCGAGCGGAGGTCGAAGCACGGCTGCAGGCGATGCAGCTGCTCGACTTCTTCCGGCGACGCGTTCCAGGATTCGGCAACGCGCGCATCGCCGCCAGCGGCGCGCAGATCGGTATTCGCGAGTCGCGGCGCATCGAGGGCCGCTACACGCTCACCCGCGACGACGTGCTGCAGGCGCGACGCTTCGACGATGCCGTCGCGCGCAGCGCCTATCCGATCGACGTGCACAATCCCAGCGGGAGCGGGACGCAAACGCAGCGACTCGCTCCGGGTGCGAGCTACGAGATACCGTACCGCACGATGCTGCCGGTCAACCGCGAACAGCTGCTCGTCGCCGGGCGCTGCATCTCAACGACGCACGAAGCGCTGGCGTCGACGCGCTTGACGCCGACGGTGATGACGCTGGGACAAGCGGCGGGAACGGCAGCGGCGCTTGCCGGCGCGAAAGGCGTTTGCGTTGGAGAACTCGATCCCGGGGGGCTGCGCGCCGCGCTGATCGCCGACGGCGTCGACTTGAGGCGCTCGTGAACGCGCTGCTGCGCGCGTGCCGCGCGTACGGCGTTCGCGTCTGCTTCGCCGATCTCGGCAACTGGGGGCGCAGCGAACTGCGCGCGGAGTACGATCCCCAGGCTCGCGAGATTCGCATTCATCGCGACTTGGCGTCCGCGTTGGTAGCGCGCGCGATCGCGCACGAACTCTACCATCATCGCGAAGCGATGGGCGAGATCGTCGTGCTTCCGAGCCGCGCGCAGCGCGAGGCCGCGGCGCAAGAGTACGCGCGGCGGCTCTGCGGCGGAACGGCGTGAGCGCGCTCCTCGCGGGGATCGACGGCGGGCAGACGTCGACCGTCGCGCTCGTCGCGGACGAGCGTGGCTGCGTGCTGGGGCGCGGCACGGCCGGACCGGCGGACGAAGTTGGCGAGGGCGTCCGATCGACGCGCCTCGCCGACGCACTGCGCGCCGCCCTACGCGACGCTTGCCGCACCGCGGGCCTTGACGGCGATCGAGAGTTTGCGGCGATCGTCGCCGGCGTCAGCGGTTACGACGGCCGAGTTCGCGGAACGCAACCACATCTTCCAACCCATCGCTTCGTCCTCACCCACGACGCGCCGGTGGCACACGCCGGCGCATTCGGCGGCGGAGCCGGGGTCGTCGTGATCGCGGGCACCGGCTCGGTGGTCTACGGCATCGACGAGAAGGGCGCAGCCGAGACGCTCGGCGGCTGGGGCTACCTTTTCGGCGACGAGGGAAGCGCGTTCGGACTCGTCCGCGACGCGCTGGCGGCGATGATGTGGGCGCAGGATGCGGGCGATGACACGTTGAGCGATGAAGCCCGCGCGGCGTGCGAATTCTTCGGCGTTGCTTCGTTGCGCGCGCTGGTACGCGCGTTTGCGGGCGGCGAGCTGACGCGGGAGCGGTTGGCCTCGTTCGCGCCGGTCGCGCTGCGCTTCGCGCGGCTGCGCGAGATCGGGGGACGCGGCGCGGACCGGCTCGCCGCGCTCGCCGTGCGGGCGCTCGAGCGTAGCGGCGTTCACCGCGTCGCGCTGACCGGCGGCCTCTTCGAGAACGAAGCCTACGCCGCACGCGTGCGCGATGCGATCGTGGCCGCCGCCGGCGACGCGCAGTTTACGAACCCGAAGTACGAGCCGGCCGCGGGCGCGCTGCTGCTGGCCTTCCGCGAGGCCGGTCTGCCGATGCCCGAGCTGCGGCGATGACGCTTCCGGCAGAGTTGCGGGGTGGGTTGATCGTCTCGGCTCAGGCGTGGCGCGGCTCGGCGCTCGACGATCCGAAGATCATCGCGGCGATGGCTCGCGCCGCGCAGGACGGGGGCGCGGTCGCGGTGCGGATCGAGGGCGAGGAGAACCTGCGCGCGACGCGCTCGCGCGTCCAGCTTCCGATCGTCGGCCTGATCAAACGCGAATATCCCGGGTTCGAACCATACATCACGCCGACGCTCGCCGAGGTCGGAGCGATTATCGGCTCGGGTGCCGAGATCGTCGCTTTCGACGCCACCGCGCGCCCTAGGCCCGACGGCAGCACGATCCTCGACGTGGTGACCGCGGTTCATGCGGCCGGCAGGCTGGCGATGGCCGACTGCGCGAGCGCGCAAGAGGCGGAGGCGGCCGCCGCCGCCGGCGCCGACGTCCTGGCGACGACGCTCTGCGGCTACACGCCGCCCACGATTGGTCGCGCGCTCCCGGCGCTCGATCTCGTGGCGGCGATCGCGCTCTTGGGACGCTTTACGGTATGCGAGGGCGGCGTTCGCTCGCCGGCCGACTTGCGAGCTGCGCTGCGCGCCGGAGCCGATGCCGTGGTCGTGGGAAGCGCTATTACCAGCGTCGACTGGCTGGTGCGAGAGTTTGCAGGGGCGGCCGATGGGGGCTCTTAACAGCCCGTTTAGTCGGTGCGTGTCGCCTGCGCGGCGCCTTATAGTAGTGAGGGAGAGCATTCTTTGGTAGAAAACAAAGCGCAGCCCGTGCGGCTCGAACGCGGATTCTGGGTAGTGACGTCGGTCCTGACGCTGCTCGCGATTGCGTCGATCGTCTTCTGGTACGTCTTTCCGCTCGAGCAGTACCTACCCGCCGCGATCGTCACGGCGCGACAGGTCGACACGCTTTTCCGCTTCATGGCGGCCACCGGCAGCGCGCTCTACGTCTTCGTCGCCGGCTACCTGATCTATTTCGCGATCGCGTTTCGCGCCAAAGCGAGCGATCCCGCCGATGCGATCGGCGTGCAGGTGCACGACAACCGCAAACTCGAGTTCTGGTGGACGCTGATTCCCGCGCTCTTCGTGGTGCTGCTCTCAGTGGTCAGCGTGCGCATCTGGTACGAGATCATGCTCGAGCCGGAGAACGGCCTGGTGGTCGAAGCGATCGGGCATCAGTTCGAATTCACGTTCCGCTATCCGCAGATCAACGGCGAGGTGACCGACGAGATGCATCTGCCGGTCGGCGTGCCGGTAACGCTCAACCTCACCTCGGCCGACGTCATCCACGGATTCTGGGTGCCGGCGATGCGCCTCAAGAACGATACCGTGCCCGGGCTCGTCACCTCGATTCGATTCACCCCGCGCCTGCCCGGCCGCTACCCGATCATCTGCACGCAGTTCTGCGGCGTGCTGCACAGCCAGATGGACAAGCAGGTACTCGTCATCGAGGACAAAGGCGCGTTCGACCGCTGGTATAAGGGATGGCAGGAGAAGAACGCGCACGCGAGCAACGCGCTGCCCGCTGCCGGCGGAGGCGCGATCGCGCTGCAAGGCGGCGACGCCGCAGCCGGCAAGGCGCTCTTCGCGCAGAAGTGTACGGCCTGCCACAAGATCGCGCCGTTCGATCAGCGCCTCGTTGGGCCGGGGCTGCTGGGCGTGCTTCACGATCCGCAGCATCCCAACCTGGTAGATGGAAAGCCGGCAGACCCGGCCGACGTAGCCGCCATCCTTCAGAACGGGTACACCGGCAGCATGGGCGCGATGCCGAACGCCAGCGCGAACGGCCTTTCGTCCAAAGACATTGCCGATCTCGTGACTTATCTGAACACCTTGAAGTGAGACCGAAAGAACAATGACTGCAGCAGCGATACACTCCGGAGGCATTGCCGACCACATCCATCCCGAGCCGCAAGGTTTCGTCCGGCGATACGTCTTCTCGCTGGATCACAAGATCATCGGGATCCAGTACATCATCACGGCATTTGTCTTCTTCATGCTCTCCGGGTTGCTCGCCGAAGCCATTCGCACTCAGCTGCTCAATCCCAACGGCGGTTTCGTCGCCGCCGACACCTATAACGAAGTCTACAGCGTGCACGGCAGCGCGATGGTATGGTTGGTGATCATTCCGCTGCTCACCGGCGGGTTCGGCAACCTGGTCTTTCCGCTGCAGATCGGCGCCCGCGACGTCGCCTTCCCGTGGCTGAACATGCTCAGCTTCTGGATATTTCCGGTGTCGGGGCTGATGCTGTTTTCGTCGTTTTTGCTGGGCGCGCCGACCGCCGGCTGGATGGAGTATCCGCCGGTCTCGCTGCAAGGCGCTGCCGGCACGTCGATGTGGGCGGCGGCGATCTTTTTGGTGGGCGTCAGCTCCACGATGACGGGCATCAACTTCGTGGTAACGATATTGAAGATGCGCGCGCCCGGGATGACGTTTACGCGGATGCCGCTCTTCGTGTGGGGCCAGTTCGCGACCGCACCGCTGCTGATGATCGCGACCACGGCGCTGGCCGCCGCGCTGGCCGCGCTCTTCATCGAGCGGCAGTTCGGCGTGCCGTTCTTCGATCCGACCAAAGGCGGTAGCCCGGTCATGTGGCAGCACATGTTCTGGTTCTACTCGCACCCGGCCGTCTACATCATGATTCTGCCGGCGTTCGGCATCATCTCCGAAGTGCTGCCCACGTTCTCGCGCAAGCCAATCTTCGGCTACAAGCTGATCGCCTTCTCGTCGATGGCGATCGCGCTGGCGGGCTTCATGGTGTGGGCGCACCACATGTTCACCTCCGGCCTTGCGCCGTTCTTGCAGCTCCCGTTCATGATCATCACGTTCGTGATCGGCATCCCTACCGGCATCAAGATCTTCTCCTGGACGGCGACGCTCTGGGGCGGCAAGATCCACTACACCTCGGCGATGCTCTTTGCGATCGGCTTCGTGGGGCTCTTCACGATCGGCGGCATCACCGGCATCTTCCTCGCCGCGATCCCGTTCGATCTTCACGTGCACGGCACGTACTTCATCGTCGCGCACCTCCACTACGTGCTGGTCGGAGGCAGCCTGATGGGCGTCTTTGCGGGGATGTACTACTGGTTCCCCAAGATGTCCGGGCGCCTGCTCAACGAGACGCTCGGCAAGATCCATTTCTGGCTGTTCTTCATCGGCTTCAACTGCACGTTCTTGCCGATGCACTGGCTTGGTATGCTCGGCATGCCGCGCGAGGTAGCGACGTACGATCCGCAGTTCACGTTCTGGAACCGCTTCGAATCGGTGTCGTCGTACTTGATGACGATCTCGATCCTCATCTTCTTCGTGAACGTGATCTGGAGCATCCGCAACGGGAAGCGCTCGGGGCCCAATCCGTGGGGCGCGCGCACGCTCGAGTGGCAACTTCCCTCGCCGCCCAACTACTACAACTTCAAGCACGTCCCCACGGTCTATGGTCTGCCTTACGATTTCAGCCAGCCGCTGCCGTATAAAGGGCTCGACGACGAGCTGACCGATTCGCCGCCGCCGGTGGCGGCGGGAGCGCACGAATGACGACCGCGGCGTTCGGAGCCGATTCGGAGGGGCACGTCGATCAGCTCTACGTCGAGACGCGGGAGCTGCGGCTGCAGGGTTTCCTCCTCTTCCTGATCAGCGACTGCGTGCTCTTCTCGTCGTTCATCTTCGCGTATCTCTACTTGCGAAACAGCGGCCAAGGATGGCCACCCCCGGGCATCCAGCGCCTCGATACGGCGTTTGCGGCGTGGAACTCCGTGGTACTCTTCGGTTCGGGCGCGACGATGCATTACGCACTGGAGAACTTCAAGCACGGCAACTTCATGAAGTACATGTGGTTCCTGCTGGCAACGATCGTCCTCGGCGCGGGCTTCCTCGGCGGCCAGGCGTATGAGTACAATCACCTGATCTTCGGCGAGCACGTGACGTGGGGGGGCAGCGGTATCTTCGGCGCCTCGTTCTTCACGCTGACCGGCATGCACGGAATGCACGTCTTTCTCGGCGTCTGCTATCTGACCGTGCTCGTGCTGCAATCTGCGGCGGGCGTCTACCGCGGCGGCCAATACTTCGGGATCACGGCGGGCACGCTCTACTGGCACTTCGTCGACGTGATCTGGGTAGTGCTTTTCTCGATCTTCTATCTGTTGTAAGGAGCGGCGCTGATGAATCCGGCAACCATCGAACGTCTGGGCGCGATAATCGGCGGCATCGTCGTCGCCGTGGTCGCATTCTACGCGCTCTACAAAGATTGGCACACCCCCGGGGTCGAGAACAACGTCTTCAAACTGATGCTGCTGCTGCTCGGGCTCGGCGCGGTGCTGGCGCTATTGGCCGGCCTCAACGTCGTCGGCTTCTCTCCGAAGGGTGCATAGGCGATGATCGTACGCGACGACGAGTACATGGATTTTTCCAAGGTCCCGGAGAGCCGCGGCATCCCGCCGGGACTCTATCGTTTGGCCGCGTTCGCGCTCGTCATCATCTTCGCGATCGGCGCAGCCGTCTGTCTGCTCTCCGGCTACGGCCACCACTGGCCGTACCAAACGACTATGCGAGTCCCCCTCGACAACAACTCGGCCCCGTAGGGTAGCAGATTTAGGACCCGCCTCCGCTCGGGGTGACGACGGGTTACAAGTCGGCTCGGCGGCCTTTGCGCGTGGCGATGCCGATCGCGAGCAACGGCAGCTCTTCGTCGGGCAGCAGACCGGTCGGCTTGCCGTCGATCTTGTGGATTCCCGCGTAGAGCGAGAACTCCACGAGCGCGGGAATCGTCGTGTTCGGTAGGCGTCGCTTGCCTAGCCATTCCCATTCGCCCGCGACGCTGCGGTCTTCGAAGAGCGCCGCCGCGTAACCGCAGGCGTCGTCGCGCGATGCTTCGTCGGGTTCGCGATAGCGCACGTAACCGTCGACGATGTAGATGGGGCGGAACGTCTGGAAGTAGGCGGCGATCGGCGCCACCAGCACGGCGACGAAGTATCCGGCAAAGGCGACCGTACCCAGCGCGAAGATCCACGCGATCTTGATTAGCGTCGCATCGGCCGGCACGTGCTGCGAGCGATAGACGATGCCCCACGTGAGCAACGCCATGAAGACCATCCCGATCAGTGGCTCGATCGCCAGCGCGAAGCGTCCGGTGAATCCGCGCCACACGATGCGCCGTTCGGCTCGCGTCCAACCACGGCGCGCCAGGGCCCGCCGGCGGCGCTCGAATCCGGCGGATTTCACGCTAGGGCCGCTTCCGCGATCGGTTGCGTCCGTTCGGCGACGCGCGATTTGAGCGTCGACGCGAGGATGAGTGCGACGAATGCGACGGCGCAGAAGGCGAGGTACGCATCGCGATATCCCAAGATCTCGGTGCGGGCCGCGCCCATCAATCCGCCCGCTAGCGAGCTGCCCACGATCTGCCCGACGATCAGCGCTTGACTGAGCAATCCGACGGCCGTCGCCCGCGATGACGACGGCGTCTCGTTGGTGACGATGTAGCGCGTGGGCGCGCCCAGCAGCGCACCGAAACCCGCGCCCGCCACGACGATCGCCAGCAGCGCGAGCGGCAGCGACTGGAAGCCAAGCGCGAAGAGCGCGAGCCCCGCCTCGCTCGCGACCGCGCCCAAGAGCAACACGTCGCGGCTGCCGGCGCGGTCGAGCGCGCGTCCCGAGGCCGGAATGACGATCACGAACGTCAGCGCGCCGAGCGCCGCTGCGAAGCCGGCGGCCGCATAGGAGAGCCCGAGCGCACCCACCAGCACGGTGGGGATAAAGAAGAGCGAACCCTCCAACACGCCGATGAGGATCTCGAGCGCGTACGTTTTGAGCAGTTGCCGCGAGCGCAGCAAGGCGATCGGCACGAGCGGGTTGTCGACGGCGTTTTCGTACACCACGAAGGCGGCGAAGATGCCCGCGCTGCCGAGCAGCACCGGAAAGTGCATCGAGATCAAGCCATGCATTAGCGCGAGCAGGCCGCCGCAGAGCAACGTCAAGCCGACGACATCGAGAGGTCCGCGCCGATTCGGCGCGGTCAGCGGAATGTCGCGCAGTGCCATCGTGAAGACGACGATCGCCAGCGGCACGTTCGCGGCGAAGATCCACCGCCACGAGATATAGTGCGTTACGAGTCCGCCGACGCTGGGGCCGATCACGGCCGCGAGCCCCCACGTCGCCGCGACCATCCCCAGCGCCGCTCCGCGGCGATCCGGCGGCACCACGTCGCCGATCGTTGCGGTGGCCACCGGGAAGATTCCGCCGGCGCCGAGCGCCTGAATCGCGCGAGCCACGAGGAAGATCGTGTAGTTCGGCGCGACGATCGCGAGCACGCTGCCGCAGGCGAAGAGCGCGATACAGCCGAGGTAGACCGGACGGCGTCCGTAGCGATCCGCGAGCGCGCCCGCAAGCGCGATCGAGAGCACCGTCACGAGCAGATAGAGCGTGAAGACCCAGGCCAAATCGCTCGTCTGCACGCCGAAGGTCACTCCAAGCGCGGGAAGCGCGGGCGAGAGCACGCTCAGGTCGAGCGCTCCCGCGAAGACGCCCAGCGCGAGCGTCGCGAGCAGACGGCTCATGAGACGATGCGGTCGATCACCATGATCGCGCACATCAGCGCGAGATAGACGAGCGAGTATCGAAAGAGCTTGCGCGCTTCGAAGGTGCCGGCGCGCTCGCGCCACGTGCGCCACGCTTCGAGCACGAAGATGCCGCCGAGCAAGGCGGCGGCGGCGAAATAGAGGGCGCCCATGACGTGCAGGGGATAGAGCGCCAGCGACGCCGCGACGAGCAGCAACGTATAATAGACGATCTCGCGCTTGGTGCGCTCGCGTCCGCAGACGTTGGGCATCATCGGCACGTTGGCTTTGCCGTAATCGCTCTCGGCCCACAGCGCGAGCGACCAAAAGTGCGGCGGCGTCCACAAGAAGATCAACGCGAAGAGCCCGAGCGCCGGGGCGCCGACGCTATGGGTAACGGCCGCCCAGCCGACGAGCGGCGGCACGGCGCCGGCCGCGCCGCCAATGACGATGTTGAGGGGAGTGATGCGCTTGAGCCATATCGTGTAGACGAGGACGTAGTAGAGATTTCCTGCCAGCGAGAGCCACGCGGCCAGCGGGTTGACCAACGCGTAGAAGATCGCAAACGATGCTGCGCCCGCGCAGATCGCGTACATCGTTGCGTGAAAACGCGAAATACGACCCGTGGGAATCGGACGGCCTTGCGTGCGCTTCATCACGCGGTCGATATCGGCGTCCCACACGCAGTTGAAGGCCCCGGCCGAGGCCGCGGCCAGCGCGCCGGCCAACAGCGTCCAGGCGACTAATGCCGGCGGCGGAAGGCCGCGCGCGGCCATGACCATCGCTGCCGCCGTGGTGATCAGCAGCAGTACGATGATGCGCGGCTTCGACAGCTCGTAGTAGGCGCGCGCGAGCGAGATCGCGCTCACCGCGGCGCGCCTGCCTCGAGAAGGCGCGCCGGGCGGCGTGCCGCGCCGTCGAGCGCGGCAAAGACGGTCGCGACGAAAAAGGAGAGGAAGAGCAGGGCCGCATTGACCGCATGCGCTTCACGCAGGTCGACCGGCAGGCGCAGCGCGACGTTCAAGAGGCCGAGCAGAATCTGCACGCAGACGAGCGCGAGCCCCGCAATGGTGGCGCTGCGAACGCGTGCGCTCGCCGGGCGCGCCCAGACGGCGGCCAGCGAGGCCGCGGCGAAGAGCAACGTCAGCCCTGCGGCGCCGCGATGCAGCATCTGCACCGCCTGACCGCTCGTATAGACGACCACGTTGCCCGCGCACTGGGGAATCGAGAGGCATGCTAACCCGGCGCCGCTGGAACTGACGTACGCGCCGATGCACATCGTCACGAACGCGACCGCCGCGGTGATCCCCAGCATGAGCGCGGCCAAGGATCCGGCCTGCGGCGCCGGCGGCGCGGCGTGCGCCTCGCCGGTCTCCTCCGGGACGGCGGCGGCGAATACGGCCATCGCTGATAGGGCGGCGATCAGCGCCATCGCGGTCGCCCAGTGCAGGACGACCGAGGCCGGCGAGTTCCCGAGACGGACGGTCTCCGCGCCGAGCAGCACCTGGGCAACGAAGAGCGCGCCGATGCAGTAGATGGTGGGGCCGATGAAGGGCGACCGGCGGCGCTGACCCCAGGCCGCAAGGAGCAGCGCGACCGTCAAGGGCGCGACGGAAAAGGCAAGCAGGCGGTGCGTCCACTCCCAAAGCGTGCCGTCGTCGAGCGAGGGGATCAGGCTGCCTCGGCAGAGCGGCCAATCGGGACAGGTCAGGCCGGCGCCGTTGATGCGCGTCCAGCTTCCGAGCACGATCGTCATGAGGGCCACCACGTCGGCCGCCAGCGCGAGGCGTAGGAGTCGCTTCATCCGTATCTCAGCCTACCCGCATCGGCTCTGGGGCGGCAATGACAAATGAGCGACACGGCGAAGCGGACGGCCGTGAAGCGCTGGTCGACCCTGGCCGGTCTAGCCTTGGGGCTCATCGTGCTGGTCGGATGTCGCGAAGTTCGCGTAAACACGCTCTCGGCAGGCACAACTACCGTCCTTGGAGGCAACCAAATCCTCATCGTACGCGATGCGACCGCCCTGAGCAAGCTAGGGATTCACGCACCGGTGCACTTTCGCAGCGAGTTCGGAGTTGTATTATTGATGGGCCCCCACAGCCGAACGGGATATAAGCAGATCGTGGAATCGATCGACGCGGATTTCGACCGCGTCCGTGTAGTCGCTTTCGAACAGGCGCCGGCCGACTCGGGAGAGCCCTCCGAGGGATACCGCACCTATACGCTCTGGATCGTTCCAAACCGGGTCTATCGCCGAGGCGTGCGCGTGGAAGTCGTTACGCCCAGCGACGAACCGATCGCGACGACCTACCTGCCCTAGGCCGCCGTTGCAGCCCAGCAATCGATCCGCAATCGAATCGCTCGAACGCCTGACAGTGCGCGTGGAGCGGCTTGGCTGCGTGGCGCAACCCGATGGCAGCCCCGTGGACGCCGGCGGCATCCTCAACCCCGCCGCGGCACGCGCGCCGCAGGGGGAACTGCTGCTCTACCCGCGCTGCGTCGCCGAAGGCAACATCTCGCGCGTCGGCACGATGACGGTCGCGCACGGCGCAGACGGCTTTCTCTCGGATCGTCTGCCCTTCGCACTGGAACCGGAGGCGCCGTACGAGCTGCGCGCGCATGGCGGTTACGGCTGCGAGGATCCGCGCGTCGCTTACGTGCCCGCGCTCGAATCGTACGTGATGACGTACACCGCGTTCGGCCCCGACGGACCGCGCATTGCCCTCGCGCTCTCGCGCGACGCGTACCATTGGGAACGGCTAGGCCTCGTGCAGTTCGAAGGGACGGCCAACGTGGTCGGCGACGACAAAGACGCCGCTTTCTTTCCCGAACCCGTGCTCTCGCCGTTGGGTAGAAAGTCGTTCGCGTTCTACCATCGCCCGATGCTCCATCTCTCGAGCGTCGACGGGCGCGCCGCCATACCGATGATCGAGCGTATGCCGTTCGAGGATCGCGAATCCATTCGCATCGCCTACGTGCCGTTCGAGGAGGCGCTCGCAGATCGCCGCAATCTCTGCAACGTGGCCGAGAGCCGGCAAGTACTCTCTCCCGACGATCGCTGGGGCTCGATCAAGATCGGTGCCGGCACCCCGCCCGTACGGGTGAATCTCGGCGGGACCGATTGCTGGCTCTCTCTCTTCCACGGCGTCGACGCGATGAATTCCGGCGCGCGCAAACCGAAACTGCGCTACAGCGCCGGCCTCTTGATCGAGGACCTCGAACGCCCCGACAAGATTCTCTACCGCTCGCCCGCCCCGATTCTCATCCCGGAAATGAAGCAAGAGCTCAAAGGCGTCGTCGACAACGTCGTCTTCCCCACCGGCCTCGATCCGCGGCCCGATCTCGGCGAGCACGTCTACGACGTGTACTACGGGATGAGCGATTACATGATCGGAGCAGCGCGGGTGGTCGTCGATTTACCGCCGCCATCTTGATTTCGTTTTGATCGCTCTTGCGATTGGGCGCGGTCTTGAAGGGCCGCCAAAGTCCCACGACTCGGACGCTCGTCGCGCCGCATCCATGCGGCGCTCCTGCTCGCGCGCTTTTCCGGGCCCGTCGGCCATCCGTGGCCGGCCCGGAAAAGTCGCGACGCCTCGCCGTGGCACTTTCCCGGCCCTTCAAGACCGCGCCCAATCGCAGCCGGCCGCCAACACTCAAGACGGCGACGGTCAACCGAGCTTAAATTGGCAGGCGAAGGTTGTTTGCGGTATGCGGCGGTGTCGACGGGGCTTGGGGTTTTGAGCGCGTGTTAAAATATTTGGCGGTGTCGACGGTTATTGTTTTTGGGGTTGCGGTGGTCGTGGCAGCTTGGGTGAATCGTGATTTGATTCGGATCAAGATTGCGTCGGTGTATGCTCGGGTGGCTCCGAAGGCTGGAGGGAAGCTGCATCCGGCCGGCGGCCCTGCCGCTGGATTCAGCGGGGACGCTCCTTGGGCGCTCTCGGCGCTCCCGGAGTGTCTCACGCAGGTCTCGGAGTCGACGGGCTCCGAGAAGTACGTTCGCGCGCACCTGCCGGTGCATCTGCGTGCCGTGATTCCGCCCGTGCGGCTGAGTTATGGCGATTGCACGATCGCCATCGAATCCGATCAGGCGTTCGTTCGGCGCGGCAGCGATCGCTTTCACATTCCGCCGAGCGTCGCGTTCTTTCGCTCGGGCGGCGAGCTGGCGATGATCCGCCGCAGCCGCACCGGCGTCGAGCTGCGCGTCTACGAGCCGGCGACGCGGTGAACGAGAGCGCCGCGATCGCGCAAGAGGTGAGCAAGCGCCGCACCTTCGCGATCATCTCCCACCCCGACGCCGGCAAGACGACGCTGACCGAGAAGCTGCTGCTCTACGGCGGCGCTATCCACGTGGCGGGGCAGGTCTCGGCGCGCAAGCGGCAGCGCCAAGCCACCAGCGATTGGATGGCGTTGGAACGCGAGCGCGGCATCTCGATCACGTCGACGGTGCTGCAGTTCGATTACGGCGGGTACACGATCAACCTGCTCGATACCCCGGGCCACCAAGACTTCGGCGAGGATACCTACCGCACGCTGCTCGCGGCCGACAGTGCGGTGATGCTGATCGATGCAGCCAAAGGCGTCGAGCCGCAGACGAAAAAGCTCTTTGCGATCTGCGCGGAGCGCGGCATTCCGCTCTTCACCTTCATGAACAAGCTCGACCGGCCGAGCCGCGACCCGCTCGAGCTGCTCGACGAACTGGAGAGCGTGCTGGGCATCGGCGCGTTTCCGATCAACTGGCCGTTGGGAAGCGGCACCGATTTCAAGGGCGTGTACGATCGCCGCACGCGCGCGGTGCATCTCTTCGAGCGCGCGGCGCACGGAGCCAAGCGCGCCGCCGTTTCCGTGACCGACGCCGCCGATCCCCAACTGCGCGCGCTCGTCGACGATCACACGTACGCACAGTTCCGCGATGCAATCGAGTTGCTCGACGGCGCCGGCGAGCGGTTTGACGAGGCGGCGATGCTGCGCGGCGCGTCCACGCCCGTCTTCTTCGGAAGCGCCGTTACCAACTTCGGGGTGCAGCTCTTTCTCGACGAGTTCGTCACGATGGCTCCGCCGCCGGCGGCGCGCGCGGACGTCGATCCCGCGGGCGGCGACTTCTCCGGCTTCGTCTTCAAGATTCAGGCCAACATGGACCCTCGGCACCGCGATCGCGTCGCGTTCGTGCGCGTGTGCTCGGGCGAGTTCGCCAAAGATATGACGGTGCGTAACGCGCGCACGGGCAGCACGGTGCGGCTCTCGCGCGCGATGCGGCTCTTCGCCGACGACCGGGAATCGGTCGAGGTCGCTTACGCCGGCGACGTGGTGGGCCTCGTAAACCCCGGCGCCTTCGCCATCGGCGATACGCTCTACGAAGGGCGGCCCGTCGCCTTTCCACCGATACCGGCGTTTGCCCCGGAACATTTCGCCGCGCTCCGGAGCATCGACGTCTCGGGTTACAAATCGTTTGGAAAGGGCATTTCGCAGTTGCGGGAAGAGGGAGCCGTGCAAGTTTTCTATCCGTGGGGCACGCCGCGCACCGAGCCGATCCTCGGCGCAGTCGGCGAACTGCAGGTCGAGGTTGCGAAGTACCGATTGGAGTCGGAGTACAACGTGAAGACCATCGTCAACACGCTGGCGTACTCGCTGGCGCTCTACGTCGACGGCGAGCGCGAGCACCTCGCAAGCGCGCACCTGCCCTCCGACGCCAAGCTCGTTGAGGATTGGAACGGGCGCGCCGCCGCGCTCTTCGAGAACGCCTGGAGCGTGCGGCTCGCGCGCGAGTGGAACCCCTCGCTGAGCTTCGTCGCTTTCACCGCAGGGAGCGACCAGGAGGCGGTGGCAACGTGAGATCTCTTCGCCTCGTCCTCGCAGCAGGGTGCATCGTAGCGACCGCCGCCTGTTCTTTTCAAAACGGCAACGAGCGCGAGGCCGACCGCATCACGCGCGCCGTGGTCAACAACGACCTGCGTCCCGTGCAGGACGACATCGGCAAGGGCATCTCGATCACGCGCGTGAAAGTCGCGCAGTGGTCCGACGAGCTCAACGCGCAGGGCAAGCTGATCTCGGTGAAGGAGAGCACTGCGAACTGCGAGCCGGGGTGGCACTGCTTCGACGTGAAGTTCGAAAAGCACGCATACGTCGAGCGCATGCGCTTCGACGAGAACCATAAGGTGGTCGATTGGGACTTTCACATGGCACCCCAGTAGCGCCGCGCCGCGGGGTCACGTTTGCCGACGTCGCCGCGGCGGCGGAACGCCTCGCGGGCATCGCGCACCGCACGCCGGTCATGCATTCGCAGACGATCGACCGCCTCTGCGGCGCGCAAATTTTTCTCAAGTGCGAGAACCTGCAGCGGATCGGGGCCTTTAAGTTTCGCGGTGCCTACAACTTTCTGGCTTCGTTACCCGCGCACGAACGCGCGCGCGGCGTCGTCGCGTTCTCCAGCGGCAATCACGCACAGGGCGTGGCGCTGGCGGCGAGGCTTTTCGGTGTGCCGGCCACGATCGTCATGCCGACCGACGCACCGGCCGCGAAGCTCGAGGCGACGCTCGGTTACGGCGCGGAGGTGGTGCCCTACGAGCGCGAGACCTCGCACCGCGACGAGATCGCACTCGGCATCGCGCGCGAACGCAACGCGACGCTCGTGCCGCCGTTCGACGACGAGCGCATCGTCGCGGGAGCGGGCACGGCGGCCTTGGAGCTGCTGGAAGACGCCGGGCCGCTCGACGTGGTGGTGACGCCGGTCGGCGGCGGAGGACTGCTATCGGGAACCGCGATTGCGGCGCACGAGGTCGATCCCGCGATTGCCGTGTACGGCGTGGAGCCCGAAGCGGGCGACGACTTCGCGCAATCGCTGCGCGCAGGACGGCCGGTAAAAATTCCCGTGCCCAAGACGATCGCCGACGGCCTGCAGACCACCTCGCCCGGCGAGGTCACGTTCCCGATCGTGCGCGAGCACGCGAGCGGCATCGTGACCGTGAGCGACGCGGAACTCTGCGCCGCGATGCGCGTCGCGTTCGAGCGAATGAAGCTCGTGATCGAACCTAGCGGCGCCGCACCGCTCGCGGCCTTGCTGCACGACCGAATACCCGGCGTCGCGGGCAAGCGCGTCGGGATCGTCGTCAGCGGCGGCAACATCGATGCCGCGCGCTACGGGTCGCTGCTTACATCCCCATCGACGGCATAACGATGTCCGCGCAGGAGACGTACGTGCCGAGATCGTCGGCGCTCTTGTGCACGTTGATCGCGTACTTTCCGCCGAGGAGCTGATCGATCGTTACGCCCTTGATCACGGTCGTCGAAGCGCCGCCGGCGACGCTGGTGAGCGGATAGGCGACGCCCCCGAGCTTCGCGCAGCTTCCCATGTGCACGTGCGCCGGCTGCGGCCCGGCCGGGCCGTTCGGTATGGCGATGACCACTTGCAGGCCATCGCTGGTCTGCGTCAGGGTCACCTGACCGTCTTCACCCGAGCCGTTCTGTGCGACGAGTTTGAGATTGAGCGTGCTCGTCGCCGAGGCCGCCGGCGCGGCATAGAGGGCAACGAATGCCAAGGATGCGAGCAATGCAGCGATTCTTTTCATGGCCGAGCCGTTCTGCGTCGAGGCGAGAGGCCCCCGGTCTACCTAAACCGACCCGCGGCTAACGCTTCGCCTCCAGCTCCGCTAGCCGCGCGCTCAAGGCGGCGACGGCCGCGACGGCTTGAGCGGTCGGCGGTGCGTCGGCGCCGTCGATGGTATCGAGCAGCGATGCCGCTGCGCCGTTGAGCGCGTCGAACGGCGTGCGAGCTTTCTCGCCGGCCTTCGCCGCGTCGGCGAAGCTGCGGTCCATCAGCGACGCGAGCTGCGCGGAGAGAAGATACTGCTGCTCGAGAGCGGACGAAGAGATCGAGACGCGCGGATCCATCGCGACCGCGAGATTGCGTTCCATCGTGTGGCCGTCGGCGTCGAGGCGCACGGTGTAGCGTCCGGGCAGCACCAGCGGTCCCTGGGGCACGCGCGGCGTGTCGTGGGGAATCGCGGAGATCGGCAGATCCTGCGAATCGGTTTGCGGGTCGGGCTCGCGCAGGTCCCACACGAATCGGTGCATGCCGGCCGCGG
>DASZGC010000054.1:0-32067 GCA_035939175.1 Candidatus Cybelea sp. | reverse complement strand
TGAGACTCGCCGCCCCCAGCATCGGGGCGCGCGCCAGCACCGCGAACCCCGCGACGAAGACCAGCAGCGCCACCCCATAAGCGAGCGATGACGGCAGCCTCAGCGCCAAAAGCAGGGTGGGTACCGTATACGCTTTATGCGCATTACCAGCGAATTCGCCAGCGTTCGTACTGGCAATAAGCCGCACATAGTAGCCCGGCCACCACCAGTCTCCGTGCGTGGCCAAAACGCTGAGCAAGTACCAACCTATGGCGACGGCCCCAGCGATTGCCAGAGCGCGCCATTGGGAGCGAAGCAACAACAGCACCAGCAGCGGCAACGCGATGCTCGGTTTGTAAAGTAGCAGCCCGATCGTCACGCCCGCGACCGCTGCGGACCCGCGCGTCAGCGCCCAGATAGCGCCAAGCGTCAACGCCAGCGCCAGCGGCGTGTTTTGCCCCAGCTCGACCGAGCTGATCGCCGGCCCCCACGCGAATACGGCGACGAACGCAAACCAACGCGCCAGGCCGTACGTTTGCGCTGCAATCAGCGCGCTGATCGTCAGGAACCCCACCATCGCGGCGTCCTGGAGCGCCATCGCCGCCACCGGATTCAGGTACGAGAACGGCTCGTAGAACCACGCGAAGCCCGGCGGATAGACGAACGACTGTGGAGTAATGTGCCGCGTGTGCTGCCACGCGGAGAGCCCGTGAAAGTTGGTCAGCAGCGAGGTTCCCACGGTGGCCCCGGCCGACCAGAAGTTGGCGAAATCGCCGCGAAGCGCGACATCAACAAACCAGCTCGGAAAGATGATGAACGGCAGCGATGCAATGACGACGAGAAGCGCACCATAGAGCGCGATGCGTTCCCGGGAGAGGCGTAGCGGCACCGCGCCCACCGTCACGCCGGGGCTTCCGCGCCGGCCCGCGCTGCGAGCAAGCGCGGCCGCGCCAGCAGCAGAGCGCAGATGACCAGCGTCAGCGAGCCGGCCCACGTCGGCAGGCGCAGCAGCCACATCACGAGATGGTTCGTCGAGCTGTTCAGGACGAATTTCCGCCAGCTAGCTTCGGCGAGGCGCGGGTCGATCGGGGGATACGCATGCGAGTGCGTCAGCGTCGCGCCGCCTCCCGCTAGGGATAGCGAGAAGAGTCCGAAGATCGCGGCGAACGCCGCGATGGCCGACCCAAGTGCAAGCCTGCGGTCGTGCTGCCAGAGCACGTAGACGAGATACGCTACCGGGACGAACGGCGCGAGGAAACTGACGGCCGAGGTTGCGTACATCCACGGAACCGCGAGCAGCACCAGCGCCCCAAGCAGCCACCCACGCAGTTGCGCGGATTTTCCGAAGAGCAGCAGCGCGGCGGGTACGGCAGCGGCGATCTCGGCGGTGTGCACGAACGAGCCGCCCAGCAGCGAGATCGCGGGCGGAACGAGTACCGCGAGCGCGGGTTCTCCGTAGCGCCGCGCTAGAACGATTCCTACCGCCACGCCCAACGCGATCGTCGCCAGAAACGAGACGCTGCCCAGCAGCGCGGCGCCGGCATCGGGCACGCCGGCGGCGGCCGCAACCGTCGCCAAGCTATATTGATTGTCGCGCGAGACCTCGGCGAGCGCGTGCGCGGGAACGACGGCCGTCGCGTACGAGAGCGTCGTCGCCGCTCCCGCCGTGAACACGCAGAGCGCGCCCAACAGCGCAAAACCGCCGATCAGTCCGAGACGCATCGCGGGAAACGCTACGAAGAACCCGATCGCCGCCGGCAGGGCGATCTGCGGCTCGACCATCGCCAGCGTCAGCGCGACGGCGGCCGCCGCGAGCTTGCCGCGCTGCGCGCTGAGCGCGGCTACGAGCACCGCACATAGTCCGAGCGGGAGCATGTTTCCGGTGGAAAACGTCGTCAAGCCCGCGGAGAGCCCGAGCGCGGCGATGCCCAGGGCCACCTCACGCCCGCTCAAACGCGCGAGCGTCCACGCCGCCAGCGCGAGCGCTGCAGCAAGCAGCAGCCACCACAGCGTTGCCGCCGTCGTAAACGGCAGCAGCGTCAGCGGCGCCATCATCGCCATCACGTAAGGCGGATACGGAGCGGGGACGGTGACGTTGGCCGGGACCCGATAGAAAGGCGCCGGCGTATTCGCTTCGCAATTGTGAAGCGACGACGCGAAGTATGGATCGGCGCGTTCACGCTGTGCGAGCGCCGCGCAGTAATACGCGCGAAAGTCGACGCCCAACCAGCCGCTGCTGCGATCGCCGCCGAACTGCACGGCAATCGGTCCGATAACGAAGAGTGCGGCCACCACCGCTGCCATGCTCTCGCGACGGATGCTCAACGCTTGCGCGGATCTTACCATCAGCCAGAGCAGTAGGCCCAGCGCGCCCCATGTGGGCAGACGCACGGCCCACGCCGCGAGGCTTCCGCCGGAGCTGCCGCGCGAGTACGCGCTCCACGAGGCTTCGGGCAGCCGCGGATCGATCGGCAGAACGGCCGGATGCGCACCGATGTGCGGTCCCGAGATCGTATAAAGATGCTGCAGTCCAAAGACGAGCAGCGCCGCGCCGATCGCGGCGAAGAGTACGAGGCGCTGGTTCCCTTCCCAGTAGCGCCACGCGAGATAGCCAACCGGAAAGAGCGGCGCAACGATCAGCGCCGGCGAGACGACCCAGCCCCACGGCACGATGAGCAGCAGTGCGGCGACCACCGCCGCGTCGCGACACTCCTTGGGAGCGTACGCGATCAGCAACGCCGCGGCGGGCGCCGCAACGGCGATTTGGGTGACGTGAATGAAGCTGCCGCCGAAGACGGCAAAGGCGGGCGGCACGCAAGCCAAAAAGGCGGCGTTTCCCGTCTTGCGCGCGAGCCTGCCCGCGACGAACGTCCCGGCGACCAGCATCGCTGCATACCACGCGCCTCCCAAGCGCACCGCGGTGACCGGCGCAACGCCGAGCGCCGCGAGTACGGCGCTCGTACTGTATTGGGTGTCGCGCGTCAGCTCGGAAAG
Source organism: Candidatus Cybelea sp. (assembly GCA_035939175.1). Classification (GTDB taxonomy): domain Bacteria; phylum Vulcanimicrobiota; class Vulcanimicrobiia; order Vulcanimicrobiales; family Vulcanimicrobiaceae; genus Cybelea. The sequence continues at coordinate 29,094 of DASZGC010000054.1, read as the reverse complement.
GGCGTGCGCGGGCAGCACGCTGGTAAAGTATTCAACGTTGACCGCGCTTCCGAGCGCCCGCAGCGAGAGCGCGCCCAGCGCCGCCAGTGCCAGCAGCAGGGGGAGACGCGTCGCCGGCGCCCAGACGGCCAGCGCGAGGCAGACGGGAAGCCCGAGATGGGGCTCGATCATTGCGCCCGCGGCAAAGAGCCCGCTGGGCAGCCAGCGGCCGCGCCAAGCGAAGTAACCCGCGAGACAGATGCACGCGGCGCTGAGCGGCACGACCTCGCCGAACGGCAACGAGAGTGCGCCGAGCGACAGCCCGAGGAACGCGAGCGATACCTCCCACCTGGTGCCCGCAAATCGCGCGAGCGACCAGACCGCAGCGAGCCACGCCAGCCCGAGCAGCGCCACCCAGAGCGACGCCGCCATCGCAAACGGGAGCCGGGAGAACGGTTCGAGTGCCGCGATCGCGTAGCCCGGCAGCGGCGCGGGAATCGTCACGTTGGGATTCTTCTGGAAGAAGCGCACGGGCCCAATGCTGCGCTCGCACGCGCCCAGCGGCTCGGTCAAATAGGGACTGGCGCCGGTCGACGCGACGCGCGCCGCGCAGTAGAACGCACGAAAGTCGCCGACGAGAAAGCCGGTGCGGGTGACGACGTTGGTCTGTGCAACGAGGGCCAGCAGCGTCGCGAGGACGATGCCGGCGGCGATCCACCAACCGCGCACCGCGCGTTTACGAGCCCGCGGCGAGCGGCAGTTCGGCTTGTGCTGTTGGTTGGTAGTCGAGCTCGGCGGCGATCTCTGAGAGCCGTTCCAGCACCATGAGGTGACGCTGCTCCAGCTTTGCGGCCAGCGGGACGACCCACGCCTCGTGAGCGTCTCCGATAAGGAGATTGCCGCGATAGAGCCGCCCAGCGCTGCGATAGTGTGCGTACGCCGCCCGCATGTCGCCACGCTCGTACTGTTCGTCGCCGTCGTTGACGTGCGCGACGAAGCCGCTGGTATCGACGATCACGTTGTCCAGGTCGAGCGAGAGATCGTCGCCAGCTCGGAAGTACGCCTCTACTCGATCGAACCCGACGAGCTGCGCGATCGCCTTGCGAATGTTGGAGCACGCGGTGCGAAGGCTCTGCGCTACCAGATGCTTCTCGGCGTCGGGCCAGAAGACCTGACCGAGTTCTGCGCGCGAAACCGTGCCGCCGGGCTGCAGCGCGACGTACTTGAAGATCTGACGGTCACGGCGTCGCACCCACTCGATCGGACGGCGATCGATCTCCGCCCGGAACCAGCCAAAGAGGCGCACATGCATCGGCGTCGCCGCCTGCACCCGCCGGCCGTAGCGATCGTAGAGACGGCTGCGCGAGAGCGCGCGAAGCGGACGGTAGCCGTCGGGTGTGTGAACGACGAAGAGGCCTTGCTCTTCGAGCGCTTGGAGCTGATGGCGGTCGTCCAGATACGATCCGGTCATCAGTTTGAAGACGAGATCGGCGTCTTTTTCAGAGACGTGCCGTAAGCCCTCGGCGATGAATTCGTTGAACAGGTGTCCGTGACGCAGTCGCCAGTTTTCGAACGCTTGCGCGAGGCTGCAGTTGTCTTCTGCCCCTTTGCGCAGTGCGCTGCTGACCACGTGCGGCCACCCGTCGGTAACCTCGAGCATGCGCAGGACATCGGCGTGCGTGAACGGCACGCCGACGGTCTCGGCGAGATGGCGAATGCCCGACGCATCGAACGCGAGGCGTTCCGCGTCGCAGAGCGATGCGGTACCTTGCGCGACCAGGCGGCCGACTTGGAAAGCGGCACGAGAGCGGCAGGCGACGAGAAGGGTCACGCCTTCAGGCAAGTCGTCGATGAGCGCGAGAATGGCCGCGATACCCTCCTCGTTGGGAACCGCGACGCAGTCGAGCGCGAGTTCGACGGGCGCCGCGGCGGCGAGGGCGGCCAGAGCATCTTCGTGGGAAGCAACGTCGAGATCGGGATCGAGGGCTTTGGCGATTGCGTTCCAAATGGACGAGGCGTCCGAGCCCGGGTTGACGACGCCGTAGGCTCCGTTCGCTGAGCAGTGGCTCAAGTAGCCGATCAGCGCCATGCTCTTTCCGAATCCTGGGGGCGCGATCAGAAAGCGAACGGGGACGTTCTTGAAGCGGCCGAGCCACTCCTCAAGCCGCGCTCTTCGCACGATAGACGGCCCCAGACGGGGCAGCTTGGCTTTCACTTAAAGTCCCAGAGGGGACATCAATCCCTCCTCCTCTGGAAGCTCAGTATATAATTTCAGCACCATTCCTGCAACCTTGGTCAAGTCTAACCACTGCTTAGGACAAAAGCCGTCGGCTGAGCGGTGCCATAAAGCGGCTCCGCCAACGTACCTGATAATTTAATCGGCGCAGGCTGTTTATAACTTTAGTCGCGGATGGTTGCGCATTAACGGAGGCCGCGGTCAGGGCGTGCCCGGAACGCAGCCGAGGCGCCAAAAAGCCCAAGACTTCGCTGGCCGCAGGCGGATGCTCGCCTCCGAACCGCAGCAGCCGCGGGTAGACCGGCCGAAAGTACTGCGCCACGTCGAAGTCATCCAGTTCGTCCTCGCGCAGCACGTTCCCGGGCGCTCCGAGGGATGAATAGTGCCGCCCCTTCTCGGCGTGCCGGCGAGGCTCCAGCGTATGCCCGTAGTGCGCGTAGACGTAGGGCAGCACGATGCGGTCGCCCGGCAATCCGAGCAGTCGCTCGTGCACCGCGCCCTCCCAGCGCAGCCCCGGCCGGAAGCGGAAGAACATCATCCGGCGCTCGATGGACGTGTAGTAGTCGAAAGATCCGAAGAAATGCCACGTGTAGCCGTCGACGAAGTCGAAGCGCCCCGGCACCGCGGCCAGGTGGCGCGCGATACGCTGCACCGCCTCGCCGTGCACCTCGTCGGCGTCGATGAAGGCGACCCACGCTCCCGAGCCGCGCTCCTGGTGAATGCGCAGACAGATGTTGCGCGCCGCGGCGAATCCCGAGAACGGCGTACGATCCACGATCAGCCGCCCCTCTCGGCCGAAGCGGCTCGCGGCCAGCGTTTGCGCGTGCGGCGAGGGATCGGGTGAGTTGTCGTTGACGATCGCCACGTCGGCCGCGCCGGCGATCGACGAGAGCATCGCGCTCAAGAACGGTTCCTCGCGCGCGCCGAGAATCACGTGAGCGGCGATGCTGGGCGCCGGAGAATCCATCGTCGCGCGCTTCGAGCGAACCGGCGGAGTTTCCGCCGCTTACGCGAAGAGCCGGGGCGATGCCGCCTCTGCGTTTGACCGTCGACGCGCGCGTCGCCGCAGAGGACACGCGCGGCATCGGACGCTACGCACGCGCGATTCTTCGGCGCCTCGTCCTCCGGGACGACGTCGCGCTCACGCTCTTGAGCGATGGACTTTTTCTTCGCGGACGCCGCGCGGCGTACGCTCGCGCGCTGGGCAGCGACAACTTCGCGATCGCTCGTACCGTGCGTTCCGACGCCGCCGTCGTGTGGCATCCGGCCAACGGCACCTTCTTCCCGTCTCACGCGCGCAGCGTCGTAACGATTCACGACGCGGTCCCTTTTCGCTACCCCGATCCCGACGGCAAACGCCGCGACCACGCGCAGCGTCCTTTCCTGCGTTCCGCGCAGTCGGCATCGCGCGTCATCGCCGTTTCCAATTTCGGCCGCGCCGAGCTGGCAGAGGTCTTCGGGCTGCCGCTCGAGCGCATCGACGTGATCCATCACGGCGTCGAGCCGGCGTTCTCTCCCGGCGCGGCGGAGCCGCTGCCGCCGGCCCTGGCGGAGCGGCCGTTTCTGCTCTTCGTCGGCGATCCGATCGGCGAGCCGCGCAAAAACTTTCCGCTCCTCTACGAGGCCTACAGACGCGCGTGGCCGCAGTTCGACGGACCGCTGCTGGTAGTTGCCGGGCCGCGCGCGCCGCAGCTGCCCGGCGTGGTGCACGCTGGGAATCTCGACGACGACGTCGCCGCGGCCAGTTCCGACCGGCTGCGCGCACTCTATCGCGGCGCGCTCGCGCTGGCGCTGGCGTCGTACCACGAGACCTTCGGCATGCCGCTGCTCGAGGCGATGGCGTGCGCCACGCCGGTGCTGGCCGCCAACGCCGGGTCGCTGCCGGAGATCGGCGGCGATGCAGCGCTCTACCTGAATCCACACGACGCGCAGGCGTGGGCCGCGGCGCTGCGGCGCGTCGTCGACGATTTGGCGCTGCGCGCGACGCTGCGCGAGGCCGGTCTGGAACGGGTCAAATCCTTCAGCTGGGACGAGAGCGCTCGCCGTCACCTCGCGCTCTTCGCCACGCTGGCGCCGTGATGCGCCTCGGCGTCGACGCCTGGAACTTGCCCGGCGATCGCCGCGGCATCGGACGCTATCTGCGCGAGATCCTGCGCGAATGGGCGGCACGTCCGCAGGAGGTCGACGTGACGCTGATCGTTCCGGAGTGGCACTCCTGGACGGTGCGCGAACGCTATCGGTGCGAGGTGGATGGCCGGCCGTATCGCGTGGTCTCGCGCGCGTTTCACGCGCGAGCGGGGCTCGACGCGCTGTGGTTTCCGTTCAACGGCTGCAGTTGGACGTCGTTCTCGTTGCCCGCAACCGCAACGCTGCACGACGCTTCGAACTTCGTGGTGCCCGACTACGCGCCGCCGACGCAAAGCATCTTCCGGGCCGCGGCGCGACACTGTAAGGCCCTCATCACCGATTCGTCGTTCGCGCAGCGCGAGCTGGCGCGCGAACTCGGGTTGGAACCAAAAAGACTCGTGGCGATTCCGCTTGGCGTTCGGCCGCCTCGTCCCCCGGCGCCCGCGGCGCTCGACGTGGCGGCGCTGGAGCCGTTCGTTCTTTACGTGGGCGCGCCCGAGCGGCGCAAAGGATTCGACACGCTGCTCGATGCCATGGCGATTTCGCACGTGCAGCGTCCCGATCTCACGCTCGCCGTCACGGCGCGGATCGACGGAGCCTTCGAGTTGCCGCCGAACCTGCGCGTCGCGCAACTTGGATGGGTCGATGACGACACGCTCGCCGCTCTCTATCGCCGCTGCGAGCTGCTCGCGTTTCCCTCGCGCTACGAGGGGTTCGGTCTGCCCGTTCTCGAGGCGATGAGCTACGGCGCGCCGGTGGTGGCCGCCGCGGCGGCTTCGCTGCCGGAGGCCGGAGGCGACGCCGCCTGCTACGTACCGCCGGGCGATGCGCCGGCGCTGGCGGCGGCGATCCTGCGCGTCGCCGGCGATGCCTCGTACGCGAGCGAGCTGCGGCGCCTCGGGCCGCCGCACGCTGCGAACTTCACCTGGCTGCGCACCGCCGGGGCGACGCTCGGCGTGATTCGCGCGACGGTTCCATGATTCACCTCGCGAGCGGAATCGCGATACGCGACGGCGCGCTGCTGCTGGTCGCGTCGCGCTACCCGAACCAACCTCGCCCGCTCTGGAATCTTCCCGGCGGGCGGCAACAGCGAGGTGAGCTGCTCACCGACACCGTCGTGCGCGAGTTTCTCGAAGAGACCTCGCTGCGGGCCCGCGTCGTCGAACTGGCCTACGTCAGCGAGAGCTACGATCGCGAAAAGCACTTTCTCAACGCGACCTTCGTCGTGGAGGCCGACGGCGAACCGCACCTGGAAACCGAGGGCGAGGATCACGTCGTCGCGGTGCAATGGGTTCCGCTGGCAAGCGTGCGCGAGCGCCTCGAGGTCGCGGTCGTCCGTGATCCGTTGATCGCCTATCTTCAGGGCGTGCTCGAGCGCCGGTACGCGGGGTATTACTCCGCCGGCATCACGATTGAGTGGCCTGACGGCTCTGCTTGAGCGCCGCCGTCCAATCCGCGCGCTCGAGCGTGTGTGCCAGCACGTCGACGGGACGCCCGGCGACGGTCGCGCCCCGCGGCAGCGTGCCGTCGGGCTCGAAGCCGTTGCGGCGCAGCACCGCGCGCGACGAAAGGTTCTCGGGCAGACAGTAGGCGCGGATGCGCGCCAAGCGGCCGCGGCTGAACCCTTCGTCGACGAGCGCGGCGACGGCCTCACTCGCGATGCGACGCCCGCGGTACTCGCGCACGACGCTGTAGCCGATCTCGGCGCACGTGCGATCGGCGTCGGGCACGCGCAACGAGACCCAGCCCAGCGGCTCGCTCTCGCCCTCACTGAAGTGCAGCAGCCATTCGAAGCGCCCGGGGATGCCGGGCGTAAAGTGCTTCGGACGCGCGCCGACGGCGCGCAGAAACCGCACGCGGTCGACGTTGGGAAGGTCTTGATAGTCGCGCAGGTCCGGCTCTTGGAGGATCTCCCATAAGATCCCCGCGTTAGCGGTGGTGACCGGGACCAGCCGCAGGCGCGCCGTGACGATCGTCCTCATCGCGGCGCGCGCACTCCTTGCCGCCCGATGGCGCGCGCGTGATGGAAGGCGCGATGGATCTGAGTGCTGCCTACGCGGGACGCGCGCCGGCCTGGGTCGACTTCGCGGGCACCGTCTGCTCGGCGCCGCGCTTCTTCTACGGGTCGCGCTCGCACTGCGTGCACGAGGCCTTCGACGTCGCCAGCAGCGCCGGCAAGCTCGAAGTGGTCGACAACGTCGACATCGCGCCGCGCTGCCCGGTGCAATCCGGCGACCGCGTCGAAATTCGCGGCGAGATGGTCCACGATCCCGGAAGGCTTCCCATCGTGCATTGGACGCATCACGATCCCGAGCACCATCACGCCGACGGCTTCATCCGCCTGCACGGGAGGCTGTACGCGTGATCCGCAGCAGCTGAGGAATCGTCACGAAACGATAGCCGTCTCGTTTGAGGCTTTCGACGATCAGGCGCGTCGCCTCGACGTCGGCGCTGCGGTCGCAGAGGTGCCGCGAGCCGCGCAGCCGCGCACAGACGATGCCTTGATTGCCGTCGTGCAGGTCGATGATCGAGCCGTCTCCCACGTAGCGCAGCACCCGCGAGGCGATCACCGTCGGCGGCGGATACTCCCAATCGTTGGCCAGCGGCACCGACCACATGACCGGCGTATAGCCGAGTTTGCGCACCTCGTCGAGCACCAGCCAGTCGCGTGCGCCGTAGGGCGGCCGCATGATGCGCGTGTGCAGGCCCGTGGCCGCAAAGATCGCGCGGTCGGTCCGCTGGAGCGTACGCTGCAACGCGCTGTCGTCGTAAAGCAGGAGGTGATCGTGGCTCCAGGTGTGATTGCCGACGGCATCGCCGTCGTGCACCTCTTCGCGCACGACGTTGGGATAGGCCGCGACCGCGCGCCCCACCACGAAGAACGTCGCGTGCACGCGCTCGGCGCGCAGTACCGAGAGCACCTCGTCGGTGTACGGCGGGTTCGGCCCGTCGTCGTACGTGAGCGCGACGACGCGCTCGTTCTTCGGCCCGCTGACGAGCGTCTTGCCGAAGATTTGATTCCCCGGACTCTCGGCGACCTTATAGCCTTCGAACGCACCCAATGCAAGGATTGCCAGGAGGATCGTCCAGCGGGCTAGGCGCCGTGCGTTCACTTCCGCTAGCCGTGCGAGGCGCGGATGCGCTGCTGAGCGGCGGCGACGTTGTGGCGGAACACGTCGGGGCCGAAGTTGCGAAAGTCGGCGACGATCTGATCGTAGCGCGGGTCGGCGACCTGCTGGCTGGCGACGTGCAGCAGATCGCTGGGCACGCCCTTGGAGAGGTCGATCTCGTACTCACGCTCCGTCTTGGTCGCCCAGTAGTGGGGATCGGTAAAGGTCACCGTCCGCTCTCCGTGCTTGTAATCGAGGACCTCTTTGACGTAGACCGTGTAGTGCGCGTCGGCGTTGGGACGCGGCTCCCGGTTGACGAGTTGCCAGATGCCGTCCTGCTCGAGACGCCCGAAGAAGAAACTCACGTCGTAGACCCGCGCCTCCGGTGCGTTCACCGAGATCGCGCGCCCGTCGTAACCGCGAATCGTGTAGGCAAACGTCGAGACGCCCTCGACGTCGGACATGCGGTACTCCTCGGAGTAAACCGGCGGTTTCGCGTAGCGGATCTGCATGCGCGCGTAGAGCGCGCTCGGCGCCTTCTGGGCGTGAACCGCGGGGCCGAAACGCCCCATCTCACCGGCGCCGTAGATGCGCCAGCCTAGGATCAGCATGACGACGGCCAGCACGACGATGAAGATCTCGATGGGGAAGCGCTTCACGCTTACAAAACCTCAGCCGCGGCCGCGCTGGCCGCTTCGCGATCGAGCACCTCGTTCACGAGGCGGTCGGCATGCTTGTTCTTCTCGCGGCGAACGTGCGCGATATCCACGTGCTCGAAACCGCGCAGCAGGGTGCGGGCGCGCGCATAGAGCGGCTGCAGGCCCGCATGTTTCACCCGGTACTCACCGCGCAGTTGCTTCACGACGAGTTCTGAGTCGAGGCGCACCGCGAGGCGCCGAATTCCGAGCCGCTGAGCGGCCGCCAGGCCCAGCAACAGCGCCGTCCATTCCGCGACGTTGTTCGTGGCCACCCCCAGGTAGGCGTCGACCTCTTCCAGCGTCTCGCCGCCCGCGCCGAGCAGCACGGCAGCGCTCGCCGCCGGCCCAGGATTGCCGCGCGAGCCGCCATCGGCAAAGAGGGTCGCTTCCATGGCGCCGGGGTTCGGCGGGGTCAACGCATAGACCGCCCGCCGCCCGGGTACATCACGACCATGAAGCAACTGTACGCACCCCGGGCGGCGGCCCTCGCATTGGCCGCCATCGCACTCCTCTTCGCGTTGCCGCAGATCGCGCACGCGGGAATCACCTCTACGTTCTACGGCATTACCATTCACGTCTCTTCGCAGAACATCAAGGTCGAGGATACGCGAACCAAACAAGTGATGAGCTTTCTGCTCGTCCCCAAGTTCGATCAGGTCTTCTCGGCCGACGGCAAGACGACGTATCAGATGGGCAAGGTCAAAGCCGGTCAGTACGTCGGCGTCATCTACGACCGCAAAGCGCTAGGCCAGGCGCACGCCGACAAAATCTACCTGCTCAACAACGCCAACGAAAAAATCGGCACGCAGTAACCTCGCCGCCCCGAAGGCTTTCGTCGAGGCGGCCAGGCCCGTCTTGGAGGCGTGAGCGCAGACAGCGAAGAAGCGCACGGTAGCTTTAGACCCGATCCTCAGGCAAAAAGTAGGGTCGGAGAAATACAGGTGCACCGTGCGAATCTCGATCTGCGCTCCCTTTGCGTTGGCCGCTGCCTCAGCATTGCTCGGCGGTTGCGGGGGCGCATCGCCGGCGCCCGCAACGCCCCCGGCCGTAGAACCCGCGGAGTCCCACGCCGTCAAGAGCGCTACGGCGTGCCCGTGTCTCTACGCCGCCGAGGGGCGAAGCGTCGTCGTCTACGCTGCAAACGCGTCCGGTAAGGCGAAACCTCTTGCGGATATCACCGGCACCAAAGCCGATTTGCAGGCGTCAGATGTCGCTGCGGACGGCAAGGGCAATATTTATGTCTCGGACGGGACCGACTACGGCGCGTCGGAGGACACCGTTACGGTCTATGCCAAGGGCGCAACGGGAAACGTCGCGCCGATACAAACCATTAGCGGTTCCAAGACCGGACTCGATGCGCCGCAAGGCATCGCGCTGGATCCGGTAAACGGCGATATTTACATCGCCAACACCAATGGGAAGAGCGTGACCGTCTATGCCTCAAATGCCAACGGCAACGTCGCGCCGGCGGCAACGATCTCGGGCTCCCTCACCAAGCTTTTTGCTCCCTGGGGAATAGCCTTAGACTCCGACGGCAACATCTACGTGGCGAACTCGGGAGGCGCCGGCATAACCGTCTTTGCCGCAGGCGCGAACGGCAACGTCGCTCCTCTTCGGCTTATCAAAGGTACTAAAACCGAGCTGGACGACGCCGAAAGGCTCGCTCTGGATTCCAGCACGAACGTATACGTCACGAACTACATTATCTCCAACGGCAAAGATTCGGTGAACGCTTACGCAGCGGGCGCAAACGGCAACGTCAAGCCGATTAGCAAAATAGCAGGCGCGAATACCAAAATGAAGACGCCCGCCGGGCTCGCCGTGGATGGCAGCGGCGAGATCTATGTCGGCAACGAATTCGATAACAGCGCCGCCGTGAACGTTTACGCCGCCGGCGCAAACGGCAACGTCAAACCGATCCGCCAAATACTCGACGCAAAGTACGGCGGAGTACTCGGGCTTTCCATCCGCTAGGTAACCGCTAGCGCCGCAACGCGCGGGGCCGACCGCTAGCGCTGTGGCTTTCTGCGCGGCGGCGGCAGCGCGCTGCAGCCGGGCTTGTCGTCGACGGTCACCACGTTGTTCTTTGCCTTGATCTCGCGTCCGTAGCAGACCATGGGGCGCTTCGACGCGTAGGTGTAGAGCTGCAGGGAGAATCCGTTGCGCACCCCGATCCAGTTGAAGTTTGGATCGAAGAGCATCGTATCTTCGTTTTTGACGGTATTGGAGAGCGTCGTCGCATAGCCGCCGTTCGTTCCGCCCGTCGTCGCCAGGCGATAGCCCTGGTAGATCTTGACCGGTAGCCGGTAGCCGGTCGTTCGGGGCAGGATCGGATAGCTGACGCTCAACGGATAATCGTACGTGGCGGTCGTGGTGCTCGTGCCCCCCGAAGCGTTCTGCGTGGTGGTCGTGTTGGCGACGTGCGTGTTCTGCGACATCAGCTGCACGTAGTGATGCGCGGCGTAGTCGAAGCTCTGATCGTTGGTGAAGAGGCTGCCGGAGGCGACGGTCGTGCTCGTCTTTCCCGCGGCGGTTTGCACGTAGCCGGCGATCGTGTAGTCGTTGCGGCTGCGCGTGACGACGTCTCCGGTCGCGATCGGGCCGCCGAAGAGCCCCACTCCGGTGCCGTACTTCACGTGATTCTCGGTGAGGAGTTCGGGCGGCGTCGTCAGCGTATTTTGCGTGACGGCACCGGTGACTTTCGCGCTGTTATGGTCGCGATAGAGCAGCAGGTCGCCCGCGCCGCTGAAATAGTCGAACGCGCGGAACACGCTCACGTCGACCGTCTGCGTCGAGCCGGCCGAGAGCACACCGGCAAACGGCGTGAGGTCGACGCGGTACGGCGTGAAGTCCAGCGTCTGCACGCCCGGAATCGGGAACCAGAGATAGGGATCGATGCCGCCGGTGAAGATCCACGGGTAGATCGGCGCGAGGCCGGCGGGCTGTCCGTCGACGCTCACCACGCCCTCGCGGAAGGCCGTGCCGCGACAGAATCCCAGCTCGTGGTCCGACTGGCGCCACACCTCGTCGGGAACGCACATGAACCACTGCTCCTCTTTGCTCTGCGATTGCAGATAGAGATCGAGGTAGGCGCGGACGATGTTGTGCGGGAGCGTCGTCGAGAGCGACATCGAGCTTTGCGGAATCGTGGCAACGCCGCCAAGCGGCGGCGAGTACGGCACGCCGAGCACGTCGTCGGCGACTCGCGGCGCCGGGTACTTCGTATTGGCGGGATAGAACTGGAGCCACGCCGTGCCATGCTGGTAGCCGTTATATGTTGGCGGGCAGTAACAGTTCCACAGCTCCACTTGACCCTGGGAGCCCTTCTTAAAGAGGGCCGAGAGGTCGGTCACGTCGCGCTCGACGTGCCAGTGCGGCGAGAGCGCGCTCGATGGCTCGGCGGTGGTTCCGAAGTAGATCACGGCACCGTCGACCCAGATAATGCCGGTGCGATCGTATTGCGTGCCCTTGGTCACGCGCAGGTCGAGGTTGAAGACGACCTTCGCCCACGGTCCCGGACACGAAGCCGGCGGCGCGTAGGTGAACGTCTTGTTGCTGAAATTCTTGAAGTTGAAATTTCGAAACAGCGTCACCGAGCACGGCGTCGTGTCGGGCCGCGCCACGGGCATATCGGCGGTGACGGTGTTGGACGTGCCGATTCTCGGCGAGCCCGCCGTGCCCACCGGCACCCTTGCCTGCGCGAGCGAGGCGGCCGTGCGCGCCTGCGCGCCCGCGGCGGGCGCTGCAACGGATGGAATGCCGCTGGAGCCGCCGCGACAGCCCGCGGCGGCGATCGCCGCGATGCACCACAGCGAGAGTGAGAGCCGGCGAGACCGCGTCATGGGGATTTCCTCCGTTTTGTAGCAGCTGGTTTTCGTTTAACCGCGCAACTTCCGGTCCCTCGCAAGCTAACCGGTCAGAGCGAAAAAGTTGTCGCGGCAGCCGCTCGTTAGGTTCAGCCGAGCCGGTCGAAGGTGTGCAGAGATGAAGGACCTCCGCTCCGTCCTCGGCCGTCTGCCTGCTCGCGAGATGTGGCACGAGGCGTCGAGCAAGCTGGCCGTCGCAAATTTCGCTTCGTTGCAGTGCTGCGGCAGCATCGAGATCTGGCACGCAGCGCGCGACACGGCGAAGATCTGCACCCCGCCAAGCCGTACGAGCTCGGGCTGCGCGCACGCACGCCGTCATCGGCGGAAATTTGTGGTGTCCAAACCGTTCGATTTCTGGAGAGCTATCCGCTAGGGGGCCGGCTCGCGCGACTGCGGCTCGAGGCGCGCCCGCGAAGCCCTATGGTGAATCCATCAGCCGCGTTAAGCACGAGCTGAAGAACCCCGTAGAGGCACGGGCGGCCGATAGCCAGAAAATGCGGTGGCCACGAGAGGAGACCCGTTGACGAGAGTTCGTTTTTCTACCGTCGTCGCGCTTGCTTTTGCGTCCGCGACGGCAGCCGGCTGTGGAAATGGCGCGCAGGTGCCCGGAGCATCGCTGCCCGCCGGCGCGCGGAACCCGGCCACGGCAAGCTCTCCGAGTCCGATCCAGCACGTCGTGCTGATGATTCAAGAGAATCGCACCTTCAACGACTTCTTTGCGACCTTCCCCGGCGCCGACGGCACGACCACCGCAAACGTCGAGGCCGAACCGAACTGCAGCCCACCAATTCAAAAGGGCGCGATAACGCTTAGCGAAGCGAACCTGATCCTGCCTAAGGATCTGGATCATCGCTACTCGGGCTTCAAAACGGCGCGCGATCGGGGCAAGATGGACGGCTTCGACAAGGTGACGTTCGGCGACGGCACCCCCGAGTGCACCTATCCATACATGTACACCGACCCGTCGCAGATCACCGAGTACTGGTCGCTGGCACAGCAGTACGCACTGGCCGAGCACATGTTCACGGTTCAGGGCAGCGACAGCTTTACCGCCCATCAGGACCTCATCGCCGGCGGCACGATCGTCGCACCCAAACGGGCGATGGTCGACCTGCCGACCTGCGGCGGCGCCAAGTGCGTCTGGGGCTGCGACGCGCCGCCCGGCACGTTGACGCACCTGATCACGCCCAACGACCACGAGCTGAACATCCGCACGGATCCGGGCCCGTTTCCCTGCAGCAATCAGTTCTCGGTGACGTATCCCACGATGCGCGATCTTCTCGACGCGAAATACGTGTCGTGGAAGTACTACGTGCCGCCCAACAATACGGTGTACGGCAAACTCTTCAGCGCGTTCGACCTGGTCTATCCCGTGCGCTACGGCAGCGAGTGGGGCACCAACATCATCTCGCCCGAAACGCAGATCATCAACGACGTCTACAACGGCAAGCTCGCCGCAATGTCGTGGGTGGTTCCCGACGTGGCCGAATCCGACCACCCGGGCAACGTGCAGGACACCGGGCCCTCCTGGATCGCCAGCGTCGTCAATGCGATCGGTCAGAGCTCCTACTGGAACTCCACGGCGATCGTCATCGTCTGGGACGACTGGGGCGGTCTCTACGACAACATTAGCCCAAAGAACGTCGGCTATGGCGGTTTGGGCCTGCGCGTGCCGGCCATCATCGTCTCACCTTACGCCAAGCCCGGCTACATTTCGCAGACCAACTACGACTTCGGGAGCATCCTGAAATACGTCGAGAACAACTGGAATCTCGGCAACCTCGGGGGCAGCGATGAGAGCGCGGCGAGCATCATCGACTGCTTCGATTACAACCAAGAGCCCCGCAGATTCAAAGTCATCCCCACGACGAAGCACGCGCAGTACTTCCTACATCGGAAGCCGTCGTTTCGACCCCCCGACGACGACTTTTAGCTCGGAAGCCCTCCCATCAACATTGGAGTTAGCGCCGTTGGGGTTAGCGATGCGGCGGTGCGGTGGGAGCGCCCGGCGGGGGCGGGCCGCTTTGCGGGGACTGCTGCCCTTGCTGCGGCTGGTCTTGGAAGAAGCCGTCGATCGTGCCGTTGGTGTCGGTGACGAAGATCACGCCCAGCGATCCTTTGGTGAAGACGGCGGTGTAGTGATAGCGGTGATATCCTTGCATCGTGTCTTCGCGAACGTAGTCGAGGCGTTTGAACGTGCCGAACTGCGCGAGAGCGGTCTTCGCCTGGCCCAGCCCGGCCGACTGCGCCTTCATCGTATCGGAGATGTTGGACGGAACGCGCCCGGCCATGACGTCGTTGACGAACGCAGCAAAGCTCGCGGTCGTTGCCGCGGATGGAGCCGATTGCGCGAGCAGCAGCGGCGCGGCCAAGGCAGGCGAGGGAAGGGCCGTCATGCCGGTCCCGGCGAGCAGAAAGACGATCGCGGCGATCTTGTTTACCATGACGTGCGACCTTCGAGCCGGAGGGCCGCAGGCCCTCACGTGAGTATGAAACGACGATGAGATGGGCCATCGCCGTGCTGACGATGTTGTTAGCGCTGGGCGCGGCGCCGCCGTCGGCGACGCAGATCCTCGACGACGGCCTGCGCCGCCTCCAGTCGTATCCCGTGCCGCCGTACGCCGTGTGGACGACGACGTGGCACATTCGCGCGCGGCCGATGGGTTACTACGAGGGCGGTGAAACGTCGTCGGTCGCGGTGAACCGCTACGCCGTGCGGATCGCCGACGGCATGGAGAACACCAGCGAACCGCCGCTCGACGGCAAGCTGCCGCCGGCGACGATCGGGCCCGAGTTTCTCGGTCCGTTCGCGTGGTCGCTGCGCTCGCAGATCCACGTCGCGCCAAGCAACGGCGCTAGCGCGATGCAGCCCGATTTTTCGGGTTTGAAAACGATCGCGACCGTGCACGTCGTGGCCAAACCGTCCTACACGATCGGGCGCACGCCCGGCGAGCCGGTGCCGATCGTCGAGGTCGACGGGCGTCCCGCTTATCATCTCGAGCTGAACCCGGTCGACGATCCGGCGAAACATAACCTGCGCGATCTCTGGATCGACGTCGCGACCTACGACGTCCTCGAGGTGCATTTCGCCGGTCGATACTCGCCCGGTCCGGGAGCGCCGTCGAGCCCCACCGACGCTAGGGCGTACTTCCGCAACGTGCTGGGGTGCTGGGTAATCATCCGCGACGTGTGGACGTACGAGGACTCGCCGATGCTCTATACGTTCGACGTTCAGAACGACGAGATTGGGCTGCCGCCGATGCTGCCCGAATGGCTCTTCGACGATGCCGCATACCTGCAGCACGAGCGCGCTCGCGAACCCGATTACCTCGGTCTGCTGCTGCAACGAATGCGAGCGGGAGCGCCGCCTAGTGGCTAACGCGCGACTCGCGTGCGCGGCGCTTGCGGCCGCGCTCATCTCGGCGTCCTGCGCGCAAGGCCCAACGCCGATGCCGGGCGCGCGGCCGGCAGCGAGGCCCGCTTTTGGATCGCCGCCGAGCGGCTCTTCGCCGATCCAGCACGTCGTGCTGCTGATCCAAGAGAACCGCAGCTTCGACAACCTCTTCGCCACGTTTCCCGGCGCCGACGGAGCGACGACCGGGCGCAAGGGCATCAAAACGGTTCGGCTGCGCATGGCGCGCCTTGGCGAGCCGTGCGACTTCGGGCACTCGTACAAGGGCTTCATCCGCGACTACAACCACGGCAAGATGAACGGCTTCGAGCGGGAGGGCGGCAGCGCTCACTGCCCGGGTAAGGCCGGCAAAGGGCCCTACCAATACGTCAATCCGAGGCACATCGTTCCGTATTGGGACATCGCGGCAGAGTACGTACTCGGCGATCACATGTTCCAGACGCAAGGCAGCGGTAGCTTCACCGCGCACCAGGATTTGATTCGCGGTGGCACGACGATCGACGCCGCGCAGACGATTTCCATGGTCGACTACCCTTCGCACATTCCCTGGGGCTGCGACGCGCCCGAGGGCACGAAGACGTCGCTGCTGGTGCTGCAAACCGGCGGCCAACTCAAGAACGAGTATCATCAGGGCCCCTATCCTTGCACCACGAAGTTCGGTTCGGCGCCGTATCTCACGCTGCGCGATCTCCTTGACACCGGGCACGTCTCGTGGAAATACTACTCGCCGCCGGTCGACAATGGCTCCGGTAACTACTGGAACGCCTTCGACATGATCGCCGCGGTGCGCTACGGTCCCGAATGGAAGACCAACGTCACCAACAACGAAAAGCTGATCTTTAACGACGTGCTGCACGGAGGGCTGCCCGCCGTGTCTTGGCTGATTCCCGACGCGGCGAACTCCGATCACCCCGGCACGGGATCCGATACCGGACCGTCCTGGGTCGCCGCCGTCGTCAACGCGATTGGCAGCAGTCAGTACTGGAAGAACACGGCGATCATCGTCGTCTGGGACGACTGGGGCGGCTTCTACGACCACGAGCCGCCGCCGCTGCGCGACCAATGGGGCGGCCTCGGATTCCGCGTGCCGATGCTCTTGATCTCACCCTACGCGCGCGAGACGTCGGCGAGCAAACCCGGCTACATCTCGCACACGCAGTACGAGTTCGGCAGCATCATCAAGTTCATCGAAGAGAACTGGGGCCTCGGCGCGCTCGGCACGACCGACCAGCGCGCCAATAGCATCTCCGACTGCTTCGACTACTCGCAGCAGCCGCGCGCGTTCGTCCCGATCGGGGCCCCTTACAGCCTCAAATACTTCCTCCACCAACGCCCGTCGTACAAACCAGTCGACACCGAGTAGCACCTACAACGAGCCGTTTTCTCTAAACGTCCCTCGACTGCGCTCGGGATGACAAGCCCCAATTACTCGTAGTCTGGTGCCTTATATTCGTCGGGCTGTCTCAAAAAGAAATCCGTGTTGTAGGGCGCTTTGATCGGGACGAACTTGCGCGGCGCTCCTTCGAAGTCGAAGCAGTCGAGTGCGGGCGAGGCGGCGCGCCCGTCGGCCGCCGATAATTGCGGCAGGCCGTAGAGGTCTTCGGCGAAGCGCAGCACGCTGGCGGTTTCGTACTGCACGTGCGACACGTAATCGCGTTTAGCGTACGGGGAGATCACGAGTAGCGGCACGCGGAAGCCCAGCCCGTCGTAGTTTTCGTAAGGCGGCGGCACGTGATCGTACAGGCCGCCCCAATCGTCCCATTGCACGAAGATCGCGGTGCTGTCCCAGAACTTGCTCTCGCCGACCGCGTTGACGAGTGCGGAGACCCACGATGGGCCGTATCCGCCCCCGCAGTCGACGTGGTCGGAGTCGGTGCAAACGGGCGTTATCCACGTAAAGTTCGCCAGCTTCCCGCGCTTGACGGCGTTGATGAACTTCTTCTGCGGCGAAAGGACGTCCTGAATCCAATCCGGTCCGAGATAGATGTGGCGGATCGCTTGATACGCCGACCACAACGCGCCGTTGCCGCTCTTGGGAAACCCGTAACGGCTGGCGTAGAAGCGCCAGGTGAGATGGGCGTTGTCGAGCTCGTCGCCCAGCGTCTGATAATCGAAGCACGCCACTTCCGGAGGGCCGTTGAGGCTGCGGTTCGCCGCGATCGTCGGGACCAGGTTGCGATCGCCGCCCATGCAGCCCCAGAAGCCGCCGTTGGGCAGATCAACCGCGCTCTGCGCCTGCGCGGCGATGACGTACTGGTGGGCGACGAAGCTCTCGTCGAGCTGCGATGCGAACGTGTCGTCGGCAAGCACCCACTGGTGCGCCATGTCCCAATAGGGCTTGCTCTCCGAGCGCGGCACGTAGACGTACTCCGGGTTTGGCGGCCCGTCGTAGGAGTACTCCTTGTTGAAGCCGTCCATCTTACACTTGGTTCCCGGAAGCCGAACGCTGCCGTCGCAGGCGGCAAACATGGCCTCCGCGGAGTGATCGATGTCGTACCTCCGCCGCAGGCTCACCGGCGTAAGCGCGATCGTGTGCCCGCGCGAGTTTTTGCCGCTGGTGACGGTGTTCGCACCGGGATACCCCATGAAGAGATTATCGAAGCTGCGGTTCTCCTGAACGATGTAGACGACGTGCTTGATCCGTCCCGCGCCGGCGCGCGCGAGCGCGCGCAACGCGTCGTCGGCCTTAGGGACCGCCGGCGAGCCGGCGTAGGACGCGCTGCCCGCCGAACAGCCGCACGCCGCGGCCAACAGCGCAACCAGCGCGTAACGCAGACGCCTCATTCTTCGTCCGGAATGCGGTAATCGGGCTTCATGTGCATGAAGAACTCATAGCCGAGCGGGGCCTTGATCGGCACGAACGCGCGCGGGCTCTGATTGAAGTCCAAGCAGTCTGCGGCCGGCGAGAGCGCGCGCGTGTCGGCTCCCGTCATCTGTGGCAGGCCGTAGAGATCTTCGGCGAATCGCAGAACGCTGGCGGTCTCGTATTGTTTGTGGGAGACGTAGTCTTTCTTCGCGTAGGGTGAGATCACGAGCAATGGCACGCGGAAGCCGGCGCTGTCCGCGTCGAGGTACGGCGGCGGCACGTGGTCGTAAAGGCCGCCCCAGTCGTCCCACTGTACGAAGATCACGGTGCTGTCCCAAAACGTGCTCTTGCCGACCGCGTTGACCAGCGCCGAAACCCACGACGGCCCATAGCCGCCGCCGCAGTTCACGTGGTCGGAGAAGGCGCATTCCGGAGTGATCCAAGTAAAGTTCGCGAGCTTGCCGGCAGCGACGTCGCTGATGAACTTCTTCTGCGGCGTGATCACGTTCGCCCAATCCGCATGTTTGTAAATGTGGCTGATCGCCTGGTAGCTCGACCAATAGGATCCGCCGTCGCTCGATGGGCTGCCGAACTTGCTGGTGTAGAAGCGCCACGTGAGTTTGGCGGCATCCAGCTCGTCGCCGAGCGTCGTGTAGTCGAAGCAAGGCCTCTGCGCGGGACCGTCGGGATTGCGGTCCTTGGTGATCGTCGAAACGGTGTCGTACCGCAGGCCGCTGCAGCCCCACTGGCCGCCGGGCAGGTTCACGCTGCTCTGCGCCTGCGCCGCGATGATGTACTGGTGCGCTACGAAGCTCTCGTCGAGTTGCGACTGGAACATGCGATCGGCGAGCACCCACTCGTGCGCCATGTCGAAGTACGGTTTCGATTCCTTGTGCGGCACGTAGACGTACTGCGGATGCGGGGGCCCCGACGCGGCCTCTTCGTCGAAGCCGTCCATGCGGCACTTCGTGCCGGGAAGCTTGCCCGTCCCGTGGCACGCGGCGAACATCGACTGCGCCGAGTGGTCGATCTCGTACTGCTCGGCGAGGCTGACCGGCTTGAGCGTGAGGGTCTGGCCGCTGGAGTCCTTGCCGGAGGAGACGGTGTCGGCGCCGGGATAGCCTTGGAAGAGATTGTCGAAACTGCGGTTCTCTTGAACGATGTAGATGACGTGGGTAATCTTACCGGCGCCGGTGGCGGAGAACGTGCGAAACGCCGCGCCGCTCGGCATCGTCTGCGAGCCGCACGCCGCGAGCGTCAAAACCGCTGCAGCAACCGCGGCCGAACGTGCGATGTACATGAGGCCTGTCCTTTATAACGTTATAATTACGAACGAGCGGTGACGGTTACTCGGGATCCCCGCCCCAAGAGGGCGGCTCTTCGAGGAAGTACCGCGCCGAATGCTTCGAGGGAATGGGCGTAAACGCCCGCGGCGCCTGGTGGTAATCGAAGATATTGACGATGCTGGTCGACCGCTGATCGGTCGTCTCCAGCGAGCCCAGGCCCCAGTTTTGTTCGATGTACTTGAGGATGCTCCCGAATTCATATTGCGTATGGGCGATCTCCCCTTGCGGAACGTACGGGGAGATGACGATCATCGGAACGCGAAAGCCGAGGCCGCCCTTGCGGTCGAGGAATGCCGGCTTGACGTGATCGTAGAGGCCGCCCCAGTCGTCCCACACGACGACGATCGCGGTCGAATCCCAATACTTGCTCTTCCCGATCGCGTTGACGACCGAGGCCACCCACTCGGGGCCCCGATCCACTGCCGTGCCGGGATGATCGGAGTCGTTGTCGCTGGGAATCACCCACGAGACCGCGGGCAGCGCGCCCTTGGCCACGTCGCGCAGAACGTTGCTCTGCGGCATCGAGACGTTCGTGCCCCACTGCGAGCCGTTGCGCACGGCCCAGATTACGTCGAACGCGTTGAGGAGCGCGCCGGCGCAGGTCGTGCAGTCGTTGTTGCAGTGTGGGCTCGCGACGAAACACGGCGAGTAGTACTTCCAATCGACGCCCTTGGCGTCGAGCAGGTCGGCCAGCGTTTTGTACGCGCTGCCCGACGAAGGAAACTTGCTGGTGCAGGGATAGGGCCCCTTATCCTCCTCGAACTTCAGCGCGGTCGTAAGCAGATCGGTGACGACGACCGAATGCGCGTCGCAGCCCCACGGCATCCCGTTGGGCGTGTCGACGAGGCTCGCGCCGGTCTCGATGGCCGTGTTGCCGCGAATGAGATCCTGATGCGCGGTGAAACTGCCGCTGCCTTGCGTTTGAAACGTCCGGTCGGCCAGCGCGTACTGCTGCGCCATGGTCCAGTACGGCTTGATCTGCGCGGGGTCGACGTACTGATAAGCCAGCGTACCGATCGTCGGGCCGCCGGTGGTGGAGTTTCGCGGGCAGATGCCTTTAGGCTCGAGGTTGAAGCCGTCCATCTTGCCGCCGTCGGAGGCCGTGAGGTAGGCATACCGGCAGTGTCCGATGTCGGTGCTCATCACCAGCGAGTGCTGCGCTAGCGTCACCCACCGGTCGACCCACGTTCCGCTCTGTCTCACGCGCTCTTTACCGCGCGTCGCGCCGTCGGCACCGGGAAACGTGGCGAAAAGATCGTCGAAGCTGCGGTTCTCTTGGATCAGCAACACGACGTGCGTAATGGGCGAGGCGGTGGCGCGGTGCGGCGCGGCCGCGCGCAGAAGCGGCGAACCGCCGTAAGGCGCACCGGCGCCGCATCCGACGAGCGTTACTGCAAAGACCGTCAGTGCGAGGGAGAGCCCCGCGGCGCCCAGTCGCACGGCGCGGCGCTTATTCGGTATCGACGGGCAAGCCCGAGGGCTTCTGCTGCATGAAGAACGAACGCGAATACTTGGCGGGAATCAACTTGTACTTGCGCGGCTTCTGGCCGAAGTTGAACATGTCGATGATGCTCGTCGAGGTTTGATCGGTCGTGCCCAGGCTGCCGAGGCTCCAGTTGTCTTCGATGAACTTGATGATGCTTCCGAAACCGTACACCGTGTGTGAGATTTCGTTGGCCGGTACGTAGGGCGAGATCACCAGCATCGGCACGCGGAAGCCCGGACCGCCCTGCGTGTCCAGCGGCGGGGGCTCAACGGGATCGTAGAAGCCGCCCCAATCGTCCCAGACGACGATGACTGCCGTCGAGTTCCAGTACTGACTGGCGCCGATCGCGTTGACGACGCTGGCTACCCACGACGGACCCTTGTCGGAGGCGTAACCGGGATGGTCGGAGTCGACCGCATCGGGGATCACCCACGACATCTGCGGCAGCGTGCCGCCCGAGATGTCGCTGAAGATATTCTTGCTGGGACTGGAGATGTGTGCGCTCCATTCGCTCGGGTTACCCCAGATCGAATCGATCACCAAAAAGCCATTCCAGAGCGCGCCGACGGTGTAGTTCTTGTCTTTAGGAGCGTAGTATTTCCAGCTGATGGTTCCCCCAAAGAGATCGGCGAGGGTATTGTAGCTGCCGCCGCTCGTGGTTGGGAATTGATTGGTGCAGGGGAACGGCCCCGCTCCCGCTTCGTACTTGAGGCTCGTCGTAATCAAGGACGTTTTCGTTCCGCTCGGCGAGGTACAGCCCCAGGCCGCCGACGACGTCGGATCGTCGACGAGACTGGCGGTCGAGTTGATCTCGGTTCCACCGCGAATGAGGTCCTGGTGGGCGGTAAAGCTCCCGCTGCCTTGCGTTTGGAACATGTGATCGGCGATGCCGTAGTCGGTCGCGAGCGTCGCGTACTCTTGCACCTGCGCCGGGTTGACGTACTGGTAAGGCTGAGAACCCTCATTCTTGCCGTTTGTCTGGTTCTTGATGAGGTTGAAGGCGTCCATGTTGCCGTCACGATAGGCAACTTTGTACGACACGTAGAGGTGGTTAAGGTTCTGCTTGACCGCGAGGTTCGACTCGGTCAACGGGATCGAGACGGTCTTGGCATTCTTTCCCCGGCCCGTGCGTTTGAGGCCGGTCGTCGTCGCCAGCACGTTGGGGAAGGTCGCGAAGAGGTCGTTGAACGTCCGATTCTCCTGCACGAGAAGCACGATGTGCGTGATCGGGTTCGACGTGGTGTGATGGTGCGCGCTCGTCTGCGCGGAGCCCAAGCGTGGCACCGGGCCGGCCGCGCTTCCGCAAGCATCGAGGCCGAGTCCGGCCCCCAGAACGCACGCAAAGAGAAGGGCCAGTCGAGGGTGCATGAAGTCTCTCCGTTTGTAGTCGTTTGGGATGCGGCTCATCTTCTTCAATACCCCGCGGATTACTTGGCCGACACCACGCTAGGGTAACGCGCGGCAGAAGCCTTAAGTTAATGACTTAGGTCAACGAAATGCTTAGTCGTAGCTCTCGCGGACCGTCTCCAAAAGGGTCTGGCCGAAGTCGACGGGGGTTCCATCGCCGTCGAGCACGTCGACCGAAAAGCCGGGGTAGAGGCTAACGAAGCGCTCTTGCTTCCAGTGGGCGACCGACCAGCGGTCGCGCGCCGCCTTCTCGTATGGCCACGGCGGCATGCCCTCGCGGTCCGAGCGAATATCGCGCCCGTCATACGTGCGGATCCGCACTTGAAAGCCCTCGATGCGAGCGATCTTCATTTCGAGCGTGCCGATCTTCACGGCCATCTCGCCTCCGTAGCAGCGGCCAGGCGCCTCTTAAGACCGCCGGATAAGAAGAATATCGGGCTGACTGGATTCGAACCAGCGATCTCTAGTCCCCCAGACTAGCGCGATAACCAAGCTTCGCTACAGCCCGACAACTCTGGCTTCTTTTTGCGCTTAGACGCCGGTAGTCCGCCTTACGCGCTTCTTCGTCCGCGCGCGGCCGCCGTCGACGGCGTCCTTGAGCGATTTGCCCGCAACGAACGCCGGCACTTTGCGCGCAGCGATCGTAATCTTCTCGCCGGTCTTGGGATTGCGCCCTTCGCGCGCCTGTCGCGCCCGAACGACGAAACTGCCGAAGGGATTGAGTGCGACGCGATCGCCTTTTTGAAGCGCTCCTTTGATCTCGTCGAGGATCAAGTCCACGATTTCACCGGCCTGGCGCCGCGACAGATCGGCCCCATCGGCGAGGGCGTCAATCACATCGGCTTTCGTCAACGTCGCTTCTCCCCTTCGGACCCCGGGCCACACTCGTTCAACGGCTCGCTCGCCGCGCCTTCAGCCCGCGAGAACTTCGGCGAGCGCGTGTAGCGCGAGCACGTATCCCCGCGCTCCCAGCCCTCCCACGACGGCGCGGCAGGCAGCCGCCGTCACGCTCGTGCGGCGAAAGCTTTCGCGGCTTGCGATGTTGGAAAGGTGCACTTCGACCACCGGGATGCCGATCGCCGCAATCGCGTCGGCAATTGCGTAGGAGTAGTGCGCGTACGCTCCCGGATTGATGATCACCCCATCGTAGGTCGTCCGCGAAGCGTGCAGTGCGTCGATGATCGCGCCTTCGCCGCTGTACTGCTCGCAGTGCGCTTGGTGACCCGCCGACTCCGCGGCAGCGACGATCGCCGCATCGATCTCCGCCAGCGTCTGCGTTCCGTAGATCTCCGGCTGGCGCTCGCCGAGCAAATTGAGATTTGGCCCGTGCAGAATCAAAACGCGCATGGCGCTCGGTTTCTTTGAAGGAAAAGCGCGAGCCTTTGGGCCAGAGGCGCTCCATGCCCGACAGCATCGTCGCAGCCTCGGTCGTCGACGCCGCGATCGCGGTCGCAGCGGCGACTACGACGGACCTCGTCGAGGAGATCCGCGGCCGCCACGACCTCTGGCCCACGGCCACCGCCGCCGTCGGACGACTGGTCACGGGCGCGGCGCTCTTCGCCGCGAATCTCAAGCGCAACGAACGGATCTCGCTGCAGATCGCCGGTGACGGCCCGCTTGGGACCATCGCCGCCGACGCCTGGTTCCTCGACCCCGAGACGATCGGCGCGCGCGGTTACGCGCGTAACGGGCGCGTCGAGCTGCCGATCGACGCGCGCGGAAAGTTTAACGTCGCGGCGGCGGTCGGTGCGGGCGCCCTGCAGGTAACGCGCTCGAGCGAGGTCGGTCAGCCGTACCGCGGCGTCGTACCGCTGGAGTCGGGGGAGATCGCCGAAGACCTCGCCCTCTACCTCGCGCAGTCCGAACAAATTCCCAGCGTCGTCGCTCTCGGCGTGCTCGCCAATCCCGGCGGCGTCGCGGCCGCGGGCGGCATCGTGGCGCAGCTGCTGCCCGGCGCCGACGACCGTGCGCGCGAAGCTCTCGAACGGCGCGCCGCGGAGATGCCGCCCGTTACGCAGCTGATCTCGCAGGGCGCCGACGCCAACGCGCTGATCGCCGCGCTCGTTCCGGACTTCGAGCTGCGGGCGCGGCGCACGCTCGCCGTGCGGTTCGCCTGCCGCTGCAATCGCGCCCGCGTCGAATCCGTGCTCCTCGGACTGGGAGCCCAAGAGCTGCTCGCGCTCACGCGCGAGCGCGATCGCACCGAGGCGACGTGTGAGTTCTGCCAGACGCGCTACGAGTTCGGCGCCGAAGAGCTGCGCGAGCTGGCGCAGCGCACCACCCCGGCCGAAGGCTCCGCTTAGGAGACCCGACGGGTCACGCGCACGAAGCGGCGCGAGCCCACGGAGAGCACGGCGCCATCGGCAGCGCTCCACGCCTGCTTCTGATCGGCAACGACCACCCCGTCGATCTTCACCCCGCCGCCGGCGATCAGGCGCTCCGCCTCGCGTTTGCTCTGCGCGAAGCCCGCCTTGACGATGACGTCGGTCACGCGCGTGCAGTCGCCGAGCTCGATGGCGGCAAGATCGGTTGGAATCTCCTTGCGCTGCACCGTCGCTTCGAAGAACGCGCGCGCCGCCGCGGCAGCGGCCTCGCCGTGATACCGGGCGACGGTCTCCTGTGCCACCAGCTTCTTCTCGTCCATCGGATTGCCGTTCCCGGCAGCTAGCCGATCCGCCAGGCGCAGCGATTCCGCGCGGCTGCGAAATGCCGCCAACCGCGCGTAGGCCGGGAGCAGCTCGTCGCTGATCTTCATCAGTTTGCCGAACTGCACGTTGGCCGGCTCGTCGACGCCCACGTAATTGTTCAGCGACTTGCTCATCTTCTTCTCGCCATCGAGACCGACCAGCAGCGGCACCGTGGCGCAGATCTGCGGAAGTTGACCGAACTCGCGCTGGAATTGGCGCCCGAGCAGCAGGTTGAAGAGCTGATCGGTACCCCCCAGCTCGACGTCGGCCTCGATCGCCACCGAGTCGTACGCTTGAGCGACCGGGTAGAGCAGTTCGTGCAGCGAGATCGGAGCGCCGGCTTCGTAGCGGTCGTGGAAATCGTTGCGCTCGAGCATCTGCGCGACGGTCGTCTTTGCCAGCAGTTTGACGAGATCGCTCAGGCTCAGCTTGTCGAGCCACTCGGAGTTGTAGCGAATCTCGATGCGGTCGAGGTCGAGCACTTTGCCGGCCTGTTCGCGATAGGTCTGCATGTTGGCCTCGATGGCCTCTTGCGAGAGCTGCGGACGCGTGATATTGCGCCCGCTCGGATCGCCGATGCGCGCGGTGAAGTCGCCGATGATCAGCGTCACGCGGTGCCCGGCCAGCGCGAAGCGCTGCAGCTGGTGCAGCACCACCATAAAGCCGAGGTGCAGGTCGGGACTGGTCGGATCGATGCCGAGCTTGACGCGCAGCGGCCGCCCCAGCGCGAGCCGTTCGCGAAAATCGGCGACGGTCTCGACGTGGTCGAAACCCTCGAGCAGGTCGTCGTTCGCGCTCACTCGCGCAGCTCCACGATCGTCACTCCGTTCGATCCCTCCTCTTCGTTGCCGTAACGCAGGCTCGTCACCGCGGGATGCGCCCGCAAATACTCTTGCAGCCCACGACCGAGCATCCCGGTGCCCTTCCCGTGTATCAGACGCAGCGAGGAATTCCCCGCGAGGAGCGCGTCGTCGAGCCAGCGCTCGACCAGCGGTTCGGCCTCCGCGTAGCGTTTGCCGCGCACGTCGAGCGACGCCGTGCTGCGCCCCGCGGCGCTCATGCGCGCGTCGGCGGAGGCGGCTTCGGTGCGGCGCGCCCGCTTTGCGGAAACCGCGACCGGCGCGACGTCGCCGCGAGCCACCATCATCTTCATCGGCCCGACGGATATCAGCAAACGGTCGTCCCAATCCTCGACGACGGAGCCCTCCTGGTCCAGCGAGCGCACGCGCACACGATCGCCGGGAGAGAACGTGAGCGTTTCGCGTGGCCCTTCCTCTCGTGGCACGATGCCGAGGTCGTGGCGAATCGCTTCGACCGTCTGCGCGAGCAGCGCGGTCTGTCCCGGAGTCACGCGCGCCTTGCGTCGGCCCGCCGCACCCGACTCGTTCTGCTCGGCGTGGCGCGCTAGCTCGCGGGCGAAGTCGCGCAGCCCCTGCTGTAAGCGCTCCTGCGCCCCCGCGTCGAAGCGCCGCCGCGCCTCCTCGAGGCCGGAGCGTTCGCGGCGAAGGACTTCGTTCTCCGCCGTCATGCTGCGGCGCTCGGCTTCGAGCGCGCGCCGCTCCTCGCGCAGCTCGCTATTGCGCAACGAAAGCTCGGCGAGCGCCGCCTCGTAATCGCGTTCGCGATCCTCCATCAACGCGGTCGCGCGCTCGACGATCTCCGGTGCGATGCCCAAGCGCGACGCCAGCGGAAAGGCCAGCGACTGGCCCGGTGCACCGATATCCAGCTCGAACGTCGGCTCGAAGGTGACGGGATCGAAGCGCACGCTCGCATTGGCGACGCCCGGCGTGGCGTGCGCGAAGAGTTTCAGTTCGGTCGAGTGCGTCGAAACGATCGCCCGTGAGCCGCTGCGCAGGAGACGCTCGAGCATCGCGACGGCCAGCGCCGTGCCGGCGGTCGGCTCGGTGCCCCCGCCGATCTCGTCGACGATCGCCAACGTGCGCGGACCGGCGTCGCCCAGGATCTCGCGCATGCGCTGCAGGTGTGCCGAGAACGTCGACGCGTTGGCTGCGAGCGACTGTTCGTCGCCGATGTCGGCGACCACGCGTTCGAATTGCCCGATCGACGTGCCCTCCGCCGCGGGCAGTTGCATGCCGCAGTAAGCCATCACCACGAAAAGCCCGGTCATCTTTAGCGCGACGGTCTTGCCGCCCATGTTCGGACCGCTGATCACCACCAGCCGCGTCGCCTCGTCGAGAGCCAGCGACTGCGGCACCGCGCGCTCGCCGAGAACCGGATGGCGGCCGCGCACGATCTCGAGATCGGGAGCGTCGCTCAGTTGCGGCATCCGGGCATCGCTGCGGCGCGCGACCGACGCCTTGGCGGCGAGCAGGTCGAGCACGGCGAGCACCTCGATGTTGGCCTCGATCGCCGCCGCGTGCGCGCCGACGTTGCGCGAAAGGGCCTCGAGCACGCGAGCGACCTCGCGCTCCTCTTCGATCTGCAGCGTACGCACGCGGTTGTTGCTCTCGAGCGCGGCCAGCGGCTCGATGAAAAGCGTCTGTCCGCTCGAGCTCGTGTCGTGCACGATGCCCGGCAGCATCCCCGAGAACTCCGCCTTGATCGGAATGACGAAACGTCCGTCGCGGATCGTCACGACGCGGTCCTGGATCGCCTTGGCGTACTTCGCCCCATTGAGAATGGAGCCGATCCGCTCGCGTGCTTCGGCGTGCGCGAGCGTCAGGCTGCGGCGAATGCGACCGAGCGCGTGCGAAGCGCGGTCGAGCACGCTGCCGCGCTCGTCGATCGCGTCGACGATCGCCTGAGTCAGTTCGCGCAACGGCGTATACGGCGCGATGACCGGCGCAAGATCCGGCTGCTCCCGAACGGCTCGCTGCGCGGCCGCGGCGGCCGCGAGCGCGTCGCCGACGAGGCGCAGATCCGTTGCCGCCAGCGTGCGTCCGAGCGCGGCCGCTTGGGTGAAGGGCTCGGTCTCGGCGGCGCGCATGATCGTCACGTCCGCGCTGGCGGCCAGCGCGCGCATCGCTTCGGTGCGCTGCTGCTCGCGGCGCACGCTCGCGAAATCCGCGAGGGGAAGCATCTCCGACGCGTAGGCGTGTCCGCGCTGCGTATGCGTCTCGCCGACCACGCGCTCGCGCACTCGCTCGAAATCGAGTGCTTCGAGCGTGCGCGCGTCGGCGAGGCTCACGAGCCCGGCGGAGCGGAGAGCTTGCGCTTGACCAGTTCGGCGACGAGCGCGGGGTCGGCTTTGCCGCGTGACGCCTTCATCACTTGACCCAGCAGGAAGCCGGCGACGTTCGTCTTGCCCGCGCGAAACTCGGCGGCGGCGCTTTCGTTGGCGGCAATGACCGCATCGACGAGCGGCTCGATCGCCGACGGATCGCTCGTCTGCGCGAGGCCTTCGCGCTCGACGATCGCGGCCGGCGAGCCGGCGCCTTCCCACATGCGAGCGATCAGCTCTTTGGCAATCTTGGAGTTGATGCGCTTTCCCGCCACCAGCGAGACCAACTCGGCGAGATCCTCCGCGCTCACCCTGGAATCGGCGACGGCAACGCCGCTCTCGTTGGCCAGGCGTGAGAGATCGCCGAGCACGAAGTTACTCGCCTGCTGCGGGTTGTTGCTCCGCGCCACGACGTCGTCGAAGTACGCTGCGAGTGTAAGGTTGTCGATCAGCTGCGTCGCGGCGCCGACCGCGAGCCCGTGCTGCCGGGTGTAGCGTTCGAAGCGCTCCCACGGCAGTGCCGGCAAGGATGCGCGCAATTCCTCGACGCGCGCCCGCGGAATCTCCATCGGCACGAGGTCGGGGTCGGGGAAGTAGCGGTAGTCGTGCGCCTCTTCTTTGCTGCGCATCGAATGGGTGACGCCGTGCGCCTCGTCCCAGCCGCGAGTCTCCTGCACGACGCGCCCGCCGCTCGTGATTACTTCGATCTGGCGCGCGATCTCGCTCTCGATTGCGCGTTCCACCGAACGGAAC
>DASZGC010000053.1:0-54236 GCA_035939175.1 Candidatus Cybelea sp. | reverse complement strand
AGCTCGACCATCAGCGCGTCACGGTGGACCTTGGCCACGATCGACGCGGCGGCGACCACCGCGCAGCGAGCGTCGCCTTTGATCAGCGGCTCCTGCGGGCCGGCGAAGGAGGCGATGCGCACGGCATCGGTGATCAGATACTCGGGTGCCGCGGCGAGAGCCGCGATCGCGCGCTCCATCGCGAGTACGCTGGCCCAGTAGATGTTGAGCCGGTCGATCTCGGCGACGCAGGCGCTCCCGATCGCCCACGCCGCGGCGCGCAGCTTGATCGTCTCGGCGATTTCGCAGCGCAGCTCGGGTCGTACTTGCTTGGAATCGTTGAGTCCGCGGATCAGTAGCGGCTCCGTGGCCACGACGCATGCCGCCACCACCGGTCCCGCGAGCGGACCGCGTCCCACCTCGTCGATCCCGCCGACGAGCAGGAAGCCCTTGGAGCGCGCCGTCTCTTCGAATCGGTGCAGCCGGAGTAGGCGGCGGCGCTCGCGTTCGTACGCGTTCTTCGCTTTACGCTGCTTCGGCGTCATCGGGTGCCTCCAAGGAGATGCGCCCGAAGGCGCCTTCGTTGAACGCGCGGATGTAGGATTGCGCCGCGTTGTGGTAGTCGGGTTCGCCCCCGCGACGCACGAAGCCGCGCGCGCCGGCGAAGGCCGCCAAATCGGGAACGCTGCTGCGCGGATCGCGCGCTTGCAGCCAGCGCACGAAGGCCGCGACGATCTCCTGCGGGTCGTAGCGTTCGTACGGCACGGCGCCGCAGAGCGCCAGCTTCCACTGCGACGTGCCCTTGGAGATCTTCGGCGGCAGCACGCCCGGAGTATCCATCAGTTCGACGCCCGGAGCGAGGCGAAACCAGGAGACGTGCCGCGTGACGCCGGCGCGTCCTTCGGTTTTGGCGGCCGAGCGCCGCAAGAGCGCGTTGACGATGGTCGATTTACCGGAGTTGGGAATCCCGACGATCATCGCGCGAGAGGCGGCCGTCGTCTTGCGGCGCCCGGGCGAACGGGAGATGACCTCGCCGATGCGCGCCACGCTGCGCGCGCTGCGACCATCCACGGCGATCGCTTCATAGCCGCGCCGCGCGAAATCGGCAATCCAGCGCTTCGTTACGGCCGGGTCGGCCAGATCCTCGCGGTCGAGCGCGATCACGCGGGTGCGGGAGGCGACGAGTTGGTCGAGCACGGCGTTGCGTCCGCTGCGCGCGACGCGCGCGTCGACGACTTCGATAACGACGTCGATCGCGCGAAGATACTCGGCAATGCGCCGCAGCGCCTTGGCCATGTGCCCGGGGTACCATTGAACCTGCCGCTCTAACCTCGTATCCACAGTTCCCCGCTTGCGCTACAGAGAGGCCACGTCCTCGCGACTCATCGCGAACCTACAAGGGGCCGAGCATTCGCGGCGGCCAGACGCCGGCGATCGCGCGGCCGATCAAGAGCTGGTCGGCGACCGGACCGAAGACCCGCGAATCCTCGCTGTTGCCCCGGTTATCGCCCAAAACGTAGACCGAGTCCGGCGGAACGACGACTTCGCCGAAGCTGCGGTCGTCACGGTTTTGGACGTAGGGCTCGTCGAGCTTGGCGCCGTCGACGTACACCGCGCCGCGATCGATGCGGATGTGGTCGCCGGGGAGGCCGACCACGCGTTTGATGACTTCGCGGTCGTCGCCCCCGTAGCGGAACGCGACGATCTCACCGCGCCGTGGGGCGCCGAGGCGAAATGCAAACGTATTGATCAGCACTCGCTCGCCGGAGTGGATTTGCGGCTCCATCGACAGACCCGAAACCTCCGGGAGACGCATGAAAAATGCCACGATGAGAAGGGAGAGCACGGCGAGCTGCAGTGCCAGGCTCGCGATCGACCGCCATCGCAGGAAGCGGGCCACGCTACTCGGCGTTCGCGCTGAGCCCTAAAGAATCTTGGCTTGAGAGGGCGGCCAGAAGATGAGGAATGCGCGCCCGGTAAAGCCGCCGGCGTCGCCCTTACGCAGTCCGGTCGCGAAGCGGCCGCCGTCTTGCGCGAAGCCCCAGATGTGCGAGTCCTCCGAATCGTTGCGATTGTCGCCGAACATCAGGTAGCAATGCGGGGGGATGCGATCGGACGCGGTCCACTGCGATGCGGGCGGAACGTTGGCCGAACTCGGATCGAGCCGCTGCCAACCGGCACCGTAGCTCACGTAGATACCGTAGTCGCGGACCTGCAGATCGTAGGCGGGCTTCTCGGCGACGTATGTCTCGCGCAGCGCGACGTCGTTGATATAGACGGTGCCGCCGGCCACGCGCAGCTTGTCGCCCGGGCGGCCGATCACGCGCTTGATGAAATCGTCGGGCGTGGGAACGGGCGGTGGGAACACGACGATGTCGCCTTCGTTGGGACGATGAAAGCGGTATTCGAACTTGTCGACGAGCAGCACGTCGTGGATCTGCAGGGTCGGCAGCATCGATCCCGAGGGAATGTAGTACGTGCGCGCTACGAACGTGATGAGCAGCCACGCGGCGAGGCCCGCGATGATGAAGGGATCGAGAAACTCGCGGGCGATCGCGGTGCTGCGCCCCGACGAGCCGGCGACCACCGGCCGCAGCGAAAGCACGATCCGCGCGGCGCCGATGACGGCGACGATCGCGAGCAACTCGTACGGCGTCACGAGCGGCCTATCTCTCCAAGGCGCGCAGGCGCTGCAGCGGCCAGATGACGGCGAACGCGCGTCCCGTAAATCCCTGCGCCCGCGCGAATCCCCACACGTGCGAATCGTCGGAGTAGTTGCGATTGTCGCCCAGCAGGAAGTAGAAGCCTTTGGGAACGCGGTTCGGCGCCTCCCACTGCGAGCGCGGCGGGATGTCGGCGCTCTTGTGATCGAGCGGTGTGCCGTCGACGTAGATTGCGTAGTCGCGAATAGCCAGATCGTAGTTCGGCGGCTCGTTCTCGTACGGCTCGCGCAGGGCGCCGCCGTTGCGATAGACGACGCCGTCGCGGATCGCGACCGCATCGCCGGGCACGCCGATCACGCGCTTGACGAAGTCGTTGCCGCCCGACGGAACGGGCGGCTGAAATACCGCGACGTCGCCGTCGTTGGGCGGGTGCAGCCGGTAGACGATCTCATCCACGAGAAGCACGTCGCGCACTTGAAGCGTCGGAACCATCGAAACCGACGGAATGTAGTAGGTCCGAATCACGAACGTGATGAGAAAGAGCGCCAGAAGCCCGACGACGATGAACGTGTCGAGGACGGCCGTCGCGACGGCCCTGGCGGACAGCGCGACCCGAGCAATTGTGAGAAGGCAGAGCAGCCCGACGAGCTGGAGCGGTGTCGCGGCGCGTCAGATCCCTTTAGCTTTCTTTTCCTTGATGCGCGCTGCCTTACCGACCTTTTCGCTGAGGTAGTACAGACGGCTGCGCGAGACGATGCCCCGCTTGCCGACCTCGATGCGCTCGACGCGAGGGCTATGCAGCAAAAACGTCTTCTCGACGCCGACGCCGTGCGCGATCCGGCGCACCGTGATCGACTCTCCCGAGCCGCCGCCCTTGCGCACGATCACCACGCCTTCGAACATCTGCGTGCGTTCTTTGCCGCCCTCGACGACTTTGGAATAGACCTTGACCGTATCTCCCGGGCGAAATTGCGGGACGGCGTCCTTGAGCTGGTCTCGGTTCAGGGCATCGATCACATTCATAATTCCGGCTTCCTGACAAGGAATAGCCGGGCGCGGAGCCCGGCATAACCCAGGTATCCTATCACGGGTTTTCCTCACCGTGCAAGGCGTTTTCGGACAGGGCACTTTCGAGCAGATCGCGCCGGCGCCCCTCGGTTCGCAGCCGAGATTGCTCCCTGCGCCACCTGGCGATGCGGGCGTGGTCGCCCGAGAGCAGCACGTCGGGGACGTCGACGCCCCGAAAGGTAGCCGGCCGGGTGAAGCTCGGGTAATCGAGCAGGCCGCCGGTGAAGGATTCGTGCTCCAGCGATTCGGGCCGAATCGCTCCGGCAAGCAGACGAACCGTGGCGTCCATGAAGGCGAGCGCGGGAATCTCGCCGCCGGTCAGGACGAAATCGCCCAGGGAGTACTCGCGCACCGGGTACAGCGCTCCCAGGCGGTCGTCGATGCCCTCGTAGTGCCCGCAGAGCAGCACCAGCCGGTCGAGGGTCGCCAGATGCTGCGCCTCCGCCTGATCGAAGAGGCGCCCGCTCGGGCTGGGCACGGCGATGACGCGGCGCTCCCCCTCGGGTGCGGATGCCGCGATCGCGTCGAGGGCTCGAGCGATCGGCTCGATCCGCAAGACCATCCCCGCACCCCCTCCGAACGGGGAGTCGTCGGCGCGCTCGCCCTCGTGCAGGTAGTCGAGCAGATGGTGGTACCGCACCCGCACGATCCCGGCTTCGACCGCGCGCCCGACGATCGAAAGCCCGACGAAGGGCGCGAAGACTTCGGGAAAGAGCGTGATGACGTCGATCTCGAACATCGCGCGGGAAGTGTTCCGGAACCGAGACGAATTTGCTTGCGCGCTGCGGGCGCTCGAGCGGCGCGACTTTGCCGCAGCCGCAACCGAACTGACCCAGCTGCTCGAGCGCTGCGCCGACGACGCCGACCGCGCCTTCCTCTACAACAAGCGAGGGGTCGCGCGTATCGGGCTCGAGCTTCGAGAGCTGGCGCGCGAGGATTTCGACGCCGCTCTTGCGGCACGGCGTCACTACGCGCCGGCGCTAACGAACCTCGGCAACCTGCTGTTAGAGAGCGGACTCGTGAACGAGGCGATCGCCCAGTACCAGCGCGCCATCGCAAGCGACGTCGACTACGCGCTGGCTCATCTCAATCTCGGCATGGCCTATAAGAAGGCGGGACGCGTCGCCGAGGGCGTGCGGGCGATACGGCACGCACAACGTTTGGAGGACCGAGCGCGTCCTAGCGCTCTGCGTTCTTTGCGGTGGTTTCGACGGTCGTGATGGTTTCGAGGTATTGGAAGAGCTGCGGCAGCGTGATGCGCGCGAGCGCCGTCTTTTCGTGCGTGCCTTCGCCGTCTTCGCCCTCGTCGCGCAGGTAGCAGCGCGTTTCGACGCCGTCTTCGCCGCCGGTGAACGAGACGGCGAAACCGCGGCCGGGGATCTCGTCGTAGATGCGCATCGTCGCGGGGTTGAGTATCTCGATGGAATGCGCCGCGTTGTGCGCGTCAAACACGAGGATCCGCAGGTTCTCGAAATTCGTGACTTCGATCGAACCGACCACGAAGAGGCTCTTGCTGGAAAAGAATTCTTGCCCGCGTTTACTGCGGCTGGAAATCTCGTAGAAGACGCGATGTGCGACGAAGCGGTTGAGTATCTTGCGGAGGGTCGCAAGCGAGGCCAGCGTCTCGGTACGGTTGGCGCGAGTGTAGACGATCTTCACCGGGGCGCTCTTGCTTGCACGGCTCCTCAGGGAAGCCCTTCCGGCTCGCGGCGGAAGTCGGGGCTCGTCGCGGAAAGGTAGCGCGCGATGTTCTCCGTGCCCGATATCATGGTCGTCTCCGTGCTCGCGCTCTTGCTCTTCGGCCCAGATCGCTTACCGGGGCTGATGCGCCAGGCCGGCCGCTTCATGCGTGAGGTTCAGAACACGTCCCACTCGTTCATCGCCGAGATGGAGCGGGCCGCCGAATCGACCGAACCGCCGCCTCCGATGCCCCCGCCCCCCGCCGTGGCAGAGGAGCCGCCCGGCAGTCCGACGGGCTCCTCGTCTCCTAAATATTGAAGTTCTGGCGGATTTCAGTGATCCGCTGCTGCACGATCGAGCGAACCTGCGAGTGCAAGCGCTCCTTCTGCTCGGGCGGCAGGCGCCGGTAGATCATGTAGCCGGCGGCCGAGAGCAGCCCGCCGAGGACGCCGGCGAGGACGATCTTGCCGGCTTCGCCGCCCTCTTCGTCGTCAGGCGGCTGCCGTCCAAATGCGCTCTGATACCCGTTGGCGGGCGTGGGCGACGTCGACCACGGCTGGTCGGTCTGGCTCGTGCGAAAACTGTCGGACATTGCGGCCTCCTTTTGGTCTGCCAAACTAGTTACCCGAATCGGGGCGCCGCGTTTCGGCTTTAGGCACAATCCGCTCGTGGGCCACGCTCACGTGCTCCGGGAACCGGCGGGCGACCTGCGTGACCGACAACTCGGCGGCGGTGAGCAGTGCGGCGAGGCTCTCGCGATCGCGGCAACCCTCATTCAGCACGACGCGCAACCGGCCCGGCTCCTGCATCGCGACGATCTCGCCGGCGGCGTAGTGTTCCAGTCCGAGGCGGGCGGCCTGAAGGATCGCCGAAACGGCGGCGCAGACGATGTCGGCGCCATGTTCGGCAAAATCGGCGTGACCGAGTGCTTGGACTCCGGCGTGGCGCCCGTGCTCGTCGCGAAAGAACGTCACCTCGAGCATGCGCGGAGTTCGCTGACGCCCCTTACGGGAGCGTGATTTTGGTGATCTTGACTTCGGCGAAGGGCTGGCGGTGGCCGTTGAGCTTGCGCACGCGCTTCTTCGACTTATAGCGGAAAACGAGGATCTTCTTGTCTTTGGCCTGACGCAGCACCGTTCCGGTGACCGAGGCGCCGCTCAGCGTCGGTTTGCCGACCGTGACGTCGTCGCCGCTGGCGGCGAGCACAACTTGGTCGAAGGTAACGTCCGCGCCGACCTCGCTGCCGATCAGATCGCAGCGGATAACGTCGCCCTCGGCGACTTTATACTGCTTGCCGCCGGCTTCAATGATCGCGTACATGACTTCGGTACGATACCAGGCGCCGCGTCCGGCGTCAACGTGAATTTCGAACGCTCCCTGCTTGACAGGCTCAGGCAAGAGCACTAGTATCAGATTACTCTATGAAACAGACTAGTCTGAATCTCGATTACTATCTCGCCGCCGAGCCCTGCCTGGGCCGCCTCGTCATCGTGTGGGCCCTCTACGGCGTCGGCATGGCGCTCCTCTGGCGGCTGGCAGGGCCTGGCCTGTGGTCTCACGCGGCCGTCTGGGCGCTGGCGTCGCTGCTGGCGCTGCGCCTCGCGGCACAGACGGGAGAGGTTTGATCATGGAACGCATCAGCGCGGGCGAGGCCCGGGATCATCTGGAGATGGTCGACCGCATTCTGGCCGAGTCGCACCAGCGGCTGTGCGCCGGCGGCGAGTTTTTCGTCGTTTGGGGCGTCGCGTCGGCCGCGCTCACCCTGCTCTTTACGCTGTCCGGTGCGGGGACGCTTCCCCCGGCAGCGGTGTGGGTAGGCGCGCTCGTACTCGTCGCCGCTGCCGCGTTCTCCGCAGTACGCGGCCGGCAGCTTCGCCGCGAAGTCGCGCGGACGTCGCTCGTGCAGCGGGAGTTCTTCAACGTGCTGTGGCTGACGATCGTTCTGGCGATCGTCGTCAACGTCGCTGCCTTTCGAATTTTCTCCGGGCTTGCGTCGGCAGCGATATGGAGCGTGGCGGAGGCGATCGTGCTGCTCTACATCGGGCTGCATGGGAACCGCCGCGCGCAAGCGGCGGGCGTGCTCGTCGTCGTCTCCCTCATCGTAGCAAACTTTGTGGGCGATGCGATCGCGCCATACGTGCTCGCGGGCGGGATGCTCGCCGGCTACGGCGGCTTCGGTGCGAGCGAACTGCTCGCACGCGACTAAGGAGCTTCGCACGAAGTCGATGCGCCGATCGTTTGACCGCAAAATCGCGCTCTGCCCCCTCGGTCGCGCCTCGGTCCGTGCCAAATCTGAGGCCGCGATCGCTATGGCGAAATCTTTAGAGGCGCCGTAGAGGAGCATGGACGAGCTCTTGCTTTCGAAGGTGCGCTTGGGCGTGATCGCCGAGCTGCTCAACTCCGACTGGGTGGCCTTCACCGAGCTGGCGCGCGCGCTCGACGTGAGCAGCGGCAACCTCGGCGCTCACCTCGTCAAGCTCGTGGAAGCGGGATACGTCGACGAGGAGAAGACCTTCGTCAATCGTCGCCCGCTCACGCGCTACCGTTTGACGAAGCGGGGACGCGAAGCATTCGCCACGCACGTGACGGCGCTGCAATCGTTGTTGCGAGCGGCGCAGTAAGATGGACGATCGCACGGTTCTGCGCTTCGAGCGCGTCGAGAAATCGTACGGCGCGGTTCGCGCGCTGGAAGGCGTCTCGTTCGCGGTGGAGCGCAACGAGATCGTCGCGCTTCTCGGGCCCAACGGAGCGGGAAAGACGACCGGGCTCGAAATCGCCTGCGGGCTGCGCCGCTGCGATGCCGGCTCCGTGCGGCTCTTCGGCGAGCCGCCCACGAGCGTTGCGGCGCGGCAGCGGCTCGGCGTCACACCGCAGGAGAGCGGCTTTCCCGATATGCTGCGCGTCGACGAGATTCTTACGTTCGTCGCGCAGCACTATCCCGCGGCGTCGCCGGTCTCCGTCGCGCTCGCGCGTTTCGGACTCGAGGCGCTGCGCAAACGCCGAGCGGGGACGCTCTCGGGC
The DNA here is from genome assembly GCA_035939175.1 of Candidatus Cybelea sp. Classification (GTDB taxonomy): domain Bacteria; phylum Vulcanimicrobiota; class Vulcanimicrobiia; order Vulcanimicrobiales; family Vulcanimicrobiaceae; genus Cybelea. The sequence continues at coordinate 45,825 of DASZGC010000053.1, read as the reverse complement.
GGGGAATCGCGCCGCTTGGCGCTCGCGCTGGCGTTCGTGGGCAATCCGGATTTGGTCGTGCTCGACGAACCGAGCGCCGGACTCGACGTGCAGTCGCGCCGGCGTCTGTGGGACGTGGTGCGCGAGTCGGCGCGCGACCGCTCGATACTCCTGACGACGCACTATCTCGAAGAGGCACAGGCGCTGGCTTCGCGGATCCTCGTCATCGACCGCGGGCGGCTGCTCTTCGACGGTGACGCGAGCACGCTGCGCGACCGCGTGGGCGACCGTCGCGTCAGCTACGTGGGCAACGACGGACCCGTGCTGGTCACGCCGAGCGATGCCGACGCCTACGTGCGCGCGCTGGTGCAATCCGGCGCCGCGTTCACCGATCTCGAGATCTCGAAACCGTCGCTCGAAGAAGCGTTCCTTTCGCTCACCGGAGGATCCGTATGAGAGCGCTGTCCCTGCTGCGCGCCCACGCGCAGGTGGCTTTTCTCGAATTGCTGCGCTACCCGGGGTACGTCGTGCCGACGGTCGTCTTCCCCGCGATGTTTTACGTGCTCTTCGACCTGCCGTACGCGCGGACGCACGCCGACGTCGCGGACGGCACGGCGCTGGCGTTCATCGTGTTCGCGATCGCCGGCGTTACGTTCTATCAGTTTGGCGTCGGCATCGCTGCGGAACGCGGCCGGCCGTGGGAGCGCTACCTGCGCACGCTGCCGGTGCCGCCGCTCGCGCGTTTCGGCGCGCGTATCGTAACGGCGGTGCTCTTCGGACTGATGACCGCCGCGGCGGTCGCGCTGACGGCGCGCGCGCTCACGCCGATCGATCTCTCGGCGTCGCAGTGGCTTCTGGTCGCGTTCTACGGAATTGCGGGCGGCGTACCGTTCGTGCTCGCCGGCATCTCGATCGGCTACTGGTCGTCGCCGCGTGCGGCGGTGCCGCTCGCCACCGCACTCAACCTTTTGCTAGCGTATGCCGGCGGCTTGTGGATGCCGCCAGAGTATCTCCCGGGAATCGTGCAGCGCATATCGCCATATCTTCCCACGCGACAGTTCGCCGATCTTCTCTGGAGCGTTCCCGGCGGCGCGCACGCCGGCCCGGCACTCGCCGGTCTTGCGATTTTTACGCTCGTTTTCGGCATCATCGCAACGATCGGCTACCGCCGCGACGAACGCAAACGCTACGCATAGGGCGCAACGGAACGGCGCCGAACGTAGGGTGTCCCCCAGTCTCTAGCGCTTCGAGGAGGCAAAGATGGGAACCACGACCGCCAACCGCGCTGCACTTACCATTGGCCTAGCCGCCTGGCTACTCGCCGGATGCGCTGCTCCGCTCTACTCCGCTTCGCCAAGTTCGGTACCGCAAAGCGCCGCGCGAATTGCAACTCATGGCTTCGCCGGCGAAACGTTCACGTCGACCAGCGTTCAGGCCGCGTGCCTTTTGACGCCAGGTGGTCCGGAGATCCAGTTCACCGTCTCCGGCCAAGCGAGCGGACCGTACCCGGGAAGCTTCACCGCGTCGGGTTCGATGCTCGATTTCGCGCTATTCAAGAGGCTTACGTTCTCCGAAACCTTTGACGTGGCGTCGGGAACCCAAACGCTCTCAGGAACCGCGCAGGCGACCAAACAGATCAAGTTTCCCGGCTGCCAGAAGAACGAGAAGAAGGATTTCTTCGTCGTGAAAAACGGCTCGTACCAAGCCAACGGATCGGGCAAGACCGACGTTCACTTCACGGAGACCCAGTTCACTCAAAGCTTCCAGTAGCATCGCGGTCATCCCGAGCGCAGGCGGGGGATCAGATGCGCCATCCGCTCGGATGCGTTTTCGAGAAACGCTGCGACGCGCGAGCGCAACTCGCCCTTCGACTGCGCTCAGGGTGACGGAGTTGGCTCAGGGTGACAGAGTTAGCTCAGGGTGACAGAGTTAGCTCAGGGTGACAATGCTAGTTCGTGTGTCGCTCGCAAACCTTCTTCGAAGGCGCGCACCGCGTTGAGTTCCGTCGCCTCTCTCGCTCCGCCGACGATGCGATAGGAAATCCCGAGCGCGGCCAACGGCGCGGCGAGCGCATCGTTGCGCTCTTGACCCGCCGCGATCACCACCGTATCGGCTTCGATCAATCTCGACCGGCCCTCGGCGTCGCGGATGCGGATGCCGCCCGGCACGATCGCTTCGTACTCGACGTTGGGCAACGTCGTAACGCCCGCCGCGCGCAGCGCCGCCAGCACCGCCCAGCGCGTGGTCTTGCCGATCTGTTCGCCGATCGCGCGGCCGCGCCGCATCAACGCGACGCTCTTCCGGCCCGCGATTACGAGCGCGCCGCCGCTGGGGGCCGCGAGCCCCTGCTCGTAGAGAAAGCGCGTGCTCTCGTCGACGTTGGCTTCTCCGAAGCTCAGGAAGTGGGCGACGTCGACGCCGATGCCGCCCGCACCGACGATCGCGACGCGTTCGCCGACCTGCGTTTCCCCAAGCAGCACCTCGGCGTAGCTGACGACGTGCGGTAGATCGCTGCCCGCCAAACGTACGCTGCGGGGCGTGACGCCCGTCGCCAGCACCACGCCGTCGACCCCGCGCAACGAATCGACGTCCGCAACGCGCACGCCGAGCCGAACGATAACGCCGAGGCGCGCCAGCTCGCGCGTGTAGTAGCGAATCGTTTCGTTGAAATCGTGCTTTCCCGGAACGCAGCGCGCCATGCGAAACTGGCCGCCCAGCTCGTGCTCGGCTTCGAACAGCTCGACCTGGTGCCCCAGCGCGGCGAACGCGCGCGCGCTCTCCATGCCGGCTGGGCCGCCGCCGATCACCGCGAAGCGCCGGCGTTTCTTCGCGGCCGCGGGCTCCTCGGGGAATTCGAGCTCGCGCGCGGCGCGCGGATTGACCATGCAAGAGACCGGCGCGTCGTAGAGCGAACGGTCGATGCAGGCCTGGTTGCACGCGATGCACGTATCGACGAGCGACTCCTGACCGGCGGACGACTTCGACACGATGGACGCGTCGGCGAGGAACGGCCGCGCCATCGAGACGAAGTCCGCATTGCTCATTGCGAGCATCGCCTCCGCCGACGCCAAACTGTTCACGCGATTGCTCGCGATCACCGCAAGGTCGCCGACCACGCCTTTGATCGCCGCGGCGTACGGCATCCACACGCCGGCGGGCACCACCTGCTGCACGGTCGGAATCGCCGACTCGTGCCATCCGATGCCGACGTTGAGTGCGTCGACGCCGTCGGCTCGCAGCGCCTGCGCGAACTCGAACGTTTCGGCCGGCGTGGTGGAGTCGGGCATCAAGTCCGCACCGGAGATGCGGAAAATCACGGGAAACGTCGCGCCGGCGGCCGCGCGAATCGCGCGCAGAACTTCCCGCGGCAGGCGCATCCGGCGCTCGAGATCGCCGCCCCACGCGTCGTCGCGGCGATTGGTCAGCGGCGAGAGAAACTGGTTGAGCAGATACCCCTCCGACGACATCACCTCGACCGCGTCGAATCCTAGCTCTCGCGCGCGCAACGCGCCGTTGGCAAAATCGCCGATCGTCGCGAGAATGTCGTCCTCGCTCAGTGCGCGCGGCGGATCCGGTGAGAAGCGCGAAGCTACCGCCGACGGCGCGACCGGCTGCAAGCCGAACGACGAGCGATACGCATAACGACCCGCATGAAAGAGCTGCAGCGCGATGCGTCCGCCCGCCGCGTGCACGGCACGCGCCGCCTTCTCCAGCGGTCCCGACGACTGCGGTTCGTTGATGAAGCTGTAGTTTCGGCCGCCCGCACCTTCACGGTTGACGCACGAGCCGCCGGTCACGATCAATCCCGCGCCGCCGCGCGCCCGCTCCGCGTAGAACGCCGCCAGCGCGTCGCCGTCCGCTTCGATGCCGAGGTGCATCGAGCCCATCACCACGCGATTGGCGAGCCGCAGCGTGCCGATGCTTCCGGCGCGAAGAACGCGTTCGTACACGAAGCTTTCGGTTTCTAGAGCGAGAGCGGCGGTGTCGTGTCGGCGTAGAAGGGCGGCGCGATTACGCTCAAACCGCCGTCGACGCAGATCGTCTGCCCGGTGATATACGCCGACTCGGGCGCTAGGAGGAACGCGATCGTGTCGGCGACCTCCTGCGGCGTTCCCATTCGCGCTTTGGGAAGTTTCGCGAGTACGCCCTCGATTGGCGCCATCCCCGGAACCTTTTCATAGAAATACGCGCAGGACTCGGTGTCGATCAAGCCGCCGTTGACCGCGTTGACGTTGATGCCGCGCGGCCCGAACTCGACGGCCATGTAACGCACCCACGCTTCGATCGCCGCTTTGTTCGAGCCGAGGTTGGCGTAGGTGGGGTAGGCGCGGATAGAGCCGTAGCTCGAGAGCACGGCGATGCGGCCGCCGTCGCTCATCAGCTTCACCGCTCGTTGGGCACCCAGCACGAACGCTCGCACGTTGAGAGCGTAGGAACGGTCGATGTTGTGCGGCTTGAGGTCCTCGATCTTTTTGAAGGAGCTGGCGGCCGCGTTGGACACGAAATAATCGAGGCGGCCGAACTCGGCGCCGGTGCGGTCGAAGAGGGCGTCGATCTGCTCGGGCTCCTCCACGTTGGCCTGCACCGCGATCGCTCGCGATCCGAGCGCTTCGATCTCCTTGACGACCTCGGCAGCGAGGTCGGCGTTGCGGTTGTAATTGATCGCGACGGAGCAGCCCTCGCGCGCCAGCGTCAGCGCGAGCGCGCGGCCGATGCCGCGCGAGCTGCCGGTGATCAGCGCGATCTTGCCCTCGAAGCGCCGGCTCATCCGCCCTCGCCGGTGCCGAGCAGCTCGCGCGCGATAACGGTCTTTTGGATTTCGTTGGTCCCCTCTTCGAAGCGCTGCGCGCGCGCGTCGCGGTAGACGCGCTCGATCGCGTGCGGCTGCCAGTAGCCGCTGCCGCCGTGGATCTGCAGCGCTTTATCGGTGACGCGCGTCAGCATGTCGACCGCCTGCAGCTTCGACATCGAGGAGAGCGTCGCCGCGTCGGCCGCGCCGGCCTCCCACTGACGCGCCGCGTGTAGGACCAGCGCACGCGCCGCGGCGATGTCGGTCGCGCTCTCGGCGATCATGAAGCGGATCGCTTGGCGCTGCGTGAGCCGCTTACCGAACGTCTCGCGCGTTCGCGCGTATTCGATCGCCAGCTCGTGCGCGCGGCGCGCCAGGCCGACGCAGCTCATCGCCACCGAGATGCGGCTGGGCACCAGAAAACCGCCGAGCGCGATCTCCAAGCCCTGGCCTTCCGCGCCCAGCCGGTTGGCGACCGGCACCGGCGCACGATCGAAGGTGAGGAAGCCGTGGTCGGTGCCGCGCACGCCCATCGATTCGTCCATCGCCACGACGTTCGCGCCCGGCGTGTCGCGGTCGACGAGCAGCGCGACGGTTCCGTCGGCGCCGCGCGTGCCCGACAGGCGCGCGAAGAGCAGCCAGTAGTCGCAGATCGTGCCGAACGTGATCAAATGCTTCTGACCGCTGAGATAGTACGCGTCGCCTTCGCGCACGACGCTGCAGCGGAGGTCGGCGCCGGTGCCGGCGGTCGGTTCGGTCAGCGTGAACGCAACGATCTTTTCACCCGAGATGGACGGCAGCACGAAGTCGCGCCGCTGCTCCGGAGACGCGTGGCGGTCCATCGCGCGCCACGTGCCGTTGACGACGTGCACGATCATGCGAATCGAGGCGTGCGACATCGAGAACAGCTCGATCAACTCGAGAAAGCGGGAGAACGGAATGCCGCGGCCGCCGTACTCGACCGGTGCGGCCAGCGAGAGGTAGCCGCGCTCGCGCAGTTCGTGCCATAGTTCGCGCGGCACCCGGCGCTCGCGCTCGATGCGCTGCGCCCACTCTTCCGCCGGCCCAGCGACGTAAGCGGCGATCTCGTCGCGCAGGGCCGCGAATGAATCCTCGTCGAACGCGGTGCCGCGTTCGAGCTGCTTCAAGAGACGCCGGCCTTGTCGCGGTCGTACGCGCGCAAGCCCTGTGCCATCTCGCGCAGGCGGTACTTCTGGATCTTGCCCGAGGGCGTGCGGGGCAGCGACTCGACGATCTCCAAGCGTTCGGGCCAAAAGTACTTTGAGGCTTGGCATGCATAGAGATAGTGCTGCATCTGGTCGAAGTCGAGGCGCGAGTTCTTCCGCAGCACGACGAAGGCGCAGGCGCGCTCGCCCAGGCGGGGGTCGGGCATCGCGACGATAGCGATCTCGGCGATCGCCGGATGATCGCTTAGCAGTTGCTCCATCTCGGCCACGGGAATTTTTTCGCCGCCCCGGTTGATCACGTCGCGTACGCGGCCGGTGATCCGGATGTAGCCGCTCTCGTCGATGATGCCGAGATCTCCGGTGCGGAACCAGCCGTCGGGCGTGAAGGCCGCCTCGGTCCACTCGGGATGGTCGGCGTAGCCCGCAAACATCGTCGGTGAGAGCACCTCGAAGTTTCCCTCTTGCTCCGGCGCACGGGTGCGGCCCTCGGCATCGGTAATGCGCAGGCGGATGCCGCGCAGCGCGCGTCCGTCGGTACCCCAAACTTTTGCGGGTTCGTCGGTGGGCGCGGCCAGCGAGCCTAAGCACGATTCCGTCGTGCCCCACGCGCCGCAGACGGCTGCGCCCAACACGCGCGTCGCGCGTTCGGCCATGGTGCGCGGCACGGCGGCGCCCGTCGCGACGAAGATGCGCAGCGCGGCGGGCGCGCGCTCCCCGCTTTCGACGGCCTGCAGCAGGTCGGCCAAGAAGGGCGTCGCCGCCTGCACGAACGTGCCTTCCCAGTCGTTGAGCGCGCGTAGCGCGCGCGTTGCGTTCCATACCGGCTGGACGATCTGCGGAACGCCCATCACCAGCGCCAGCCACATTCCATAGAGGAACCCGGTTTGGTGCGCTAGCGGCGACGGAACGAAGATGCGGTCGCGGGCCCCGAGGTCGAGGTGTTCCACCTCCATGGCCGCGGCGCGCATCAGTACGTCGTTGCGGTGGAGCACGCCTTTGGGCTCGCCCGAGGTGCCCGAGGTGAAGAGGATCTGCGCGATTGCGCGGGGGTCGCGCACGCGCGCGTCGAGCGCGGTGGTGTCGGCTTGCGTGGAGCCCAGCGTCTCCTGGTAGCGCAGCCACTGCACGGAGTTCTCGTCGTACTCGGCGACGGGCAGAGCGTAAGGCTTGCGGCCGCCGGCGCAGACGACGACGTGCTCGAGCTGCATCGGAAGATCGCCGCGAACCACGCTAGCCTCGCGCAGCATCGCGGCGATCTCGCCGGCGTGATTGCGGCCGCGCGCTTCGTCGGGGACGAAGAGCACGCGTGCGCGGGAACGCCGCAGGCAGAACGCGACTTCGCGCTCGCGAAAGATCGGCATGAGCGGGCAGCAGACGGCACCCACCCGCAGAATCGCCAGCGAAATCACGACGAACTCGAGCGTGTTGGGGAGCTGATAGGCTACGCGCTCGCCGTAGCGCACGCCGAGGTTGAGCAAGAGCTGCGCGGTGCGTTCGACGCGCTCGAAGAGTTCTTTCCAGGTGAGCGCGACGTCGCTGCCTTCGCGGGTCTCGACGACGGCCAGTCCCACCGGGTTCTGCGCCGCGTGGCGCGCGAGCAGGTCGTGCATGGTGAGCGCTGCGGCGTCGTCGGGCGCGAGCATCGCCGTCCCGGCTTCTGAGCGGACCGGCTTGCCGTTGGACGGTGCGCCCTCGACGGCCATCGGCACGCCGATGCTGCGCATCGCATCGAGAAAGCGAGGGTAGGAGACGCGGTAGGCGTGCGGATACGTCAGCGTGCTCTGGCCCTGGGCGCGCGAGGCGGCGACCGCCAGCGACATCAAAATGCGGTGGTCGTTGAACGAAGAAAGCCGCGCACCGAAGAGCTGCGACACGCCGTTGGCGATCAAACGGTCGTCGTGCAGCTCGAGCCGAGCACCCATGCGATTGAGCTGCAGCATCGCGGCAACGCGATCGGACTCTTTGAGGCGCACGTGCGCGATGTTCTCCAGCACCGTCTGCCCTTTGGCAAACGCTCCGAGCGTCGCGAGGATCGGCAGCATGTCGGGAATGTCGCGGCAGTCGACGCGCAAGCCGCGCAGCTCGATGCCGTCGTGACGCACGCGCACGGCGTGGGATTGCGGATCGTACTCCATCGGCAGGCCCATCTCGCGAACGATCTCCATGAACGTGCCTTCGGGATGATCGGGAAGCTCGCCGGGCAGCTCTTGCAACCCTCGGAAGAGCACGTTGGAGGGGTGCAGCGCGGTAACGGCCAGGCCGAAGGCCGCCGAGCCGATATCGGGCGGAAGCTCGACGGTCGCCGGGCGCGGCTCCTGTCGAGGCTCGACTTCGAAGCGACGCCAATCGTGCGAGATCTCGACGTGCAGGTTGAAGGCGCGCATCATCTGCGCGGTCAGAGCGATATACGGCCGCTCGTTCAGTTCCCCCTCAACGTCGATGACCGTTCGTTCTTTGGCAAACGGTGCCAGCAGAAGAAGTCCGGAGATCCACTGCGAGAGCGTTCCGGGAATCACGATGCGGCCGCCGCGCGGCGTCGCGGGCGCGACCGCGATCGGCGGGCAGCCGCCGTCGGATTCGAAGGAGACGCCCATCTGCGCGAGCGCGTCCAAGAGCGGCCCAACCGGGCGGCGCCGGAAGTATTTCTGCGCGGTCAGCGTTACGGGCGCGTCGGCGAGTGCCGCCAGTCCAATCATGAAATAGAGCGTCGATCCCGAGCTGCCGACCGAGACCACGCGGCGCTTCACGTGGTACGGGCCGCCGGTGACGAGCAGCGTCCGGCCCTCGACCTCGATCTTGGTGCCGAGCGCCCGAAGCACGTCCATCGTGTACTGCACGTGGCGCGCGTCGGAGAGGCCGAGAATGCGGCTCGTTCCCGGCGCCAGGGACGCCAGGATCAGCGCGCGATGCGCGTGATACTTCGAGTTCGGGACCTCGACCTCGCCGGTCAGCGGCCCGTTCGTTCCTTTGACGAGAAGATTCATCGACGTGCTACCTCAAGGGCCGGCGGCAAGATTTCCGAGCGGAAAGCGGAGCGCCCTGCACGGCGCGTCATCGCGAAAGCACCAGCGATGCGTTCTGGCCGCCGAAGCCGAACGCGTTGAGTTGAAATGCGGAGTACGTGCGGTCGCGCGGGCGCTCCATCACCAGGTCGAAGCGCGACGAGGGATCGAGACGCCGCGTCCCCAGCGTTGGGGGAATGCGCCCGTCGCGCATGCCTGCGATGCCGGCGATGGCGCACATCGCGCCCGCGCTGGCCATGCTGTGACCGACGTGGCCCTTGATCGAGGTGACGACGACGCCGCCCTCGCGGTACGTCCCGTCGATCGCCTTCGCTTCGGCCGCATCGCCGACGATCGTGCCGGTGGCGTGTGCGTACACGACGTCGCATAGCGCACCCGCGTCGCCCGCGCGCTCGAGCGCGTCGCGCATCGCACGGATCTCAAAATGCGCCGACGGATCGGGCGAGGTGATGTGGTGTCCGTCGGCGAGCGACGCGTAGCCGCGCACGCGCGCGAGTACGCCGGCACCGCGCGCGCGAGCGCGCTCGATGCGCTCCAGCACGAGCACGGCGGCGCCGTCGCCCATCACGAAGCCGTCGCGTTCGGCATCGAAGGGCCGCGAAGCCAGCGCCGGATCGGTATTGCGGGAGAGCGCGCCCGCGCGCACGAGACTCTCGTAGACGAGCGGAGCCAGCAGCGTTTCACTGCCGCCCGCGATCGCGGCGTCGATCTCGCCGCGTTCGATCATTCCCGCCGCAAGGCCGATGGCATCGACCGACGACGCGCACGCGGTGCTGATCGCCAACTGCGGGCCGTGCAGCCTCCAGAGCATCGCGATTCGCGCGGCGGCCATGTTAGGTATCACCAGGGCCATCAGCTTGGGTGAGACGGCGTGAGCGCCCGACTCGATCAGGCGCGTTTGCGAATCGGCGACTAAGGGAAATCCGCCCATCGTGTTACCGACGATCACCGCCGTATTCTCCGGCGGCGAATCGAGTTGGGCGTGCGCGAGCGCTTCGGCGGCCGCAGCCATCGCATACTGCGTGAAGCGGTCGGTATTGCGCAGCGCGCCCGGCGCGAGGGACGTCCCTTGCAGAAAATCGGGAGGGACGGCGGCCCACAGCCGGTTTCCGGAGAGCGGTTGCGCCGAGGCAGGCATCGGAGCGACGGCGCGCTCGCCCGACAGAAGCCGGCGCCAAAACGTCGCGACCCCCGAGCCGATCGGCGAAACGATCCCCATTCCGGTGACGGCAACGTGCTCCACGGCAACTTCATGCGGGAGTGATGCGGTGGCGGCCTGCCGAAGCGAGGATGGTGGAGCGAGGAGTAAACGTCCCGCAGTCGTACCGGCTCGTTCGCCGCGACGCGCGCTCGGAGCGTACCGTGGTGAGGCTTCGAACCGGCGCCGCGTTCGGCGGCGACGACATTGCGATCTGTGCCGGCCCGTGCGGCGTGGAGTCGTTCGAGCAGCTCGACCGGGCCGCCGCCGGCGTTGCCGCCGCCGGTGCCAACGTGCTTCGAGGGGGCGCTTACAAGCCGCGCACGTCACCCTACTCGTTTCAAGGGCTGGGAGAAGAAGGCCTCAAGATGCTGCGCGACGCCGGCGACAAACATCGCCTTGCCGTCGTCACCGAGGTCCTCGATCCGCGCGACGTCGAGAAGGTTGCGGCCTACGCCGATATGCTGCAGATCGGCACGCGCAACATGCAGAACTTTCCGTTGCTGCGAGAAGCCGGCAACTCGCGCACGCCGGTGCTCCTCAAACGCGGGCTCTCGGCGACGGTGCAAGAGTGGCTACTCGCCGCCGAGTACGTGCTGCTCGGCGGCAACGACAACGTGGTACTGTGCGAGCGCGGCGTTCGCTCTTTCGACGTCGCCACGCGCAACCTGCTCGACATCTCGGTCGTGCCGCTGCTCGAAGAGATGACGCACCTTCCCGTGATCGTCGATCCGTCGCACGCGGTCGGCATCGCGCGGCTAGTTCCGCCGATCGCCCTCGCGAGCATCGCCGCAGGCGCCAACGGCCTGATTATCGAGGTACACCCCGAACCGGCCAAGGCGCTCTCCGACGGCGCGCAGTCGCTCGACTGCGATCAGTTCGAAGAGCTGATGGCGCGCCTCGAAGGCGTTGCCGAGTTCGTCGGAAAAAGGCTCGCCGCCCGCGCGGCGACCCCGCGCGCCTCGCGCAAGGGCCACGAGCTGCGTTCGCTTACGCCGGGGTAAAGCGCAGAGAGAGCCCGTCGATGCAGTAACGCTGGTGCGTCGGTGCCGGGCCGTCGTCGAAGATGTGCCCGAGATGGCCGCCGCAGCGGCGGCAGTGCACTTCGGTGCGCTCCTCGACGAGCGCGTAATCCGATTGCGTGCGCGTGGTATCCGGAACCACGGTCCAGAAGGACGGCCAGCCGTCGCCGCTGTCGTACTTCATCTGCGAGGTGAAGAGCGCGAGATCGCAGCCCGCGCAGTAATACGTGCCGCGCCGCTTCTCCCCGATCAGCGGGCTCGAAAAGGCCGGCTCGGTGCCGCCCTCGCGGAGAATCACGAAGCGGTCGTTGCCGAGCAGCGTGCGCCATTGCGCGTCGGTGTGCGTCACCTCGTCGTGCTGCTCGGCCGCAGCGCCGCGCATCGCGCAGCCGAAGAGCGCGAGTGCCGCGCCGGCAGCGAAAAACTCGCCCCGCTTCATCGCACGGCTCCGGGAATGACGTGACACGCGGCGCCGCCGTTCTTTTCGAAGTAACGCTGGTGGTACTCTTCGGCGGGCCAGAAGTGCGGTGCCGGCTCGATCTGCGTGACGATCGGGCGCTTGTGATTGGCCTGCTCGCGATCGCGCGAGGCGATCGCCTCGTTCTGCGCTTCGGCGTCGTACGTGAAGATCGCCGAGCGGTACTGATCGCCGACGTCGGGGCCTTGGCGATTGAGCTGTGTGGGATCGTGGAGCTGCCAGAACACGTCGAGCAGCCGGTCGTACGAAACGACGGCGGGATCGTAGGTTACCTCGACGGCCTCCGCGTGCCCCGTCGTGTGAGCGCAGACCTGACGGTAGCTGGGATTGTCGGCGTGGCCGCCGATATAGCCCGAGACGGCGTCGAGCACGCCGGGGACCTGGCGGAACGCGGCCTCGACGCCCCAGAAGCAGCCGGCCGCGAAGGTAGCTTTCTTTCTCTCCATACGCTACCTAGAACGCCCGAGCGGGCCGGCCGGATGCGTCACCGGCCGTCCCTCGCGGGCCCGCGCGTTTTAGGGGATCTTGGTGATGTAACCGTTGGTGAGGCCGGCGCCGGCGTAGACGCCGATGACGCTTCGCCCGTAGACCGAGTTGGCGCTGACGGGGCCGATAACCGTGGCCGAGCCCGCGGTCCAGTTGCGGATCGGTAGAAAGAAGCCGTACTCGAGCGTTTTATTCTTGAGATCGAAGTAATCGCCGATCACGTTGTAGTTGCCGGCTCCCCCCGCTCCGGTGATCCCCTCGAAGTGGGTGAGGATCGACTGCGGCCAATCGTAGACCAGCATCTTGCTCCCGGAGAGGTTGCGCACGTACGCGTGCGTGCCTTTCTTATCGGTGTAGCCGCCGGCGATTGCGACGATGGTGCCGTCCGCCCAGATGCCATAAGCCGTCGAACTGATCGACCCGGGGAAGTCGAGCGTCGAGAACTTCGCGGTGGCGGAATCGTAGATGAATGCGTGCCCCGACGCCGGGTAGGCGTCGGGCGCTACCCGTAAAGAGCCGGTTTTTATGGCATCGTAGTTTCCGACGGCTTTGTAGGCTGCGTTGCCATAGTTGCTGTGAACGATGGTGTAGTTGCACGATTTCGGCGCGCACAGGTTCGCTGGTGCGTCGAGCGTGGAGTATTGCTTGGTGGTCGAATCGTAGACGAAACCGTCGGCGTTGGACTGACCGTTGCGCTGATAGCTGCCGACGTGCCGAAAGCCCGTCTGCGTGACGGCCGGGCCATAGACGCTGGTCTTCGAAGAGCCCGGGTACTTAATCGGCGTCCAGACGCCCGTGCTTCGATCGTAGACGACGCCCAGATTCGAGCCGTCCTTTTGATCGACGAAGCCGGTGATCAGTTTGCCGCGGATCCCGGTGAGCAGCGTTCCTACGGCTCTCGGAAACTGTTTGAGCGGAACATCGAGCGTCTGCAGCACGGGCGCGCCGGAGCCGAACTGCACGAAGCTCGTCTGTGCCGTCGCCGCGGGTACGGCGCCGAAGTTGCCGCTTGGCCCTGCGCCGGCGCATCCGGCCAGCACCGCGGCGGAAAAGATGACGATCGCAGCTCGGCTGCGCGTCGAGATAAACGGGGAAAACATCAAGACGTCTCACAATCAAAGAGCAGCGCTGCACAAAAAGAGCAGCGCCGGAGTGGAATAGAACCGGCCCATCTTACCACCCAGCGGACTGCCGCGGAAGCCCCCTAGGTCGGCCGACGTTACATCTTGGGGCGATACTAGCGCGATAACCCGTTAACGTTCCGCGTGCCCGTTTGAGTGGCAGCGGCTTCCCGCTCTACTCGAGGATGTCGCGGGCGAGCACCTCGTCGAGGTTCTCGCGGCGCGCGAGCGGGTGGTGCGAACCGCCGGCGAGCGCGACGACCGCCGGCCGGACCACGCGGTTGTAGTTGCCTGCCATGCTGTAGGTGTACGCGCCGGTCGAGCACATCGCCAGCAGCGCGCCCGCGCGCACGTTCGGTGGCAGCTCGACGGTTCCCAACTCGTCGTTCTCGCAGGAGCGCCCGCAGAGCGTCACCTCCTCGAGTTCGCCTTCCGGTCGCGCGACCCCGACGACGTGATGGTGCGCGCCGTAGAGCGCGGGACGCGGGTTCTCCGCGATGCCGCCGTCGACGACGACGAACGTGCGCGACGTCTGGCGCTTGCGCGCGAGCACTCGGTACAGCGTAGTACCCGCTAGCGCCACGATCGAACGCCCCGGTTCGATGCCCAAGCGCGGCGAGGGCAAGCCGCGTTCGCGCGCGGCATCGCGCACGCAGCGCGCTGCCGCAGCGATTGCCGCGGCGACGTCGAGCTGCTCGGGAACGGCGTTGGGATGTGAAGGCACGCCGAAGCCGCCGCCCATCACGATCTCCGATGATGTCAGGCCGCGGTGCGCGAAACGCTGCGCCGCGTCGAGCAGCGCCGCCGCGTTGGCGGCATAGGCCGCACTTTCGTAGACCTGCGAGCCGATGTGCGCGTGCAGTCCGACGAACCGAAGCTGCGGATTGCGAGCCAACAGCGCCACCGCGGCCTCTTCGTCGCGCGCGTGAATGCCGAACTTCGTATCGTCGCCCCCGGTCCGCACGAATGCGTGCTGACCCGCCTCCACGCGCACGTTGAGACGGAGCAGCACGCCGGCCGCGCACGAATCGCGCGAGATTGCGGCCAGCCGCTCCAGCTCCTCGATTCCGTCGACCGCGATGCGGCCGATGCGTCCCGACGCGGCGGCGGCCAGCTCTTCGTTGGACTTTCCGGCGCCGTGCAGCGTGATGCGCTCGGGTGCGAACCCGGCGCGCTCCGCGGTGATCAGTTCGCCCAGCGAACAGACGTCGACGCCGATCGAATGCTGCGCGAGATGGCGCAGAAAGCCGATCGTGGCGAACGCTTTGGCCGCGTACGCGACCTCGGCACCAGCGTCGGCGGCGCAGCGCACGAGCGTATCGACCGCCGCGTCGACCACGTCGAGGTCGATGGCGAGCAGCGGCGTGCCGTACTCCTGCGCCAGCGCGGCCGCGGAGATTCCGCCGAGCAGCAGGTTACCGCCGGCGTCGCGACTCTGCCCGGGCGCGAGATCGCCGTGCCAATTGGGGAGCGCGCTCAGAACTGCTCCATGAAGCGATCGATCGCGGCGGCTTCGATGCCCGCGGCGGTCAGTTCAATCGCGAGCTGCTCGCGGTCGCGCGGCGGCGTGACGAGCATGAATGGAGCGTCGCCCTCTTTGATGGAGCGCACCGTGCATCGTTGCGCGCCGGCTGGAACCAGCGCGGTTTGATAGGGCGTAAGCGTCGCGGCGCGGTCGTCGCTGCTTACCTCCAGCGGAGCGTCGAGCGACATCACGATCAGCGGGCGCTGCGCGGTGGGCAGCGAGGCGGGATCGCCGCACGCGACCACGTGCTCGACGATGAAGTGCGTGTCGGCGATGAGCGCGGTGCGGTCCAATGCATCGAAACGATACTCGATCTGCTCAAGGGTGCCGGTGGTCGTGGCGCGATAATCGAGTACGTCGGCGGCCTTCTGGACCGCCAGTTCGCGCGGCTTGCCGTCGAGGCCGACGCGGTTGTAGTCGAACATGCGATAGGTCAAGTCGGATGCCTGCTGCGTTTCGAAGATCGTCAGCCCCGGACCGATGGCGTGAACGATGCCGTGCGGAATGTAAACGCTATCTCCGGTCTTCACGTCGATGTAGCGCAGGAGCTCGCCGAGCGTTCCGTCGGCGACGCGGGCGAGGTACTCCTCGCGCGACGTGTCGCGCGTCCAGCCGTAGACGATCTGCGCGCCGGGCTGCGCGTTCATCACGTACCAGCACTCGGTCTTGCCGTTGGGCTGCTTTTCGACGCGCTGCGCGTAGGCGTCGTCCGGATGAACCTGCACCGAGAGCCAGTCGTGCGCGGTGATGATCTTGGTGAGCACGGGAAAGATTCGGTTCGGATCGATGTCGCCGAGCAGCTCTGCCCCGAGGCTCGCGCGAAGGTCGGCGACCGTCTTGCCGGTCAGCGATCCGTTGAGCACGGCGTCGGTATCCCAGCACTCCCAGGACTCGCCCAGGGGGGCCTGCGGATCTCCGTGCTTGCCGTAGACGCGCACCAACTCGTCGCCGCCCCAGACTTGCGTGGTGAGCTTGGGATCGAGCACGTAGGGATAAATCGCGTCGCGTTGCATGGTCCGGCTACGATACGCTGCTTTCGTCGAGAATTCCGTTTGAGAGGGATGATGCACTACTTCGATATTCCAGGCGAGGCGTTGCCTGACGGGATCGCGCGCAAACCATTCAGCGACGCGGTGCTCGCCGGCGACACCGTCTACGTGAGCGGCCGGATCGGACTCGATCCGCAGACCGGCAAGCCGCCGCAGGAACTCGCCGATGAGGCACGCCGCCTGATCGAGAGTCTCCGCGGTGCGCTCGAGGCGGCAAAGCTGAGCCTGCGCGACCTCGTGCAGGTGACGATCTACTCCAGCAACGTCGCCGATTTCGCCGAGTTCAACGCCGTCTACCTCGACTATTTCCGCGACGCTCCGCTCCCGGCGCGCGCCTTCATCGGCTCGGGGCCGCTGCTCTTCGGCGCCCGCTTCGAACTGACGGCGATCGCCCGAACGGGGACGTCTCGAGCGGCTCCCTAGAAAGGCGGAACGTGCACGACGTTTATATCGGCATCGGCTCGAACCTGGGCGATCGGCAAGCCAACGTGCTCGCGGCGCTGCAGCGGTTGCGCTCGCGCGCGCAGATCGTCGCCGTCTCGTCGTTCTACGAGTCGGAGGCCGCCGACGGCGCCAGCGGCCCCGCCTACCTCAATGTCGCCGCCGCGCTGCGCGCCGATCTCGATCGTGAACGCTTCGAGGGTTTTGCGCGCGACGTGGAACTGGCGGTCGGTCGCGCGAGCGGCACCGCGCGGTTGAGTCCGCGGCCGATCGACATCGACTTACTCGCGTTCGACGACGAGATCGTGCAGCCGCACCTCGAGAACCGGCCCTACAACGCCGTGCCGCTCGCCGAGATCGCGCCGCATCTCGTGCGCGCCGGCGCCGATCCGCACATGCGCCGTCTCGAGCGCGCTCTGCGCTTCGAGCAGGACCGTCAATCCGAGCTGCCCGAGGTACGTCTTTCGCTGAGCCGTGCCGGCGTCTCCGGCGTGCGGCGCGTCGTGCACCTCGAGATCGACGGCCGTCCAAACGTGTACGAGTGCGAGTTCTCGATGGTCGCGGATCTGCCCGCGGAGCGGGCGGGCGTGCACATGTCGCGCTTCACCGAGGACCTCGAAGAGTCGCTGCTCGACGTGCTCGATGCCGCCGCGCAGCCCGCGCGCATCGAACGGCTCGCCGAGACGATCGCCCGCGCCACCGTTGCGAGCCAGCGCACGGCGCGGGCCGACGTGCGTTTGCGCGCGCTCTTCGGGCTCGAACGCTGGACGCCGGTGAGCGGAAAGCGCGGCCAAGAGACGTATGCGCTTATCGGCATCGCTCACGCCGACGAAAGCGGAAGCCGTCGCGTGATCGGCGTGGAGGCCGAGGGCATGACCGCGTGCCCCTGCGCGCAGGCGATGGTGCGCGAACATTCATTCGCGCAACTCACCGGCGCGGGGTTCAGCGAGGCCGACGCGCGGCGGGCGCTCGACGCGCTCCCCGTGGCAACCCACAACCAACGGGGCCGCGGAACGCTGCTGCTCGGCACCGACGCGAGCGGCGACGCGGTCGCAGCCGAAGATTTGGTGGAGATCGTGGAAAACTCGATGTCGAGCGAAACCTACGATCTCTTGAAGCGGCCCGACGAGTTCTTCGTGGTCAATAAAGCGCACCAGAACCCGCGGTTCGTCGAAGACGTCGTTCGCGGAATTCTTTCGCGCTCGCTCGACATGTACGCCGATCTCGGCGACGACACGTTTGTCTTCGCGAGCCAGGTCAACGAGGAGTCGATCCACAAGCACGACGCCTTCGCACAAGGTTTCGGCCTCTTCGGCGAGCTGCGAGCCGAACTCGCGACCGGCGCGCCGTCGCACAAAACCGATCTCGCCGCCTGGCTCCGCACGACGCCGTCGGCAATCACTTTGTCGAACTGAGCGCAGCCGGCTACACCGATTCTTCTAGCGCGGCAATGCGCGAGCGCAGCGAAGGGTGCGACGAGAAGAAGAATTCGTACCACTGGGGCGGATCGTCGTCGGCGAGGTTCTGATCCCGTAGTCGCCGGAACGCCGCGGCGCCCCCGCGAGCGTCGCGTGTAGCCTCTAGCGCGAACCGATCGGCGGCCCACTCGCGCGAGCGCGAGAAGGCAAAGAGCAGCGGTCGCAGCGCCTGCGTGGCGACGAGCATCGAGGCGTAGAGGCGCGCGATGAGCAACGGGCGGTAGCGCAGTTCTTCGCGCTCCTCCTTCGAGATCGCGCGGTAAGAGAAGAAGAACAGGGCGATCGCCAGCACTTCGCCGAAGGCGATGAGCCGCCACGTGTCTTTGTTGACGTAGTGGCCGAGCTCGTGCGCGACCACAAACTCCGTTTCGCCCTCGGGAAACGCTCCAATCAGCGTGTCGCCCAGCACGATGCGGTGTGTGTGCCCGATCCCGGTGACGAAGGCATTGGCCTTGCGCGTCTGGCGGCTCATGTCCATGCGCAGAATGGCTGCGTCGCCGACGCCGTAGCGCGTGGCCAGTGCGCGGAGGCGCGCTTCGAGCGAGCCGGTGACGGGCTCGAAGCGGTTGAAGAGCGGCATCACGTAGAGCGGCACGATCACGTTGCCGATTACGAAGAGCGGGAAGACGCCGATGCTCGCCCACAGCGGCCAGCGGCGCGGCGCGTGGCGCACCGCGATGCCGAAGAGCGTACCGAGCAGCCCGGTCATGGCCGTCGAGATCGCCGTCGCCTTCACGTAGTCGCTCAGCCAATCGTTCCGCGACTGATCGCTCAACCCAAAGCGCCGCTCCATCGTGTACTCCTCGACGAAGGACGCCGGCAGTTCGGTAGCCGCCGAGAGGAGCGAGAGGCCGCCAAGGTACGCTGCCGGCCGCGCCCAAGCCGGGAGCCGCGACGTCGTGCTGTCGAGCGCGCGCGCGAACGGCGCATAGGCGAGGGCCGTATAGGCGGCAGTGCCGCGCAAGGTGCCGATCACCTCGAGCGCGCGCCGCGTGCGAGAGTACGCGCCGGCGTCCTTTTTGAGCGGAGGCGAGGGCTCGCGCCACTCGGCGTACGCCTCCAACGAGCGAACCGCGAGGTAGCCGAGCGTGAAACCGAGTCCCGCACCGACCAGCGCTTTGCGCAGCCCGCTCATGATGGCGTCCCCGCGCGGGGTTTACGAGCGGCCGAACTCCGCGCGCAGCGACCGCGCGAGCGCCTTGGGGTCGTCCTTGTCGAAGACGTTTTTTTCCAGATCGAGCGCATTGCTGTGCTGCGTTACGGCGTTCGACAATTTCTTCTTGCCTGGCATCGCCTCGGTTTTACCCCAGCTCCGCGGGCAGCAATGGCCTCATGGGGGCGGGATGCCAGCCGTCGAACGCCGGCGGTAAGATGGTCGGAGGCGGTGGCGGATCGTCGCGGTGTGAAGGTCGTGTGCTAGGGTTTGGATGCGGGAAAGACTGCGGCGCCTGCGGCGAAGCCACCGATGGAGATCGAGGGGCCAAGCGAACCGCTCGGGTAGTGCGCAACTTCGACGTCGTCTTCTTGACCTGATGGTATGTAGATCAAGTCCTCTTTGTCATTGAAGGCACTGCGATCCGGTTCGATCGTCGAGATCGTAGAAGTTGGCGACTTTTGACCAACGGCGTAGATGTTGACGACATCCCGCCCAAAGTCGCTCTCGATGACGTCGCCTTTGGGGTCGACGAGCACGCCGGACGGTATATACATACCGTTCAGGTCGAGGTCGACAAGGCCGCCTTTCCCCTTGACGAACTCGAGGACGAGGGGGGAGTAGCTGTATTGCGCGCCCCATCCCGTTAGGTAGACGTTATCGTGCGAATCGATCCCCAAGCCGAAAATAAGTTTGACGTACGCATCGGTGAGATGAGTCTTGGCTGAGGTTTTCCCCGGCGCGAAAACCGCGATGGAGTCGCCGTAGTAATCGCTAACGAAAACATAGCCGTCCTTTTGTACGACGACATCGTCGGGGTCGGTGAGGCCGCCGAGCGTGAGCGCTGGACTCGTGGCGCCAGGCTTATAAACCGTCACCGTGCCGCTCTCATAATTGGAGACGTACAGCTTGCCTTTTTGGTCGATGGCGAGGCCTTCGGGATCGTCGATGCCGTCGGTGATCTGACCCTTCAACTTATAGCCGGGCACCGAGAAGACGTCGACGAGATCGTCGCTGGCATCGGAAACGTAAAGCAGCGAAGTCCTTGCCTTGACGTCCGGCGACATCCAGCCGCGAACGGGCGCAAGGCGAGGCGGCGTAATCCCGTTCGGACCGATGGCCACGCCGGGAGTAATGGCAGCGTCGCTCGAGGAGCATGCCGTCGTACCCGCGACGAGAACGAGCGCGAGCAAGAGTAAGGGCGGCCGTTTCATCATCCCTTTTTTTCGACGGGACGATAGGCCATCATCCTCGTGGTTCTCGCGGGGAATCGGCGCCGTCAGATGAGCGAGATCGTTTCCTTGCTCGTGGGTTGGGCGGCGATCGCCTCGACCAGCCGCTGGGCCAGACGGTCGCAAAGCGGGTCGTCGAGTTCGTCGATCCGGCCTTCGTCGGCGAGCTGCAGCTTGCGCGGGTCGATCGGAATCTGTGCGAGCACGGGCGCCTGCGCCAGCTCGGCAACGCGAGGGGCGTAGGATGGCCCGAAGATCTCGTAGCGCTGCCCCGTATCGGGTGCGACGAAGTACGACATATTCTCGACGACCCCGAGAATTGGTTTCTTCAGTTGGTGGATGAGGTTGGCAGCCTTGCGCACGATCATCGTCGCCAGCGCTTGCGGCATCGTCACCAGCACGACGCCATCGATCGGCAGCGATTGCAGCACCGTAAGCGGCGCATCGGATGTTCCCGGAGGGAGGTCGACGAGCAAGTAATCCAGCTCGCTCCAGAGCACTTGTTCGTAGAACTGGCGGATCACGCTGGCGACGATCGGCCCGCGCCAGATCATCGCGGTATCCTCGCGGTCGGTCAGCAGGTTCGCACTCACCACCTCGATGGCGCTGCGGGTCGTGGCCGGGGTCATCAACGGCTGCGGCTGGCCTTGCGGCGTGGTCTTGTGCGGGTCGGGCTCGATGCGCAGCGGCTCGTGCAGCCCGAAGAGCCGCGGTATCGAGGGACCCGTGATATCGGCATCGAGGATGCCGACGCGATAGCCTTGCCGCCGCAGCCCGATCGCGAGCAGCGCGGTGACCAGCGATTTGCCGACGCCGCCTTTGCCCGACATGATCGGAACCGTATGCGCGATCTTGCCGCGTCCGGTGAAGGCTCCCGGCGCCCGCGACGCCGGCCGTCGCGCCTCCGCGGAAACGTGCGGCACGCTCCCAGTTTCGCGGGCCTTCGCGAGCGCGGCGACGATCGGCTCGACGCTCAGGCCATGCGCTCGCGCGCCTTGCTCGACCGTCTCGTATTTGCTCACTCCGCAGCCGCTGCAGCCCAAGCCAAATGCCTGCAGCACCTCGGCGGCAAGCGGCAGCTGCGCGACGAGCTCCCTGATATTAGTCTGCGGGGCGATCGTTAGGTCGGGCATGGCTTCTCCGTTGAACCTACGAAGGGCGCGAGGGTATGCAACGGTCGATCGAGCGTGCGCTCGACGTGCTCGCGGGCGGTTGCGACTCGCCCGTACGCTCCGGTTGGGGCGTCGGGCTGCCGATGTTCGTGCAGGCCGATGCCCGCGGTGCCTACGCCTACGACGAAGCGGGGCGGCGCTACATCGACTACATCATGGCCTACGGTCCACTGCTCTTCGGCCATTCCCACCCAGCGCTCACCTCCGACCTGGAGTCGCTCGCGCGTCACGGCTTCGTGTGGGGAACGACGCACCTCGAAGAGGTGCGGCTGGCGGAGCGAATCCGCGCCCACCTGCCGTCGATGCGAAGAATGCGCTTCGTCACCACCGGGACGGAGGCAGTAATGAGCGCCGTGCGCGTGGCGCGCGCGTTCACCGGGCGAGTCAAGATTCTCAAGTTTGCCGGCAACTACCACGGACACTCGGACTTCGCATTGATCGACGCCGGCGCTTCGGCCGGCGGCGGCGCGGGTGGGATCCCAGCGGGCGTGCGCGACGACGTGCTCGTCGCGCGCTACAACGACCTCAACTCCGTCGACGAAGCGCTGGTGCAGTGCAACGGCGAGGTGGCGGCAATCGTCGTCGAACCGATCGTCGGCAACATGGGGCTCGTCCATCCGGTTACGGACTTTCTCGAAGGCTTGCGCGCTCGTGCGCGGCAGACCGGCGCGCTGCTGATCTTCGACGAGGTGATCACCTGGCCGCGTTTCGGGTTAGGCGGCGCGCAGGCGCGCACCGCGATTTCGCCCGACCTGACGACGCTAGGAAAGATCGTGGGCGGTGGCTTGCCGATCGCCGCTTTCGGCGGCCGTGAGGACGTGATGGCGGTACTGGCGCCCGACGGTCCGGTCTTTACCGGCGGCACGCACGGCGGAAATCCGTTCTGCGTGGCGATGGCGCATCGCGTGCTCGACCTGCTCGAAACGCACCCCGAGTACTACACGTCGATGGAGCGCCTCGCGCGCCGCCTCGCCGAGGGTTACCGCGAGATCTTCGCCCGGCTCGACTTGCCCTACGCGGTCGTGCAAGACGAGTCGGTCGTCGACTTCAAGTTCCGCGAGGGACCGGCAAACCGCGATTTCGACGACGCGCGCCGCGCCGACCGCCAAGCCTACGCCGCGTATTGCGCCGCGATGCTCGAACGCGGCGTGCTCCTTCCGCCATCGCAGAACGAAGTGATGTTCGTCTCCACCGCGCACACGGCCGCCGATATCGACGAAACGCTGGAAGCTGCGGCTATCGCGTTACGATGACACGGCCACGCGGTGCTGGCGTAGCAGTGCATTAGTCGCGAACGCGACGGGGATGCCGAAGAAAACCTCGTGAGCGATGAAGAGGTTGAGGAAGTACCAGAAGTTCGGGAAAGGATGAACGATCGCGTGGCCGAGATGGATGACCGCCCGCATGACCCCCATCGCGATGACGCCTAGGAGAATGCCCGAGAGCAACGGATGGTCGAGGACCCAACGCGAGCGTGCGGCGACTGCCGCGAAGAGCAGACCCCAGCACGCGCTCACGGTGAAGTGCATTCCCGTGCCGAGAATCGCCGTGGACCAGCCGCCGGAGTAGGCGGCCATCCCCAGCGCGTTGGAGGCATCCCACTGCATCACGAGCAGCGGCGTCGCGTTGTGGATGAGGTACGTCTCCGTTACGATGAGGTAGAGATCGATGAGGAGGGCGCCGCAGAGTCCGCCCAGCACTCCGGCGCGAAAGATGCGGGCATCCATCAGCCGCTCTTGGGGATCTCGCACGACTCGAAGTCGAAGTCGTAGATGCCCAAACCGTAGCCTTGCGGATAGAGCCGCAGCTCGTGCTCGCCGAACCTCGCGTTCATCAGCAGGTCGTAGGATCTCGCGGCGTCGACGTTCACGTACGATTTTCCCGACGCGTCGTACGCAAGGTCTTTCCCGGCGTCCTCGCGGGCAATGGGTTTGCCGTCTTGCATGACGTCGACGCGCACGGTTCCGTGTCCCTCGGGGCGCAGCACGGCCGTTACTTGGATCGCGTGGTACTTCAGCGCGAGAAAGCCGCCGCTCTCGCCGGAGACCGCCGCCTCTTTCGAAAGGTGCCAATAACCCTGCAAGTAGAGTCCACCGTCCTTCGGATCGGAGACGTGGTAAGCGTAGCTCGTATCCTGTGCCGGGTCGTTCATTCCGCTGGCGTTGAGGATCGGCGCGTGCCCCACGAGGATCTCCGCCGTCTGCGGATAGCAGACCGCACCGGGTTTATCGTAGCTGTCCTGCGGCAGCAGCGCCATCACGGGCGGCAGCGCGAGCTTCTGACCGCCCGCGCGCAGCAGCTCCTGGATCTTTGCCTCGGTCTGCGGGTAGCGGCCCTCGCCGGCGACGCTGTCGACGAGATTGCCGCTGCGGTCGAAGAGATATTCGTGCGGCCAGACGTCGTTGCCGTAGCGTTTCCACACCGTCATGTGGTCGTCGAGCACGACGGGCCAGGTGACGTCCAAACGCTTTGCCGCGGACGCCACATTGGCGCTCTCGCCGGAGAAGTTGAACTCGGGCGAATGCACGCCGACGATCACGAAACCGTACTGATGGTAACGCTTGTACCATTCGCGCAAGTACGGGAGCGTGCGCAAACAGTTGAGGCACGTATACTCCCAAAAGTCGACCAGCACGACCTTGCCTTGCAGATCCGCCGCCGTAAGCGGCGCGCTGTTGATCCAGCCCGCGTTTCCTTCGAAACTGAGGATGCGGGCGGGGTCGGCGTTCGAGCGCTGGGCGAAGCAAGGCATGACGGCAACGACGATTGCCGCCGTCGCGGCGAGCGCGAGGCGCAGGGAGAGCTTCATAACCAGTTAACGCGCTCCCCCAAGCCCCTGTGATTCGGAACGGCCACGCCGCTGGCGCTCAGCGAGCGGCCGGTTCCCTGACGGCGACGGGATAGACCGCCGGACTGCGCAGGCCGTTGGCGTCGACGCTGCGCACGCCGAGGATGTAATCGTCTTTGGAGACCGGCACCGTCGCTTCCGTGACGTCCCCCACGCTCTTGGCGAACTCCCACTGCGGCGCGTCGGTCGTGCGCCACAAGATTTCATACGAGACCGCGTCGGCGGCGGGCGTCCAGCGAAGCGTCGAATCGTAGCCGAGCCGGGCGAGAACCAGCTTCACGCTGCCCGGCGGACCCGGGCCGAGCGCCAGCGTTGCCAGCGACGCGACGTTGGCTTGGGTGGCGCGCTGCAGGTATTGCGCGTCGATATATTGCGGCAGGTCGCCGTACTGCACGCCGCTCTCCACGCGCACGTCCTGGTGCTGATGCGCGAAGTTCTCGTGCGGCTCGACGAAGCGGATCGCCGCGGCGTAGCCGGCGTCTTGGAACGATTCCTGATCGCCGCCGCGCAAGAACCGGTCGGCGCGGAAGATCTGGCGCACGTTAAAATCCGGTAGGTAGACTGGGACCGTCTCCGCGATGAAGCGCGAGAGTTCGCGCGATGGCGAGTCGTTCTCCGAGCCGACCAAATTGACGCGCGCGTCGTCGGTTCCGGCCGGCAGCCCTTGGCTGAAGACGCGGATCACGTTCGGCTCCGAGGCGCCGTCGCCGCCCGCAGTATTGCCGATGATGTCGTTGTTGAGCACGGCGATCACGGGCGCTTTGCGTGCGGCCAGCTCGCGCGCGTAGTGGTTGCTGCCCCACAGGCCCAGCTCTTCGCCGTCGAAGGCTGCAAAGACGATCGTGCCGCGGAAGTGCGTGGCGGCCATCACGCGTGCGGCCTCGAGCACCGCCGCGACGCTCGACGCGTTGTCGTCGGCGCCTGGCGCCGTGCCGGCGCCGTCGGTGCAGCGGCCGTCGCAATCGTCGAAGTGGCTCGACATGATGTAGATGCGGCCCGGCTCGTCGCCCCGCAGCGTTGCGATCACGCTCGACTCGGTGACGGCACGCGGCGTTCTCGGCGTCTTGGGCTGCAGGTACGTATCGAGCGAGACGGTCATCCGCCCCGGCACCGTCGCGGCGATTGCCGCAAACTGCGCGGCGATCCAGTCGCGCGCGCCGAACACGCCATGCGTCGCGCTCGACGACGTCTCCGAGAAGTCGTTGCGCGTGCCGAAGTTCACCAGGCGCTCGACGGAGTCGCGCACGTTCTGGGCGCTGACCGCCGCGACCATCTGCGAGATCGGCGGATATGACGGCAGCGCCGGCAGGTCACCGCTGCCGAGCGCGCCCAGGAGAAGGAGCGCGGCGCACGCCATGGCGGCTCGGCGCGCGGGAGAGAGGGACGTCAAGCTCATAGCCAAACGTTTGCACGCAGCCGTGCGAACCTCCTGATGTCCGAGTCCCTTCCGACCGTCTACGTGCTCGCCTGCCGCGACGGCTCGCTCTACACGGGCGCGACCGTGGACCTGGCGCGGCGCCTCGAAGCCCACCGCCGCCGCAAAGCCGCGAAGTACACGCGGAGCCGCCTGCCGGTGACGCTCGTCGCGTGGTGGCACGTCGGCACGTTCGCGGCAGCAAAATCGCACGAGGCGCGGTTCAAGCGGCTCACGCGGGCGGCGAAGCTCGCCGCGCTGCAGTGCCCCGAGATCTACGGCTGCGCGGTCTACGTCGCCGGGAACCTGGGCACGCAGGCGTAGACGGCGCGCGTCGTCGCGTGAATCGCGGCGTACGACGCCGGGTAGTCGTAGGCGTCCTTCGTCATGATCGTCAGCACGAACGGGTTTTCGCCGAAAGGCCGCACGACCGCGATGTCGTTGCGCGTTCCGTCGATCTCGCCGGTTTTGTTGGCAACCTGCGTGCCTGAAGGCAGTGCGGCCGGGATCCCGTCGCGATCGGTTTGGCGCAGCATGATGTCGAGCATCGCGCGGCAGTGCGGCGGCGAGACGATCGTGCGGGTCTCTTCGTGGGCCCCCAGTTCGATGAGGTAGAGGAGGTGTCCGAGATCGGCCGGCGTCGAGACGTTGTCGTTGTGATGGGCGATGGCGGCGTAATCGAGAAAGTGGCGCGCGAGCCGCGTGCGCGTCATGCCGGCGCGCGCGCCGACGGTGTTGATCGCCGGCAGCCCGAAGTACGTCATCAACAGGTTGGCGGCGGTGTTGTCGCTGAGCGTAATCATCGGTACGATCAGCTCGCGCACGGTAAACGTCTCGCCGTCGCGCGCGCCCGAGAGGAAATCGGAGCCGCCGATCAGGTCGCTGCTGTGAAAGACGATCGTATCCGAGAGCGTGCCCGGCTGCCGTTCCTCGGTAACGTAGGCGGTCGTCATAATCAGCACTTTGATCGTCGAGGCCGTGGGGAAGTGCGCGGCTGCGTTGTACGCCGCCACCGGCGCGCCGGGTGCGAGCGTGCGCGCGTACAGGCCGATCTTGCCGGGCAGGGCGTCCGCGATCGCGGCGATGCGCGCGTGGAGCGACTTACCCGGCGCCGGCAACGCCAGCGCCGCGGCGCCGATGCCCGCTAAGAATGCGACGCGCTTCACGAGCCCGTTCCTTGGTAGTGGCGCAGCCCGACCCTCCAAAACGCGTACGCGGCGCCGAGCCACGCCAAGCCGACCGCGGGCGTCAGCAAACCAACCGCCGGATTGAGATGCAGCCCGACATCGGTCTTCTGGAGGAAGTACGTTGCCGGAAAGTAGTTCATGAAGGCAAACGGCACGATGAAGGCGAGCACCACGCGCATTCCCCGCGTGTAAATGCTGATCGGATAGCGCGTAAAGTCCTGCTCGAGCGACATCGCCACCCAGCGCAGCGTATCCACGCGGATGAACCAGAACGACAACGTCGCGATTGCCAGCGAGATTCCGAGGTCGATCAGCGCTCCGCCCACGACGATCAGCGGCACGAACACCACGAACACCCAATCGACGCGAACGCCGGCAAAAGCCGTGGCCAGCGCGAGCGTGATGCCCGCGATGACCAGCTCGTCGGGAATGATCTGCGACGGAACCGTGAGCACTTGGAAGAGCGTGTCGAGGGGCCGCACGAGAAAACGGTCGAAGCGGCCTTCGCGCACGTACTCCGGCACGTTGACGACGCCCCAGAAGAGCGTATTGTGGAACTCGTGCCCGCACATCCACAACGCGTACAGGAAGAACATCTGGCGGAAGCTCCAGCCGTTCATCGACGGGAAGTGCAGCATCGTGACGTAGAGCGCGCCGAGCGCGACGGCGTGATACACGACGCCGAACACGGCCCACATGAGGAAGTTTGCGCGGTACTCGAGGACCGTGAGGATGTTGAGGCGCCAGTACTGTTTGTAGGCCGCGAGCATGCCCGGGCCGTTCGTTGCAACCTCGCGTCGCCCCGCCCGGGTTGATAAGAAGACTATGGCTACCAACCTCACCCACGCTTCCACTACCCACGCTTC
Source organism: Candidatus Cybelea sp. (assembly GCA_035939175.1). Taxonomy (GTDB): domain Bacteria; phylum Vulcanimicrobiota; class Vulcanimicrobiia; order Vulcanimicrobiales; family Vulcanimicrobiaceae; genus Cybelea. Next base: position 18,177 of record DASZGC010000053.1, on the reverse strand, counting down.
CACTTTCGACGTCGTGCCCGCAGCCCGGCGGGCGCACGCCGATCACGGGTGGCTCGATACCTACTATTCGTTCAGCTTCGCCGATTACTACGATCCGGCGAACCAGAACTGGGGCGCGCTGCGCGTCTTCAACGACGACCGGATCGCGGCGGGAGAAGGCTTTCCCGCGCATCCTCACCGCGACATGGAGATCGTCACCTACGTTCTCTCCGGCGAGCTGGCCCATCGCGACAGCATGGGCAATCACGGCGTCGTCGGACCTGGCGGCGTGCAGTTCATGAGCGCCGGCACCGGGGTGCGTCACAGCGAATACAACAACAGCGCCACCCAACCGCTGCACCTCGTGCAGATGTGGGTGCTTCCCGCCGTCGTGGGAACGCCGCCGTCGTACGGCGAGATGGCCTTCCCGCCGGCCGACCGGCACGACCGCTGGCTCGATATCGTCAGCGGCGATCCCAGCGTTGCCGCTCCGATTCGCATCACGCAGAACGCGAGCTTCCGCGTGGCTCGCGTCGAGAACGCCGAGATCGAGACGTCGTTTGCCCCGAAACGTTACGGCTTTCTCTTCGTCGCGAGCGGGAGCGCTACGGCCAACGGGCACGCGCTTACCGCCGGCGACGCGGTGCGCTTCTACGACGTGCCGGTCTTGCGCGCGAGCGGCGACGGCGAGCTCGTATTATGGGATCTTCCGGAGGTGGCAGAATGAACGAAGGCATCTGCGAACACATCGAGCACGCGGGTAACCCCGCGCCGCGCACGCCGCAGGGGTGCGAGGAATGCTTGAAAATCGGCGCGCAGTGGGTGCACCTGCGGCTTTGCTTGACGTGCGGACACGTCGGGTGCTGCGACTCCTCGCCCAACACGCACGCGACCAAACATTTTCACGCCACGCACCATCCCGTGATCCGCTCGTTCCAGCCTGGCGAGAGCTGGCGCTGGTGTTACGTCGACGAGGTTATGGGTTAGGCGGTTTCCTAGGTGCGCGTCGGCGTCGACCTCGGCGGCACGAAGATCGAGGTCGCTGCCCTCGCCGGCGACGGTTCGGAGATGGTACGCCGCCGAATCGCGACGCCCGCGGGAGACTACGAAGCCACGGTACGTGCCGTGGCCTCGCTCGTTGAAGCCGTCGAAGCCGAGACTGGAGAACGCGGAAGCGTCGGCATCGGCACGCCCGGAGCGATCGTGCCTGCCACCGGGCTGCTGCGGAACTCGAATAGCGTCGTGCTCAACGGTAAGCCGCTCAAGCGCGATCTCGAGGCGCGGCTCGGGCGCGAAGTCAAAATCGCCAACGACGCCAACTGCTTTGCGTTATCCGAGGCCGTCGACGGCGCCGGCGCGGGCTCGCGCGTCGTTTTCGGCGTCATCGTGGGAACCGGCGTCGGCGGCGGCATCGTCGTCGACGGCCGGCCGATTCCCGGGCTCAACAACGTGGCCGGCGAATGGGGGCACAACCCGCTGCCCTGGGCGCGCGGCGACGAGCTTCCCGGGCCGCCGTGTTACTGCGGCAAGCGCGGTTGCATCGAAACGTTTCTCTCCGGACCGGGCTTCGCCGCCCGATCCGCGCAGAGCAGCGGACGCGAGCTTACCGCGGTCGAGATCGTTACGGCCGCGCAGCGCGGCGACGTCGAAGCGCTGCGCGATCTGTCTATCTACGAAGACCGTTTGGCCCGCGCGTTGGCGCACGTCGTCAATATTCTTGACCCCGACGTGATCGTCGTGGGCGGCGGCCTTTCGAACGTCGCCACGCTCTACGACAACGTGCCGCCGGCGATCGAACGTTACGCGATCTCCGCACCGATCGAGGTGCGGCTCGTCGCCGCGCTGCACGGCGATTCCAGCGGAGTCCGCGGCGCGGCGTGGCTGTAGGAACGGCCGCCCGCGAAGCGGGCCGCGGAGGGGCCCTACCCTTGCCTGCGAAGCTGCCAATCGTGTCTGAGCCTCGGCAAATCTTCGGACGCCTTCACCTCAGCCGCGCGCGCTTCGACGAGCTGTGCGGCGCGTCGTTCCCCGACGTCAGCGAAGATCCCGGCGTCCTCGCGTGGCTGGCGGCAGGGTCGTACTACGGCCCGCGCTACACGGCGGAGATCGTCCGCGAGCGTCTCGCGGAGTACGGCAGCGTGCGGGAATGGCTCGACGCGGTAGTCGCACCGGGCGCCTGGGGGTTTCCGATGCCGGTGCGCAATCGGTACGACGAGGCCGAATGCTCGTGGACGCTTGGCGTGCTCGACTTTTCCGAAAACTACGACGACTATCTCGCCGCCGTCGCCGTCTTTCGCTTGGCGGCGGCGTACAAAGATCTGCCCGGCGACGACGGGATGCTGATCTACGGCTACATGTTCGGCGACAATGAGATCTCGGTCGCGCTGCGCGTCGATATCGGGCAGTCCTCGTTCCTGAGTGAGGACGAGGCGGGCGCCCTCGTGGCGCAGGCCGACGAGACCATGGAAGCGTTGATGGCGGAGGGCGCCGCGTCAGCCCCCCTGGATCACGACACGGCGTGACGCCGCGTGCCATACGAGCGACGCGAGACCGCCGAAGAGCACGAGCCACATCGCCTGCGCCGCCATGCTCGCCGCCCACTGCGACGGCGGAATGATGCCGACGTAGATCAGCAGCGGCGTCGAGTAGATCGCCGCAAAGGGCAGCGCGAAAACGAGCCGGCCCAAGATGCCGGGAAAGAACGTGAGCGGAATGATCTGCCCCGAGAGGAGGTCGGACGCCCAACGCACGATCAGCTGCGCACCAAACGTCTCGAGCGTCCAGAACGCGGTGCAGTTCATCAAGAAGTTCAAGAAGAAATTCACGCCGTAGCCGATCGCGAACGCCAAGAGAAACGCGGCGAACGTCGCCGGCGCCGGCACGTCGATATGCACCAGCAGGAGCGCAAAAATCAGCGACGGGATCACGAGCAGTGCGTGCAACGCGGTCTGGCCGAGACCGTCGCTGAAGAAGTAGAGCGGCACGCTGATCGGCTTCATCAGGTCGGTGGCGATCGTTCCCTCCCGCACCCGTTCGCGAATCATCCGCGTCGCATCTACCTCAAGTATCAGCGACATCAGCATCGCAAGCGTCGCGTAGGTGATCATGCCGTGCAACGGCAGATTGATGGGCGCCGCGTTCTGTGCGTAGAGTGCGGTCCAGAGGGAGCGCAGGATATAGACCCGCAGTACGAGCGAGCCCACCTCGGTGAGCACCTCCATGCGGTAGGTAGCCTCTCTCGCGAACGCCTTCTTCGCGAACTCGACGTACGGGGTTAGGTTCAGAGCTTTCCTAGCGGCCCTTTTGCCGTTTGATCGCCGCCTGACGGCGCTGCTCCATCTCCTCGAGCTCGAGCATCATCACGTCGACGACCTTGTCGACCTCCGCCACCTGCGTGGGCGGTGGTTCCTCGCCGGAACGCCGCGGCGGCGGCCGCTGGTTCCGATGCTCGTCGAGCGCCACGTCCTGCGCGTGGACTTTGCGGAGAAACTTGGAGTACGTCTCCGCCGCACGAGCGCGCGCGTCGTCGCTGCCTTCCACGTTGAAGACGTCGGCGAAGAACCGCATCTGCGCCTGCACCTCGGGCGCCTTCTCCGGCGGGTAGATCTTCGCGGGGTTGCCGAACGCGATGTGCTGCATCGGCACGCTCTCGCCCTTACTCAGCCGGGAGTTCACGTGGACGATCGCTCCGAGCGCGACGCCGCTGCCGTCTTCGAGCGTCGCGCCGTTGAAGATCTTTGCTCCGGCGGCGACGAAGCAGCCGTCGCCGACGGTCGCTCCCACCACGTAGGCTCCGGGGCCGACGATGCACTTGCTGCCGACGCGCAAGGGAAACTGCAGCGCGCTCCCGCCGCTGGCCTTGAGCACCGCGTTCTCCATCACCACCGTGTCGCTGCCCAGCGTGACCGCCGCCCCCTCGGCAACGACCACCGCGCCATGCAGGATCGCGCAGCCGGCGCCGACCGTCACCTCTCCGGCGATGGTGGCGGTCGGAGCGACGTACGCGCTGGAATGGACCTTCGGCTTCTTCGTGCCGCTGGAAAGGATCATGACACTCCCTCCTCCGCCGGCCGGCGCTCGTAACCCTCGATGTAGATGCGCCGAATGATCGACTCGAGATCGGGTTCCTCCAAGCTCACGTCCTCGACGCGGTAACGCTCACTCGCTTGGCGCACCAGCAGATCGGCGCGCTGAAGGTTGCGGTCGAAGCGGAAGCGCGCGGTTGCGTCCTGCACGGCGGTGAGCTGGGCACCCTCGAGCGACGGCTCGCTGACCGGTTCGCAGAACGTCACGACGAGCGTGCGGAAACGCCCGTACTCGCCCTTGATGCGTTCGATGCCGCCATCGTAGATCAGCGCGCCGCGATCGATGAGCACGATCCGCTTGCAGAGCCGCTCGACGTCGGCGAGATCGTGCGTGGTCAGCACGATCGTGGTTCCGCGCTCGGCGTTGATGCGCGCGATGAACTCGCGGATCGCTTCCTTCGCCACCACGTCGAGCCCGATCGTCGGCTCGTCCAAGTACACGACGCGCGGCCCGTGCAGCAGCGCGCCGGCGAAGTCGCCGCGCATCCGCTGGCCCAGCGAGAGCTGGCGCACCGGGGTCCGGAGGAAGTCGCCCATCTCGAGGATATCGACGAACTCGGCGAGATTGCGGCGGTACTGCTCTGCGGGCACGCCGTAGATTGCGCGCAGCAGTTCGAACGATTCGATGAGCGGGAGGTCCCAATAGAGCTGGCTGCGCTGGCCGAACACGACGCCGATGTTGCGCGCGTTCTCCTTGCGGCTCTTCCAGGGCACGAGCCCCGCGACGCGCACCTGGCCTGACGTAGGCACGAGAATGCCGGTGAGCATCTTGATCGTCGTGGACTTGCCGGCGCCGTTGGGCCCGATGTAGCCGACCAGTTCGCCGGGCTCCAGTGAGAAGCTCACGTCGCCGACCGCAACGCGCTCGTCGTACCCGCGCGAGAAAAGGGAGCGCAACGCGCCGAGCGGTCCCGGCATGCGCTTCGTCGTTCGAAAGACCTTGCGCAGGTCGCGCGCTTCTACGATCGGCAGGACCCGGTCATTCGCCGCTGCGTATTCCTTCCCCGGTGATCGTGACGATCTCGAACGAATACGGAACCGGCGCTCTGGCGATCGCGCAGCGCGTGGCCCACGATTTGGGCTACGATTACGTCGACGAACAGTTGCCGGTCGTGGTGGCCAAACGCCTGAGCATCACGCCCGAGGCGGTGGACGCCAGCGAAGATTCCCTGCGAACGCTGGGAGAGCGTCTGCTCGACGGGCTCGAACGCGCGACGCCGGAGCTGGCGGCCGAGTCGGCCGCGGTGCCGCTCGACGAAGAGCTGCTGTCGGCCGTGCGCGATGCGGTGCGCGAGTATGCGGCCAAGGGTGACTGCGTGATCGTCGGCCGCGGCGCGTTCGCGATCCTCGGCACGCGGCCCGACGTGCTGCGCGTCTTCATGCACGCCCCGCGCGAGTGGCGGATCCGCCACGTCGTCGAGACGACGCACGTCGCCAGGGGGCTGGCGGAAGCCGAACTCGATCGTGTCGACCGCGCGCGCGCCGCCTATATCCGCCAGTGGTACGGGCTGGCCTTCGGCGACGCCCGCAACTACGATCTCTGCCTCGACACGGCATCGCTCGATGCCGACGCGGTCGCGGGGGCGATCGTCGCCGCCGTGCGGCGGCACACGTGAAGATCTACGCTTCCCTGCGCTTTCGCGACTTCCGTCTGCTATGGATCGGCCTTCTCGTCTCCAACCTCGGTACGTGGATGCAGTTCACCGCGATGGGTTTTTTCGTGGCGCGCATGGCCGGCACGGCGCACCAGGCATCGCTGGATCTCGGTCTTCTCGGCGCGGCACGGGCCGTGCCCGTGCTGCTGCTCTCACCGGTTGCGGGCGTCGTGGCCGACCGGCTCCCACGGCGCCGGGTGCTGCTGGTGACCAACGTCACGATGGCTTTTGCCGCGCTGCTGCTCGCGTTGCTCGCCGGCGCGCACGCGCTCGGCATTCTCGGGTTGGTGCTCATCTCGGCGTTGAACTCCGCGGCCAATGCCTTCGACTCGCCGACGCGCCAGAGCTGGGTGCCGATGCTCGTCGACCGCGCCTACATCGGCAATGCCGTCGGAATCAACTCGGTCGCTTTCAACGCGCCGGCCGTCATCGGTCCGGCGTTCGCCGGTCTGCTGATCGTCTGGATCGGCGTCTCGGGAGCGTTCTACTTTAACGCGGCGGCAACGCTGGCGGTGGTCGTTGCCGTGCTGATGATGAAGCCGTCGCCGCCCACGGCGCAGCGCCGGGAGTCGCCGCTGCGCGCGATGCTGCAAGGCATCGCGTTCCTCGTCGGCCATCCGGCGCTGCGGTGGATTCTGCTCGCGCAGTTCGTGACGGCGATCTTGATACGTCCGTACAGCCAGCTGATGGCGGCGTTCGCGGTGAACCTCTTGCACGCCGGCGCTCGCGGTTTGGGCTGGGCGGTTTCCGCGATCGGCGTCGGCGGCTTCGGTGGCGCGCTGCTGACGGCATACTTCGCGCAGCGCGAGCGCCGTTCGCGCTTCTGGCTGCAATCGTCGCTGCTGATGTCGTGCGGCGTGCTGGTGCTTGGGTTCGTCCCGTCTCTCCGGCTCGCCGTCGTCGTGCTGTTCGGCATCGGGGTCGGGACGATGGCGATGATGGGAGCGACCAACACGCTGATTCAGATGCTCTCGCCCGACGAGGTGCGCGGGCGCGCGCTTTCCGTTTATACGATGATCGCGATCGGCATCGTGCCGCTCGGCTCGCTGGTCGACGGTGCCGTGGGCGCGGTGGTGGGCTTGCGCGAAACGTTCGTGGTCGCGGGGGCGATCTGCGTGGCGCTCTTCGTGGGCATCTGGCTGCTCGCGCCGGCCGTGCGCACGGTGTGACCCCGAGGAGCCTGTAGGCCCCAAAAAAAAGCGAGCCGCTTTAGGCGACTCGCTTTAAGCGGACTTCGAAGGTTCTAGGGTTAGGCGGCCTTCTTGCGGCGAACGCGCTTACGGACTACCTTGCGGGCCACTTTCTTGCGAACGGCCTTACGGGCAACCTTTCGGCGAACGGCCTTGCGCGCTACCTTGCGGCGGACCTTCTTGCGAACGATCTTGCGCGCTACCTTGCGGCGAACCGCCTTGCGTGCTACTTTGCGGCGGACCTTCTTGCGAACGATCTTGCGCGCAACTGCACGACGAACCGCCTTGCGAGCGATCTTGCGTCGTACCTTCTTGCGTACCGCTTTACGAACCAACGCTCCGACGACCGCTTTTTTCACGGCCGCCTTGCGAGCGGCTTTTCGAACTGCCATTGTTGGTACGAATCATCCTTTCTCTGGTCACCAAGCGACCAGGGGTATTGCCCTCCTTATACCGTATTGCGAGCGTCAATGCAAGTTTTGACCGATGACGGCGCGCGCGTAGCAGCTGTCGTAAACGGACGAGAACGCCGCAACGCAGTCGTTTTGATCCATGGATTTCCGTTCTCGTCGACCATCTTCGACATGCAGGCGGAAGCGCTGGACGGCGAGTTTTGCGTGGTTCGTCCCGACCTGCGCGGCGCCGGAAAATCGAGCGCAACGGACGGTCCGTACCTGATGGAGGCGCTCGCCGCGGACGTCGCGCTGCTGCTCGACGCTCTCGGCATCGAGCGCGCGTCGGTGGCCGGACATTCGCTGGGCGGGTACGTCGCGCTTGCCTTCGCGCGCATGTTTACCGAGCGTGTGGAACGCCTCGCGCTGGTTTCGAGCCGGCTGCGGGCGGACACGCCACAGGAAGCACAGGCGCGCTGGGAACTCGCAGACCGCGTCGACACGGCGCACAGCATCGAACCCGCGGTGCAAGCGTATCTGCCGCGTCTGCTCGCGGTGCAAACGCTAAAGAACCGCGAAGAAATCGCCGAAAAAGCCTATGAGATCGCGCGCGGCAATAATTTTGCCGGCGCGGCTGCAACGCTCCGCGGTATGGCGTTGCGCGCGCCGTCCGACGACATCGCCGAAGATCTCGAGGTGCCGGTTCTCGTGGTCGCCGGCGCTTGCGACGGCGTTCTTCCGCTAGAGGAAGCCGCCGGCGACGCCCGGCGATTCCCGCGCGCAGAGTTCGTCGTCTGCGAGCGCAGTGGGCATCTCGCGGTCATGGAAGAGCCGCAACGCGTCAGCGACGCGCTGCGGTCGTGGTTGGCGAGAGCCGTCAGCGAATGACGGGGTAGTTCGTGCGGCGGCGGATGAGGTTGTAGAGGAAGAAACCGCCGAAGATCACGGCCGCGATCAGGGCCGCCACGAGGACGACCTTGAGCAGGAAGGCCGCGACGATGAGCGCGACCAGGGCGACCGCCACCACGACGGTGATCCGCAGAAAAAACGCGAGTGTCGGGTTCACGCCTCTATCTACCATCCGCCCGGGCTCCGGGTTTCATAGCAGTCCGAGCCGGTCGAGTGCGAGGTACCCCGCCGCGATGGATGCGCCGGCGTCGATCGTGCCGTCGGCGAGCATCTCGCGGAAACGCGCGACTCCTGCCAGCTCGACTTGGAGGTGCTCGGTGGGGTCGAGCGTGGGCTCGCGCGTCTTGCGGGCCCGCAGCCCTATATAAACGTAGGCGCGCGCGGTCGAGCGCACCGGCTCCGGAAGGTACTGCGCGGCCGGCTCGCAGCTCTCGACCTCGTACCCCGTCTCCTCGGCCAGCTCGCGCAGCGCGCATTCCAGCGGCTCCTCGCCGTCCTCCAGCATTCCTGCGGGCAGTTCGAGATGGATCGCGTCGGACCCGTAGCGGTACTGACGCACCAAAATAACCTGCCGCTCGACGGTCAGCGCGAAGATCGTTACGAAGCCCGCCGACTCGCGAACGTAATAGTTGGGGACGATCGTGCCATCGGGCAGCTCGACTTCGTCTACGCGCAAGCGCATGAACGGCGACTGCACGAGATAACTCGAGGCGAGCACCCGCCACCGAGGCTTCTCCATAGCTCTGCAAATCTATCGACGAAGCGTTTACCCCTTCTTTCACGAAGACCGCCGCATGGCAGAGAAGATCGTCGTCGTCGGCGGCGGAACGATGGGCGCCGGCATCGCGCTGGTCGCGGCGAAGGCGGGATTCGACGTGGAGATCGTCGAGCCGGACCAAGGCGCGCGCGACCGTGCGGCAGCCGCATACGAACGTGACGCGCAGCGCTCCGGCGACTCGTCGAGCTCGCGCCGCATCGTCTGGAAATACGCCCTCGAGCGCAGCGACGCGGTGCTCGCGATCGAAGCCGTCCCCGAGCGCTTCCATCTCAAACGCGAGGTGTTCGCGCAGCTCGACGAGGCGTTGCCGGCACCCGCACTGCTTGCCACCAACACGTCGTCCTTCTCGGTGGCCGAGCTAGCCGATGAAGTCGCCGATCCGCGCCGCGTGGTCGGCATGCATTTCTTCAATCCGCCGCAGCGCATGCAGCTCGTCGAGGTCGTCGCGACGGAGCGGACCGGGGACGCGGAGCTGGAGAGCGCGCTGCTGTTCGTCGAGCGACTGGGTAAGCGCGGCATTATCGCCGCCGACACGCCCGGGTTCATCGTCAATCGCGTCGCGCGTCCGTACTACCTGCAGTCGCTGCGCGCGCTCGAGTTGGGCGTCGCGAGCGCGCCGGAACTCGACGCGCTCGCGCGCGGCGTGGGTTTTCGCATGGGGCCGTTCGAACTGATGGATCTGATCGGTCTCGACGTGAATCTGGCAACGAGCGACTCGGTTTTCGAACGCACGCTTGCCGGGCGATTCGAGCCGGTGGAGCTGCAGCGGCGCATGGTCGCGCAGGGGCGTCTTGGCCGAAAGACCGGTGCGGGCTTCTACGAATACCGCGACGGCAACGCCGAGCGCCTGGAGCTGACCGTGCCGCCGAGTGCGGGCATCGACGAAGAAGAGGTCGTCGGCTTGATCGGCTACGGCGGCCGCGCCGACGAGCTGGCGGAGATGCTCGCGCAAAGCTACCGCGTCGTCGCGCGCGTCGAGACCGACGACCGCCTCGCCGAACTGCCGGCGGACGCGACGATCCTCATCGACGCAAGCGACGGCGCCGCCGATCGCAGCGAGGTTCTCGCGCAGCTCGACGCCTCGTACGGGGCCGAGTGCGTCATCATCGCCGACGCTTACGCGAGCGATCTGACCGCGTGCGCCGCGCGCTTACGCCATTCGGAGCGTCTGGCCGGTTACGGCGTCCTCGGCCTACTCTCGTCGCAAGCGACGATCGAACTCGTCGACCTCGAGACCGCCTCCGACGACACGCTCGAGCTGGCGCAGGACATCTTTGCCGGCATCGGACGCGCCTCGATATTGGTCGAAGACGTGCCCGGACTCTTCCTCGGGCGTACCGTCGGCTCGATCGTCAACGAGGCGATGATCGCCGTCGCCGAAGACGTCGCTTCCGCCGAAGACGTCGACGAAGCGATGATGCTCGGTGCGAACTATCCGATCGGCCCCGTCGCGTGGGGCAGGGAGATCGGCGGTGCGCGCCTGCGCCGGATCCTCAAACGTTTGGCCGATGCCGATGGAGAAGGATACGCGCCGCATCGTTCGCTGTGGGTACTCGATATGGAAGAAGCGGCTGAAGCACCGTCCGAGGAGGTAACCCAGTGAGCCGCGAGGTGTGGGTGGTCGACGCCGTGCGCACGCCGATCTGCCGCCATAATGGAAAGCTGTCGGCGGTGCGCCCCGACGACCTCGCGGCGGTGGCGCTCCGGGCGATCGTCGATCGCACCGGCATCGCGCCCGAGGCCATCGACGACGTGTACCTCGGCGACGCGAATCAGAGCGGCGAGGATAACCGCAACGTCGCGCGCATGGCGGTGCTGCTCGCAGACCTTCCGCTCTCCGTGCCCGGGGCGACGGTCAACCGCCTCTGCGGTTCGGGCCTGCAGGCGATCAACTCGGCTGCGCAGGCGATCGCGTTCGGCGAATGCGACGTCGCGATCGCGGGCGGCGTCGAGTCGATGACGCGGGCGCCGTACGTACTGCCCAAGAGCGAAGCGCCGTTCGGGCGCGGCCAGCAGCTCGTCGACACCGTGCTCGGATGGAGGATGATCAATCCGAAGATGCCGGCCGAACATACCGTAGCGCTCGGCGAGACGGCGGAGAACGTCGCCGATCGCTACGGCATCACGCGAGAGGAGCAAGACCGTTTCGCGTACGACTCGCAGATGAAGTGCAAGGACGCGCTCGAGCGCGGCGCCTTCGATGGCGAGCTGGTTCCGGTAGTCGTCGAAGGACGCAATCCAATGACCGTCGACCGCGACGAGCATCCGCGCCCGATGACGACGCTCGAGGCGCTCGCCAAGCTCAAGCCGGCGTTTCGCCCCAACGGGACCGTAACCGCCGGTAACTCGTCGGGCATCAACGACGGCGCGGCGGCGTTGTTACTCTGCGAAGCGGAGACCGCGCGCCGCCTGGGTTTGCGTCCCGTCGCGCGCTTCGTGGCGTGTGCCAGCGCGGGCGTCGCGCCCAACGTGATGGGGCTCGGTCCGATTCCTGCCACGCGCAAGGCGTTGGCGCACGCGAAGTTGCGCGTCGACCAGCTCGACCTCATCGAGCTCAACGAAGCGTTCGCAGCGCAGGCCATCGCTTGCATGCGCGAGCTGGCCTTCGACCCGCAACGCACCAACGTCAATGGCGGGGCCATCGCACTGGGGCATCCGCTCGGAGCGAGCGGGGCGCGCATCGCGACGACGCTGCTGCACGAGATGGGCCGGCGCGGTTCCCGCTACGGGCTGGCGACGATGTGCATCGGCGTCGGCCAGGGGATTGCAACGGTTTTCGAGGCCGTCGGGTAGAAGGCAAATGTAATGACGACTACCCCGACCCTCACCAAGACGCAACTCCTCATCGGCGGCACGTGGCGCGACGCGTCGGACGGAGGCACGTATGAGGTACGCAACCCCGCTACGGGCGCCAAGCTCGCGGACGTTGCGAACGCGACGCGCGAAGATCTCGACGCTGCGGTCGGCGCCGCGCGGCGCGGGTTCGACGCCGGCAAATGGCCCACGATGGCTGCGTCTCGGCGCGCAAAGGTCGTTTACAAGCTCTCACAGCTGATCGCGGAGCGCGCCGAAGAACTATCGCTGCTCGAGGTTCGCAACAACGGCAAGACCATCGGCACCGCGCGCGGTGAGCTGAGTGCCATCGTCGACACGTTCGAGTTCTACGCCGGCGCTGCGACGAAGAATTACGGCGAGACGATGCCGCCGCCGCTGCCGACCTATCTGGCCAGCACGGTGCGCGAGCCCGTCGGCGTCGTCGGCGCGATCGTTCCATGGAACTTTCCTCTGCTGCTCGCGTCATGGAAGGTCGCGCCGGCGCTCGCTGCGGGCTGCACGATCGTGCTCAAGCCCGCAAACAGCACGCCGCTGACCGCGATCGAGTTGGGGAAACTGGCACTCGAGGCGGGCGTGCCCGAAGGCGTGCTCAACGTCGTCACCGGAACGCAGGGCGGGCTGGGCAGCTGGCTCGTGGAGCACCCCGGCGTCGACAAAATTGCCTTCACCGGTTCGACCGCGACCGGAAAGAGCGTGGCGGCTTCGGCCGCGCGCACCCTCAAGCGCGTAACGCTGGAGCTTGGCGGCAAATCGCCGTCGGTCATCTTCGACGATGCCGATATCGACGCGGCCGTCGCCGGCGCGCTCTACGGCGTGTATTACAATGCGGGCCAGTGCTGCGAGGCGCGCTCGCGCATTCTGCTGCACTCGACCATCTTCGATCGCTTCGCGAGCTCGTTCGTCGAGAAAGCGCGACGGTTACGCGTGGGCGACCCCGAAGACGCGCAGACGCAGATCGGGGCGATCACCACGGCCGAGCAGTTCGGCAAGATTCGCGAGTATTGTGAGACCGGCGACGCCGAGGGAGCGCGCACGCTTTTGGGCGGCAGCGCACCAGATCTCGGCGAGCGTTTCTCGTCGGGAATGTTCTGGAGCCCAACGGCATACGAAGCTCCCAACGATCACCGCATCGCCCGCGAGGAGATTTTCGGACCGGTCGCGGTGCTCGTGCGATTCGACGATGAGGCGCAAGCAATTGCCATGGCCAACGACAGCGAGTACGGGCTTGCGGCTAGCGTTTGGTCGAGCAATATCGGGCGCGCAAATCGCGTGGCGCGGGCGATTCGCGCCGGCTCGGTTGCGATCAACACGCCGTACTCGGTTTTCCCCGGCGTACCGTTCGGCGGATACAAGGCCTCCGGCTACGGGCGCGAACTGGGAATGGAGACGATGCGCCTCTACAGCGAAACGAAGAGCGTGCTCACCTTCATCGGTGAGAAACCCATGGACCCATTTCGGGTATAGCGAGGCATGGTGGAGTCTTTCAAGATCGGTGGCCGATACAGTACGACTTACGGCACTCTGTGGAAGGACGGGACCTACTTTCCGCGAGGCACGGAAGTCAGCGTCGTCGGGCTGCACCTCGACCAAGGGTTCTGCGTCCGTTTCCCCACGACGCTCGACGGCGAACCGCTCGAGACGTGGGAGGATTGGAGCGAAGTTGACTTTCTCGCGGAGGAAGGTACGATCGAGCCGCCGCACCGGCCGCTCTCGCGCGCGGTCTTAGCCGAAGCGCGCGACGTGCTCTCCGATGCAGAGGACGGCTGTCACCTGCATCTCAACGAAGACGAGTAAGGCTGCTCGGCTCTTTTAGTCTAGGGCCCCGTTCCGAGAATGATTTTGCTGCTTTGCCAGATCACCCAGTTGCCGCACAACGAGGACGTGACCCCCGAACCGAGGTGCGCGACCCAGCAGTAGGTCTTGTTCACGTTGAGGTGCGTGAAGCGCACCAGCCCCTTCATTCCCGTGTCCTTCGTCTGAAACGGCCTTCCGGGGCGCGGGCTGCCGACGTTGGCTGGTGTCGACGCGGCGACCGGGATGTTCGGTTGCGGAGTGCCGTTGATCGTCACCTGGATCGTGGCGAGATGAACGTTGGGGTTCGGCGAGGGCGAGCCGGATGGCCCCGGCGGCACGCTCGACGTTCCGCTGCTGTGACAGGCGGCGACGGCCAGCGCGGCAAGAACCAGAGCGATCATCAGGCGTTTTGGCATGGGCGCGACGCTTCGACACCCTGGCGTTCTCCCCCGTTGCCCGCGTCGGCACAAAGATGAAAGTATCGTTGCGATTTTTTCTCGATCGCCGCGTAATATTCGCGAAAGAGCGCCGCGGCTGTCGTCCCGGGCCAGTGGGCGGGCAGGAGCTCGCTGGGCAAGCCGGGGTCGACGTACGCGAACTTGCGGTAGTCGTGGACCAGCCAGAGCCGTTCGACGAGCGCCGCTTCATCGCTGAGGGAGCCGCACTCGATCTCGCGCTCGAAGCGCTCTCGATAGCGCTCCACGAACTGCGCGTAGGCGGCGGCGATGGCGGCGACGTCCCAGCAGCGGTCGAGCAGCTCGCGATCGCTCAGTGGACCGCTGTACTGCGCCGTAAATAGGTTGATCGCCTCGAGCGTCGCGGTCGCGCGCGCGGCCTCCCGCGCGGGCTCGAGCGTATCGGACGGAGAGATCCAGGTCGTGGGGGAGAGCTGGGCCCAGCCGAGTGCCGCTAGCTCGGAACGCAGGCGTTCGCGCCCGGCTCGGTTCGCCTCGCCGATGGCGTAACTCAAGAGGCGCCAGCGTCCGTCCCACTCGATCACCGGGCCGTAGATGCGAGGGCTCAGCTCCTCGATGCGTCGCCGGCCGCGTGCCGTGACCGCATAAAACGCCCGGTTGCCCGCACGCCTTGAGAAGAGCCAGCCCTGTCGGGTCATCCGCGAAACGGCTTGCCGCACCGCCTGACTCGAGACGCCGAAGGAGCCCATGATCCGGATCAGCGCGCCGATCCAGAGGGACCCATCGGGACGCAGACGGTGGACCATGTCGCCGTAGAGCGTAAAGATGAAGGAGTTAGGCCGAGTAATCGGCCGCTGGGCGTCTTGACCGGCCGCTTTGAGGGCAGTCGAAGGATCTATAGCGCTTGACACCTCCTCGTCGGGGTCGTAGTATGACGGTATTCTCGCCGTCCGAGAAAAATCCGTTATATCTGAAGGGTATTCATGAATCGCATATCGACCTTTGACGACTGGATTAGCATGCTCGACGAGTGGAGGCGCGACATCGGTCTCGACCGCGAACTCGTCGACCGCTTCATGCCGGGCTACCATTTCGAGGCCAAATACGGCGAACTGCCGACCCCCGAGATCTACTTCGGCGATTTCAAGGGCGACCGGCGCTGGGAGCGCGTGCGCGAGATTCCCGATCAGCGGATGCGCGACGCCGTGCTCAACATGGTCGTCTATCAAGGCGACACGGAGTTTGCCTCCAACGAGCAGCAGCGCTTCCTCGTCAACAATGCCCCCAGTGAGTACGATCTCGCTTCGCTCGTGCGCATCATGGTCGAAGAGACCCGCCACGGCTATCAGATGTGCCACCTGATGGTCGAGCACTTCGGCAGCGAAGGAAAGATCGAGGCGCAGAAGATGCTCGAGCGGCGCGCATTCGGCAAGAAAAATCGTCTTCTCCACGCCTTCAACGAAGACGTCACCCACTGGCTCGACTTCTTCGCCTACACCAATTTCATGGATCGCGACGGCAAGTTCCAGCTGTCGATGCTCGCGCACTCCAGCTTTACGCCGCTCGCGGCCTCGATGGGGCCGATGCTGCGCGAGGAGGCGTTCCACATGGGCACCGGCATCACGGGCCTGCGGCGCATCGCGAAGGCCGGCGTGATTCCCGTCGAGATCCAGCAGAAATACTACAACAAGTGGATTTCGGGATCGCTCGACCTCTTCGGCACCGATCACTCGGGTTCGGCGCAGTGGGCGTACACCTGGGGCATCAAAGGGCGCGTCGACGAGGACAAGACCACCGACGGCGTCGATAAGGAGCACCTCAACGAACGCGCGCGCAGCCAGTTTTATGAAGAGATTACGGCGACGATCGCCCGCGTGAACGAGGTGAATTCCAGCGAAACCACGTTCTACGTGCCCGACATGAAATTCAACCGCTCGATCGGCGATTACGCCGGGCAGCGCTATGGCGTCGACGGCCGCAAACTCACCGAGGCGGAGTGGCAGGCGCAGGTGCCGACCGTGCTCCCCACGGTCGACGATGAAGCCAAGCTCAAAGAATACTTCAAAGATCCGAACTGGATCGCACCCAAAGGAAAACTTTCATGAGTACCACCGTCAACGAGGCCCCGCAGCAGACCCCCTTTGGGCGCGAAGCCCGCGCGCTCGACACCAAGCGCGTCATCAACTATTGGAAAGACGGACACGTTGGGTTCGTCGAGATGGACGACCCTCCGGCAAACACCTACACGCACGAGATGATGCGCCAGCTCGACGAAGCAATTCTCGACGCGCGTTTCGATACCGACGTCGAAGTGATCGTGCTTACCGGCAAAGGCGAGAAATTCTTCTCGGCGGGCGCCAACATCGGCATGCTCAACAAGGTTACGCCTGAGTTCAAGTACATGTTCTGCCTGCACGCCAACGAGACGCTCTCGCGCCTCGAGCAGACACCGAAGCTCGTGATCGCCGCGCTCAACGGGCACTGCGTCGGCGGGGGCCTCGAGATCGCGATGGCCGCGGACATTCGCATCGGCCGCAAGGACGCGGGCAAGATCGGTCTTCCCGAAGTCGCGCTCGGCGTGCTTCCCGGAACCGGCGGCACGCAGCGCCTGGCGCGCCTGGTCGGCAAATCGCGCGCGATCGAGATGATGACCACCGGCAAGACCGTCAGCTTCGAACAGGCGATGGACTGGGGCATGATCAGCGACCTCTACGAAGGGAGCGCCGCCGAATTCCGCGAGCAGATCACCGACTACGCAAAACAGTTCTGCTCGCCCAACAAGGCGCCGATGGCGGTCGGCCACATCAAGCGAAGCGTGCAGACGGGAGCCGAGCTCCCGCTCAACGATGCGCTGGCCCTCGAACGCGAACTGCAGTCGCTGCTGTTCAAGAGCGAAGATGCCAAAGAGGGCCTAGCCGCCTACAACGAAAAACGCGTGGCCCGCTTCAAAAATAAGTAGAGAGTAGGCGCCCGTCATCCTCGGGATGACCGTTACGCGATCGTTAAAACGAGCTTTCCGTTGACGGAGCCATTCTTGCTTTCGTCGAGTGCGTCGGCGGCTTGCGCTAGGCTCCGTTCGCCGGCGAGGATCACGCGAATGCGTCCCTGTTCGAGCATCTTCGCCAGCTCGCGCAGCCCCGCGTGGGACGACTGCGGAGTGTTCTTCCCTACGAGGTTGATCGCCGTAGCGTCGCGTTTCGCGAACCAATCGACGTCGGCCGCGCCGATCGTGGAGACGATGCGGCCGCCCTTTCGCAGAAGTTCGGCCGTGCGCTTTATCGCGTCGGCGTCGTCCACGAGGTCGAGGATCGCGTCGACGCCGCTTGCATGTGCGGCGCCGACCTTCCGCACGACGTCATCGCGGTCGAAGGCAACGTATTCGTCGACCCCGAGCGAACGGGCCAGCTGCTCGCTGGAGGCACGCCCGCTGCCGATCACGCGCGCGGCTCGATCGTGCGCGATCTGCGCCGCGAAGCCGCCCACGCCGCCCGTGACGCCGAGAATCAGCACCGTCGTGCCGCTACCAACCTGCAACGCATCTATTGAGGCGAGCGCGGTAAGTCCGGCAGTGGGCAATGCCGCGGCATCGGCGTCGCCCACGTCGTCGGGAATCTTGGCGATCGGCTGCAGGTGGTCGTCTTCGGGAACGACGGTGTACTCCGCATAGGAACCGTGGTCGGAAGCGACTCCAAAGAGACGCTCGCCTTCGCGATACTTCGTGACGCGATCGCCCGTGGCGCTGACGACGCCGGCAAAATCCTGACCCAGCACGAACGGCAGCGGGTGGTTATAAACGTCGCGCCACTTCCAATCGAGGGGGTTGACGCCCGCGGCGGTCACGCGCACGAGAATCTCTTGAGGTCCTGGAACCGGAACCGGGATATCCTTAAGAGCACCACGGTCGCCCCGGTGCTCAATTACCGCAGCTTTCATGGGCGGCTTCTTTCCTTCATTACGGCGGTTGAAACGGGCTGGTCGCTCGGTCCCCCGCTCGGGATGACCGTTGCGCTCGGGATGACAAAGGGAGGCGGCTCCCTAAGAGGCTTCCTCATGAAGATATCGCCCAGCGGAGAGACGCCGTGGTAGCCGCTTTCATTTTGATGAACGTTGAGAGGACGCGGCTGCGTACGATCGCCGACGATCT
>DASZGC010000052.1:0-25041 GCA_035939175.1 Candidatus Cybelea sp. | reverse complement strand
CCGCGGCGCAGCGTCGCAACCGCCCGCAGCGCGGCGATCGCGATGACAACTGAGAAGTGACCCTGTACATCGTTCTCGCCTTGGTGGCGCTGCAGCGGGGGGTCGAGCTTTGGTACGCCAGGCGTAATACGAAGCGGTTGTTGGCGCGAGGTGGCGTGGAGGTCGCGGCGGTGCAGTATCCGTTTTTCGTGGCGCTGCACGCCGCGTGGCTGATCTCGATGGCGGTGCTGATACCGCCCGATCGGCTGCCGAACTGGACGCTGCTGGCGGTCTACGTGCTCTTACAGCCGCTGCGCGTCTGGAGCATCGTCAGCCTCGGGCCGTTCTGGACGACGCGCATCATCACGCTGCCGGGCGAACCGCTGGTGCGCCGCGGTGCCTACCGCTTCTTCCGTCACCCGAACTACATCGTGGTCTGCGCGGAGATCGCCGTGCTGCCGCTGGCTTTCGGCGCGACCGAACTCGCGATCGTCTTCTCGTTCCTCAACGCGTCACTACTCTCGTGGCGGATCCGCACCGAGGAGCGCGCGCTGGCTACAAGACGCGGTCGATGACGTCTTCGCCTTCGAGCTTCGCCGGCGTGCGCCGTGCGACGCCGTCCTCGACGGCCGCGGCGGCGACCGCCTTGGCCACGGCGCTGACCACCCGCACGTCGAACACGCTGGGAACGACGTACTCGGCGTTGCGCTCCTCGTCGGTGACGATCTCGGCTATCGCATAAGCCGCCGCGAGCTTCATGCGCTCGGTAATGCGCCGGGCGCGAACGTCGAGCGCGCCGCGGAATATCCCTGGGAACGCGAGCAGGTTGTTGACCTGATTGGGGAAGTCGGAGCGCCCCGTCGCGATGACGGCCGCCACCGGCGCGGCGACGTCGGGCATGATCTCCGGCGTGGGATTGGCCATCGCGAAAACGATCGGATCGCGCGCCATTCGCGCGATGTCCTCCGGCTGCAGAATGCCCGGAGCCGAGACGCCGATGAACACGTCGACGCCCTCGAGCACTTCGCGCAGCGAGCCGCGGCGGTTCTCGCGATTGCAATGCTCGGCCAGCCAGCGCCAATGCGGGTTCTCGTAACGGTCGATGCGGTTGAGCGCTCCCGCGCGGTCGACCGGAATTACGTCGCGCACGCCCAGGCCCAGAAGCATCTTGATCGTCGCGGTCCCGGCGGCGCCGCTCCCCGAAACGACGACTTGCAAGTCCTCTAGCGGCTTGCCGACCACGCGTGCCGCATTGATCAGCGCGGCGAGGATCACCACGGCCGTGCCGTGCTGGTCGTCGTGCATCACCGGAATGTCGAGCGCCTCGGTCAGCCGTTCCTCGATCTCGAAGCAGCGCGGCGCGCTGATGTCTTCGAGGTTGATGCCGCCGAAGACCGGCGCGATCCGCACGACCGTCTCGACGATCTCGTCGACGTTCTTGGTGTCGAGGCAGATCGGGAATGCGTCGATGTCGGCGAACTGCTTGAAGAGCATCGCCTTGCCTTCCATTACCGGCAGCGCGCCGAGCGGACCGATGTCGCCGAGCCCGAGCACGGCGGTGCCGTCGGTCACGACGGCCACCGAGTTGCGCTTGACGGTGAGCTGGAAGGCTTTGGCCGGGTCGGCGGCGATCGCCATCGACACGCGCGCGACGCCAGGCGTGTAAACGGTTGAGAGATCCTGCCGCGTCTTGATCTCGATCTTCGAATCGATGCGGATCTTGCCGCCGATGTGGGCGAGGAACGTCGAATCCGCGGCGAAGATGACCCGCGCGCCTTCGATGCCCTCGACGGCCTTGCGCACCTCGTTGGCAACGGTTTCCGAGGCTACCGCAATCGTGACGTCGCGCACGACGCGGGAGCGCGCCACGGTATGCATGTCGACCGCGCCGATCGTGCCCCCGGCATCGCCGATGGCGGTGGCCAGATTGCCGAAAGCACCGGCCTCGTTCGTCGTCTCGATGCGCAGAACGAGGGTTAAGCTGATTGCCGCTTGTGTCAAACTCGTTGTCCTTTAGTTCCCGCTGACCGTCATCTCGGCAACGCGGAACGACGGCGAGACCACGGCGGCGTCGTAGCGTAGGTCGTCGGCGACCGCGTCGATGTGCGAGAGCATCTCCGGGTAGTGCCCGGCGATCGTAAACTCGTCGATCGGATACGCCAGCTCGCCGTTCTCGATGAAGAAACCGCGCGCTCCGCGGCTGTACGTACCCGAGGCGTGCTCCGTCGCGAAGCCGATCGTGTCGAGCACGAGCACGCCCTTGGGCGTCGAGGCGATCATCTCGGCCAGCGGAATCGTTCCCGGCTCGAGGTAGAAGTTGTTCGGCCCGATGCCGCCGCCCGTCGAGTTGCCGGTGCTGATCGCGCCCAGCTTGCGCGCGTAGTACGTATCGTACAAGAACGAGCGCAGCGTTCCACGTTCGAACACCGGCGTGCGACGCGTCGGCACGCCTTCGCCGTCGAACGGCGAGCTTCCGAGCTTGCCGGGCAGCAGGCCGTCGTCGATGATCGTGACGAGGTCGCTGCCGACGCGCGTGTTCATGCGCTCGGTCAGCCACGAGTTGCTGGTGGCGACGTTGGCGGCCGAGACGGCGGCGAGTACGTCGTCGATGAACATCGCCGCCACGTCGCGCTCGAAGATCACGGGAACGCGCATCGTGGGCGGCTTGCGCGCGCCGAAGAGATCGACCGCGCGGCGCACGGCCGTGGTCGCAACCACGTCGGGCGGCTCCAACTCGCCGAGATAGCGACCGGCGGTACCGTAGTGCGCGATTCGCTTCACGCCGCCGTCGAGGGCCACGGGGCCCGTCGAGCGGCCGGCGCGCGTCCATGGATAGGCGGCGGCGAATCCCAAGCTGTTCGCAATGGCCGTCACGGCGACGGCATCGGTATAATTGGAACCGCTCGAGTTGACCACGCGCGAGTCGGCCTCGCGAATCAGCTGTTCGAGCCTCATCGCGTCATCGACTTTCTCGCTCCCATCACGGTCGGCGATGCTGGCATCGTAGAGCGCCAGATCGACGCCGGCGCTCGCGATCGGGTCCGGGAGGCCGGCGTACTCGTCGACGCCCACGTGCGTCGCCTGCGAGACCGCGCGGCGGATCGCGTCGTTCATGCCCTCGGGGGAGAGATCCGACGTCGAGAGCGTCGCTTTTCGACCGTCGCGGAAGAGCCGCATGAAAAGGCTCTTTCCGATGGAGCCTTCGAGCTTGGAGATCGCGTTCTCGCGCGCTTCGGCGTGGAAGCGACGCGCGACGGAGACCGAAGCTTCGGCGCTGTGTGAGCCCGCAGCAGCGGCGAGTTTGAGTGCTTCGCGGGCCAGGTCTAGTGCGGATGTCTCATTCATGGGCGGTACCGCCGACGGTGATCGAGGAGATCTTGACCGTGGGCATGCCGACGCCCACGGGAACGTACTGCCCTCCCTTGCCGCACGTGTAGTGCCGCCGGGCCAGGCGGCTGTCGTTGCCCACGGCGACGACCTTCATCATCGCGTCGGGGCCGTTGCCGACGATCGTCGCATTGCGCACGGGAGCGGTGATCTTGCCGTTTTCGACGAGATACCCCTCGCCGACCATGAAGACGAAGTCGCCTTTGGCGATCTCGACCTGGCCACCGGCGAACGACTTTGCGAAGATCCCGCGCTTCGTCGAAGCCAGGATCTCGTCGACGCTGGTGCTGCCGTTGGGCATGTAGGTGTTGCACATGCGCGGCTGCGGCGCGAAGCGAAAGGATTGGCGGCGGCCACTCCCCGTGGACGTGACGCCCATGAGCCTGGCATTGAGCGTGTCTTGCATGTAGCCACGAAGCACGCCGTTTTCGACCAGTACCTTGTGCTGACCCGGTATCCCCTCATCGTCGACGTTCACGCTGCCCCGCTCTTCCTCCAAATTGCCGTCGTCGAAGATCGTCACCAGCTCGCTCGCGACGCGCTCTCCGACGCGCCCGCTGTAAAGCGAGGTGCCGCGCCGGTTGAAGTCGCTTTCGAGCCCGTGCCCGACGGCCTCGTGCAGCAGCACCCCTCCGCCTCCCGCGCCGACGATCATCTCCATCTCCCCGGCGGGCGCCGGCGTCGCGCTCAGGTTGACGATCGCGATCCGCGCGGCGTCCTCCGCGAGATACTCCGGCGTCTGCTTGTCGAAGTAGGCGATCGACGTGCGCCCACCGTCGCCGACGTATCCCGAGCTGCGCTCCTGCTTGTCGGAGGCCACCGTTTGAATGCCCAGCGTGATCAGCGGCCGGTAGTCCTGCACCATTCGGCCGTCGCTGGTCGCGATCCATACCTCTTGCGTTTCGTCGATTACCTGTGCGTTGACCGCGACGATTCGCGGATCGTAGCGCCGCGCCGTGACGTCGGCGCGCTCGAGAAGCCCGGCGTAGCGCCCGGCGTCGATCGTGGTGACGAGGTCGCCCTCGTAAAGCGACTTCACCTTCTCCTGGCGCAACTCCGTCGCGCCGATCTTGCCCGAGGGCGCCGTGCGCGCGATGAGCGACGCCGATTCGGCGGCCAGCATCAGCGCGTCGGGGGTGAGGTCGTCGGAGCAGGCAAATCCGGCCGACTCGCCCACCACAACGCGCACGCCGACGCCAAGCGTCACTCCGTACGAGGAATCGTGTATCCGGCCGTCCTGCAGTCGATAGGTTACGGTTCTGCGCCGTTCGCAGAAAACGTCGGCATACTCGCCGCCATGCTGTAACGCACGGTCGAGTAGACCGGAGAGCATCGATTCATCGAACACTACTTGCGTGGTACCTCCAAGAAGTTACGGGAGCTAAAATTGAACGAGCCGGTCGACGGCGCGCACGATGGCGTCATCGGGATCGCCCGGGGAGCCGTCGACGAGAAACGCGAACGCGACGCGCCCGTGATGCGCCGTATTCGCATAACCGGCCAACGCCGAGACGTCCGAAAGATGCCCGGTCTTTGCGCGCACTCGCCCGAGGGCGTTGGTGAAATCGTAGCCGGCGAGCGTTCCTTCGCGCCCGCCCAACGGCAGCAGGCGGTAGAGCGCCGGCTCTTGGGCGATCAATAGCCGCGCCATCGTCACCGCCGCGATCCGGTTCTTAGGGGAGAGGCCGCTGCCGTCGAAGATCTTCAAGCCTGGCGTGGGGACGTCGCGGCGGCGAAGAAAAAGGCGCTCGGCCGAGAGGCCCCCCTCGTCGTCGGCGACGCCGCTCACCTCGCCGCCGACGGCTCGCAGCAACTGTTCGGCGTAATGATTATCCGAAACGTAGAGCATGTGCGTCTCGAGCGTCGCGAGGGGCGCGGATTTGTGGTTCCAGAGAACGACGCTGTCCAGCGGCGCCGCACCGAGCGCAAAAGGCGCCGAGGCGGCGACGCCCTGCTCGGCGAGCATGGCCTGCGCGGCGGCTCCAACGGAGCGCGGCACGTCCTGCATGGGCGCCCATACGGCTTGATCGGCGCCCTCGACGGTCTGGTGCGATTCGATCGTGTCGCCGTCGAGCGAGACGGCGCTGCTGGGCGCCGCATAATTCTGCCCGTCGTCGTCGGCCGGCCAGTTGGGATTTAGGGCGGGCCCTCCGATGGCCGTTGCATCGATCACGACGCCGCCGTCGACGCGGCGCAATCCGCCCCGCGAGAGCATCGCAATTCCGTTTCGCAAATCCGCCGATTGCAACGATGGATCGCCCGAACCGACGAGCCAAAGATTGCCGTCGAGCGTTCCGTCGGCCGCGACGGGAGCGGCGGCGGCAAATATGGTGTGAAAGCGATAGTGCGGACCAAGCGCGTCGAGCGCGGTAGCGGCAACGATCAGTTTCTGCACCGAGGCCGGCGCGACGGCGCGGCTCGCGCGGTCGTCGAAAACGAGATCGCCGCTATCGCCGCTCACCGCCAGGCTCCAGCCCGCGGCGCCGGCGAGCGCCGGTGCAAAGGCGCCGTGCAGCTGCGCCGCCAGCGCCAGGCGCTGCGCGTTCGTCCAAGCGGGCTCGGGCTTCACCGCGCGCGCGAATGCCGTCGCCGCCCGCTGCGGCGCGGCCGCGATACCGCGCGTCGAAACGCCGCTGCGGCCATCGTTCCACAGCCACGCGGCCAGCGTCGCCAGCGTAACGACGAAAAGAAAACCGAAGACGCGGCCCTTATGGACGCGCGAGCGCTTCGATCTTCTCCTGTAGCCTACGCTGGTCTTCACGTAACTCATCGAGGTCCTCGCGCAGGCCTTTGACCTGAGCCGGAATTTTTTCCGCTTTCCGAATCCTCATCGCGGCCTCGGCGGCGTCCCGGCGCATGCGGCCGTCGGCCGCCTGCGCTGAAATGCGGTCGAGTGCCGGCAATAAACGGGCGTCCGAGAGCGCTTCGGCCGCGAGAATTGCGTCGAGCGCTACCAAGAAGCTGGAATCGTCAAGCAGCCCTTCGAGTTCGTCAACGACGCGCGTGCGTTCCTCTCCCACGAGCGCGCCGATGCGGGCGAGCGCTGCCACGGAGGCACGGCGCAAACCCTCGTTGCACGCCGGACGCGAGGCTTCGACGATGAGCGGCATGGCCCGGGCATCCGCCAGTTCGGCGAGGCCCAGTACGGCGCCGGCCTCGACCGTGCCGTTCCACGAGGCGCCGCGCACGGCTGCGCGAAGCACGTCGAAGGCGCGCGGATCGCGGGTTCGCCCCAGCGCCACGAGGGCCGAGGCTCGCACGAAGTAGGAGGGATGAGACGCCGCGGTCTCGATGAGCGCGGCCGCAGCAGCCGGTTCGCGAAAGTTGCCGAGCGCGTATGCGGCCGCTCGCACGACCTTTGGATTACGGTGCGCGAGCGCCGGAATCAGGATGGCGCGGGCCCACGGAGCGCGCGTCGCGCCAATCGCGGCGGCCGTCTCGGCAAGAACACCCCAGAACGGCTCCTCTTCGAAGGCTCGCGCGAGCGCCTCGCGCGCGGTCCGTCCTCCGGAGCCGGCCAGCTCCCGCGCGGCGCGGATGCGCGCCACCACGTCTGGATCGGCGCGTAGCGCGGCCGCGGCGAAATCCTCGCCCAGCTTATAGCGGACGTCGGCCAAGAGAAAGGAGCCGGGCCCGAAACGAACGAGCTTCGGCTCGAACTCCAGCGGCACGGAGATCGTCTCGCGCTGGCGTTCGACGCGCGCGCGCACGCGCCGTTCGTCCGCCACCGGGTCGCGCGCGGGACCACCGGCGAGCGCACCGGCATCCGGCGCGAACCCGACCTCGACGTCGAAGAAGTAGGGCGGGTGCTCGTCGTCGATCGTTTGATTCTGGTCGATGGTCAGCGTCGCTACCTTGCGCGCCGCATCCCAGCTCACGCTCACGCTCAGTTGCGGATGCCCCTCGCGATAGACCCACTGATTGAAGAAGCCGCGCAGGTTGCGGCCGGTGGCGGCTTCGATCGCGCGGATGAGGTCGATGGTTTCGACCGATCGCTGCGCGTTGTCGCTCACGTAGCGTCCGATCGCGCGCCAGAAGCGCGCGTCGCCAAGCTCGCCGCGCAGCATGTGCAGTACGGCCGCGCCTTTCTGGTAGAGATGACGGTCGAAGATCTCGATCGGATCGCGGTAGACGTTGCACACGATCGCCCGGCGGTAGCGTTGCGAATCCTCGCGCAGGTAGGCGTTGACACATTCGAAGATATCGTAGAGGTATTCGTCGGCGCCGAGGTCGGCCTCGCGCCAAATCGCCTCCATGAACGTCGCGAAGCCCTCGTTGAGCCACGCGTGCGCCCAATCGCGGCAGGTGAGCAGATCGCCGAACCACTGATGCGCCAGCTCGTGCGAGACCAACGGATCGCTGGAAAAATCGAGGTGGGCCGTCTCGTCGTGGAGCGTGCGATCGGTCTGGGTGGTCGCCGCAGTGTTCTCCATACCGCCGAAGATGAAGTCCGAGACGGCGACCTGCGTGTAGCGCGCGTACGGGTACGGCACGCCGATGCGCTTCTCGAAGAGTTCGATCATCTTCGGCGTTTTGCCGAAGGCGCGTTCGCCGTCGTCCTCGCGTCCGGGCAGCACGTAGTACGAAACGGGCACGCCGTTGCGCCCGGCTTTTTCCTGTTCGACTTCGACGAAGGGCCCGGCGACCATCGTTACCAGGTAGGTGCTGTGCGGCACTTCTTGGTGGTAGCGGAAGGTGACGCGGCCATCGGACTCGCTACGATCGACGAGCGCGCCGTTGCCGATCGCGACGATTCCCTTGGGCACGACGATCGTCGTCGTCGTTCGCTGTTTCTCGTGCGGATAGTCGAGACACGGGAACCAGTATCGCGCGTATTGGTCTTGGCTCTGCGTCCAGAGGTGAGCGATCTTCTGCGGCTGATCCGGTGTGGGCTTCACGAAGAAGAGCCCGTGGCGCGGCTTCGATGCGCGGTACGTCACCGCGAGGCTCGCGCGTTCGCCCGGCGCGATCGGCGATTCGAACTCGACGTCGAGTTTGCCGTCGCGCTGTGAGAAGCGAGCCGACGGCTCGACGCGGGAGACTTCGAGGTCGACGGCGTCGAGGGTCAGGCGCGAGACCGGCTCGTCGAGCGCGCGTACCGTCAGCGTGCAAACGCCGTCGAGGCGTTCGTTCGCCAAGTCGGGCGTGAGGTGCAGATCGATGTGCTCGACTTCGACGATCTTGTCGGGCCCGTAATGCGGGCGCGAACCAGGCAATGCAAATGCCTGATGCTCCTCTCGATCGTCACGTGTCATTCAGTCCGAGCTTACGAGCCGATCGTACGTTTGTCCTGTGCTTACTCGGCGGCGCTTTGCAGGCCGCCGGTTACTTCGATGACCGTGCCGGTAACGAAGTCTCGCTCGCGCGCAACGAAAAAGCGAATGGCGTCGGCGACGTCTTCATAACTGCCGGGACGGCCGCGCGGGTTTTTCGCCTCGCGGGCGAGCGCCTGCGCCCGATCGAGCGTCTTTTCTCGTATGTCGCCGGGCGCGACGACATTGACGGTGATGCCGTGAGGGGCCTCTTCGACGGCGAGGCTGCGCGCGAAGGCGACGACCGCGCTCTTTGCCGCCGCATAGAGCGAGAGGCTCTTGAACGGACGCGTCTGCGCCGAACCCAGCATGCCGAAGAACACGATCCGGCCGAACCGCGCCTCACGCATCGCCGGCAGCACCGCGCGCGCGGCCTGCACGGCGCTGCGCACGTTTCCGTCGAAGGCCTCTCGGTAATCGGCGAGCGTCGACGCCGCAAAACGTTTGACGACGAGCGGCCCCACCGCATGCACCAGCGTGTCGAATGGACCAAAGCCCCGTACCACGTCGTCGAGCGCGGCCTCGACCGCGCCGGCATCGTCGAGAAAGTCGACGCGCGCCGCGTAGCCGCGCGCCCCCGCCGCAGCGATCGCAGCGAGTGTCGCTTCGGGCGGCGTCGTGCGATACGTGATCGCGACGTGCGCGAACCCGTCGCGTGGAAGCGCCGCGGCGACGCCGGCCGCCAGGCCGGCGGCCGCTCCGGTTACGAGGGCGCGGCGGCCGTCGATCGCGCCCAGCGCCGTATCATCCGCGAACGAAACTCCACGAGAGGTCGAAGTTCGCGCCGCTCGCCGTTACGCCCGTCACGCGCACGCGGTGCGGTCCGCGGCTCAGCCGCCACGGCGAATCGAACGCGAACGACGCCGGATCGCTTTGACGCAGGGGCACGCCGATGCGCGTGCCATCGATCCATACGCGCAAGCGCTCCATCGTCACCGGACGGTCGAAGCCGAACCGGAACGTCGGATTGGCGTTGTAGATGGTGCCCGTGGGGGACGTCGTCACCAACGCCGGCGGACGCGGGGGTCGCGGTCCCGGCGGCGGCGGTGGCGGTTGTGGAGCGTAGCCTCCGCCACCCCCGCGGCCCGCGATCGTCACGGTGCTCGTCGAGTCGTCCCAGTTCACGGCGGCGCCGAGCGCCTGTGAAATGAAACGCAGCGGCACGAAGGTCGTCGCGCCGACGATAAAGGGCGCGACGTCGAGCATCGCCGGTTCTCCGGCAACGGTTGCCTGCGTCGAGCCGATCGTCAAAGAGACCGTCCGTCCGTGCGCGGTCGCGTTGATCTGCCCGTTGGAGTAAACCACGCTCGCTCCGAGCTGTTCGAAGATCCCGCGCAGCGGCACGAAGACGCGCCCGGCGCGTTCGATCGGCGGCTGGGAGAAGCTCATCGTCTGCCCGTTCACGATCACGGTAACGGATTGCGCGACGGCGGCGGTCGACGAGCCGAGCACGCAGATTGCGAGCAAAAGCCAAGAGAATCTCTTCATGCGCGCTCTCTACCCGTGCTTGCTCGCTGTCAAACGAGCGCCGCGAACGGCCGCCCGGTTATGCCGGAGCTCTCTCGAGCGGCTGCGACATCTCAGCGGCGATCGCCCGTCGGTCGCCTTTGCGCTCGTAGTAACCGATCCAGGTTTCGTAGATCATCGGCACGAGGAAGAGCGTGAGGATCAGCGAGCTGAGGAGACCGCCGATAATGACGGTTCCCATCGCCTGGCGCCACTCTCCGCCCTCGGCGTATCCGAGAGCGAGCGGCAGCATGCCGAAGATCATCGCCGCCGTCGTCATGACGATCGGACGGAAGCGCGTCCCCGCGGCCTGCAGCACCGCGTCGTGCACGCGCATGCCGCGTTTGACGAGCGTGTTCGAGTAATCGACGAGCAGAATGCCGTTCTTGGCGACGAGTCCGAAGAGCATCACGATTCCGAGCATTGAGATGATATTGAGCGACTGGCCCTGGTCGGGCTGGAGCCGTCCCATAACCGCGAGGAGAATCAGCGCGCCAATGATGGCCAGCGGAACCGAGAACATGACGATCAACGGTTCGAGGAAGGATCCGTAGAGGATCACCATCAGAATGTAGACGAGCATGAACGACGTGATCAGTGCGATTCCCATGTTCGTGAAGGTCTCTTCCATGAACTGGGAGTTGCCTTGCGACTTGAGGCCCACGCCTTGCGGCAGGAAGCCTGGCGACTGCATCTTCTTCTGCAACGGGCCGACGATCTGTCCGAGCGAGTATCCCGGCAGCACGTCGCCGTACACGTTGACCACGCGCTGGCGATTGAGGCGCTCGATCTTCGTGGGCGCGGTCGTCCAGGTAAAGTCGGCGACGTCGCCGATCGGCACCAACGAACCGTCGTTCGCCCGCACCTTGACGTTCTTGAGCGCGTCGTCGGTCGTGCGATCTGCCAACGGGAACTGCACGCGAACGTCGACCAGACCCGTGGGCGTGCGCACCTTCGTGGCAACGGCGCCGTCGACCGCGATGCGCGCGACGGTGGCGACGTCGGACGGATTGATGCCGAGCAACTCGCATTTCGCGCGGTCGACGTCGACGTTCATGCGAGGCGCGCCGTTCTCCGCGCTGGTCTGCACGTTGACCGCTCCGGGAATCACGCGCAGGAACTGCGCGACCTTCTCGGCGGCCGGGCCGATCGCGTCGTCGGGACCTGTGAGCGAGTAGTAGATCGCCGGGCCGTTGCCGTTGTCGCCGGCCACATTGAACTCGGCTCCTGGCACCAGGTATCCGAGTTTGCGAATCTGCTTGATCGCGTTGTTGGTATCTTTGATGCGGTTGTCTTGCATCGTAGCGTTGAGCTGCGCGTAGTTGCCGCCGGTAACGCTGCCGTAGCCCGCGGGCTTGCGGCCGGTGGTGGCGCTGACCGACTTGACCCCGTCGAGCTTCATGATCGCGTCTTCCAGCTTGGAGACATACCGGTTGGTGACCGCGATCGGCGTGCCCGACGGATAGCTGACCGTCATCGAGATCTCGCCGGTCTGTTCGGCCGGCATGAAGTCGAAACTCACCGAGCCCAGCGGCAGCATCAGGAGCGCGAGCGCCACGGGCATGACGAAGGTGGCGATCGTGGTCGAGCGCGTCGTGCCGAGCGACCGCAGGAACCGGGCGGGGCCGACGTTGCGTCCCGGAAGCTTTGCAGCGGACTTGCTGCGGAGGAAACCTCCGATGAGGTGTGCCGCAGCGCAGACGACGAGCAGTATGACGTCGATCGCGATCGTCGCCATGCCGCCGCCGGCGGCCAGCGTCATCGCGTTGAGCAACAGTGCGACGCAGACGAATACCACGAAAGCCCCGTGCTGCAGCGCGAACGGCAAGAGCTTGCTACGGTAGAGCTGCAGTATCGCTTCGTACCGGTGAACGAAGGCGTTGAGCAGGAGCAGCGCCGCGACGAAGATCCCGATGGCGTTGAGCAGGAACCAACCGGTTATCGTACCGACGACGAACATGCCCGCCGCAAGGAGCAGCAAGGCAATATCGACGCGCCGGTCGTCGAGGGCGCGCAGCCAGCGCGGCGGAGCCTCGGAGCGGTTGAGCACGCTCCATTTTGCCGCGAGGAGCGGCGTGAGCGTGAACGAGACGAAGAGTGAGAACAGGGTCGCGGTGACGACGACCGCGCCGTACTCCCGCAGATACGAACCGACGATGCCCGACATGAACGCGATCGGCAGGAAGACGACGACGTCGACCATGGTGATCGCGACGGCGGCGCCGCCGATCTCGGTGCGGCCGGTGATCGCCGCGCTCATGGCGTCGAGGCCGAGGTCTCGATGACGCGTGATGTTCTCTAAGACGACGATCGAGTCGTCGACCAATATGCCGATGATCAGCGAAAGGCCCATCATCGACATCGAGTCGATGTGGAAGCCGAAGAGCCGCATCAAGATGAAGGTCGAGAGAATCGAAGTGGGGATCGCGAGGAAGACGACGACGGCGTTCCGCCAAGCGTGGAGGAAGAGCAGCATGACGATCGCCGTGAGGATGATGCCCTCGATCAGCGACTGTCCGACGCCGGTGAGCATCTTGGCGGTGTAGTCGGCGGGCGCGTCGATCTCGTGGAATTGCACCTGCGGGAATTGCACCGCAATCTTCTTCAGCTCGGCGCGCAGCGTCTGCGTCGCCTTGATCTGGTCGGCGTCGAGCGTCGGGTTGATCTCCATGTAGACGCGCGGGTGACCGTTGAACGAAGAGATCGTGCGCATCTCGATATGGCTGTCGTAGGCGCCGGCCACGTCGCCGATCTTCAGCGACTTCACCGGGAACTGCAGCACCGAGACCGGCGAGAGCGGTATTCCGAGGAGGTCGGTGGCCTTTTCGACGTAGTCGTGAATCGCGACCGTGCCCTCTCGCGTCGGCTGCGTCATGATGCCGCCGGGAACGTTGAGATTGTTGATCGCGACGGCGTTGTAGATGTCTTCGAGGGTCGCATTGGTGCCGTCGAGCTTCACCGGATCGGGCTCGACGTGGAACTCGCGGGTCGCGGAGCCGTAGACGTCGACCGATTGGACGTTGGGAACCTGTTGGATCAGCGGGCTGATCTGGCTATTGATCAGGTCGGCAATCTGCGGCTGCGTGAGGGTGGTCGAGCTGACCGCGACGTCGAGCAGCGGCGGCTCGGACTGCCCCGCTTTGGTGACCGTCGGCGGGTCGAGGTCGGTCGGCATGTAGACGCGCGCGATGTCGACGCGGCGCTGCACGTCGACGGCGGCCAAGTTCAGGTCGGTGCCCATCTTGAACTGCACGACGACGACCGCGCTGCCCTCTTGCGAGGTCGCGGTGAGCTGGTCGAGGTTGTCGACGCCGGCCATCTCGTCTTCGATCGGCTTGATGACCATCCGTTCCATATCTTGCGGAGAGGCGCCGGGATAGGCCGCGAAGACCGCGACGATCGGAAAGTCCGTATTCGGCGGGCTCGAGCTGCGTCCGAGCTGGGCAAAGGAGATAACGCCGAAGATGATCAGCGCCGCAAAGATTGCGATCGTGACCGTCGGACGGGTTAGGGCGAAACGCGTCAACCACATGGTGCGAAATCCATAGTTGCCTAGCTCTACGCCGAAAGCCCGGCGACTGTTTCAAGGTCTTCCCGAGAATGCGCCCCGGAAGCCTTCTCGCCGCCCCCCGCGCAAGCTCTAAAAAAGTATAAAAAACACCCGCACGTCATCCTGAGCGCACCCTTCGTCATCCTGAGCGCGCTTTTTGTCATCCTGAGCGCAGTCGAAGGACGAGGACCTCGAAAGCTGCGGCTCATTACCTCGCCGATCGCCGCGTCGTGAAGCAGGTCGCCCGGGACCTCGGAGCAGGCTTGCACGGGACGCGGTTCGCGCTGGGAAGCCGTCTCCTCGAGCCAACACTTCCCCGGGACGATCGCGCAGTAACATATCCGAAAATTCATGCGGCGGTACCCGGCGAGAAACTCCGGGGCGAAGCGCTTGCTCGTGAGGGAGAATCCCAGCGCCCGATCGCCCGGGCGGACGACGGCACCCGGTGAGCCCGTGTCGATCGTGAAGCCCAATCTTTGGCCGCGGGGAGCGCGAGCGATAAGATGCGGCCCAAGCATCGCGTGAAGCACGCCGATATAGGTCGGCACAGACTTGCCGTCGACGAAAGCCGCGACGCTGCGCAGGATCGCCGGCCCGAGGCCGTCGTTCGTGATCGCGACCTGCACGGTGTTGTCATTGATGCCTTCAGTGAGCGAGACGTAGGGCCAGACCTGGGCGCCGAGTTGCTCCTCGAGCACTTGCGTCTGCCTCGCGAGCACGCGTGCCTGCCACCACGACGCGCTCGCCGCCAGCGTCGAGATCAAGAGGGCGCAGACCGCGATGGTCAGATCGAGACGAACGCCGCGCAACGTTGAGGTGGCCCCAACAGGATCCCGCGCACCTACGCCATGCCTACCGCGATGGTGAGGGAAGGCGTGCCACTGCCGGACGAATGGGAATCGATCCGCTTGTCGCCGTCAGCGAGCACGCGCCACGACCCCCGAACCACGTGCGCGGGTAGCCGTCGTCGCTCGCTCATCCCGGTTGATTCCGCAGGGCCTCTCGCAAAACCCCATCGCGCCGAGCTCGTCCTGCATATTCCTTGACAAGTATATACTTATTGGAGTATACATTGGGCATGCCCGGCGTTTTTGAAATCGTTGCGGAGCCGAACCGGCGCGCGATCTTGGGCCTGCTGGCGACGTCCCAACACTCCGTTGGAGAGATCGAGCGACGGCTTCACATGGCCCAACCGACCGTCTCGAAGCACCTGCGCGTGTTGCGGGACGCCGGTTTCGTAGAATCGACGATCGACGCGCAGCGCCGTCTTTACCGGCTGCGGCCGGAACCCTTTGCCGAGATGAATGCCTGGCTGGATCAGTTCCGGCGTTTCTGGTCTGCTCGCGTCGATGCTCTCGAACGCCACCTCGACCGCATGGATCAATCGGCACCACA
Source organism: Candidatus Cybelea sp. (assembly GCA_035939175.1). Taxonomy (GTDB): domain Bacteria; phylum Vulcanimicrobiota; class Vulcanimicrobiia; order Vulcanimicrobiales; family Vulcanimicrobiaceae; genus Cybelea. Next base: position 9,912 of record DASZGC010000052.1, on the reverse strand, counting down.
CAAAAAGAAGACGAGGAGAAAATAGATGAACGCTCACCAGGAGTACGCACCCGGTCCAGCGGCCGGCGCCCGCGTCGAAAAAGATGGAGACACGTGGACGCTGGTTCTCGTACGAGAACTGCGCCATTCACCCGAGAAAGTCTGGGAAGCCTTGACGGACCCGGAGCAGCTGAGGCAATGGGCGCCCTTCGACGCCGACCGCAGCCTGAGCACGCTCGGTACCGTCAATCTCACGACCGTGAAAGCTCCTCAGCCGCATGTTACCGAGTCGCACGTGACCATCGCCGACCCGCCAAAAGTTCTCCAGCTCGGTTGGGGCGGCGGCGACCTGCGCTGGGAGCTCGAACCCTTCAATGACGGCACGCGCCTGACGCTGCTGCACAACATCGATCGCAAGTGGATCGCCATGGGTGCCGCCGGTTGGCACATCTGTCTCGACGTCCTCGATCGCAATCTCAGCGGCATCCCCAGCGAGCGCATCTGCGGCATCGCAGCGATGCAGTTCGAAGGCTGGAAGCGGCTGCATGCGGAGTACTCCAAACAGTTCGGCGTCGAGGCGCCCAGCTGGGGCTAGGGAAGCCCCGATTTTAGAGCTTCCCGCACGACGAAGGGCGAGGGGCCGCCGTTCCAGCCGGCTCCTCGGCCACCCCCTAGTGATGTTAAATATTATTGACATCATGTTATCTTTAATATACAATCCCTCGTACGAAAGCTGACAACCGAGGGAGACCGGACGTTGCCGTATCGCGAAAAGACCGCCTGGCTGATGTTGATCGCTATCGCGGTCACTTTTGGGCCATATTTCACCATCGCCGCAAAGGGTCAGGCCGCGGGGCCCGGGCCGCATCTTCACCAACTCGTCCTGTTCGGCGTGACGGTTGTGGCAGAGGCGCTAATTTTGATCGTCGGCAACGCATTGTTGGCGGCAATGGCACCCCAAGACGCCCGGACGCCGCCCGACGAACGCGATCGTGCAATCGCGAGTCGCTCGATTACGTGGGCGTACTACGTACTCATCTCAGGGATGATTCTCGTTGGGTGCGTTATGCCGTTCAGCTCGAACGGATGGGAGATCATCAACGCAGCGCTTGCGATGATCGTGGCGGCCGAGTTGGTTCATTACGGCGTCATCGCCGTCAGTTATCGCCGCCAAGCGTGAGCGCCGGATCGATCCGCAACCAGATTCGCACGCTTCGCTTCATGCACGGCGAGATCTCCCAGGCGGAACTCGGCCAGCGCATCGGGGTCACTCGTCAGACGATTGCGGCAATAGAAGCCGGAAAGTACTCGCCGACGCTTGAGGCTGCGTTTCGGATCGCGCAGGTCTTCGGGGTTCCCCTCGATGAGGTGTTTCAATGGACCGCTGCGGCCGATGGGCAGCCATGAGGGCATTGCTGCGCCGAGCGCCCCTGCGTCGACAAGCTTTTGCGAGAACGCGTCGCTGGTCGCCCTGCCAAAACTCAATCCTTCAGTTCTACGAACACCACGCCTGAGTCAGTGGTGCCGATGTTCTCGCCGACGTGGACTTGGGCAGCTGTTGGGATGCTGATGCGCTTGGGTCTTCGTTCCCGGGGTGTCGCGGTACTCGAGAACCCTGACTCGTTCGTTCTCGAAAGATGACTTGCTCACAATTACGGGGGGCCAAAGCCCAAAGCTAAGGCGTAGTTATCGATCGTGCGCGCCGGCAGGGCGTGACCCGGCGGGTAGATGCCGATCTTGTCCGTCGACCCGAAGCTCCCCACGTAAAGGGCATCGCTGGAATCTACTGCAACGACCCACGGGGCGCCGACCTCCTTTGAGATCGTGCGCAGAAGCTTGCGAGTCCTTGGAGCGTAGACCGTCGCTGTCCCGTTGGCGTTGTTCGCTACGTACAGACGTCCCGCCGAATCGAGGGCCAACGATTGGGGACACTTGATGCCGTCGGTGATCGTTTGAACTAACGTCGTCTTACCGGGTGCGTATACCGTCACGGTTCGACCATCACCGTCCTCCGTATTCGCGACGAAAAGATCGTCACGATTATCGAGCGCAATCGATTCGGGATCGCGGACGCCGTCGACGATGGTTCTTAATAGAGCTCCGCTGGGCGAATAGACGGTGACGCTGTCGGCGTAAAGACCATTACCGACGTAGAGATTTCCGGAAGAGTCGAATGCGAGACTCTCCGGATCGTAAATGCCGTCGGTGATCGTGCGCGACGCCGTTGCGCTACCCGGCGGGTAAATCGCGATATTACCCTCAAATCCGTTGTGGCCATTAGCAACGTACAGATTGCCGGAACGATCCACCGCCAGGGCAAGAGGCTCAAAGATTCCGTTGGTAATCGTGCGTACCAGCTCCCTCGACGTCGGCGCATAGACGGAAACGTCGAAATAGTCGCTTATGGCGTAAAGAGAGCCGGATTTGTCGAACGCAATAGCCCCCGTGGGTGCGTGTTGCCCGAGAGGAATGGTGCGCACCAGCTGCCCTCGTCGCGTGTACTCGATAACGTCTTCCCTGTTTGCGACGAAAAGATTTACTTTGGAGCCGGCGCGCCCAAGACCGCCTTGACTGCTGCCCACGTCGCCGCTTGGCGGGATGCTCGGTGGCGCGGAACACGCCGTCGCTGCTAGTGCCAGTGCCAGGGCCGCTAAGAGTCGCTTCATGCCTCCACGCTCGCTAATAGCTTTCCGAAACGTCCAGGTTTAAATGCCGAAACTGGTGCGCAAGACTGGACTCGAACTAAAGGTTGTTCCCGATTGTTCACGAACTTCTTTCAATGTTGTCGAATGCAGCCTGGGCGTACCTGGTAGTTTCTTCGGGAGAGCAGGCCGATAGTCTCCCAAATCAGCGGACCTGGGCAGAGAAATGCGCCGCCTCAAGGGGCTGGACAATCACCAACTACTTCGACGGTGTAGGCACCGGCAAGTACGGCCCCCGTAAGAAGTACGACGAGATGCGCGCAGCGCTCCGTCGCCTCCAGCCCGCAGAACGCCCCGAAGTCATCCTTCTCATCAGACTTGACCGCATCGGACGCGGCCAAAATCTTGGCGAGATGCAAATGGCGCTCTTTGAGCTTCACGAGCTAGGCGTCAAGGTCTTTACGAGAGAGGGCGGCCTCGAACGGCAAGACGACGTGATGGCGCAACTCATCACCTCCGTTAAGCTCGCCGCCGGAGCACAAGAGAACGCCGTTAAGCGCGACAAGGCCAGCCAATACTTTGAACGCGCACGAGAGGCTGCAAAGACGGACCCGCGAGTGCGCACGTCGTCCAAACCGCCGTTGGGAGTACGTTGCGTCACCCCCGTCATAGGTCAGCCGGGATACTACGCCCCCAGCAACGACGCTCCGATAGTTCAGCGCATGTTTGAACTGCGAGCTAAGAGAGTCGGGCCAGCCGAAATAGCGCGCCGCATTACGACCGAGTTTGGACTCCCACCGCGTCGTAACGGCAACTACTCCGCGAAACGATGGCACGCCGATACGGTTAGCAAAATGCTAACGGCGCGGGTGTACGTTCAGGCGGGTGTCGTGTCGCAAAAGTTGTTTGACCAGGCGAACGCGCGGCTAGACCGCAGAGGCGGTCCCCGGACGAAGGTTCATTCCTATCCACTTAGCGGCGCATTACGTTGCCCTTGCGGCAGTCGGATTCACGGAGCGCGCGGAGGCACGAAGCAGTACGGTTTTGCGCTTTATTACGTTTGCGCGAATCGCAATAAGGCGCATGAGCCCAACCCCTTCCGTCCTGCTGAGAAGATGGAGGCGCAGTTTGCTGCCTTCCTTCATACCTTTGCTAAGACGCCAGCCCTGCGCGCCCTCGTCGCAGACCGTAATGGCGACGATACGCGACGACGCGCCGAGCTACAAGCGACACTTGATGCTGTGCATCGCGACCTCGCAACTCTGCGACGTCGCAAGGAGCGCCTGCTGCAAGACTTAGAGGACGAGGACGACGACGCTGTGCGCCGAGAGCTACGCAAACGCCTATCGGAGTACGCTCGACAAGAGGCAACCTTCGACCGGCAACAACGAGAGGCGCAGGACGCCTTAGCGATACTCGCAGCGCAAGCCGACAGCACGGAGGACCGGGAGCGAACGATAATGCTCGCGGACGAGCTTTGGGCGGAGGCGAGCCCCGATGGCCGCAAGGAGTTAGCGACCACAGTCGCCGCCGCAATGCACGGCCCTCTCATCGTTGATGAGAACGGCATTCTCGAAGCTGACCTCCTCGCGCAGGTCGCAACTGCGAAACGACTCGCGCGGCGCAAGGTAGTGAAAAAGGCGTAGATTTGTTCGCCCAGCCTCGCACCCAACGAAAAGCCCCGAGCGTTCCCGGGGCTTCTCTCATCGTCGCGTTAGCCGCTAATCACATATGAATGCCTGCACCTAACCCCGCCCGACGCGCTGCGCGCTCTTCTGCTGCCGCCCTATTCTCGGCACGGAGCGCATCGGTCGCCTCGGGCGCCTTCGTCTGTCGCCGGTCCTTATCGCATTGCGCGCAGCGCTTCGTGTCGGTACTACGTGAGTGTCCACGCTTGCAAAGTTTTTGCGGTATCGACTCGGCGCACTTCTTGCACTGCGCGCCTTCCTTCGCGGAGAACAGCTTTCCATGCTTCACGCACATGCGGAGGCCCAACTTCTCTAAGCCTGGCGTTGTCTTCCAAGTTTCCGTCATCGCGGTTTCTCCTTTCGCGCCGAATCATAAGCGCAATGTTAGGAGAAACGCGATGGGCAACCATCGAATTGCGTGAGAGTTGTCACAAGGTTTTTAGGAATTCGTCCTTGTTCCTAAACGTATACTCTGTAGTCGAAACAACGGAATACTTCGGAAACTAGCTGCTCTCGAACGCCCGCGCCGCTCGGCGACCGCGCAAAAGCAAAGCGAAGAGAAAAATCAGAATAGCGAGTCCTAGCACAATCGCAACAGCGATATGTGTGTAGTTCAATGTCTCCACGGCGTAGCTTATCTCAGTCGGTTGTTGGAGATTTAAATCCCATCGCGTGTATCCGTCCGGCGTGGACTCTCCATTTGTCTGTATAACCTTGCCAGGCGTCTTGACCTCAAGGTGCAAGGCTATCATCGAGGCAGCCATTGCTGCGCCAGCGCCCGCCCATGGGTTTGATGAATCCGCTTCCTGTTTAGGCATTACCGGTGGAACGGTGGTGTGCAGGATGCTAGTGTCCTTGAATAGACCCGGAACCCGTTGAAACGCTGACGCATCAAAGGCGAGAGCTTTACCTGAGGCATTCGGAAGCGCGTTGGTTCCCTGCTTTAAGAAATCATCAAGCGTCAGGTCTTTAGTCATCGTAACGACGTGGTTCTCGTTTTCGTCAATAGTGCGTTTGACGGTCCACCCGTTTTGCGTCGCTCCGGTAGCGCCGAAAGGGTCGCTTGACGACGCTTGGCTCATTGCAAGTTGATAGAGTTGGTCGTCAATAACTTCGCGGGCCGTAATCGTTACAGCGTTGTTCGGATGGAAGTCAAATCTGAACGTAAGGTCGGCGTGGCAAGCGGAAAGCGTCGAAGCAAAAAACACTAGTATCCCGCCGCGAAACCATACACACAAGTCAGACAGTTGCACCTTTTAAAGCAGCCACATCCCGCTTCGCGCTTTGCCAATCCGTGTTGAGCCGATGCTCAATAGCATAAGTTTCACGGTCCACTACGAGTTGAAGTTCTTTTGTGTGGTTTAGGCCCTTGTCGCTGTCGTCGTAGTCTCGCACGATTTCATCCGTAGAGTTGGGGTCGCTACCTCCGTCCATCTCGGCTTTGATGTTGTCCTCAATACTCTGCGCTGCTCGCCACCACATATCGAAGGAATTGTCCCGGGCCTCATTTCGCTCGGCCATGTCTTGGCGAACCCTCGCGACTGAAGCGTCGCCGTAAACTGTCGCTACGCTCGATAGTAGCTGTTCGTCTAGGACCTCTACGTGCTGTTGCAAACTCTGAATTTCGCCAATATTTAGCCGCTCACTTCGAGCGAGGTCTAACATAGCTTGTGAACTGAGTGAATCGTCATCGTGACGTTTATTACTGGCTTTCGCGGCCGCGACATAGTCGGCGTCCATCTTCTTATAGGTTCTCAGAAGGGCAAGTTCAGTCGCTGTTGTGACGCGATGCGCCGCGTCAAGCTTGCCAAAGCGGGCTTCCGCGCTTGCTAACTCTGCGCTGTGCACCTGCTGGCCGTGATAAATGAAAACAGCGCAGATGGCAATGGTAAAGACGGAACCTCCGACGATAATGGGGAGCCATTTCCGTAAAGGATTATTGGCCATTTTCGGTTGCGCGGTCGCCCGCCTTAATCGCTTCCCTTTCGCAGGCGTACGCACCGTGCTTCGTGCGGCCGTACCATCGCTCGCCTTTGTAATGGTAGATGCCGCTCGGAATGTTCAGCCACACGACTACGTCCCTCTGACAATGGGCCCGCGCTTCGCTTTCTGTGCTGAAAAGTGGCGGCAGCGCTGCTTGGACGACCATCGAGGTAGACGCGACAACCGGGGTGGTGGGCCAAAAAGCCAAGCTCGCCGTAGCCAAAGCGGCAACGAATAGCAATCGGAACAGCAATGGTCCGCCCTCCTTCCGTCCTATCTTGTATCGCGACAGCCACCATGTCAACTAAACCCTCGCTTGGGCACTTAAGCGCTGGTAGGTGTATTGACACTATAAAAGTAGGGACTGTAGGATTAGGTGAATGAAAGTGAGCCTGAACCTCTCCGACGACGTATATCGAAGCCTGGTAGAGCGAGCCCGAAGCCTACCGGGGACTAACCCCTCCTTGCTTGCAGACCTTGCAGTCAAGCTTCTTCTTGAACACCCGCCTGAGGATATCGAGCGGCTAGCGGAACGGCATCGGCTTAGCCGAAAGGCCGTCACCCGCGACGGGTGGCGCAGGGCCTTCTGGAGGCTCCTGGGCCACGCTATGGGCCGCGAGGACCTGATAACCAATCCGTACGTCGCACGCGATTACGGCGACTACTATCTCGTGTTGCTTCGAAGTCACGTTGCGCGTGAAGACGATGAGGATGACCCGTTCTACTTCAGCATGGGCCTGCGCGGCGGGACGGTGCCCGGGAGACCGGCGCCCACACCGCCAGGGTGGCGCTTCGAGCGCGCGGAGTCGCCGGTAGTGGCGGCAGAGGCAATCGCGCGACGGCTACACGAGTTGGGTGTTACCACGTGAAATACTTTTCGGAAGCGCGCGGGCTACGAAACGGTTACGGCTTACCTGAGTTGCGCGTGATGGCTGGCGACCTCTACAAGTATTTGCGCGACCGCGACTACCTGACCGAATGGCTCGGTTATGAATGCGTTGATGCTGGCCAGGTTGAGGGTACCGGCGGACGCAACCCCGGTAGCGACGTAGTGCTCGACATTGGCCGCACCGATGTTTGGCCTGTAGAGCCTATCGAAGCGGCCTGGAGCGAGGATGCCATTTTCGACTTTCTTCAATTCATCGGGATTAAGGTGTCGACGCCGGTCACCGAAGGTGCGCAATACCATCAATATGCAAACTGCGGTTGGCATTTCGAGAAGTTCAAGCCCGAACCGGCCCGTTCAGAATATGTTGAGCGCGTTAACAAGCTGCTTTCGCGGTACGGCGACGGTTGGGAGATGAAGGCCGACTTCGAGATAGTCGAGCGCGCGCCCGTAGGGTTAGACAAGCTCGTCAAAGGTGAGCTGCCCAAATCGGTGGATTCAAAGATACGCGCTCGCGTCCAGGCTGCGGTCGATAAGTACCGGCGGCGGGCGTCAACCGCCTCGGACCGACGTGACGCCGTTCGCGACCTAGGCGACGTGTTAGAGGCGCTGCGCGAGGAGGCGAAGCAGCACCTCCGTGACGACGAAAAGGACCTCTTCAATATCCTTAACAACTTCGGCATCCGTCACAACAACGCAAAGCAAAAGACCGACTACGACGCCATCTGGCTAGCGGGCGTATTCTACTACTGTCTAACTCTTATCTATGTCCTATCGCATATTCTCGACCGTAAGAAGAAGCCGTCAAGGCAGCGTTAGGGACTTTCAGCCATTCGTGTAGGCCGACGCTGCCCACTCGTCGCCAGCCCTTGCGTTGCCTCGGAGGCCAAGCTCCCGAAGAAATGAGCTGGGCACCGTTTGTCCGCCCTGCGCAACCCTAGCGCCCAACTGCAATATTACATCTGCCGTCCCGAGACGCACGGGATATGACAACACAAGAACCTCCCTTGTGCGTGTGACGCCGACGTAGAACAGTCTCCGCTGTTCCTCCATATTACGTTGCTGCTCCGCTGGCGTCGCGAGTGGATCTTCATTCGGTATTAGAGAGTTTACAATCGTGCTAATGATGGTGACCTTGCTGGTCAAGCCTTTCGACGCATGAAGGCTCATTATTCGGACATAGGCCGGGTTGGATGGAATCTCCGGTCGAGAAAGCTTCTCTCGAACCATTGTTAGCAATGAGCCAGCATCAGTTTCTTGCGTTACTTCCTGACCGGCGAGAATGTCGCGAACAGCTTCGGCCCATGGAGTATCAGGCGGATAGAGTGCATCGACAAGCTCAGGCCCAACCCTCTCTTCTAACGCACGAAGCTGCACTTGAAGCGCCCTAAACCTTGCCAACAAGTGACTATAGCCTACGCGTGGGATTTCTCCATTCTCCATCTTGCTGAGTGCTTGATACGGCGAATCCCCGCTGTTTTCGCAAGCCGCTCGAAGCCGTGCATACTGTCCCGAGAGCCAGCTATCGCTCTTGCAGCCAAGCCAGAAGCGGAGGGCTACTCTGTCGTCGGGCTCCGCCAACAACGTTAAGAGCGCAAAAGCCTCTTGGGCTTCTTTCTCCTCTAGCGCCTCTTCAGGAAAGAAACTTCGCGCATCAATGTTTCGGTCGCGTAGTTCTCGGCGGAGACGGTACCCTATGCGACGGCGTGGGCATAGGACGAGAAAGTCCTTCGCCTCGTAGCGCCCTTGCTCGATCAGGTATTGTACGTAATCAGCAAGCCCTAATATTTCCTGGTTAAGGGTCGCCCATTGTACTCGGTGAATTTCTCCCTCTGGGTTCTGCGCGTATTCATGCAGCGGACGCACTGCAGCACCTCCCAGATGATTGTACGAAATAAGGCTGTTAGCCGCGCGTACAACCGCCTTAGCGCAACGCCGACAGGTGTCCATCGTGCGGTCAATCGTACCCGGGTGCCGATTTGAGAAGTCTTCAATACCCTCCGGGTTAGCGTGCCTGAAATGATAGATGGACTGGTCTTCATCTCCGACAATCATCAGGCTCCCACGAGCCGCAAGAACGTCAATAATGCTTTGGTCCGCCTTGTTTAAGTCCTGATATTCATCAACGATTACGCGGTCGAAAGCACCGTGTTCCTGAGCCAATGGATTCTCGCGTACGTAGGTCAACGCTTCGGGAATTAATTCCCCAATCAACATGGCGCGATGAAAGCGCAGCCAAGATATAAGCGCAGCCTCGAACTGCTGATCAATCGGGTCTTGAGCTTGTCCGGCTACTTCGCGCTGTTGTCTCGCCCATGCGGCTTCGTAGGCGCGAATCCGTTTTATCCTACTGCGCGTATCACCGAAGACTTCACTGTTGTTTAAGTCCTTTAGTAGCGGTCCGTACTCAAACCCGAGATAACCGCCCTGCTTTTTGACATGAAGGACTATTCGTGCAATTCGGTTATGCTGTGCTAATACGGCGGCGCGAGCAAGCACGGTAAAGCAATACGAATGCAGCGTTCCGACGTGAATCTCGTCGCAACCCGGAACACCAAGCCGCGTAAGCTCTCCCTCTAAATCTGCCGCTGCCGTTCGCGTAAATGTTACGACGAGGAGACGACGCGGGTTCTCCCCTTGTTCCAAAAGGCGCATAACAAGCCGGTTGAGTGCGAATGTCTTTCCTGTGCCGGGGCCAGCCAACACGCGCAGACGCGCGTCGTTGCTCGACGCA
>DASZGC010000051.1:0-70905 GCA_035939175.1 Candidatus Cybelea sp. | reverse complement strand
TTAGAGCGTCGCCCTGTCACGGCGAAGGTCGTGGGTTCGAGCCCCATCAGCGTCGCCATCTTCCGAGAGCGCACCGCAGTTCGCCGAAGAACGTCGAACATGCGGTGCGCTCACTACGAGCCAAGGTAGCTCAGTTGGTAGAGCACGCGCCTGAAAAGTGCGGTGTCGACAGTTCGATTCTGTCCCTTGGCACCAAGTCTACGCTAGCGCAGCGTGCGGTCGAAAAACTCGATCGTGCGCTGCCACGCTTTTTCGGCATGCTCGGGATGGTGGTGGCCCAGCCCACCTGCGCCGGGCTCTCCCGTATTGTAGAAGCCGTGCTTGGCGTCGTAGCGGTAAAACTCGAAGGAGACGCCCGCCTCGCGCAGTCTTTTCTCGATCCCTTCGACACCTTCGATCGTGAAGTGCCCATCTTCGAGCGCCCAGTGGCCTTGCAGCGGAATCGAAATCGATGCCGGGTCGCCGGCGTCGGGCGGCGGATAGCCGTACCAGAGGCTGGCCGCCTCGAACTCTTTTCCGTGCATGACTGCGAGCATCGCCAGCGCGCCGCCCATGCAGAAACCCATCACCCCGACGCGCTTCGCTCCGTGTTCGCGCAAAAAAGCGGCGGCGCCGGCGGCGTCTTGCGTGGCGGCATCGCCGAAGTCGAGGCCTTCCATCAGATGATTGGCCTCGTCGCCGGTCGCGGCGCTGCGGCCGCGATAGAGATCCGGCACCACCACACCGAAGCCGTGCGACGCGAGACGGTCGGCGGTTGCTTTGATGCGGTCGTCGAGCCCCCACCACTCCTCAAAGAGCACGACGCCGGGCGAGCCGGCGACGGAAGCGGGTGCGTAGTATCCCGGCGCGGTCTTTCCGTCGAGCCGGGTAAACTCGATCATCGAGCCCATCAATGGGGCTCGAGGGCGCCCTCTTCGGCGTCCTGCCGGTCGAGATTGCTGACGCGCTCGCGCAGCAACCACTCGTTGGCGGCGGTCACGTCGGCGGGCGACACGCGCTGCTTGAACCACGTATAGAGCTGTTCGTCGGTGGCATTGCGGCGCAGTGCATCTTCAAACTCACTGCGCGTGACGCGCCAGCGCTCCATCACTCCCTGATCCATCGGGCAGGGATAAACGTAGTCGTGAATCGTTCCCGCTAAATCGGCGCGCCCTTTGTCGGCAACACGAAGCAGCCAGAGCGCGTCGCCGATTGCCTCGCGGCCGCGGCGTGGGAAGGTCTTTCCATCGCGAAAATCGGTAGGCATGGGCCTCATAAGGCGCGGCTGCGTGGGCGGGTTGCGTCCGCCGGCCGCGAAGCTGTGTCGCGATGATGGAGAAGCAGACGCTGCCCCGGTCGGAGCCGCGCTGGCATGCGTCCCTGGCCATCGTGGCGGCGATGGCGCTCTACATCACCCTGCCGCCCCGCCTAACGATTGGTCCTGGCTGGGCCGCGCCTTTGATCATCCTCGTGATTCTCGTTCCACTCTCGATCATCGCGCCGCATCGCCATCGGGAGACGCGCCGCATGCGCTTTTGGAGCCTCCTGCTCATCGCGATCGTCAACTTTTACAATCTGACGTCGGTGCTGCTGCTGGTCGCCAGCTTCTTTCATCCCGAGCGCTCGGCCACGCATACGGCGGCGCCCATCCTGCGCATCGGCGCGCAGATCTGGCTCACGAACATCCTCGTATTCTCGCTGTGGTACTGGGAGCTCGACGGCGACGGGCCCGACGTGCGCGCGCATGCCGCCGCGGCGACCGAAGTGAAGAACGCCGACTTTCTCTTTCCTCAGATGCAGATGGCGATGCAGAGCGAGCACGAACCGCCGTGCATCCAGCGGTTGTGGAAGCCGCAGTTTCTCGACTATCTGTACCTCGCGTTCACCAACGCGACGGCGTTCAGCCCGGCCGACGTCATGCCGCTGAGCCGTTGGGCCAAGTCGCTGATGGCCGTCGAGGCGATGATCTCCCTGATCACGATCGCCATCGTCTTCTCGCGCGCCGTCAGCCTGCTGTAGGACGCGGTGCCGGGATGCTCGAACCGGAAGGTCCCCTAGCGCGGGTATGATGTAATGGTAGCCTGCGACCTTCCCAAGGTTGATGCGTGGGTTCGATTCCCACTACCCGCTGGGAACCCCGGTCACGGGGCGACGTAGCCAAGTGGTAAGGCAGGGCTCTGCAAAAGCCCCATTCGGCAGTTCGAATCTGCCCGTCGCCTCCAAGCTTCTCCGATGGCGCGCGTAGCGGTCGTCGGCGCCGGCGGGATCGGCGGTTTCATCGCCGCGGCGCTCGCGCGTGCCGGCGAGCCGGTTCTCGTCGTGGCCCGGGGCGAGCACGGCGAGGCGATCCGCCGCGACGGCCTCTACCTCGATCGCAGCGACTTCGGTCCGTTTCGCGTCTCGGTCGAGGTGCGCGACGATCTGCGCGGCCTCGACGAGCACGACTTCCTGCTCGTCACCTTCAAAGCGCATCAGTGGGACCAAGCGCGCGACATGCTCGCGCCCGCCGCGCGGCGCGGCGCCACGATCGTGACGATGCAGAACGGCGTGCCCTTCTGGTACGTGCGCGAACCGCCGCTGCGCAGCGTCGACCCCGATGGAGCCATCGGCCGGCTCTTTGCCGACTCCGCCGTCGTCGGTTCGGTGGTGCACGTCTCGGGAAACATTGCTGCGCCGGGACACATCGAACAGAGCGGCGGCTTTCGCTACGTCTTCGGCGATCCCAACGGCGGCTGCGAACGGCGCACGCGCGAGCTGATCGGCATCTTCGCGCGCGCCGGCCTCGCGCCCGAGGCCGACGACAACGTTCGCGCCACGGTGTGGCTCAAACTCGTCAACAACGTGGGACTCAATCCGGTAAGCGTCTTGAGGCGGCAGACGATCAAGGAGATGCTTGCAAACGACGCGGCGCGCGCGCACGTGCGGCGACTGATGTCCGAAGCGCTCGCGGTCGGCCGGGCCATGGGCGTGCTCGACGACATCGACCTCGATGCGCGTATCGAATACGCCGCACGCCTCGACGACGTGAAGACGTCGATGCTCCAAGATTTCGAACGTGGCCGCGCGCTGGAGATCGACCCGATTCTCGGAGCGGTCTGCGAATTGGGCGAACGCTACGGCATCCCGACGCCGGCCGTCGCCGAAGCGTACGCCGCCTTGCAGCGGCTCGGCGCGGCGAAATGATCGCGCAATCGTCGGCGCCGCTGCCGGTCTCCGCGCTCGACGGTGTTGGGCCGAAAATCGCCGCGCTCTTCGCGGATCTGGGCATTACCTCGGCGCCGGCGCTGCTCGAGCACCTGCCATTTCGCTATGAGGATCTGCGCTTTCCCACACCGGCGTCGCGTTTGGGACAGAGCGGCGGCGAGGAGAATGCCGTCGGCGAGATCGTCGCGCTCAAGGAACGGCGCGTCCGCGGCTTGGAGATCGTCGAAGCGCAGTTGCGCGACGACGCGGGGGGACGCTTCACCGCGAAGTGGATCGGGCGCAATCGCTACGTGTACGGCCGCTTTCGCGAGGGGGTGCGCCTGTTCGTGCGCGGGCGCGTGGAGCGCACGCTTGCGGGGCCGGCGATCAACGTGTCGCAGTACGGTACGCTGGGCGAAGGCGAAACCTATCGCGGCGACCTGGTGCCGGTCTATCGCGCGACCAAGGATCTTGCTAGCCGCAAGATCGCGGCGGTCGTGAAGAAGAACCTCTCGCGCCTGCTCGATCTCGCACCGCCCGATGCGATCCCATCGGCGCTGGCCGAGCAGCGCGGCTACCCGTCGCAACGCGACGCGTATCGTGCGGTCCACGCGCCGCAGACGCCGGAGGAGGCCGCGACGGCGCGCGAGCGTTTCGTCTTTGCGGAGTTCTTGATGCTGGCGACCGGCGCACAGCTGCGCCGCGCCGAGCGTGAGAACGATCACGACGCCGCCGCGCTCGACGTTCCCTCCGACCTGCTCGAGCGCTTTGAAGCGGCGTTGCCCTTCCCGCTCACCGGAGCGCAACGGCGGGTAATCCGCGAGATCTGGGACGACATGCGGCGTGACGTTCCGATGAACCGCCTGCTGCAGGGCGACGTGGGCAGCGGCAAGACGCTCGTCGCGGCGGCCGCGGTGCTGGCAGCGGCGATCAACGGACTGCAGTCGGCACTGATGGCGCCGACCGAGCTGCTGGCGTGGCAGCACGCCGCCCGGCTCGCGCCGCTGCTGCAGCCGTTCGGTCTGGGCGTCGAGGCCGTCTTCGGCAGTCAGAGCGCGCGCTCGCGCCGCGCCGCGCTCGACCGGCTCGCCGGCGGCGAGGCCGCGCTGGCCGTCGGCACGCATGCATTGCTCACCGAAGGCGTCGATTTCGATCGTCTCGGCTTGGCGATCATCGACGAGCAGCATCGCTTCGGCGTGGAGCAGCGCGCGCGGCTGCGCGGTAAGGGAGGCTCGCCGCATACGCTGCACATGACGGCCACGCCGATCCCGCGCACGCTCGCCCAGTCGGTCTATGCCGACCTCGACCTGTCGCTGCTCGACGAGTTGCCGCCCGGGCGCACGCCGATCGAAACGTTCGCGATACGCACGAGCCGCCTCGGTGAGGCGTACGATTTCGTGCGGCACAACGTCGAGCGCGGACGGCAGGCCTATATCGTCGCGCCCGCCATCGAGGAAGGCGAGAGCGAACTGACCAGCGCGGTGGCTGAAGCGGAGCGCCTGCGCACCGGTATTTTCCCGGATTTGCGGCTCGCGCTGCTTCACGGACGGATGACGGCTCGCGAGAAGGAGGAGGTGATGGGGCGCTACGTACGCGGCGAGCTGGATATCCTGGTCTCGACGACGGTGGTTGAGGTGGGCGTCGACGTCGCCAATGCGACGACGATGGTCGTGCTGGACGCGCATCGTTATGGGCTGGCGCAGCTGCATCAATTGCGGGGACGCGTGGGACGCGGCGCCGAGCGTTCCTTCTGTCTCCTGGTGTATCCCGATGAAAGCGGGGAGCGCGAGCGGCTCGAGATTCTCACCCGTACCACCGACGGCTTCGAAATCGCCGACGAGGACCTGCGGATTCGCGGGCCGGGTCAGCTTTCGGGAACGATGCAATCCGGCGCCGCCGCCGATCTCCGCGTGGCCGACCTCATCGTCGACCTCGACGTTTATCGCAGCGCCAAGACCGCGGCACAGGAGATCGTTCGCCGGGATCCCACGCTCGCGCAGCCGGCGCACGCCGGGCTCCGAGCGGCCTTGGCGACACAGCCCAGCACGCGCGCGCTGCTGGTGTCGTCGTGAGGGTTCCGGTTTCGCGGCGCGAATAGCGCCGCTCATGTCTAACCAGCGCCTCTCACTCGCCGTCGTGGCGGCCATCGCGCTCTTTGCGGCGTGGGGGGCGAAAGCCCAGTGCGCGCCTGCGGAGGTCGCGCGCGCGACGCTGAGCAACGGTTTGCGCGTCGTCGTCGTGCGCGATCCGCTGGCTCCGGTGGTGACGACGATGCTCAATTACCAAGCCGGCTCCGACGAGCAGTGGATCCCGGGATTGGCGCACGCAACCGAGCACATGATGTTCCGCGGCAGCAAGACGCTCTCGTCGTCGGCGCTGATGGATGCAGTCGGCATCACGGGAGGCGACTTCGACGCCGATACGCAGAGCACGGTGACGCAGTACTACTTTACGGTACCCTCGGCGTATCTCGACATCGCACTGCGCGCCGAGCGCTCGCGTTCGACGGGTCTGCTGATGCAGCAGTCGCTCTGGCAGCAGGAGCGCGGCGCGATCACGCAAGAGGTGCAGCAGGACAACAGCAACGCGTTCTACCGGCTCTTCGTCAAGATGCAAAACCGGCTCATCGGCGGCACGCCGTACGCCAAGAGCACCCTGGGGACGGCGGCCGATTTCGCGAACCGCGTCAACGGCACCCAACTGCTCAAGTTTTACGACACCTGGTATCACCCGAACAACGCGGTTTACGTGATCGCCGGCGACGTCGATCCACAGACGACGATCTCGCAGGTGCGCGCGATCTTCGGCGACGTGCCCGCGGCAAAACTCCCGGCACGTGCGCCGGTTCATTTGGCGCCGCTTCGCGGGGCGGTCTATCACGATCGTTCCGATGAGTCGTTCACCGGCGTGGCGCTCGGCTACCGGTTCCCGGGTTACGATAGTCCGCAATACGCCGCCGGGCAGATCCTCAGCGACGTGCTCTCGAGCCCGCGCAGCGATTTCGGCAGCCTCGCCTACACGGGAAAAGCGCTGGCCTCGGAGTTCTTCACGCAAGACTTTCCGAAGGTTGCCATGGGCATCGCGTTTGCGGCGGTCCCGGTCTCGGTGAAGCCCGAGACGATCGACGCCGAGATGCGCGCGATCGTCGAACGATACAAGAAGACCGGCGTGCCCGACGACCTGGTGGAAGCGGCGAAGTTGCGCGAGATCTCCCAGCTCGAGTTCAACGCGAACTCGATCGAGGGGCTGGCCATCGAGTGGAGCCAAGCGGTGGCGGTTCAGGGGCTCTCTTCGCCCGACGACATGATCGCGCAGTTCTCGCGCGTGAGTGCCGCCGACGTCGACCGCGTGCTGCGCACCTATCTCGACGACCGTAACGTCGTCGCGGCCTACGCGGTGCCCCAAAACAACGGCACGACCAGCTCGGGCGGCGGTATGGCGAAGGAGAACAACGAGATCCCGCCCACCACGCACGAACCGCTGCCCGCGTGGGCGCAGCACGTGCTTTCGCAGCTTTCGGTACCGGCGCAGACGATTGCCCCGGCCGATATGACGCTTTCCAACGGCATGCGGCTGATCGTGCAGCCGGAGAGCATCTCGCACACCGTGGTCGTCGCGGGTGAGATTCGCAACGAGCCCGACCTGCAGGAACCGCCCGGACAGGACGGCGTTGCCGATCTCGCCGACGCGCTGCTGCCCTACGGCACGACGACCTACGATCGCATCGGGCTGCAGACCGAGCTGGACAAGATCGCCGCAACCACGCAGACGGGCGCGGATTTCGGATTGAACGTTCTCTCCGACCACTTCGAGCGCGGCGTGCAGCTGCTCGCCGACGAGGAGCTGCACCCGGCGCTTCGCCCGGCCGACTTCGCAATCGTGCGCGACCAGACGGCCGGAGCGCTCGCCGGTGAGATGAACTCGCCGGACCACCTGGCCGAGGTCGCACTCAACAAAGCGCTCTATCCGGCAGACGATCCCGCGCAGCGCTTCGCAACGCCGCAGAGCGTGAACTCGCTGACGTTGGGCGACGTGCGGCAGTGGATCGCTACCGCCTATCGTCCGGATCTCGCGACCGTCGTCGTCATCGGCGATACGACACCGCAAGCGGCGCGCGCGCTCTTCGAAAAATATTTCGGCGATTGGAAAGCCGCAGGGCCGAAGCCCAACGTCGAGCTGCCGCCGGTTCCGGCCAACGCACCGGGTCAGTTCGTGGTGCCGGCCACCGGCCGCGTGCAATCGTCGGTGCGCCTGGTCGAAACGCTGGCGCTCGTCCGCAGCGATCCGGCGTGGCCGCAACTACAGTTGGCGAACACCGTGCTGACCGGAGGCTTTTACTCGTCGCTGCTCTATCACGACCTGCGCGAAGTGCACGGCTACGCGTACTCGATCGAGAGCCGCGTCTCCGCCGGCAAGGCGCGCGCGACGCTCGGCTTCGAGTACGGCTGCGATCCGCAGAACATCGTGCCGGCGCAGTCGCAGATCTCCGCGGTGCTCTCGCAGCTGACGCAGCAGCCGATCGCCGAAGATCGCCTGCTTCGCTCCAAAGCGCTGCTGATGGGAGAGGTGCCGATACGCGAGGCGAGCTATGACGGCGTAACCGCGCAGCTGATCGATTACGCATCGCTCGATTTGCCGCTGGATCAGAACCTCATCGACGCGCGGGCCGAGCTTGCGGCCACGTCGCAGAGCGTGCGAGCGGCGCTCGAAAAGTACGTGCGGCCCGAGGCTTTCGTGCGCGTCGTCACCGGGCCGGGACCGCGCTAGCCGGCGTCGAACGCGCCGGACATGGAGGTGGTGCGGGCCATCGGCTTCGACCTCGACCACACGCTGGCGATCGATAATCGCCTCGAGCGCGTTGCGTTCTTGCGCCTGCTCGAGCGGATCTCGGCGCTCGGCGGCCGTTCCGCCGGCACGCTCGCCGACGAGATCGACGCGATCGACGGCTTATTGGAGCGCCAGCGACGTGGCGACTTCGGCATCGATGAGGCCGTGCGGATCTTCGCGCGCGATCGCGGCGTGGCGTGTGACGACGCCCTTATCGAAGAGTTCCGCCGTACGGCTCTCGCAATGGTCGAGGAGTTCGTGGTGCCGCTGCCCGGCGTCGGGCGGACGCTCGAGCGCCTGCGCCAGCGCGGCATCGAGCTGGCCGTGCTGAGCAACGGCTGGGACCCCTTGCAGCAACGGAAGGCGGAGCGGGCGGGATTCGCCGGTCCGGTGCTGGTGAGCAGCGAGATCGGCGCGCTCAAGCCCGCCTTGCCCGCATTCCAACGCCTGCTGGAGACGCTGGGCCGGCCGGCGCGCGAGAGCTGGTACGTCGGCGACGATCCCCATAGCGATGTCGGCGGCGCGCACCGAGCCGGCATGACGACCGTATGGCTGAACTGGGAGCGCCGCGGGTACCCCACCTCCGAGGCGCCCCCGCAGTACGCGATCGCATCCTTCGACGAACTACTGGAACTGGTCGAGGAGGCCGCGGCATGACCGGCCGCGCGCTCTCGGCCCTGCTCGCCGTCGTGCTGCTCTCCGCAGCGCCGGCAGCGGCGCCGAATTATCAGGCCAAACTCGTCGATCTGGAACGGCAGTACACGATGTGGGGCTTCGAGCAGAGTCCCACCTCGGCCACCGACGCGGGCATCCATACCTTCGACGCGCGTCTCTCCGATTTTTCGCCCACGACGTTAGCCACGCAGATGGCGCAACTGCGGCGCTTCCGCAACGAACTGGCGGCGCTGGTGCCGCCGGCCGGCGCGAGCGCGCACGAGCGCGTCGACTACCTTTTGATACGCGCGAATATCGAAGGCGACTGGTGGGCCCGCACGGTGCTGCGCGGACTGCAGCGCAATCCCAGCATCTATGAAGGCGAGTGCAGCAACGGCATCTTTTCGATCGTCAAACGCCGCTACGCCGACGACGAGGTGCGGATACGTGCCGCGATCGCGCGTCTGCGAGCCTGTCCGCGCGTGCTCGCGCAGGGTAAAGCGAATCTCACCCAGCCGGTGCGCGAGTTCGCGCAGATCGCCTCGGAAGACATTCGCGACGGCGATTCGCTCTACACGACCACGCTTGACGGCATCGCGGCCGGCACCTCGCCCGCGACGCGCCGCGACCTCGCACAGGCGCAGCAGACGGCGCTGACGGCGCTTCACGCCTACCGCGCGTGGCTCGACTCGAGCATGAACGGCTTCTCGATGGGCGGTTTCGCCGTCGGGCGCAAGCAGTACGATTGGTTCCTCCGGCGCGTGCTGATGCTGCCGTTCGATTCTGAGCAGGTTGCGACGATCGGCCGGTTGGAGTTGGCGCGCGACCGCACGCTGGAGACGTGGGAGGCCGCGCGCGACGCGCAGCTGCCGCCGCCGAGCCCACCGCCGACCTTCTCGACGAAGGAAGAATTCTTGGCGTACTACGAGCGCAGCCTCGCCAAGCTGACCTCGTTCATCGACTCGCACGCGATCGTAACGATACCGTCGTACATCGGGCCGTTTCACATCGTCGAGGTGCCCAAGGCGCTGGCCGCCACCTATCCCGGCGGCTTCATGAATCCGCCGCAGATGTTCTCTGACGACCACCAGGGCTTCTACTTCGTGCCCGATTTCAGCTCGAGCAATCAAAGCTTCTTCGTGCAACAAGCCCGCCAGTCGGTGCTGCCGCTGCTCGGGCACGAAGGCATACCCGGCCACTTCCTGCAGTTCACCTACGCCTATCACAATCCCGACTACGTGCGTCACGTGCAGCAGGACGGCGTCTTCGCCGAGGGCTGGGCGTTCTACGGCGAGGAGATGCTGATGCGCGAGGGCCTCTACGACGACGATCCCGGCGCGCGCAAGCAGGTCATTCATCTGATGCGCCACCGTGCGACGCGCATCGGCGTCGACGTCGCGCTGGCGACCGGCGCGATGACCCTCCCGCAAGCGATCGCGTACTTCGAGAAGAACGCCGACATCGACGAAGAGACGGCGCGCGGTGAGGCGACGCGCTTTGCGATGGATCCCGGGCAAGCCATCGACTATCTCGTCGGCAAGACGCAGATCGAGATGCTGATGAGCATGGTTCGCGACCGCGAGGGCAATGCGTTTACCCTGAAGAGCTTCCACGACCGCCTGCTCTCCTACGGCACGGTGCCCTACTCGACGATTCGCTACGAGTGGCTCGGCGACGACGCGTGGCTGCGCGCCGGCGTTGCGCCGCTGACGCCGCAGGCCTTCTGAAGCTCCGCGACGATGCCGAAGATCACCGGCGGACAGCTCAACAGCCGCAAGCTCAAATCTCCCAAGGGGCCCAACGTGCGCCCGACGCCCGGACGCGTGAAGGAGTCGCTCTTCGCGATCCTGACGCCACGGCTCGAAGGCGCGCGCGTGCTCGATCTCTTTGCAGGCACCGGAGCGATCGGTTTCGAGGCCGCCTCGCGAGGCGCCGCGAGCGTCGTCTCCGTCGAGGGGCAGCGCGAGATCGCCCAGGCGATCGAGGAGGCGGTCAAAGAGCTGGGCATCGCTAAGGTGGTGACGGTCTTTCCCGCGCCGGCGGAGCGCGCGCTCTACCGCCTCGAGGGGCAGTTCGACATCGTCTACCTCGACCCGCCGTACGCCGATCCCGTGCCGCTGCAGCTCTTTCGGCTCTTACGCGAACGCAATCTGCTCGCGCCTGGCGCCGTGGTCGTCTACGAGCACGCTGCCAAGCGGATTCTTCCCGACATACCCGGGTATCGCAGCGACCGCGAAGAAGTCTACGGCGATGTCGGTCTCGCCTTTCTGGCGCCGGAATCTTGAAGAACGGTAAAACCGCACGCGTCACGCGCGCCATCTATCCCGGCTCGTTCGATCCCCCGACAAGCGGCCACCTCGACGTCATCGAGCGCGCCTCGCGTTGCTTCGGCGAGTTGATCGTCGCCGTCGTGGTCAATCCACAGAAGCGCGCGCCGATGTTCTCGCTGGAGGAACGCGAGGAGATGCTCAAAGAGAGCGCCACCGGGCTGGCCAACGTGCGGGTGGAGCACTTTCGCGGCTTGCTGGCCGACTACGTGAAGGCGGCGAAGGCCGACGTCATCGTCAAGGGCCTGCGCGTCGTCTCGGATTTCGAAAGCGAGATGTCGGCGGCGATGATGAACCGTTCGCTCTCCGACGTCGACACGGTCTTTCTCATGTCGGATCAGAAGTACTCATTCGTCAGCTCGAGCCTGGTCAAAGAGGTCTACTTTCTCGGCGGCGACGTTGCCGCGCTCGTGCCCCAACCCGTTCTCCGCGTGATGTCGGAGAAACGCAAAACCCTACAACGGAGGTAGTCATGTCGGTTTATCGCGTGCTGGACAAGCTCGAGGCCTACGTTCACGAGGGAACGTGGCTGCCGGCGGGCTATCGCATCCTCTCCGAAGAGCGGTTGCTCGAGATGGTCGAAAAGATCCGAGCGTCGCTGCCCGAAGAGGTCGGCCGCGCCAAGGTGATCACCAAGGATCACGAGCGCATGATGCGCGCGGCAGCAGAGAAGGCGCAAGCGATCGTCGACGAGGCCGCGAGTAAGCACGAAGAGCTGGTGGAGGATAGCGAAGTCGTACGCCGCGCACGGGTGACCGCCGAGACGGTGCTCGACGAGGCGCAGGAGCGCGCGCGCAAAGTCCGCGAGGGTGCCGACCGTTACGCCAGCGACGTGCTGGGTGAGATGGAGGCGCGCCTGGCTGGAGCGCTGGGAGGCGTGCGCAAGGGGCGCGAGGTCCTCGAAGGTCAGCGCAAGCAGGCCGTCGCCGCGGAGCAGCCGCTCGCCGACGCCGCGGCTAAGAGCAAACGAGCCGCCTTCGACCTGCAGGTCGCGGCGGAGGAGACCGCCGCCCTCGAATCGGTGTAACCGCTCGCCCGCGCGGGCATAAAGAAAGCATGAAACATTTAGCAATCATGCTGGCCCTCGGAGGCTCGCTGTGGGGACTCGCGCTCGCCGACACGCAGCCGGCGGGAATTGCCGGTACGGTCGTTGACGCGAGGAGCGGCGCACCCATCGGCGGTGCGAAACTCTACTATTACAAGACGCCGTATTCGGAGAAGACGCCGAATATGATTAAGGTGTTGCCGGTGAACGGCCACGGTTCGTTCAGCGACATCAATCTCGAACCGGGCCGCTACGTGATCATGGCGCGGGTCCCGGGCAAAGTCGAAGGCTGCGCGCTCGATGACGTCATCGGCGGCGAAGTCACGCACGTAAAGATCACGATCGGCAACGACACGGTGATGTGCAGCGGACCCCGCGTGCATCCCACGCTGGTCGATCCCAACGCGACGGCCGACGTCTACCGAATCTAAACGCTAGACCGGCGGCGCCTGAACGTTATCGGCGAATGCCTCGAGCAGGGCGCGGTCGATCGCTCGGACGCGCCCGCGATCGAGTTCGAGTGCGCCCGCGTTCTTGAGGCGCAGCAGCGCGCGAGCCGCCATGTCGCGGACGGTGCCGGCGGCCGCGGCGATCTGCGCTTGCGAGAGGTTCTCGACGCCCGGCAGCCCGCGTGCCATGCCGACCGACGTGCGCGCGTAGCCGAGCAAGAACTTGGCGACGCGCTGCAGCACGTGCGCGAAGGCGAGATCGGCGATGGTATCGATCGAGCGGCGGCGTGCTTGTGACGAAGCGATGAGAAAGCCCAGTGCGAGTTCGGCATCGTTGCGGGTCGCGTGCATCACGGCCTCGCTCGGAAGCGTGACGATCGTCGCATCGGTGAGGGCCTCGGCGCGCGTCGTCGCCCCGCCGCCGTCGAACGTGCCGCTCTCGTTGAGCGTGTCGTGCGTTAGACGCTCGCCGATCGTGTGCGTCTTGCCGTCGGGAGAGAGCAGCGTGTAGATCACCTTGCCGCTCTTCACGATGCCGAGGTACGGCCAGACCTCGCCCTCGTCAAAGATCGTCTCGCCCGTTTTATAGGTGCGCTCGGCCGTTTGCGAAGCAAGCTCCTTGATCGTGCTCGCCTTGGCGGCGTTGAAGGCCGGCACGTAGGTGAGGAACGTGTCGTTGTCGGCGTTTTCGTCGATGCGCTCCAGGCGTACGGTCCAGCGGTTGCCGCCAAGGTTGCGCGAATCCCAGGAGAAGCGACCGGGGCGCAGCTGAGCCATTTCGTTGCGGAGCGCGCGCGGATACGACTCTTCGATAATCTCCAGCGCGCTGCCGATCTGCAATTTGTCGAAGGTTTCGAGGATCTGCTCGGTCTTGGTCGCCGGCGGGAGCGAGCGCGCGTCGAGCGCGATCGCAACGGGTCGGTTGATGGGCATATCGGGCGGTTTTAGTGACGCTTCGCGACGGCGCCTGCCGGGACGCTCGCACCCACCCGCGGAATAGACGGCAGCGATATGGATACCTCGGTTCGCGACGACGACGTCGTCATCGTAGCGGGTGCGCGCACCCCGTTCGGCAATCTCGGAGGCCAGCTGGCCGGCCTGACCGCAACCGACCTCGCGGTCGTCGCCGCCGAGGAGGCGGTTCGCCGCAGCGGCGTCCCCAAGGATCGGATCGACGAGGTCGTCTTCGGCAACGTCATCCAGAGCAGCGCCGATGCCATTTACCTCGCCCGCCACGTGGGTCTGCGCATCGGCCTGCCGGTCGGCGTGCCGGCGCTGATCGTCAACCGTCTCTGTGGCTCGGGCCTGCAGGCGATTCTCTCGGCCGCGCAAACCCTGGCGCTGGGCGGCGCGAACTACGCGCTTGCCGGGGGCACCGAAAACATGAGCCAAGCGCCGCACGTGGTGCGCGGGGCGCGCAAGGGGTTTCACCTCGGGCAGCAGGTTGCGTTCGAGGATTCACTGTGGACGGCGCTGACCGATTCCTACGGCAACACGCCGATGGCCATCACCGCCGAGAACCTCGCGAAGAAGTACGGCGTGACGCGCGAGGAGTGCGACGAGTTTGCGCTGATCAGCCAAGAGCGCGCGCTCGCAGCCGTCGAGAGCGGCTATTTCGCCGAGGAGATCGTGCCGGTGGAAATTCCGGGGCCCAAAGGCACGACGCTCCGCGTCGAAAAGGACGAGGGTCCACGCGCCGGCTTGAACATGGAGAAGCTCGGCAAGCTTCCGGCGCGCTTCGCAAAAGATGGCGTGGTGACGCCCGGGAATGCCAGCGGCATCACCGACGGCGCTGCGGCCGTCGTCCTCACCACGGTGAAACAGGCGCGCCAAGACGGGCTGTCGTGGATCGGGCGGCTCGTGGCCTCGAGCGTCGTCGGCGTCGATCCTTCGATCATGGGCATCGGCCCGGCGTTCGCGATTCCCAAAGCGCTCGCACGCGCGGGCCTTTCGGCCGCCGATCTCGCCGTGATGGAGATCAATGAAGCGTTTGCGCCGCAGGTGATCGCCTGTCTGCGCGAGATGGGCGACGGCACGCCAGCGTCGGAGCGCTCACAACTCAATCCGCATGGCGGCGCGATCGCGCTGGGCCACCCGCTGGGCGCCTCGGGCGCGCGTCTGGCACTCACCACGCTGCGCGAGCTGCGGGAACGCGGCGGCGGCTACGGCATCGCGTCGGCATGCATAGGAGGCGGACAGGGCATCGCAGCCCTCTTTAGTGCGCAGTAGCCGTCTGTGGGACGTCGCCGCAGCGCTGGCGATCGGCTTCGCGCTGTGGAAGATCTTCCTCGCGCCGCGTTCGTTCGCAGCGCCGCACGCGCAACCGGCGCCGCACGCGGTCTTCCAACGGCTCGACGGCGGCGCGTTCCGTCTGGCCGACGAGCGCAACCGAATCGTGTTCTTGGATTTCTACGCGAGCTGGTGCACGCCGTGCAAGATCGAGATGCCGCTGGTGCAGCACTGGGCCAACGCGCATCGCGACGCGCTCGTCGTACCGGTCGACGTCGGCGAAGATCGCGCGGCGGTGGCCGATTTCGCGGGCAGGTACCGCCTGAACGACGTCGCGATCGACCCGAGCTCCAGCGCACGGGCGCTCTTTGCAGTACAAGGTTTTCCGACGATCGTCGTCGTCGACGGGGCCGGCGACATCCGCGCAAGATGGGAGGGTCTCAATCCCGCAATCGGTCTCGCAATGTCCAACGCCCTGTCGCTGGGGAAGCGCTGATTTAGCCCAGCTCTTCGTCGCCTCGGCCCTCATTTACCAGAGTAAACTTCGGACCTCGGCGACTTCGATCTGAGCTAAATCAGTGCTTCTGATACCGGACGTTTTAGCGGCCTTTGAAGGCGGGTTTGCGTTTTTCTAGGAACGCGGTCGTGCCTTCTTTGATATCTTCGGTGTCGACGAGCGTCCCGAACTCGAGCGCCTCCAGCTCGAGCGCGTCGTCGAGCGAGAGGTGCGCGCCGTTGTTGATCGCGCGCTTGCAGGCGGCAATCGCGAGCGGCGCCTTGGACGCGATCAGCGTGGCGAGGCGTTTGGCTTCATTCATCAGCTCGGCTGCCGGAACCACGCGCGTGACGAGGCCGATGCGCAGCGCCTCCTGCGCGTCGATGATCTCGCCGGTTAAACAGAGATGCGTCGCGACGCCTTTACCGGCTAGCCGCGTGAGCCGCTGCGTTCCGCCATAGCCGGGGATCAGCCCGAGGTTCACCTCGGGCTGGCCGAACTTCGCGTTCTCCGCGGCGATGCGGATGTCGCCCGCCATCGCGATCTCGCAGCCGCCGCCCAACGCGAAACCGTTGATCGCCATGATCACCGGTTTGCGGAGCCGCTCGATCTTTCGCGTGAGCGCTTGCCCGCTGCGGGCCTGGTCGGCGCCGGAGCCTGCGGTCGCCAGCGCGTTGAGCTCGCCGATGTCGGCCCCGGCGGCGAACGCTTTTTCGCCGCTGCCCGTGACGACGATCGCGCGCACCTGCTCGTCGCGCTCCATGTCGTCCAAGGCCGCAGAAAACTCGGATAAGAGCTGCGTGCGCAGCGCGTTGAGCACGCCGGGACGGTTGAAGGTGATGATGCCGATCGGCGCTTCGACGGCGACGAGAATGTCTTCAAAAGCCATGCGAACCTTATGGTTTCATAAAGGCTGCAGGTTCCTCCGTCGCGTTGCGAGGAAATCCCCCACAGACGTATACTCAAGGTGATTTTCGAGGAGGTGAGAGTGGCGGTTCGTACGGCGTATCACGAAGCATTGGAAGCGACGAGGCTCGACGTCGTTCGTCTCGGCGCGCTCGTAGCCGATGCGATCCGCGTCTCGACCGACGCGCTGGAGAACCGCGATGCGGCCGCGGGCGCGCGCGTGGTCGCCGGCGACGACGTCGTGGACGATCTCCGGCGGCGCGTCGAGGCGCACTGCATCGAACTGATCTGGCGGCAGCAGCCGGTCGCCGGCGAGCTGCGCGAGATCGCCGCCATGCTCGAAATTGCGACCGACCTCGAACGCATCGGCGATTACGCCGTCGACATCTCGAAGAACGCGATCAAGCTTTCCGACCAGCCGATGCGCCCGCAGAAGGTGGAGGTCGACCGCATCGGCGGCGTCGCGCACGGCATGCTCCTCGACGCGATGCGCGCCTACACCGAACGCGACGTCGACCTGGCGAGCGCCGTGATCGATCGCGACGACGAAGTCGACAAGCTCTACAAGCGCAGCATCAAGCTGCTGCAGGCGGAGATGCGCGCCGATCCCGAGATCGTGCGCCCCGGCACGCGCTATCTTTTCGTCCTGGCCTCGCTGGAGCGCGTCGGCGATCGCGCCGGCAACATCGCTTGGCATACAAAGGATATGATCGGCGCCGAGTGAGTACGCCGCTTCCGCGAAACGAGTTTGCGGTCACGCGGCGCTACGTCTACCTCAATCACGCCGCGGCCGGCGTGCTGCCGGCCCGCACCGTCGGCGAAATCGAACGATTCGTTCGCGCTCATAACGAGCACGGCGTGCTTGGCACGTTCCCGTACGATCTCAAAATGCCCGAGTACCGCGAAACGATTGGCCGCTTCGTCGGCGGCAGCGGCACGGCGATCGCGACCATCCCCAACACGAGCGCCGGCGCGGCAACGATCGCCCAGGGCATCGACTGGAAGACCGCCGACGAGGTGCTGCTCTGCGACGACGAATTTCCCGCCAACGTCGTGCCGTGGCTCGCGCTGGAACGCCGCGGCGTCGACGTGCGGCTGCTGCGTTCGGAGGAAGGACGGCTCACGCCGGAGCGTCTGCGGCGCGAGCTCTCACCCAGAACGCGTCTCGTAACGGCCTCGTGGGTCTCCTACGCCGACGGTTATCGCCGCGATCTCGGCGGCTTAGCGACGGCCGCGCACGATGCCGGCGCGCTCTTCTGCGTCGACGCGATCCAAGGCTTGGGCGTCTTCACGCTCGATGCGCCGTCCCTGGGCATCGATGCGCTTTACAGCGGGGCAGGTAAGTGGATGATGGGGCTCCACGGCGGGGCATTTCTCTACTTGAGCGACGAGCTGAACGAGCGCTTGGAGGTCGCGATGCCGGGGTGGCGCTCGATGCGCGACATGTGGGATTTCCATAACTATTCACAGCCCCTGACGCCGGATGCCTACCGCTTCGAAGGCGGTACGCCCAACCTGCTCGGAGCGCTCTCAATGGCTTGCGCGATCGAGCTGTTCGAGCAGGCCGGACGCAGCGACATCGAGCGCCACGTGCTCGCCCTGACCGACCGGCTGCACGCCGGGCTGGCAGATTTGGGCGCCGAGTTCTCCTCCGAGCGCGGCGACGGCTGCTCGTCGGGGATCGTCACGTTCTCGATGCCCGGTTGCGACAGCATCGAGTTGGGTACGGCGCTCGAACGGGAAGAGATCGTGACGACCTATCGAACGAGCGGGATTCGCGTCTCGCCCCACGGTTACAACACTTCGGAGGAGATCGATACGGTGCTCTCGGCGATCGCGCGCATCGCGCGCAAGAACGTTTCGGTATAGATACCGTGCTGGCAGCTTGGCTGGTCGCCGCCGTTGCGGCGTTTCCGCCTTCAGGAACCTACAACTACGACGCGGCGCTCAACGGCTCGCCGGTCGGACGCTGGAGCGTAGCCGTTAAAAGCGGTCAAAACGGCAGCGAGGTCGACGAAACGTCGACCGCGACGCTCGCCGGCCTGGCGCTCTCCGCGCAGGCCGCGCTCGTGCTCGACGTAAACCTCGCACCGGCGAGTTACGCGGGTCATTATCGCACGCCGGGTCAGAGTCCCAACGTCAGCGTCTCGCTCACGCCGCAATCCGCGACCGTCGCCGGAGCGTTCAACGCCCAGCCGCAGCAGGTCGCGCTGCAGAACGAGACGCGGCACTTCGTCGTGATCGAGCCCGGTCTGCTCGCGGGACTCTTCGTGCTGCCCGCACAGCTTGCCGCGTGGAAAGAGCAGAGCGTCACTTGGATTACGCCCACCACCGCACAGGTGCATGTGCTCGAGGTGGCCGTCGCCTCGCCGCCCCCTCGTCCGAACGCGGTTCCCGCCGGCGACAACGTGCTCTCGATCGCGCAGCCCATCGCGGTAACGATCTGGTACGATCCCTCGACGCTCGTTCCCGACGAGATCGAGGTCCCATCGCAAGCAGCAGTCCTGACGCGCGTGCGCTAACGCCCGTTCTCAGGATGACGCGGTGACCTCAGGGTGACAGCGTGCGAAACTCGGCGGGTTCTAGCGGCTGTACTTCTTGCGATTCCAGGGGAAGCCGGCGTAGCAAACGCTCGAGTACGCCCAGCGTTCCGCGGTGGCCGATCACGAGAACGTTGCCTTCATCTTCGAGCTTTTGCAGCACCGCCGGCAGACGCTGCGCGACGTCGGCGAAGCTTTCGCCCTGCGGCGGCCGGAAATGCACCGGAGCCCCGCGCCGCTGCGCCAGCGCAACCGGGTCGGTGCGCTCGAGCCACTCCAGCGTCTTGCCCTCCCACGCTCCGAAGTCGACCTCGCGCAGCGCGTCGACGACATCGAATGGAAGGTGCGGCGCGACGATCTCGCGCGTTTGCAGGCAGCGGCGCATCGGACTGACCAGCACGCGAGCGAACGCGTGCGCCGACAGCGCGTCACGTAGGCGCTCGCACTGCGCGCGCCCACGCTCGCTCAGTTCGACGTCTTGGCGCGAGAGAAACGCGCCGGCTGCGTTGACGGCGGTCTCGCCGTGCCGGCAGAGAATTATCGCGCCCACGCCGCGCCTAGCCGGGTGCGGAGTCCGCGCCTTCGCGTACGATCGACGAAGTCATGACCGCATCGGTCATGCCGTGGATCAGCTTTTTGTCGGCGGGAGCGATCGTCGCCAAGATCCCGCCGAGCTGCACGCTCTCCTCGCCGGTCACGAAGTAGTAGGGGCAGAGCCGCACGCGCCCGTCGTACATCGAGATCTCGTCGCGTTCGCGGTCGAAGTAGCCTTGACGCACGCGCTTGCCTTTGTGGAAACGCTGCAAGATATACGGCGTGCGGTCGAACGAGTTCAGCGCGGTATCGAGTGCCTCGGTCCACTCCTCGCGGGTGAGATCGTCGGCGATCTTGACGCCGCGCGAGCCCCAGGCGAGTTCCGAGAACCCCGACGGCTTGAGCACGTAGGCGCGCTCGCTCTTGGGCAGCGCCGCCAGTTGGCGGAAGTCGAAGACCGGTGCGCCGCCGGCCTGGAGTCCCGCAACGGCGCCCTGCGGCGGCATCGGACGCGGATCGACGACCCACGTTTCGGGGAAGAGCGCCAGCAGGCGTTCGAATACGTCGCGTCCCAGCTCGCCGCGCCACAACGGCTTGAGCGCGTCGTGATGGAGCAGCGCGAAGGCCAGCTTCTCTTCGAGCGAGGCTTTCGGTGCGGGAACGATGCGCACGCGATTGTGACGCGCGGCGTAGAGCATCAGCTCCTGCTTCGGAACGTTGAAGAGGTCGAATAACTCGAAGTTGCGGTAGATCGCGTCGAGGCGCGCTTCGCGACCGTCGTCGTGACGGATGAAGAGTCCCTCCTCGGTAAACGCGATCTCGTGCGGGCGGCGCAACCAGACGTCGGCCAAGTTGAGCCGGCGCAACGCATCGGCCAGCCACGACATTTCGGGGCGGTAGTCGGCGGATTCGTCCGATACGACGATTGCCACCGTCGGGAACTCGACGCCCGTAACGTGACGAAGCATCGCCGCAAAACCTTTGGGTATGCCATCGGCGCCGCCCGCGCTCTCGAGACCGAGCCGGCAATACGCCTCGGTCATAGCGCCGAGGAAACCCATACCGCCGGGGATGCTGTCGAGTTCGGTCGCGGCGAAGCCATCGGCGGTGAGGATGAGGTCGGGGCGAATGACGCCCGGGACGTCTTGCTTGAAACGGTTCTGTCGTTGCAGCTTGACGATCTGTTCGGGCTTACCGCGGTCGAGATACTCGGCGATGAAGGCCGGAGCGGTGCCGCGGGCGCTGCGATTGTAGAGGCCGTTGAGCACGCGATAGAACTTGAGGAGATCGGTGCCGAGCTGCTCGATCGTTGCCAGCTGCGCCGGGGACAACGCGAACGGTTCGGGGCTCAGGCGCCAAGGGATGCGATCGTTTTCGTCTTGGACTCGGAAGAGCCCGGGAGGTATCGCTTCGTAAAGGTAGTGCGCTTGCTCGCGGGCCGTGAGGTTGGGAATCGTTGCCGAACAGGGCATGGAAAAAGGCGTTGCTCCTCTAGCGACAGCCGTCAGGAATCTTGGAACTGCACTGGGCAATGTAGCGTCGGCGCATACGCTCTTCTAAAGGGGCAACGCCGTCGGTTGGGTTGCAGCCGGGGCGCTGGACTCACTTGATCGTGATGGCTCCCGGGGTCAGCAGCGCCCCTTCCACGTGCACCGTGCCTTGGTCGAAGGCCAAGGTGAGGTGAAGGGTGCCCGCAAGGCCCAGCTTGGTGAGGTCGACGCTTTCGAGGACCCGCGAGGTCTGCTCCCCAGCCAGGAAATGAAGCTCGCCCGTACGGCTAAGCGAACCAGCCGGCGCCGAATAGGTCGCGCTGACGGGAACGATCATCTCCTGGGTACCGGTCGAGCGCGCAGGGCCGGTGACGCAGTAGGTGATCGTTACCGGGGTACCTTGCACGGAGAGCGTTTCGGCGGTGCACTGAGCGGCAACGGCGGCGCGTGCGGTCAGGGCTGCCGCAATGAGTAGGGTCGCCAGCGCTCGGGTCATTTACCTATGTCCCTGCTTTCTTTCAAGAAAAATTCGGTACGAGTCGACGTTATACCCGTCGAAAGGCTCTCAACGATGACGATTCGCGTTCTCGCCTTTGCCGGCGCTCGGGAGATGCTGGGCGCGCCGCACTTCGAGCTCGACCTGCCCTCCGGCGCGAGCGTTCGCGACGCCTGGAGCCGCCTCGAGGCAGAGTTTCCCGGCCTCGCCCCGCACCGCTCGTCTCTGCGCGTTGCGCACAACGGATCGCTCGCCGATCTCGACGGCGCCCTGCGCGATGGGGACGAGCTCGCGCTGCTCCCGCCGGTGGGCGGTGGGTAGCAGCCGGTTTGCCATCGTTCGCGGTCCGGTCGACGCGAGCGTATTGGACGATCTCGAGCGCGCCGGCGCGGGTGCAATCGTCACGTTCGTGGGGATCGTGCGCGCGCGGTCGGGCGATGGCGCGGCAGTGAGCCGTCTTTCGTACGAAGCCTACGAGCCGATGGCGATCGGCGAGTTCGAAGCGATCGGCGCCGAAGTGCGCGAACGCTTCGGCGACGTGGCGTTGGTTATCGTGCACGCGGTCGGCGAACTTTGCGTGGGTGAGAACGCCGTCGTGATCGGCGCCGCCGCCCCGCATCGCGGCGCGGCGTTCGACGCGTGCCGCTACGCGATCGAGCAGATAAAAGCCCGCGCGCCGATCTGGAAGAAGGAGCGTTACGAGGGCGGCGGTGCGGTGTGGAAGGCCAATGACTAAGGTCGAGCTATTTCGCATCGAGGCGCAGCGCAATCCGGTTGCTCTACTGTGGTACGAACCGCGCCGTCCCCGGCGCATCAGCATCGTCGCCGGTCACGGCTACTCGTCGAGCAAGCAGAACCTCGATTTCCTCTGCGGGTTTCTTGCAAGCCACGGGTTCGGCGTGTACAGCCTCGACTTCCCCGGGCATAAGCTCGGAAGCAGCTGCGGCGTGCTGCGGGGCGTCGACGACTGCATCGAGGTGATGATGCGCGTCGTCGCCTTCTCGCGCGAACGCAGCGACGACCCGGTCTACACGATGGGGCACAGCATGGGCGGCATGACGGCGATCTTTACGGCCGCGCTGGATCCCAACATCTTGGGCGCGATTGCGATCGCCACGGGGTACGGGCGGCCGACGTCGCTCGACTCGCTGCGCAACGTCGGCAATACGGATTTCCGCGCCTCGTACGTCGTCGGCGTGCCGCTTCCCGAGCTCGTCGCCGGCGTCGAGGCGCGCTACGACGAGCTGCTCGGCAAGCTCGCGGGGCGCGCGTCGCTCTACGTGGCGGCAAGCCGCGACGGGATGGTGAGCCCGCGCAGCGTCAACGAGTTGTACGGCCGCGCGCCGGAATCCAAGACGCTGGCGACGGTCGACAGCGACCACACCTACGCCGCGGAGCGCTCGCGCGCCGTCGTGCTCGAGTGGCTCGACGGGCGCCACCCGCCGATCGATTCGAGCGAGTTGCCGTGAACCAGCGCGAATTGCGCCGCTACAGCCGGCACTTGCTGATCCCCGAGGTCGGCCTGCGAGGTCAGCAGCTTCTCTCGCAAGCGCGGGTACTCGTCGTTGGCGCAGGCGGTTTGGGCTCGCCGGCACTGCAGTACCTCGCGGCAGCCGGGGTGGGTACGATCGGCATCGTCGACGACGACGCGGTCGACGAGACGAACCTGCAGAGGCAGACGATTTACGATACCGCCGACGTCGGCCGTTCGAAAGCGGTCGCTGCCGCAGCGCGGGTGCACGCGCTCAATCCGCTGATTCGCGCCGAGGCGCTGCCGTTGCGCTTCGACGAGTCCAACGCGCGCGAGATCGTTCGGGCGTACGACGTCGTGCTCGACTGCACCGATCGCTTTCCCACGCGCTATTTGGTCAACGACGCGGCATATTTGGAGAAGCGGCCCGACGTGTACGCTTCGATCTTCCGCTTCGACGGCCAGGTGAGCGTCCTGTGCGCGCCGGGCGGTCCCTGCTACCGCTGTCTCTATCCCCAGGCGCCGCCGGCCGAGCTGTCGCCGACCTGCGCCGAGGGCGGCGTGCTCGGCGCGCTCGCGGGAATCATGGGAGCGTGGCAGGCCGGCGAGGCGCTCAAAGTGCTGCTGGGCGCCGGCACGCCGCTGATCGGGCGGCTGCTGCTGATCGACAGCTTGCAGGCGCGGGTGCGCGAGGTGCGTTTCGAGCGCGATCGGCAGTGCGTGCTGTGCGGTTCGGCTCCGAGCGTCGACTGCATCGAAAAGGGCGCCTACGATACGGAACCGGTGCAGGTCGACGTTGCCGAGATCGCCGCCGAAGAGCTCGACGAGGCGCTTCGCGAGTGGACGCTGCTCGACGTACGCGAGCCCCACGAAGCCGTGCTCGGCACCGTCGACGGCGCGGTGGGCATTCCCGCCTCGCAGTTGGAGGAGCGCCTGACGGAGCTCGACACCGCGGTGCGCTACGTCGTCGCCTGCCGCGTGGGGTCGAAGTCGCTCTGGGCGGTGCGCCGATTGCGGGAGGCGGGATTCGCCCGGCTGGCTCATCTCCGCGGCGGCCTGCTCGCTTATGCCGCAAAGCGCGACTCTTTCGAGTTCTTTTAAAGGTTCGAGCGTATGCTGAGCAACGAATGAAACAGAGAGTCTTTGGCGCGGCCGGGGTCGAGGTGCCGGTCATCGGCCAAGGCACCTGGAACGTCGCGCTCGCCGGCGCGGGACGTAAGGCCGCGTTGCGCGCGCTGCGCCTGGGAATCGAGCTGGGGATGACGCACATCGACACTGCCGAGATGTACGGTTCCGGCGCCGTCGAGGATCTCGTCGCCGAAGCGATCGCCGGCGTCGACCGGGCGCGGTTGTTTTTGGCGAGCAAAGTGCTTCCCGAAAACGCGAGCTATCGCGGCACGCGCGAGGCGGCGCATCGCAGCTTGACGCGACTGCGCACCGAGTATCTCGACCTGTATCTCCTGCATTGGCCGGGAAGCCATCCGCTCGAGGAGACCATGCGTGCGCTGGAATCGCTCGTTGCCGACGGCACGGCGCGCTTCGTGGGCGTCAGCAACTTCGACGCACCCGAGATGGAAGAGGCTGCGTCGTACCTCTCGGGCGTTCCGCTGGTATGCAATCAGGTGCTCTACCATCTCTGCGAGCGCGGGGTCGAGCATCGCTTGATTTCGCAGGCACGGAGAGATAACGTGGCGGTCGTCGCCTATACGCCGTTCGGCCGTGGCGAGTTCCTGCGCGCCGCGGCGGGCCGCGCGGTGCTCGAAGGGGTCGCGCGCAAGCACGCCGCAACGCCGCGGCAGATCGCGCTTGCATTTCTCGTGCGCGAGCCAAACGTCTTCACCATACCCAAGGCATCGAGCGAAGCGCACGTCCGCGAGAATGCCGGCGCGGCCGATATCGCGCTCGACGACGACGACATCGGCGCGATCGACGCGGCGTTCTCTCGGGGACGACCGCGGCCGCTGGCGACGCTGTGAGCCGCCAGATCAAGGAGCTCGCGGTGCAGACCGCACTGGCGCTGGGCGCCGGAGCGGTGGCCGTGACGACGGCCCGCAGCGACGACGAATCGCGACGCCGCATGGCCGAGGCCTTCGAGCGTGGCGACATGCAGTGCTGGGGCTACGACGCCCAATATGCGAGGCGCGCGTGCGATCCGGCGGAGCTGCTCGCCGGAGCGCGCAGCGTGCTCTGCGTGGCGCTGCCCTATGCGTCGCAAGGGCCCCGCGCGCAGCGGCTGCGCGGACGCGTCTCGAACTACGCCTGGTCCGGCGATTATCACCGCCGCCTGCGCGCGCTCTTGACGCAGGTCGCACGGGCGATCGACGAGGCCGCCGGTGCTGCGGTCACGGCCGTCGCCTGCGACACGAAGCCGCTGGCGGAGCGCGCGTTCGCGGCGCGTGCCGGATTGGGATGGATCGGCAAGCACACCAATCTCATCGCGCCGCAGCTCGGCTCGTTCGTATTCCTCGGAGAGATCGTCACCACGCTCGACCTCCCGCCGGACGCGCCGCTGCGCAAAACCTGCGGCGACTGCCGCCGTTGCATCGATGCCTGCCCGACCGGCGCGCTGCGCGGCGACTACACGATCGACGCCAATCGCTGCATCTCCGACCTCACCCAGCGCACCGACGCGATTCCCCACGCACTGCGCCCGCTGATGGGCCAGTGGGTCTGGGGATGCGACCTCTGCCAAACCGTCTGCCCGCCGACGCGTGAGGCGGGCGTCGCGCGCGACGCCGCCTGGGGGCCCACCGATCCTGAGGCCGCCGCCCCGGCGCTCGTCGACCTCCTCGGGCTGAAAA
Source organism: Candidatus Cybelea sp. (assembly GCA_035939175.1). Taxonomy (GTDB): domain Bacteria; phylum Vulcanimicrobiota; class Vulcanimicrobiia; order Vulcanimicrobiales; family Vulcanimicrobiaceae; genus Cybelea. The sequence goes on along the minus strand of DASZGC010000051.1, from coordinate 45,478 downwards.
GCGGCGCGTTCAAGCGGCGCTACCGCACGACGGCGATGGGCTGGCGGGGCGCGGCGGTGCTGCGCCGCAACGCGGCCGTCGCGCTCGGCAACGCGCTCGACCGCTCGGCGGTGAAGCCCTTGGCGGCGAGCCTCGAGTCCGACCCGCATCCGATGGTGCGGGGACATGCCGCGTGGGCATTGGGAAGAATCGGCTCGCCCGAAGCCGTGGGGGCTTTGCGCCAACGGGAGAACGTGGAAGAAGACCAAGAGGTGCGCGCCGAGATCGCCATGGCGCTGCAGCCGTTCGGACCTTAAGAAAGAAGAAGAGTGCAACGAGTTATCGTCTCCCTGCCGCTGATTGCCGCCGCGCTGCTCGCCGGAACGGCGCCGACCGCCGCCGACTCGCCGAGTCTGCTCGACCGCATGTCGGCGCTGAATCCGGGGCTGCACGCCTTTACCGCGACGATGCACGCGCACGTGACGATGGCGTCGTTTCCGTTCCTCTCGGCGAACCTCGAGGGTACGTACTACTACAAGGCGCCGGACCGGAACAAGGTGGTCTTCGCCAGCGGCGTCCCGATGATGGCGCAGCAGTTCGACAAGCTCTATGCGCACATCGAGCCGCCCTCGGCGTGGCGCCGGGTCTACGCGGTGACGCTCGTCTCCGACAACGGCACGTCGGCGACGTTCCGGCTCGTGCCTTTGAAGCACGGCAACGTCGACCACGTCGAAGCGACCGCCGACGATCGCAGCGCGACCGTTACGCACATGCGTTGGGATTATGCCAACGGCGGCTACGCGGAGATGACCAACCACTACGGCCGCAACGGCGGCTACCTCGTGGTGCAGTCGCAGAACGGTCACGTGCAGGAGCCGGGCTACGTTGCCGACGTCTCCTCGACGCTCGACGGCTACAAGCTCAATCCCACGCTTTCGGATGACCTCTTTACGAGTGAGTAGATGAGCGCGCTCGTCGACGGCTTCAGCCGTCCCATCACCTACCTCCGCATCTCGGTCACGGACAAGTGCAATCTGCGCTGCGTCTACTGCATGCCCGAGGGCGGCCTGCCGTGGCTGCATCGCGACGATATCCTGAGCTACGAGGAGATCGTGCAGATCGTCGCGGCTGCTGCACCCCTCGGCGTGCGCAGCATCCGGCTCACGGGGGGCGAGCCGCTGGTGCGTCGCAGCCTCGAGCGTCTCGTCGCCGCGATCGCCGCCGTGCCGGGCATCGACGACATCGCGCTCTCGACCAACGGCCTGTTGCTCGAGGAGCAGGTTCCGCGGCTCGCAGCGGCCGGGTTGCGGCGGATCAATCTTTCACTCGACACCCTGCGCGCCGATCGTTTCGAGGCAATCGCGCGGCGGCCGGGGCTCGACGCGGTGCTGCGCGGGCTCGACGCGACGATCGCCGCGGGCTTGGCGCCGGTGAAGCTGAACTGCGTGGTGATGCGCGGACACAACGACGACGAGCTGCTCGACTTCGCGAGGCTGACGCGTGAACGACCGGTCTTCGTGCGTTTCATCGAGGTGATGCCCGTGCACGATAACGTCGAACTCGCGCGCGACGCATATATCTCCTCGCTCGAAATTCTTGAGCGGATCGCCGCCACTGACGAGCTGGAGCCGGTCTCCGGGCCGGGCGGGAACGGACCCGCTCGCTACTTTGCCTTTCCGGGTGCGGCAGGGGCCGTGGGCGTGATCAGCCCCCTCTCCCATAATTATTGCGATCGCTGCAACCGGGTGCGGCTGACCGCCGACGGGCGGTTGCGCCTCTGTCTCTTCGGCGACCACGCCGTCGACCTGCGCACGCCATTGCGCGAGGGTGCGAACGCGGAGCAGCTTGCCGAGCTGTTGCGCTCGGCCATGCTGATCAAGCCCGCTCGGCATCACCTGCGCCTGGGCGAGACCGCCTCGCGCATGCGGGCCTTCTCGGAGATCGGCGGCTGAGCGCCCCTTGTCATCCCGAGCGCCCCTTGTCATCCCGAGCGCTCCTTGTCATCCCGAGCGCAGTCGAGGGACGAGGGACGAGGGACGAGGGACGGTCACAGGATGCCCGGACGGCACGTTCTCCGGGTAGAGGAGGCCTCGCAGGAACGAGGATGAGAACTGGATTGGATAGCTGCATAGCCGTGGATCGCACCGCGATCGCGCAAAGGCGAACCGAAGAGCTGGTGTCCGAACACCAGACGAAGCTCGCGCGCTATCTGCGGAGGATGGTGGGCGATGCGGAGGTCGCGCTGGATCTCACGCAAGACGTCTTTTTCTCCGCTTATCGCATGCTCGCGGCCGATCCGGCGCGCGAGCTGCGCGTCGGTTGGCTCTATCGCGCCGCCACCAACGCTGCAATCTCGTTCATGCGCCGCCGGAAGATCCTGCACGTCGTCTCGCTCGATCGCGACGTCGACGGGGGCACCTGGCGCATCGACGAGCGAGGCGCGGCCTCGATCGACCTGCAGGCGGCACTGGCGCGGCTGCCTTCGGAGCAATCGGCCGCGCTGCTGATGACGAGCTACGCCGGCTACTCCTCCGCGGAGGCGGCGCAGATTCTCAATACGAGCGCCGACGCGGTGCGGCAGCGGGTCTGCCGCGCGATGAAGACGCTGCGTCACGTGATGAATGAGGATAACGATTCGTGAAGTCGAGAACCGATTGCGCGCAAGCCGAAACGCTGGCCGGCGCCATCGCGCTGGGAGAGGCCGGCGATAACGAGCGGCTGGCCTATCGCGGGCACCTTTCGACGTGCCGCCGCTGCGTGAGCGAGATCGGCGGCGAACGCGAGATCGAGCGCGTGATGGCGGTCGTCGCGCAAGCGCGCGACCTGGAGCACTGGCAACCACAAGTGCGCAAGATCTTCGCGCGCGCGCCGCGGCGCGCGCACCTGCTGCGCTGGGGCGCCGCGCTAGCCGTCGCCGCGCTGGCAGTCTTGGCCACCCGCGAGCTGCCGTCACAGCCGCCGTTGCTGGTGCACCGGGTGATGCCGTCGGCGGTCTCGGCGATCTCGCCCGCACAGGAAGCGCGCGTTGCCGAACTGGGCACGCAGATGACCAACCGGCACGAGCATCGCGCCGAATCGCTCGTCTTCGGCACCGGTAACGGCACCGTCGCGCGCGTTACGCTGCAGGTCGGCGTCGACCGGCAGGGGCATCCAACCCGTTGCGCGGTCGTTTCGCACGCCGCCGCGGCGTCGCGCGACGCGGCGCTCTGCAACGCGGTGATGCGAGCGCACCTGCGCGCTCGCGCAACGGCGCACTAAGCAAACGATCTCCTTCGGCGCCGGGGAAAAGAGCCGGGCGCCCGAATCGGCCCCGCATGGCGCAACGGCCGTACGTTTACCGGTTCTCGACCGATCTGCGCCTCGACGATCACGCCGGGCTGGCGGCCGCCGCCGCTCGCGGCGAGGTCCTCCCGGTGCTCGTGCTCGATGGCGCATTGCAAGCGCGGCTGCGGCGCTCGCCGCGTCGCGCGGCGTTCTTCTGCGGCGCCGTCGAGGCACTCGATGCCGAACTGCAGGAGCGGGGAAGTCGGCTGACCTCGCTGCGTGGACCGGCCGCGGGTAGCCTCATCGCCCTGGCCCGCGAGGTCGACGCGGCCGGTATCGCTTGGAGTGCGGCTTACGACGGCGACGGCGCGGCCGAGGATCGGCGGCTGCAGTCGGATCTGGAAGAGGCCGGCCTCGAAGCGATGCTCGTGCACGACGCACCCGCGATCGCCCCCGAGGCTATCGCGACCGCGCACGGCGATGGTTACCGCGCTTTTGCGCCGTTCTTCGATCGCTGGTGGTCGCTGGCGGTCGCGTCGCACGAGCAGCCGCTGCTGCTCCAATTCCTCGCGCGTCGCGGCGACGCGACGCCGCTGCCGCGGCCGCAGGATTTCGGTTCGTCGCAGCAAGTCGCCGACGCGGGCTCCGCGCGGGCGCGAGCGCTCTTCGAGCGGTTTTTGCGCGACGACGTGACGCGCTATCAGGAAGCCGCGGCGATTCCGGCCGCGGATGCCACCTCGCAGCTCGGCGCGCATCTCTCGTTCGGCACGATCTCCGCGAGAACGATCGCGCGCCGTTGCCGCGAGCGGATGGGGGATCCGTTCGCGCTCGCCGAGGAACGCGCGTCGCTCAAACTTTTTCTGCGCTCGCTGGCGCGGCGCGATTTCTTCCTACAACTTTCGTGGTTTCATCCGGAGACGCAGAACGAGGCTCTGCAGGAGAAGATGCGCGGATTCGTTTGGGCGAGTAATCACCCGGCGCTGACGCGCTGGATCGAGGGACGCACGGGGCATCCGCTCGTCGATGCGGGAGTTCGCCAGCTGCAGCAGACCGGGTGGATGCACCCCTACGTTCGCGCGGTTGCGGCTTCGGTGCTGTGCTACGACCTCGGCGTCGACTGGCGCGTGGGACGCGAGCAGTGGGAGCGGCTGCTCGTCGAGGACGATCCGGCCGTGGCGACCGGCAACTGGCAGTGGATCGCGGCGGTCGGCGCCGACATGGCGCAATATCCGCGCATCTATAATCCGGAGCGGCAAAGGCGGCGCTGCGATCCCGCGGGTACCTACGTGCGCCGCTGGATCCCACAGCTGCGCGCGGTGCCGGCGGAGGCGTGGTACGGCCGCTCTGACGAGACGCCGCAACTGGAGCTTGCGCTCTTCGGCGCCGATGCGTACCCCGCGCCGGCCGTGGAGCACGCGGATGCGGCGCGGGACTTCTTGGCTCGTTACCGAGAGTTCGTGTCGCCGTGAGGCAGGCGTTCGTCGAGCCAGCTGGTGACGATTGGGATACGCACGTCGTCGCCGTTCCAGGTTTTGATACCGTAGTAGACGCTGGCGACCAAGAAGAGCGGTGCCAGCAGCGGCACTAAGACCCAGGCCGAGAAACCGACGAACGGAACTTGTGAGATCAGCGAGAGCAGCGCCCAGAAGCCGAAGAAACCGGCGTTGAAGCCCAGCGCTTGAAAGGCTTGGCGGCGAAGCTGGCGCGATTGCTTGCGGTCGAGAAGCGAGATGAGGGCCAGCGGCCACAACGGATATCCGAGGGAGACTAAGGCGCGCGACTCTACCGGGTCGGCGACGGTGGCGACGTTTGCCGTCGGGCGCACCTGTGGGGCCGCCGCAGGGCGAGGCGGCACGGCGCCGGCGATCCGCTGACGGGTCGCCGTCTTAGCCTCAACCTTGGCCGCAAACCGGCAGCTGGGGCATCCCCCGCGCTCGTCGCGGCAGGTCGCGCAGATGGGCTTACCGCACTCCGCGCACGGCGCAACCGATGGGACGTTCGAGTGAAAATAGCAATCCATTGTTAGCTCCTGCGATCCTCCTGCATCTTTCATTCCCACGTACCGGTACGCGACGCGGGAGGTTTCACCGTGCGGCGGCGAGGACGTTGGCGCAAACATGAGCCGCCGCTCGATTCTTTTCCGCCTGGCGCGCGAGGCTCGCCCGTACTACCCGCGCATCGCCATCGCCATGGCGATGGGCGTCCTGGCGGGGATTCTCTCGATCGTTCCGCCGCTCGCCTTTCGGATCATCATCAACCAGGTGCTAATGCCGCCCGCGGGTCACGCGCCCGATCTGCACGCGCTCTACCTTTCCTTGGGGCTCACCTCGGTGGCGCTCGTGCTCGGGAACGCCGCGATCTACGGGCAAACCTACATGACCGCCTGGAGCGGGCAGAATTTGGTAGCGCGGCTGCGCGTGCGTCTTTTCGAGCGGCTGCTGAACCTGCCGTTAGGGGAGTTCGACAAGTGGCGCCCGGGCGAGCTGATCGCGCGGTTTTCGACCGATCTGCAGATGATGATCGACGCGGTGAGCGTTTCGGTACCGCAACTCGTGGTGGCGCTCGCGACGTTCATCTCGTCGTTTGCGACGATGATCTACCTCGACTGGCTCCTCACGCTCTCGTTGGTGCTGGTAGCGCCGATCGTCTCCTTCGCCGTCTCCAACTTTCAGCGGCTGATCTCGACCAGCACGCACCTCGCGCAGCGCCGCATCGCCGATCTCACCGCGAATCTCTCGGAGGTGCTGCAGGGGCATCGCGTCGTGAAATCGTTCGGACGCGAACCATTCGAAGTGGCACGATTCCAGCGGCGCAACGACGATTTTTTCGGCGCGTACATGAAGCTGACGCAGTTCATCCAGACGCAGCCGCTCGTCATCTCGACGATCATGGTCGCCGCCGTCGTGGCGATCATGTGGCTCTCGGTGCGCGAGGTGCTCGTCGGCCGCCTCGATACCGGCAAGGTCTTCATGTACTGGGGGCTGCTGGTCAATTTGATGAACCCGATGAATCGGGTCGCGGCATTTTTCGGCGACATCAGCAAGGCGATCGTCGGGGCCGGGCGCGTGTTCGAGCTGCTCGACCTTCCCGTCGAAGTGCACGACGAGCCCGGCGCCGTGGCGCTGCCCTCGGTGCGCGGGCGCATCGAGTACCAAGACGTGACGTTCCGCTACCGTCCCGGCGAGCCGCCGGCGCTGCGCGAGGTGGTCGCGCGCATCGAAGCGGGCGAGGTCGTCGCGCTCGTCGGCCCGTCGGGCGCCGGCAAGACGACGCTGGTGAATCTCGTGCCGCGCTTCTACGAGCCGCAGGAAGGCCGCGTCTGCATCGACGGCGTCGACATCGCGAAGGCGCGGCTGACCGATCTGCGCCGCGCGATCGCCATCGTTCCCCAGGACGTGCAGCTCTTCCGGGCCTCGATACTCGACAACATCCGCTACGGCCGGCTCGACGCAACCGACGACGAGGTGCGTGCCGCCGCGCGAGATGCCAACGTCGACGAGTACGTCAGCGGCTTCATCGACGGCTACGCGACCGAGGTCGGCGAACGCGGAATTCGCCTCTCCGGAGGGGAGCGTCAGCGGATCGCGATCGCGCGCGCCGTGTTACGCGACCCACGCATCTTGATTTTGGACGAGGCGACCAGCGCGCTCGACAGTCACTCCGAAACGTTGATCGAAGAGGCGCTCGACCGGCTCTTACCCGGACGCACGACGCTGATCATCGCGCACCGGCTGTCGACGGTTCGGCGGGCGCACAAAGTCTTCTACCTCGAAGCGGGTCGCGTCGTCGAGGTCGGAACGCACGAGGAGCTGCTGGCACAAAACGGAGCCTACGCCCGCCTTCACCGCGCGCAATTCGCCGGAAGCGTTTAGGGCATCACCCCGCCTAGGCGGCGGTGTTTCGGGGGGCCGGTTTGCGCTGGTGCAGTGCGAAGCGATTGCCTTCGGGGTCGCTCGCAAAGCAGGTCATGCAAGTAGGAAACTCGTGCACGTCTCCCACGGACGCTCCGCTGGCGCGGAGGCGGTCGGAGGCCGCCTGCATGTCGTCGACCTCGAACGCCGCGCCGTTGGATTGTCCCGGTACGAAGCCCAGCGACTCGCCGTTGCCGATACCGAACGTCGTGTTGCCGACGTTGAACTCCACCCAATGGTCGCCGAACGAATCCCCTTCTTCCAGGCCGAGCACGTCACGATAAAAGTCGCGCGCTCGGGGCACGTCGCGGACGGAGTATGCGACGAAAGCCATGTCCTTAATCATTACTAACCTCCACGAGCCGCCAGGAATTCCGTGCCCGGCGCGCCCCGACCTTTGCGCAGGCGCGCCACGCGGGCCGCGCGAAGCCACCGGCCAGCCAAGGAGGGCGCAGATGCTGGTGCTCAGCCGCAAAACGAACCAATCCATTATGATCGGTAGCGAGATTCGCATTACGGTCGTGGGCTTCGACGGCGATCAGGTGAAGCTGGGCGTTGAGGCGCCCCGCAACGTTTCGGTCCACCGTTCCGAGATCTACGAGCAAATCGGTCGTAAGAATTCCGAAGCAAGCGCGCCCGACGCCCCTTCGGAGGTAGGAAAAGACTCCATCGGGGACGATACACCGGGGTGATGCCGACCCAGACCGACTCCGACCTCGACGTTCTCGAGTCCCGAACGATCTATATCCTGCGGGAAGCCTTCTCGTGCGTCTCGCCCCTCGCGATGCTTTGGTCGATCGGAAAAGACTCGACCTCGTTGTTGTGGATGGTGCGAAAAGCATTTCTCGGCGAAGTGCCCTTTCCAATGGTGCTGTTGGATACGGGGATGGAGTTTCCGGAAGTCTACGCCTTCCGCGACCGAATCGTCCGTGAGTGGCACCTGCCGGTGATCAACGAAATCTGTCCGCCGGAGAGCACGGTCGACCAAACGCTGCCGCCGGCGGCGCGTCACGCCGCGCGCAAGACCGCGGGTTTACGCGGGCTCCTCGCCCGCGAGGGCTACCGCGGCATCATCCTGGGCATTCGCCGGGACGAACAGGCAATACGCGCCAAAGAACGCATCTTCAGCCCGCGCAACGCGGACGGCTCGTGGGATCCGCGCACGCAGCCGCCGGAGCTGTGGGATTTCTTTCCTTATGAAGTCCCCGACGGCGCGCACGTGCGCATCCATCCGCTGCTGCACTGGACCGAGCTCGACATTTGGCGCTACACCAGGCGCGAGAACATTCCATACGTGCCGCTCTATCTCGCCAAGAACGGAATGCGCTTTCGCTCCCTCGGCGAGAGCAACATCACCGTACCGATTCCGAGCACGGCCGATACGCTGGACGACGTAATCGCGGAGCTGGAAAAGACTCGAGAGCCGGAACGCGCCGGCCGTACCATGGACAGCGAGAGCGAAGACGCTTTCGAAAGACTACGCACGACGGGATACATGTGAGACAAGTTCGCATCGTTATGGTCGGCGACGTCGACGCCGGTAAGTCGACGATCCTCGGGCGCATGCTCGTCGACCTGGGCCAAGTAACGCCCCAAAAGCTCGAAGAGCTGCAAAGCTCCAGCGACAAACGCGGCGTGCCGATCGAGTACTCGTTCCTGCTCGACGCGTTCCAGCTCGAACGCGACCAGGCGATTACGCTCGATATCTCGCGCATCTGGCTGCGCATGCCGGAGCGCGACTACGTCTTCGTCGACGCGCCCGGCCATCGCGAGTTGATTCGCAACCTCCTTACCGGCGCATCCGAGGTCGATGCGGCGATCATGGTCGTTGCCGTCGACGAAGGCATAACGCTGCAGACGCGGCGTCAAGCGCTCTTTCTTCAGTGGTTCGGCTTCAAAGAGCTGCTCGTCGCGATCAACAAGCTCGACCTCACCGACGAGCCCGAGACGGCATTTGCCGCGCGCAAGGCGGAGGTTCAGGCCTTCCTCGGTCAGCTCGATATCACGCCGCTCGACATCCTTCCGATCGCGGCGCGCGACGGCGACAACATCGCGTTGGGAAGCCGCCGATGGCCGTGGTGGAAGGGTCCGACGCTGATCGAATCGCTGGAACGGCTGAGTCCGTACACGCCGCACGCCGGCGGTCCGCTGCGGTTCATCGTTCAGGACGTCTACCGCCGCGACGTGAGCCGCGTGATCGCGGGACGGATCGAGGCCGGTACGATGCGCTCCGGCGAACGCGTCGTCTTTTGGCCGCTGCAGACCGACGCCGTGGTCACCGCCATTCACCGCTGGCCGCAGGAAGTGGACGAGGCGCGCGCCGGCGATGCCGTGGCGATCACGCTGGACGAACGAATCTTCGTCGACCGCGGCGCCGTGGCCAGCTATCCCGGCGACGGACCGGCGCTCGGGCACGCGATCCAAGCGACGGTGGTGTGGCTGGGGAGCGATCCCGTGATGCAGGGTGAAGCCCTGCGAATGCGCATCGGCACGCGCGAGATCGCGGTGACGCTGCAGCGGATCGACGAGGTGGTGGACCCCGATTCGCTGGCTGGCAAGCCCGGCGACGTGCTCGGCAAGGGCGACGTTGCCGTGGTCACGCTGGCCTCCCGCGAACTGATCGCCGCCGACGACGAGCTCGAGACTACCAGCATCGGCAAGTTCGTTCTGATGCACGGATCCAACGTGGTCGCCGGCGGCCGGGTGCGCTCGGTGATCGGCCGCCCGCGCTCCGAAGGGGCCACGGACATCGTCGCCCAGACCTCGTCGGTGCCGCCGAGCGAGCGTTTCCTGCGAAACGGACACTCCGGAGGCGTCTTCTGGCTCACGGGGCTGCCCAGCGCCGGCAAGTCTACCCTCGCGATGACGGTCCAACGGATGCTCTTCGACCGCGGGCGCCACGTCTACGTTCTCGACGGGGACACCCTGCGGACATCGTTGAATGTTGACCTAGGTTTCTCTGAGGAGGACCGTTCCGAGAACGTCCGGCGCACGGCAGCGGTCGCAGCGGTGCTCGCCGATGGGGGTTTCGTGGTCATCTGCGCGTTGATTTCGCCTTTTGCCGCCGATCGCGAGAAGGCGCGTGTCTCGTACCCAGGCCGCTTCCACGAGGTCTACGTCTCGTGCGACCTCCAGACGGCAGAAGGCCGTGACGTGAAGGGTCACTATAAGCGCGCACGCCTCGGAGAGATCGCGCGCTTCACCGGGATCTCCTCTCCGTATGAGGTGCCGCAGAACCCCGACCTCGCGATCGACACGACCAGGCAGTCTATCGCCGAGTCGGCTGCGACCTTCATGGAGTACATCGAGGAAAAGACCAGGCCTTGAATCTGAATTTCAGCTACGTCATCGTCGGGTTCATCGTCGGTGCCTGCACCGCATACAGCGGCGTCGGCGCCGGCGCGATTACGACGCCGCTGCTGATCTTCTTGGGAGTCGGCACCGACAAGGCCATCGGCTCCGACCTGCTCTTCGCGCTGGGAACCAGGCTCGTGGCGATGTTCGCCCACGTACAGAAGCGTACCGTCCAGGTTTCGGTGCTGTGGCGGCTTTCGATCGGCGGCCTGCCCGGCGCGATCATCGGCGTCGCGCTCAGCGTCTACCTTCACCGTCACCTCGACATCAAGCAGCTCGAGACCGTGTTGCGCTGGGCCGTCGCCGCGGCGCTGCTGATCTCGGCGGGCGGCATCATCTTCAATCGGCGTCTCGCGAGCGACGTGAGCGCTCAGGAGAATCTTCCGACGCTGCGCCTGGCGCTGATCGGCTTCTTCGTCGGCGTGACCGTGAGCGTTACCTCGATCGGCGCCGGCTCGCTGACGCTTCCGCTGTTGCTGCTGGTCGCGCCCGTCGTCGCGCTGCGGCGCCTGGTCGGCACCGATCTCGCGTTTGCGGTGGTCGTGCTCGTGCCGTCGCTGCTGGGCCACTGGCGGATCGGAGACGTAAATCCCGCGATCGCCGGCTCGCTGCTGCTCGGCTCGATACCGGGCGTCTTCGTCGGTTCGCATTTCGTGACGCGGCTGCCGGAGCGCTGGTTTCGCGGCGCGCTCGCGTGCGTGCTCGTCGTCGTCGCGATTGCACTGCTCCCCATCCACATCCCCCACTCCTAAGAAGGGAAGCTCCGATTTAGCCCGGGGCTTCGTCGCCGAGGCCCTCATTTACCGTTAGTAAACTTCGGGCCTCGGCTTCTAACCCCGGACTAAATCGGAGCTTCCCTGCAAACTACTTCGTCAGCTATTTCGTGTGGCGCTCTTGCGGCGCTGCCGCCCGCGAGGCTGCCACGAGCTGGTTCGCCCGGTAGAGGCTTTCGAACGTGCCGGCGTCGCTCCACCAGCCACGCATCACGTCGTATTGCAGCAATCCTTCGCGAAGGTATCGGTTATTGACGTCGGTGATCTCCAGTTCGCCGCGCGCCGAGGGCGCGAGCGTCGAGATGTACTCGAAGACGCGCGCGTCGTACATGTAGATGCCGGTAACGGCATAGCGACTCTTTGGCACAGCCGGCTTCTCCTCGATCGCGACGATGCGCTCGCCCTCGAAGGCTGGAACGCCGAAGCGCTGCGGATCGTCGACCTCTTTCAACAAGATGCGCGCGCCGGAGCCCTGCTCGCCGAAGCGCCGCACGTAGGCGGAGATGTCCTCTTCGACGATGTTGTCGCCGAGAATAACGACGATCGGGCCGCCCTCGGCGAAGTGCTCGCAGAGCCGCAACGCATCGGCGATCCCGCCCTCGCCCTCCTGATAGGTGTAGGAGATATCGCGCAGACCGAACTCGGCGCCGTTGCCCAGCAGGCGCAAGAAATCGCCGGCGGAGCTGCCGCCGGTGACGATCATGATCTGCAGAATGCCGGCAGAGCAGAGCGTGTGCAGCGGATAGTAGATCATCGGGCGGTCGTAGACCGGCAGCAGATGCTTGTTCGTAACCTTCGTAAGCGGGCGCAGGCGCGAGCCGAGGCCGCCCGCGAGAATCACTCCCTTGGGGAGCTTGGCGCTAGACACTGGCGCGCTGCGTTCTAAGCGGACGCCACCACCATTCGTTCTCGCGGTACCAGGCGATCGTCGCGGCAATACCGAGGTCGAACGCGACGCGCGGCCGCCATCCCAGTTCCGCCAGGCGCGACGAGTCGAGCGCGTAGCGGCGATCGTGGCCGGGACGGTCGGTCACGTGCTCTACCGCGCGCGCCATCGAGCGCCCGCAGCCCTCCACCAGAACGCGCGTCAGCTCCATATTCGTGCGCGGCGAATCCCCGCCGACGTTGTACGCGGTTCCGCTGCGGCCGCGCTCGAGCACGTGCAGAATCGCACGCGCGTGATCGTCGACGTACAGCCAGTCGCGGATCTGCAGGCCGTCGCCGTAGACCGGTACGCGCCGGTCGTCGATGAGGTTGGTGACGAAGAGCGGCACGATCTTTTCGGGATATTGGTTGGGACCGTACGTGTTGCTGCCGCGCGTGATCGTCACGTCGACGCCGTGCGTGGCGTGATAGGCGAACGCCAGGAGATCGGCGGCGGCTTTGCTGGCGGCGTAGGGGCTGCGAGGCCGCAGCGGATCCTCCTCGCGCGACGCCCCTTGGGCGACGTCGCCGTACACCTCGTCGGTCGACACCTGCAGCATGCGGCGTACGCTTCCGGTTCGCAGCGCTTCCAGCAGTACGCGCGTGCCGAGGACGTCGCTGCGCAGAAACGCTTGTGAATCGGCGATCGAGCGGTCGACGTGCGTCTCGGCTGCGAAGTTCAACAATGCGTCCGCGCCGGCGCCGATCGCCTCACGGACCGCGTCGGCGTCGCAGATGTCGCCTCGCAGGAAATGGTAGCGAGGGTCGCCTTCGACGTCGCGCAGGTTTGCGGGGTTGGCGGCGTAGGTCATCGCGTCGAGATTGACGATCTCGACGTTCGGACGCTCGCGCAAGACGAGCCGAATAAAGTGCGAGCCGATGAAGCCCAGTCCCCCGGTGACCACCCAGCGCATGTCGCGCGCCTTTCGCTCGAAAAACTCTTATTCCGTCTCAGAGGGGGAGAGCAGCGTCGCGAGCTGGCGTCGCGACGTCAGATCGAAACGATCGAAGACCGCGGCAACGTGCGTTTCGACCGTTCGTTCGCCGATGAAGAGCCGCGCTCCGATCTCGCGATTGCTCAAGCCCGCGGCCGCCAGCTCGACGACCTCGCGCTCGCGGGGGGTGAGCCGGTCGCGGCCGGCGCGATGGCGAGCGCGCCGTCGTGCCTCGTCGAGCTGACGCAGCTGCCGGCGGTAGCCGTAGGCCTCATAGATCTCGCGCGCTTGCGCCGGACGTCCGGCCAGCTCGAGCGCGGCCGCGCGTTCCCAGGGCCAGCCGATCGCGGCGAAACGGTCCGCCGCCTCGACCGCCAGCGCTTTGGACGCGGCGATGCGCCGGCCGCGCGCAGCGATGCGCGCGTCGAAGAGCGCGAAATGCGCGCGCGCCGCGAGATTCGCTTCGTCGCGCGCGGCGGCGGCGAGATGGAGCCGCGCCCGCGCCCGTTCGTCGTCGCGTGGGCTCCCCGCCAGTTGGTCGAGCAACCAGAAGGAGAGATCCGTCGAGGCGATCGCTTCCAGCGCGCGTGTGCGCAACTGTTGCGCCTCGTCGCCGCGGCCGGCGGCGTCGTAGCAGGCCGCTAGGCTGCCCGCAAGCAGACCGATGTTCTGCGTCTCGCCGGAGCGCAACGCCAACTCCATCGCGTGCGCGAGCGAGGCGTCGTCGAAAGGCAGCGCTTCATCGTCGAGATAGAGGAGCCGCAATGCGAACGCGAGCCGCGCGCTGCGCATCAGCACCATCGTCGAGCCGGCCCCGCCGGCGGCAGCGTGAGCGGCGCGCGCCGCCGCGAGATCTCCCGAGAGCATCAGCGCCGAGGCCAACCCCTCCTGCGCGAGCGCGCCGACCTTGCCGAACTCATCGGCGGGCGCATTGGCGACCGCCTCGCGGTAGCGCTCGAGCGCGCGCTGGGTGTGACCCGTCGCGAGCTCGCGGCTTGCGTAGTTGCCCAGCGCCCAGGTCACCTGTTCGGGCTCGCCGATCTCGCGAGCAAAGCCAATCGCCGCTTCGTAATCTTCGAAAGCGCCCGCGAGGCGTCCCGTGGATGCGCGCAGCGCGGCGCGGACCATGTGAAAATCGCAGCGGCGCAGCGTCGACGGTTCGCCGGAGGTGCGCTCGGCGAGCCGTAGCCGGTCGCCGGCCTCCTGCGTCTTCCCCTGCAGCGCGAAGAAGTGCGCGAGCGTCACGTGCGTTTCGTACGCAACGGGCCGGTCGCCCGCGAGCTGTAAAGAACGATCGGCGCTGGCGAACGCGTCGCCCGAACGCGCGGCCTCGAACTGACGGCGTGCGAGCCGGATCGCGAGTCTGGCCGCCACCTCCGTCTCGCCGGCGGCCGCGTAGCCGTCGACGGCGCGAGCGAGGTAGACGATCGCGTCTTCGACGTTGCCGTTAATCGAGTGCGCGCGCGAGAGTTTCTCGCACAGAAGGGTCGAGGTCTGCGAGGCGTCGTCGCGCCGCTGCAGCGCCGCGCGATAGCCCGCCTCGGCGTCGCGATGTGCGTTTCGCGCCGCGGCACGATCGCCCGCCAACTCGTACGCGGCCGCGGCGCGAAGCGGCTCGCCGGCGGCATCCCAGTGATGCGCGACGTTCGCCGCGTCGGCCGCGGGCTGCGACTCCCCCAAGAGCGCGGCGAGATCGGCGTGAAGCTGCCGGCGCTGCCCTTCGAGCAGTTCGCGATAGAGAATCTCACGCGTGATCGCGTGACGAAATGCAAACGCGTTGCGCGCTTCGCCGGTCTCGCGAACGAGCTGCAAATCGCGCGCACGGGCGAGCGTTGCCACGACGTGCTCCGGCGCCGCCCGTGCGAGGCTTTCGAGCACGGCTGGATCGAAGTTCCGGCCAATTACCGAGGCCTGCAACAAGATGCCGCGCTCTTGCGGAGCGAGTCGCTCCAAGCGTGCGAGCACGCCGGCGCGAATGCTCAACGGCGCGGGCTCGAAACGCGCGGTGGACGCCGCCGACAGCGCGCTGTTGACCAGCTCCTCGGCAAAGTACGGTTTGCCTTCGGCCAGCGAGCAGATGCGCGTTATCTCGCGGTCGCGGTTGGGCGCGTCCGGCGGCCACAACGACGAGACGAGCCGGCGCATGTCGGGCTCTTGCAGCGGCGCAACGTCGAGGCGTAACGCGCCCGCGCGCAGGATCCGTTCGAGTGCGACGAATCGCGCGTGGTCGCGTTCGAGATCGTCGGAGCGCACGGTCGCGATTGCGGCCACCGGCGTTTCGCTCAATCGGCTTGCAAAGAAAGCCAGAAACTCCAGCGTTGCAAAGTCGGCCCAGTGCAGGTCGTCGAGCAAAAGTACGCACGGTGACGCCGAGGCCAGCGACGAGACCGCCGCGACGAAATCCGCGTAGCGCAGCGCCTGCGCTCGCGCCGGCGAATCGGCGCTGCGTTCTGTCGAGAAGGGCGCCGGAAGCGAGAGCGCGGCGAAGGCTTCACGCAGCGGCGCGAACGGCGGGCAAAGGCTTTCGAAGCACGCGGCGGTACCCAAGCGCGCGCCCTGCGCATTCGCCCACGCGGTGAACTCGTCGAGGAGGCGCGTCTTGCCGACGCCCGCCTCGCCCCAAAGAAGCGTTACGCTCCCGCCGCCGCTTTGGGCCTTCGCGTGGAGCCCTTGCAGCTCGGCCAGCAACGCCTCACGGCCGATGAGCGGGCTGCGGACCCGCGGCGCCGCTCCTCCGTACACGTCCCGATGCACGACCATGCGTCCTTCCGTATGCTCGTGGAGAAAGTCTCTCGACTCTGCTTACACAGGAGGACGCAACCGTGACCGCTACCGCCCTGCCCTTTGACCCCGAGAAGCTCCACGCCGCGGTGGGCCGCTTCTTAGGTGACGTTGGAAGCGTCTTTACCGCCGTCTCGGTGGTTACTGGCGACCGACTCGGTCTCTATCGCGCGCTTGCCGATGGGGGCCCGCAGACGTCCGCCGAGCTGGCCTCCGCTACGAACACCTACGAGCGTTACGTGCGCGAGTGGCTCGCCAATCAGGCCGCCGCCGGCTACCTCACCTACGATCCCGAAAGCCGCCGCTTCTCGCTCCCGCCCGAGCACGTGCCGCTGCTGGCCGACCGCGAAAACGAGCTGAACATGTGCGGGCTGTTCGCATTCGGACAGCCGCTCTTCGCCGACGAGCCCAAGATGACCGAGGCCTTCAGGACGGGCGAGGGCGTCGGCTGGCACGAGCACGACCCGCGGCTCTACGGCGCGACCGATCGGATCTTCCGCAATGGCTACGCGGCACATTTGGTGGGCGACTGGCTCCCCGCGCTCGACGGCGTTGAAGCCAAACTTCGCACTGGCGCGGCAGTGGCCGACCTCGGCTGCGGCTACGGCAGCTCCACCTTGCTGATGTCGAAGGCCTACCCGATGTCGACCTTCGTGGGCTACGACTACCACGCTCCCTCGATCGAGGCGGCGCGCGAAGCCGCGCGGCTGGCCGGCGTGGCCGATCGCGTGCGATTCGAGACCGGCGCGGCCGACGCGATGCCGGCCGGGCAATTCGATTTGATCTGCTGCTTCGACTGCGTGCACGACATGGGCGATCCGGTTGGCGCGCTGCGCGAAGTCCGCCGTGCGCTGCGGGATAACGGCACGCTGATGATCGTCGAGCCGTTTGCGGGGGATAGCCTCGAAGCGAACCTCAACCCGATCGGGCGGATCTTCTACGCGGCTTCGACGATGCTGTGCACCCCGGCGTCGCGGGCCCAGGAGGTCGGCCTCGCCTTGGGCGCCCAGGCGGGCGAAGCAAGAATGCGGGAGGTCGCCCGCGAGGCGGGGTTCTCCCACTTCCGGCGCGCCTCCGAGACCCCGTTCAACATCATCTACGAGGCGCGGCCCTAGGGGAGCGCCCCGAGACTCCTAGGAGCTCCGGCAGCCGCGTGATATAATCGCGCGGCTGTCTTTTTACTCCACCCGGCACGGAGGCGGGGTGTTCATGGCTCCGACGAGAGGCGCCAGCCCAGGATGGGCGGCGCCGGGGAGCCAGAAAGGTTAGATCATGCCCGTCGTTACCATGCGCGAGCTATTGGAGGCCGGCGTCCACTTCGGCCACCAGACGCGCCGTTGGAACCCCAAGATGAAGCCGTACATCTTCCAAGAGCGCAACGGCATCTACATTATCGATCTGGCGCTCACCGTCCAGAAACTCCGCGAAACCTACGAAGCGGTCAAGCAGCTGGCCCGGGCCGGCCGCGTGATCCTGTTCGTCGGCACCAAAAAGCAGGCACAAGACGTGGTGCGTGAGGAGGCCGAGCGCGCGGGAACGTTCTTCATCAACCAGCGCTGGCTGGGCGGCACGCTCACCAACTTCGCGACGATTCAGAAACGGATCGCGCGTCTGCGCGAGCTGGAGAACATGAAGCTTCAGGGCGATTTCGAGCGGCTTCCGAAGAAAGAGGTCGCGGTGCTGCAGGACGAGATGAACCGGCTCGAACGGTTCCTCGGGGGCATCAAAGACATGCACCGCCTTCCCGACGCGCTCTTCATCGTCGATCCGAAGAAGGAGCGCATCGCGGTGCTCGAAGCGCGCAAGCTCAAGATTCCCATTATCGCGGTGATCGACACGAACTGCGATCCCGACGAGATCGATTACCCGATCCCCGGCAACGACGACGCGATTCGCGCGGTCAAGCTGATGGTGGGAAAGATTGCCGACGCGATTATCGAGGGCAAGACGGAGAGCGAGAGCGCCTACGACCAGGATTCGTACGAATCGGCGCCGGCGCACGAGGAAGAGGCTCCCGTTACGATGGCGGAGGCCGGACGGTGATTTCCTACCAGCCCAAAGCCGAAGAGATCAAGGCGCTGCGCGAAGCAACCAGCGCACCGATGATGGACTGCCGCAAAGCCTTGGTCGACTCCGCCGGCGACACCGAGCGCGCCAAGGCGCTGTTGCTCGAGCGCGGTGCCGCGCAGGCAGCGAAGAAGGCCGAACGCATTGCCGACGAGGGCGTCGTCACCAGCTACGTGCACTCCGGCGGCAAGATCGGCGTGCTCGTCGAGGTCAACAGCGAGACCGACTTCGTCGCTCGCAACCCGAAGTTCACCGAACTGGCGCGCGACGTCGCCATGCACGTCGCGGCGATGGCCCCCGCATATCTCGACCGCGAAAGCGTTCCGGCCGAAGTCGTCGCTCGCTTGCGCGAGGAGTTCGTCGCTGCCGTGCCCGCGGGAAAGCCGCCCGAGGTCGGCGAGAAGATCGTCAGCGGCAAGCTGAACAAATGGTACGAGGAGCACTGCCTGCTCGACCAGAGCTTCGTGAAGGACGACTCGATGAGTGTCGGCGACCTGCTCAATCGCTCGGTCGGCGCGCTGGGAGAACGGATCCGCGTGCGGCGCTTCACCCGATACGCCCTGGGTGAGTGAGATGGCGACGCCGCGATACTCTCGCGTCCTCTTGAAGATCTCCGGCGAGGCCTTCGCCGGACCGGGAGGCGGCGTCGACGTCACGACCACGGACGCGATGGCCGAGCAGATTGCCGACGTCGCGCGCGGCGGCGTCTCCGTCGCGATCGTGGTGGGCGGCGGCAACATTTGGCGCGGCAAGGTGCACGAAGAGGCCGGCATGGATCGCGCGACGGCCGACTACATGGGGATGCTCGCGACGGTCATCAACGCGCTGGCCCTACAAGACGCGCTGGAACGGATCGGCGTGGCGTCGCGGGTGCAGACGGCGATCGCCATGCACCAGATCGCCGAACCGTATATCCGGCGCCGCGCGATCAGGCATCTGGAGAAGGGCCGCATCGTGATCTTCGCCGCGGGAACCGGCAATCCGTACTTCACCACCGATACGACGGCCGCGTTGCGCGCGGTCGAAGTGAACGCCGAGGCGATCCTCAAGGCGACGAAGGTCGACGGCATCTACTCCGCCGATCCGAAGAAGGATCCGCTGGCAACGCGCTTCGAGCGCCTCGACTACATGGACGTGCTCCAGCTCGGCCTCGAGGTGATGGATTCGACCTCGATGGCGCTCTGCATGGACAACGCCCTTCCGGTGATCGTCTTCGACATGTCCGTTCCCGGCAACATCCGCCGGGTGATCTGGGGCGAAGCGATCGGAACCTACGTCGGACGCCGGCCTGCGCCCGTAGGCGCGAGGAGCAGCTAAAAGATGATCGACGCATACTTCAAAGAGGTCGAGGCGAAGATGAACAAATGCATCGACGCGACGCGTAACGAGTTCGCGGCGATCCGCACCGGCCGGGCCTCTCCTGCGCTGCTCGACCGTCTGGTGGTGGAGGCGTACGGTCAGCCGGCGCCGCTCAAACAGGTAGCCGGCGTCTCGGTGCCCGACTCGCGGACGCTCCTGATCACGGCCTGGGATAAGGGCGTCGTTGGCGAGATTCGCAAGGCGATTGAGAAGAGCGACCTCGGCCTGACGCCAAACATCGACGGCACCGCCATCCGGCTGACCATCCCGCCGCTCAACGAAGAACGCCGGAAAGACCTCGTCAAGCTCGTTAAGAAGAAGGCCGAGGACGGCCGCGTTGCCGTTCGCAACGTTCGCCACCACTCGCACGACGAGCTGAAGGGCAAGTTGAAGACCCACGAGATCACCGAAGACGACAACAAGCGCATGCAAGAGTCACTTCAGCGGCTTACCGACAAGTACGTCAAAGAGATCGACTCGCTCGTTGTCGCCAAAGAAAAAGAGATCATGGAAGTGTGAGCGAGGATCTGACGCTCGTTCCGCTGGTCCAGGCTCATCGCGCGCTGCGCGTGCAGAATCTCCGGCTGCAAGTGCTCGCCCCACAGGGTGCGTGGATCGGTTGCGGCACGCTGCGCGTGCTGCGTTACGTGGTCCGCGACGATGGCCGGGCGGAGCTGACGGCCGGCTACGAGTCGTACCGGCCGCTATGACGATCTCGCTTCCCCAGCGCTCGGCGACGGCGCTGCGTTCCGCGGCGCCGCCCCGGCACGTCGCCATCATCATGGACGGCAACCGGCGCTGGGCGAAAGAGCGCGGCTTGCCGGCGATCGAGGGGCACCGCCGCGGAATGGTCGCGCTGCGCCACACGACGCGGGCCGCGTCGGATCTGGGCATCGACGTGCTCACCGTCTTCGGGTTCTCGACCGAGAACTGGACGCGGGCGGCCAGCGAGATCTCGTTGCTCTTCGACCTGTGCGTGCACTTCGCGCGCAACGAGCTGATCGAACTGCAGCGCAACAACGTTCGCGTGCGCGTGATGGGCGATTGGGAATCGCTGCCGCAGGCGCCGCGCGCGGCGCTGGCCGATCTGCAGGCGGCCACGGCGAACAACGGCGGTCTGCTGCTCAACATGGCGGTGAACTACAGCTCCCACGCCGAGCTGGCGCGTGCGGTCGCCGCGATCGCGCGCGACGCCGCGGCCGGTAAGCTCGATCCCGATGCGATCGACGAAGACGTGCTGCGGCGGTACCTCTACACCGCCGATCTGCCGGAACTGGATCTGCTCATTCGTCCCGGCGGCGAGCACCGTCTCTCCAATTTCCTACTCTATCAGGCGGCGTACGCCGAGCTGGTGATGTCCGACGTGTACTGGCCGAACTTTTCGAGAGAAGATCTCGTGCGGGCGCTGGCGGAGTTCGCGCGGCGTCAGCGGCGTTTCGGCGGCGCTTGAACCGGCGACGGATCGTCGTCGGCCTGATCGTCGCGGCGATCGGGCTCTTCTGCGTCGTATGGCCGGCGACGTTCTACGTTCTGCTGCTCGCCATCGGCTTGGCGAGCATCTACGAGTTCAACTATCTCTGCGCGATCAAAGGGCAGCCTCTGGAGTACCAAGTGGCGGTGCTCGGCGTCGTCGCCTACGTGGCGATGGCGGTCTTCAAAGTGCTGCACAACTGGGAGGGCGTGCTCCTGGCGGGGATCGTGATCGCCGCCTTCTGGATCGGGATGTACGGCGAGCAGAAAGGCTACTTCGCGCGTACCGCCTATACGCTGCTGGCCGTACTCTATATCGGCAAGCTGCTCACGTATTTCGTGTTCATCCGTCAGATCGACGGCAACGGCCTCTGGCTGACGTACTATGTGATCGCGATCATCGTGCTGACCGATACGTTCGCGATGGTGGTGGGCTCCATGATCGGGCGCCATCCGCTCTCGAAGATTTCGCCGAACAAGACGATCGAAGGCGCCCTGGGCTCGCTCGCCGTTGCGACGCTCTTCGCCGCCGCGGCGACCGCTTTTACGCCGCTGGGGCTGCAGTGGTGGCAGGGTGCGGTGCTCGGGGCCGTAACCAACATTGCGGCGCAGATCGGCGATCTCGTCGAATCGGCGTTCAAGCGCGACGCCGGCGTCAAGGATGCGGGGGGGATGATCGTCGGACACGGCGGCGTGCTGGACCGGTTCGACTCCTACCTTCTGGGAGGCGTCGTCTTCTTCGCGATGCTCCACCTTTTGGGGATTCTGCAGGTCCAATAGATGCGTAAACGCGTCGCGATTCTGGGATCCACCGGCTCGATCGGCACGCAGGCGCTCGACGTCATCGCGCGCCATCCCGAGCGCTTCGAAGTGGTCGCGTTGGCGGCGGGACGCAACGTCGAGCTGCTCCGCGAGCAGGCTCGACGCTTCGCTCCGGCAATCGCCACGACCGCCGACGACGGTGCGACGGGCCTGATGCGCGTGGCGGTGGAGAGCGAGCCGGATATCGTGCTCGCGGCCACCGATGGATCGGTGGCGTTCGACGCCGTTTTCGCTGCCGTCGAGCGCGGCATCGACGTGGCGCTCGCGAACAAGGAGCTGATCGTCGCCGCCGGCGATCTGCTCGTCGAATCGGCGCGCCGAAGCGGCTCCCAACTGCTGCCCGTCGACAGCGAGCACAGCGCGATCTTCCAATGCCTGATCGGCGAAGAGCCCGCGCGCGTTGCGGCGATCGTGCTCACGGCATCGGGCGGCCCGTTCTGGCGCAGTTCGCGCGAGGAGATGGAGCGAGCGACGCTCGACGCAGCGCTCGCGCATCCCACGTGGCGCATGGGCACGAAGAACACGATCGACTCCGCCACGATGATGAACAAGGGGCTGGAGGTGATCGAAGCGAGCCGGCTCTTCGGAATGCCGGGCGACCGCGTGCGCATCGTCGTGCATCCGCAGTCGATCGCGCACGGATTCGTGATCTTTACCGACGGCAGCGTCAAGTCGCAGCTCGCGGCACCCGACATGCGCCTGCCGATCGGCTTTGCCCTGGCCCATCCGCAGCGTCTCGAGGCCGACCCCAGCATGCTGCGGCTCGACGTGCTGGCCGCCTTGGGGGGCAAGGCAGAGGGTGGCACGTTGCGCTACGATTTCGAGGCTCCCGATCCCGTGCGTTTCCCCTGTGTCGCGCTGGCCTACGAGGCCCTGACCCGGGGCGGCACGCTGCCGGCGGTGCTTTCGGCTGCAAACGAAGTCGCCGTCGGGGCGTTTGTCGAAGGGAAGATTGCTTTTGGGCAAATTCCCGAGGTAATCGCAGAGACTATGGAACGAACGCGCCCCGGCGAGCCCACCCTCGAGGGGGTGCGCCGCGCCGACCGCGAGGCCCGCGCGCAAGCCCAGGCAACCGTCACTACCGCTGAAAGGTCGTCGAAGAGTAAATGGTCCTAGCCGTCGTCACGCTGATCGGATTCGAAAAGGTGCTCACCTTCGTGGTGATGCTTTCGATTCTCATCGTGCTGCACGAGTTCGGCCACTTCGTGCTGGCGCGGCGCAACGGCGTGCGCGTCAACGAGTTCGCCGTCGGATTCGGGCCGCGGCTGGCGGCTTGGACGAGCCCGCGCAGCGGCACCATCTACTCGGTGCGAGCTTTCCCCATCGGCGGTTTCTGCGCGATGGAGGGCGAGGATGGGCGTTCCTCCGAGGCGGAGCAGCAGCGCAACTTCCGCGCCGAGGGCGAGGACGCGCAGAGCAACTTCCAAGCGAAGTCTCCGTGGAGACGCTTGGCGATCATCCTGGCCGGACCGGCCGCGAACTTCTTGTTGTGTTATGGCCTCCTGCTCGTCGGCGCGCTGGCGTTCGGCGTGCCTTCGGACAAACCGAACCAGCCCGTGCAGCCGGTCGTCGGTGAGGTAAACGCCGGATCGCCGGCCGAGATCGCCGGCATTCGCGCGGGCGATCGCATCGTTTCGATCGGCAACGTGGCGGTGACGAGCGGCAAAGCGCTCGTCGATACGATTCACGCTTCGCTGGGCAAGCGGCTGGATCTCGTCTACTTGCGCAACGGCGTTCGCACCGAAGTCTTCGTTACGCCCAAGTCCTGCCCCGCGCAGGTCGGCCGCAACAACGGCTGCATCGGTTTCTCTCCGGTGCCGGAGTTCCAGCGCGTGAGCTTCGTCGAGGCCGTGCGCCAGAGCGGGATGGAGTTTGCGAATATCGCCGACGAGACCGTCGAAAGCCTGGGCCTGCTGGTGACGCAGTTTGCGAAGTACGCTCCCCAGATGACCGGGCCGATCGGCATGGGGCAGGTGGCCGTCACCGTTGAGGATTGGGGCTGGGGCCCATACTTTTCGCTGGCCGCGACCATCTCGTTCGCACTTGGGCTCTTCAACCTGCTGCCGATTCCCGCCCTCGATGGCGGACGCGCGGCCTTCATCATCGCCGAACTGATTCGCGGGCGCCCCGTCGACCCCGAGAAAGAGGCGATGGTGCACCTCGCGGGCTTTGCGGCGCTGATGGCGCTGATCATGCTCGTCGCTTTCCACGACATCGCGCGCATCGTTACCGGACAAGGAGTGCTGTAATGCTCCGCCTCAGGCGCAAGAGCAAGCCGATCTTCCTGCAGAACAAAACGGGAAAAACCGACGCCAAGAGCGTGTGGATCGGCGGCGACCATCCGGTCGTCGTGCAGTCGATGACCACCACCGATACCGCCGATGCCGACAAAACGCTCGAACAGATTTACGGCTTGGCGATGGAGGGCTGTGAGGTCGTGCGCGTTACGGTGAAGGATCCGCCCGACGCCGCCGGCTTGCCCGCGATCGTCCACCGATCGCCGGTGCCGATCGTCGCCGACATCCACTTCGACCACAAGATGGCGCTGGCCGCGATCGAAGCGGGCGTCGCGAAGCTGCGCCTCAATCCCGGCAACATCCGCGATCCCAAGAAGGTCGCCGAAGTCGTGACCGCAGCGAAGGCGCGCGGCATCCCGATTCGCGTGGGCGTGAACATGGGCTCGCTCGCGCCGGATCTCGAAAAGTCGCTGGGACATACCGCGGAAGCGATGGTGCTCTCGGCGCTGCGCCACGTGGAACTGCTCGAGGAGCACGGGCACACCGATATCGCGATCTCGCTCAAGGCGCACGACGTCGCCACGACGGTCGAAGCCTACCGCACGGTGGACGGCCGGCTGCGCGAGCGCGGCACGCCGTACGCGCTGCATCTTGGAATCACCGAGGCCGGTCTGCTGCGCGATGGCACGATCAAGTCGTCGATCGGCCTGGGCATCCTGTTGTGGGAGGGCATCGGCGACACGATCCGGGTCTCGCTGGCCGACGATCCGATCGAAGAGGTGCCGGTCTGCTGGGGCATTCTGAAATCGCTGGGGCTGCGCGAGAAAGGATTCGAGATCACCGCGTGTCCGTCGTGCGGGCGCGCCGAGATCTCCGTGCTCGAGCTGGGCCGGGCCGTCGAGGCGATCGCGAAATCGTACAGCGCGCCGGTGAAGGTTGCCGTGATGGGCTGCGTCGTCAACGGTCCGGGCGAATCGAAGATGGCCGACGTCGGCGTCGCCGGCGGCAAGGGCAAAGGCGCGATCTATCGCGCCGGCGAGCTGGTCGGAACGTATCCCGAAGCCGAGCTGCTCGGGATGCTGCGTTTGGAGATCGAGAAAGTCATCGCAGAAAAGTACCCTGCGTACCTCGCCGAGATCGGCGGCCCTCGCGACGTCGCCGAATCGATAGCGTGATCCGCCGAGCCGCGCAGCTGTACGGCTCGCTGCAGTGGCGCGGTGTCGTACTGATCGTCTGCGTCGCACTGCTGGCGTCGCTCGTGCTGGCGCTCTCGCGTCCCATCGTGATGTTCGTCGACGGCGAACGGGTGGATAGCGACGTCGCGCCGGTGACGACCGCCAGCGAAAGCGCCTACGTTCCGCTGCGCTCGGTCGCCGACGCGCTGGGCGCCGAAACCGAGGTCGACAAATCCGGAAGCATCGAGGTCACGCTGGGAGAGCGTTCGCTCGTGCTCCGCGTCGGCGATCGGCACGCGAAGGTCAACGGCATGCCGCTGACGCTCAAGCGCGCGCCGTTCCGCGTGCGCGGCCGCGTGCTCGTCTCGCTCGACGCCGTCGCGACAGCGCTCGGCGTACGCGCGCACTACGACGCGCGCACCGCCCGCATCGAAGTCGTCACCCCGGGAGTCGGCCAGGCCCCGTAGGTCTTCGGTTTGTCAGGGTCCCGGGGTTCGGCGACGCGCTACGGGTATTCGCTGAGGCCGGCGGGCTCTTCTACGGGGACGACCTCTTCGGGATTCGATTTGCGGAAGCCGTACGAGAAGAAGAAGATCAGACCGACGACCAGCGCGATGACGAACCACGTCCAGGTCGCGCGAGAAAGGCCGAAGACGGCTAAGAAGAGCGAGAACGCGATGCCGAGGATTGGGAAGAGCGGAACGAACGGCACGCGGAAGCTGCGCGGCATATCGGGCTTGCGCTTGCGTAGGTAAAGCACGCCGGCGCAGACCACGGTGAAGGCAATCAGCGTGCCGATGTTCACCAGGTTGAGCAGGTTGACGAGCGGCACGATCAGCGCGAGGAACGCAACCGCGACGCCGGTGATCATCGTGGTGCGCATCGGCGTCTTGAAACGTGGATGGACGACGGCGACCTGCGGCGGCAGCATACCGTCGCGGGCCATTACGTAGAAAATGCGCGATTGGCCCAGCAGCGACGCCAGCGCCACGCTCGTGGTGCCGGCGAGCACGCCGATCGTGATCACCCAGGTCAGAGCGGGCGTGTGCAGCGGCGCCAGCGCCGCCACCAGGGGATCCTTGATCGGCACCTGGTTCCACGGCAGCGCGCCGACCAGTACGATCGCGGTCGCGCAGTAGATCACCGTGCCGATTGCCAGCGCCCCGATCACCCCGACGGGCACGTCGAACTGCGGGTTCTTGCACTCCTCGGCGGTGGTCGTTGCCGTGTCGAAGCCGATGTAGCTGAAGAAGACGAACGCGCCGATCGCGATGATGCCGTACGGTTGGGCCGACGACGAGAAATCGGCGAGGCCGCCGAACGGCCGGAGCGTTCCCCAGCCGTACGGATTGAAGTCGTGTAGGTTGACCGCGTGGAACAGCAGCAGCCCGGCGAAGATGAACACGATCAGCGCCGAGATCTTCAGGACGACGAAGACGTTGTTGACCGTCGCCGACTCGCGGATGCCCAGCGAGAGCAGCAGACTCAACCCGATCACGAACACGGCGGCGACCAAGTCGCACTGCGAGTGCAAGAGGTCCCAGCTCGAAGGCAGCCACCAAGGGCCGTGCACCACGAGGTTCGACTGTTGCGCCCACGCCGGAAGATTGATGCCGATGCCATGGAGCACGTCTTGGATCGAAGCCGAGAACTGCTGCGCCACGGGCGCCGCGCTGATTCCATACTCGAAGATCAGTGCGAAGCCGATGATCCACGCAAAGAGCTTGCCCATCGTCGCGTAGGCGTAGGTATAGGCGCTTCCCGCCACCGGGACCATCGCCCCCAACTCGGCGTAGCAGAGCGCGGCGAAGAACGAGGTAAGCCCCGCGAGCAGGTACGACACGATCACCGCGGGGCCGGCGCCCTTTACGCCGGTGCCGATCGTCGTGAAGATGCCGCCGCCGATCATCGTGCCCAGGCCGATCGCGATGAGGTCCTTAGCGCCTAGCGCACGGCGGAGGATCTTGCGCGTGCCGAGCTCGCGCAGCTTGTCGACGTTGGTGGTGGCGAACAGCTCGGAGCGAAACGACATTTCGCGGTCGGTTCGCAGTCGCTGAGGGTCAGGCCTCCGGGGCGCGAGAGGCGGAATTCCATTCGTGTTCGGCCTCGCCCAGTGCGTCGTTGATCCAGCGAGCCCAGACGAAGAGCGCGTCCGATAGCCGATTGAGATAGCGCAGCGCGTCGGCGGAGACGCCTTCGCGCTCGACCAATTCGACGACGAGCCGCTCCGCGCGGCGGCAGATCGTGCGCGCGACGTGAAGGTGCGCTCCCGCCGGCGATCCGCCGGGATGGATGAAGGCGTTCAGCGGCGGCAGGTCGCGCTCGGCCTCGTCGATTGCGCGTTCGAGGGCTCGCGCGTCGGCTTCGGCGACGCGCGGCATGCCCTCGCGCAGATCCTCGGGCAGCGTCGCGAGTTCGGAGCCGAGATTGAAGAGCACGTCTTGGGTCCACGCGAGCCAGGCGTCGAGGCGCGCGGCGCGCGGTTGGGCAGCCAAGGGCCGCAGATGCGAACGCGCGACGCCGATCGTGCTGGATAGCTCGTCGACGGTTCCGTAGGTTTCGATGCGCGGCGCGTTCTTCGCGACGCGCTGGCCTCCAACGAGCCCGGTCGTGCCCGCGTCGCCCGTTCGGGTGTAGATCCTCGTTCGCTTCGGCATCGTCACATGTATTGCGAGATGCCGCCTCGATTCCCCGGCGACAAGGCCGCGGCCCTATTGCAATCGAAACGGGGCCGGTCATGTCCGAAGCGCTCGCCCCAAGCGCCGTCAAGGAGATACCTCCGAAGGCTGCCGATCTCTCTGCTTGGTACACCGCCGTCTGTCTCAAGGCGCAGCTGGTGTCGTACTCCCCCGTTCGCGGATGCGTCGTGCTGCGGCCGCACGGTTTTGGAATCTGGGAAGCATTGCAGCGACAGCTCGACGCGCGCTTCAAGGCGACCGGACATGAAAATGCCTACTTTCCCCTCTTGATACCGGAAAGTTTGTTGATTCGCGAGGCCGAGCACGTTGAAGGCTTTACCCCCGAGGTGGCCTGGGTCACGCAGGGCGGCACCGAACCGTTGACCGAGCGCCTGGCAATTCGTCCGACCTCGGAGGCGATGATCGGGACGATGTACGCGCAGTGGATCGAATCCTATCGCGACCTTCCGATTCTGATCAACCAGTGGGCCAACGTCGTGCGCTGGGAGAAAGCCACGCGCCCATTTCTGCGGACGATGGAGTTCCTGTGGCAGGAGGGGCACACCGCGCACGCTACCGCAGCCGAGGGGCGCGAGGAGACGCTGAAGATCCTCGAAGTCTACCGCGAGTTCGCCGAGAACGTCGCCGCGCTGCCCGTCTACGCCGGGCGCAAGAGCGCGAGCGAACGCTTTCCCGGCGCCGTCGAAACGTTTTCGATCGAAGCGCTGATGCCCGATGGCAAGGCGCTGCAGTCGGGTACCTCGCACGATTTAGGTCAAAACTTCGGCAAAGCGTACGACATCAAGTTCGTCGACGCCGATGGGCAGATCAAATACGCGTACACGACGTCGTGGGGGGTCTCGTGGCGCATGATCGGCGGCCTGATCATGGCCCACGGCGACGATCGGGGCCTGCGAATTCCTCCCAAACTGGCGCCGATCGAAGCCGTCTTCGTGCCGATCGTACGCTCCGGCGACGAGCGCGCGGTCGCGACCTGCAAAGAGCTGGCCGACCGGCTCTCCGCCGCGGGCTTTCGCGTGAAGGTCGACGATCGCGACGAACAGCCGGGGTGGAAGTACAGCGAGTGGGATCTCCGTGGCGTTCCCGTGCGCGTCGAGATTGGTCCGCGCGACGTCGACGCGCAGACGGCCGTCGTCGCCCGGCGCGACCGCGCCAAGGGCGATGCCGACCAGCGGCGGAGCATCCCATTCGCCGAACTGGAGAGCGCGCTGCGCGCGTTGCTCGGCGACATCCAAACATCACTCTTCGAACAAGCGCAGAGGTTTCTTCACGAGCATACGTACGCCACCGCCGACCGAAGCGAGTTTCTCGAGCTGTGCCGCTCGCGCGCCGGAATGGTCGACATCGCTTGGTGCGAGCGGCCGCAGTGCGAGGCGGAGATCAAGGCTGCGACGACGGCGACGACGCGGGTCTTACGAGACCTCCAGCCCGGCGACACCGTGTGCACCGCCTGTGGTGAACCCGCGAAGGCGCGGGGTTATTTTGCGCAGTCGTATTAGCGGCGCCGCGGCGGCGCTGGCGCTGTGGGCTGCCTGCGCCGCCACGGCGGCCGCGAGCGCGCCGAGCGTCGCCGCGCTCGACGCCGCCGCGCGAGCCAGCGGCAATCGCCGCGACGTCGCGCAGCAGATCGGCGAATCGCTCTTCGTCACGCAGTGGCCCGCCGAGGTCAATCAGGTATCGGCGAACCAGCTCGACGATCATCTGATCGTCGGCATCCGCATGTGGGGCGTGAAGTTCCATCAGGTGCTCACGCGCGAGCAGTTCGTCGGCGAGATCGTCGCGCTCGCGCAGCGCGTCTTCGCGGCGGCTCCGAACGCCGAAGAGATCGACTTCTGGACCAGCGTGCCGCTCGAGGTCGACAAGGGTGAGGTCGTCAGCGGCGATCTCGCGCGGCCCACCTCGCGAACCGTCTTCACGATTTCGGTACGCCGCGGAGAGACGACGCAAGCGTTGCGCGAGCGGGCGTTGGCCTCCGGGGACGGCGCCTTCTGGGACGAACGGTGGGTGCGGCAGGCCTTCGCACCGTCGACGTTGCGGCCGCCGACGTAGATGTATAAGAAGACGACGCTGCCCAGCGGGCTGCGGGTGTTGACCGAGACGATGCCCGGCGTCCGCTCGGCGACCGTCGGCATCTGGGCCGACGTTGGCTCGGCCGTCGAGAGCGAGGCTCGCCGCGGCATCTCGCACCTGCTCGAGCACATGCTTTTCAAAGGGACCACGCGGCGCAGCGCGCGCGAGATCGCCGAAACGATGGACGGCGTCGGCGGTAACCTCAACGCTTTCACGGACAAAGAGGCCACCTGTTACTACGCTAAAGTAATCGATCGCCACGTGCCGCTGGCGCTCGACGTTCTCGCCGACATGTTTCTCAACTCGACCTTCGATCCCGGCGAGCTGGCCAAAGAGCAGAAGGTGATCCTCGAAGAGATCAAGATGTACGAGGACTCGCCCGACGAGTTGATCCACGACGTCTTTCTGCAGACGATGTGGAGCGGCGCCAATCTCGGCGCGCCGACGATCGGCTTTGCCGAGACCGTTCTCGCCGTCAAGCCGGACGATCTTCGCGCCCACCTCAAGGCGCATTACGCTCCGAACTCGATCGTGGTGGCAGCTGCCGGCAACGTCGAACACGAGCATCTCGTCGAGTTGGTCGACGAGCAGTTCAAAGGATTCGCCGGCTCCTGCCCGCTGCCCGAGCCGGAGAGCCCGGCGACGACGCCCGGATGCCACATTCGTTTTAAAGAGAGCGAGCAGGCCTACGTGGTGCTCGGCACGCGCGGCGTCGATATGCGCGACGAGCGGCGCTACGCGCTTACGCTGCTCGACACCGTGCTTGGGGGCGGTATGTCGAGCCGCATCTTTCAAGAGATCCGCGAGAAGCGCGGCCTCGTTTACAGCGTCTACTCGTTTCAGGCCGCCTACCGCGCGGCCGGACTGTTCGGCGTCTACGCCGGCACGTCGCCCGCCAACGTGCAGTCGTGCATCGACGTGACCCTCGAAGAGTTCGAGCGCGCCTCCACCACGGCGATCGGTCCCGACGAGTTCCGTCTCGCGCAGGAGCATTTCAAGGGCAACCTCACGCTCGCGCTGGAGTCGACGTCGAGCCGCATGATCCGCCTCGGACGCAACGAGTTCGCTTTGGGGCGCTACGTGAGCGCCGAGGAAGTCGAGCGGCGAATCGACGCGGTCGAGCCTGCTGAGGTGCAGGAGCTGGCGCGCGAGCTGCTCGCGCCGCAGAACGTCGGACTAAGCATCATCGGGCCGGTCGAGGAGTCCGCGATTACGTTGAACCGCAACCATGCCGCCTAGCAGAGCAGGTTGAGAGGCGTGTAGCCTCGGCATGCACGCATCCCTTCCGTACCTGTGGTCGGGGAAGCTGATCGGCGCGATGGCGATCACCTTCATCGTGCAGGGCGTGACGATCGGGGCCTACGCGGCGCGCCTCGCGGGCGTTCAGACAAAGCGCATCGCAACCTCGATCTCGCTCTTCAATCTCTTCGTGACCACCGGCCGCCTCGCCAATCTTTTCATGGGTTTCTTCGTTGGGCCGCTCTCCGACGAGGCCGGCAACGCCGTCGGCCATCTGCAGGGCCAGCCGGCTGCGGCCGCCGCGTGGCAGACCCTCTTCACGCTCCAGCTGCGTTGGATCGTCCTGGCCGGAACGGTGGGCATGGTCGCCTTCGCGCTCTTCCTGCCGATGTTCACCTACCTCTTTCGCCGCGGGGTTCATTCGTTCGAGGCGCGCGGCTCCGTGCCGCACGCGCTGGCGCGACTGCTGGCGCCGTCGGTCATTCGCGACGTGGTGCGCTCGGAGCGTGTGCCCTCGCTTGCGGAGGTGCGGAGCTTCGACTGGCGCGGCTTGCCGATGAAGCTGCTGGTCTTCAACACGGTCGTGATGTGCGTCTACTCCGTGGGCGTGCAGTCGTCGTATCTCGCCTCGGTGCTCGACGTCAACGTGGCGCGCACGGCAATCACGCTCTCGGGCATCGTCAACGGCGTCGGCACGATCGCCTTTACGCTCTTCGTGGACCCGACCTCGGCGATGATCACCGATCAGGCGATCCACGGGAAGCGAACGGTCCAGGAGGTTCGCTCCATGGTGTTCTATCTGTCGCTGACGGCTATCGTCGGCTCGCTGCTCTCGCAGGCGATCCTCTATCCGGCCGCAGTGATTATCGAGGTAGTTGCCCGGTTTGCAACGCACGTTCATTACTAGGAGAGGTCCGAGCAGGGCGATCGTGGCGCTGTGCGCCTCGCTAGCTCTTGGCGGCTGCGCGAGCTCGATCGAGCGCTGGATCGTCGAGACGCGCGTCCATCAGGGGGACGTCGCGCTGGTTCGCGGCGACGCACGCGACGCCGAGCTGGCCTACCGCCTGGCGCTGCGCGTAGACGCTGGAGACGAACGCGCGCGCACCGGTTTCGTGCAGGCCGCCGCCGAGCTGGCGCGGCAGCAGTTCAGCAAGGGCAACTTCGACGACGCGCTGGCGACCGTCGACGGCGGCCTGGCCCTCTCTCCGCAGAGTGCACCGCTCGCCGCGCTGAAGGCGACGATCGATCAGGCGAAGCTCAAACGCGAGATCGTGGTGTCGAATTACCCGACCTATCATGCAACCGCGCTGGAGATGCAGCACGCGTACCAGCAGCTCGGGCCGGCCGACGCGCTGCTGCTGCGCGATCTCCGGCGCTTCGGCTACACGTTCGACACCGACGACCTGACCTCGGCGATCAAGCGCAGCTATGCGCTCGAGCTGGAGATCGCCAAAAATACGAACCGGCTGATCGTCTACCGGCAACTGGTCTCATCGGGCCTGCCCGAGGTCCCGTCGCAGTCGACGACTTTTGGCGCGGCGTCGCTGCTGCCGCTTCCGTAACGGCGCCTTTGTGATAGCCTGGTTCGACTCGCTCAACAGCGTCGTTGCCGGTATCGTGGTCGTCGGCGGCTTCGTCGCGTCGACGATGGTGCTGGGGTACCTCGTCCAGCACTTTACCTCGCAAGAGGTGCGCGCGGAGCACAACGACCGCGCGGGCTTCATCCTCGCGGTCATCGGCGTCGTCTACGCAGTGCTGCTGGGCTTCGTGGCGATCGGCGTGTGGGATCGTTTTCAGCAGGCGGAGATTCGCACGTACGACGAGGCCGGCGCGCTCGCGTCGGTCTACCGGGACTCGCGCTCCTTCGAGCACACGGATGATCTGCGCGCTACGCTGCGCGCGTACACGAACTCGGTGATCCACGACGAATGGCCGCACATGAGTCAGGGCAACAAATCGGGACTCACGGACGCGCTCTTGGAAAGGATCGAT
Organism: Candidatus Cybelea sp.; assembly: GCA_035939175.1. Taxonomy (GTDB): domain Bacteria; phylum Vulcanimicrobiota; class Vulcanimicrobiia; order Vulcanimicrobiales; family Vulcanimicrobiaceae; genus Cybelea. Next base: position 12,427 of record DASZGC010000051.1, on the reverse strand, counting down.
GCCAAGGTCCGAGCGCTCGACGTTACGACGCCCGCTCAAGCCGACATTCACCGGCAGATGATCGACGCGACCGCGACGGCGCTCGATAACCGCGAGACGCGGCTGACCATCGATTTCGTCGGCATCAACGGGTCGATGTGGGCGGTACTGATCGCGGGCGCTTACCTGACCGTAGCGTTCACGTACCTGTTCGGCTTCGATCGCACGATCATGCAGCAGCTCATGATCTTGGGCTTGAGCCTGATGATCGGCCTCGTGCTCTACCTGGTGATGGCGATGGACTTCCCCTACCGCGGCGGCATCGCGGTCTCGCCCGAAGCATTCAAAGCACTCCTGGAGAGCTGGCACTCCTAAGGCATAACGGGCTATTTATACTGGCATGCGTGGTGCGCGTCGAGGAAGGCGCGGCCTTGCCCCGAGCGCTCCGCGGCTCGAAACGCGCGCCAAAACCGCTCCGCATTCGGCACGAGCCGGCGGGGGTCGGTCGCGTACACCGGCCAGTTGCCGGGTGCCGTGCTTACTGGGAAACGCTGCAGCCAGGCGCAGAGCTCGAGGTTGTGGCGGAAGCGACGGTTTTCGACGGCGATGAAGTATCGCGACCCCTTGCGGATGGCGCTCTCCTCGTCGAAAGGCGTCCAGAGCAGCGGGTCCTCCTCCCAGCCGAAACGGTTGAGGTAGTACTGCAGGTCGGGTCCGTAATGTGCGATGACGACGAGCGCGCCGGGCGGTAACGTGCGGTCGAGCCGGAGCGCGTTGCGATAGGCCTGGTGGTTGTACTCGTAATACGCGGCGACCGGGCCGCGGCTCAGAAACAGCGCGCAGAGGGCCAGGATCGGGGCCAAGGACGCCAGCGCGTATCGCGCGGGGGGCGCCGCGTCGAGCGTGCGCGCCAACCGCACGACCTGCGCGAGCAGCCCGCCGATGACGAGCGCGCACACCGGCAAGAGCGGGAACGTGTAGTAATCCACGCGCTCGACCGTCACCACCACAAAGACGTAGAGCAGTCCGCCGGCCAGCCACGCCCACAGCAGCGTCCTGCTGCGCGTTTCGATCCACCCCAGAGCCGCGAATCCGATCGCGGCCAGCACGAACGAGAGCGTCCCGAGCATCGTCGCGCGCAGCATTCCCAGCACGACGCGAAACTGCGTGCATTTCGCCAAGAAGGCGGAGCCGCTGCTCAGCGCGGCGCGCAGAGCGGGAAGCACGTGCAGTTGGGTGATGCCGCTGGCCCAGTGCCACTCGGCGTAGGAGGCGACGCGACGGTCGTAGAGCCAGAGAATCAGCAGCGGGGCGATCGCGAGCACGGCGATCGCCGGAATCGACGTCGCCCGCTTCGAGCGGACGCGCTGCCAGCAGAGGCCGAGCAACGGCACCAGCGCGAGCACCGCGACCGGTTTGGCGAGGTACGCGAAGGTCAGCAGCAGCGCCGTCCAGGCAACGCCTCGCCATTCGAGCCGGTCGCGATCCAGGAGCAGCCGCGCGGCGGCGTAGAGCGCCGCGGTCAAGAAGAAGACCATCGCGCAATCGGGCATAAAGGTGCGCCCGTAATAGACGCTGCCGGGAAAGACCGCGTAGAAGAACGCCGCACCGATTCCCGCAAGCTCGCTGCCGAAGAGCCAGCGACCGAAACGCGCGACCACCACGACGGTGCCGAGACCGAACGCCAGCGCGATCGACCGGCCGAAGATCTCGTGCACGCCGAAGATCTTGTAGAACGCGGCCGCCAGGAACGGCACGATCTGCAGCTCGAGCTCGACGTAGTTGGGCGGTGCCCCGTTGTAGCTCGTCTGCGGCCGTAAGATGTCGAAGGCGCGCAACGCGAAGTTTCGCGCGATGGCGGCGGTATCGCCCTGACGCCATCCCGGGTGGTCCATAATGGGATCGCCGATGCCGTGCAGCCGCAGCGCGAGGGCCAAGATCGTCGCGAGGAACAGGCCGGCATACCAGTAGACCGAGGCCTTCCGGATCGTCGCGCTGTTCAATTCAGGTGCCGGAACGTCCAGTACTTATTGATGAAGAAGTTTACGAACGTGCCCGAGAGCGTCGCGACCAGCCAGGTTGCCGTGAAGTGACGGATCTGGTAGTGGTCGGCAAGGACGAACACGACCTTGCCCGCGAGCAGCGCAATCGCCGAGACCGTGAGGAACTGCAAGCCCTCGACGAAGGGATTGCGCCGCGAGCCGAACGTCCAGATGCGGTTGAGGATGTAGTTCGACACGCCGCCGACCATGAAGCCGATGGCGAAGTCGGCGAACCACGAGAGCGTCGTCGTCTTTTCCAGCACGTGCGCCACGACGAAGTTGACGAGCATGCCGGAGGCGCCGACGATGCCGAACTTTACGAACTGGCGCACGCCGCGCCTATGCAACCCAGTACCAGTCCGCGAAGAGAACGGTGAAGAGACCCAGCAACGGCAGCGAGAAAGCAAGAATGACGTTGTTGACCCACGGTCGCTCGCCCCAGCGTGCGAGGATCGCGAACATCGGAAAGAGCACCAGCGCGAAGCGCGGCATGGACATCAGGTTCGAGGTAGACATCGGCACGAGGATCGAGAGCGTCATGTAGGCGATGTACGAGGGCCGGAGGCTGCGCCAGCCCGCTACCAGCACGCCGATCATCAGAAGCGTGAATCCTACCTCCAGGGATTGATTCGCCACCACCTGCGGTCCGGTGCTGTGTGCGATCTTGCCGAAGGCGTTGATCAGGCTAACCCACGGCGGAGCGAAGTGGCGATTCCAATGGATTTGCACGTGCGAGAAGTAGAGCGGGTCCGCGCGCAGCACCCAGAGATAGGCCATGTAGAACGCTAGGCCGAGCGGGATCAGCAGCGCGGCGGCCAGATCGCCGAAGGCCTTCTTGCCGGAGCTCTCCGCCACCGCCGACCATTCCATAACGAAGGGTACCAGGAGCAGCACGCCTTCGACGCGGGTGAGCGCGGCGAAAAAACCGAGCGCGCCCGCAACCCACCACATGCGCTCGCGCATGTAGTAGAACGATGCCACCGTGAGCATGAAGAAGAGCGACTCGGTGTAGACGGCGGTGAAGTACACCGCGGTGGGAAAGATCGACACGTAGAAGATCGCGCGCCGCGCGACGGCGCGGTCGTACTCGTGCTCGAGCAGCTTATACAAATAGAGCAGCCCGAAGAAGAAAGCGGCGTTCGAAATGACCAGCCCCGCGATCAGGTGATTCCCCGCGAGTCCGCCGAGCAGATTGATCAGCAGCGGATAGAGCGGGAAGAACGCCATGTTCGTGCCCGAATAGCCTTGCGTGGCGATCTCGAGGTAGTGCACCGCGTCCCAGCGGCCCCACACCGCGAGCAACACGTGCGACGATTCCTGCACGTGCGTACCGGCGCGCTGCCCGATGATGACCGCCGCGAGTTCGGCGATCACGATGATGGCGGTGCGCGTGGCGGCGAAGTCGATGAGCACCTCGCGGACCGTCTGGTTGAAGCGCGCCGCGATCAGCACCTTGCCGACGCAGAAGAGGGCGACGCCGATCAGCAGAAGCCGAGCTTCGTGCGCGAGCTGCGCCTCGGAGGCGAAGGTGAGCCAGAGGAGGAGAAACGGGAGCCACGTGAGCGCGTCGTAGCGCAGCGAGCGAACCAACGTGATGCCGGCACGGCGCGAGAAGTACCACGAATATGCGAGCCACGCCGCTACCGCAAACGCCACGCCTACGGTCGTTCCTGCAAGGAGCGCCGCTTGACCCTCGGCGCCGTGATGCCGGGGAACGACCATCGCGTACCAGGCGAAGAATCCGAGCGTCAGACCGGAGAGAGCAACGGCGGCAAGCGCCGGCCAACCGGCAGCGAGCGCATCGCCCGCGCGCGCGAGGCGCTCGTGAAATGGTCGAGAGAGATCGGTACCGGCGGACACGCCGACGAGTCTTTAACAGGAAAAGAGCCGCTTCCCTTGTAGGGTTTGGAGTAAATGCCTCGGTGGATTACGCGCGCGGTGCTGGACCACTCGGTTCACACCCTCGACTTCGTCAAAGTGACCGAGAGCGGCGCGCTCGCCGCGTCGCGCTGGATGGGTCGCGGCGAACGCGAGGCCGCTGATGGCGCCGCCGTCGAGAAGATGCGCGAGGCGCTGGGCGACATGCAGATCGCGGGGCGCATCGTCATCGGCGAAGGCGAACGCGACGAAGCGCCGATGCTCTACATCGGCGAAGAGGTCGGCAGCGGTGGTAAAGAGGTCGATATCGCGGTCGATCCGGTCGAAGGAACCAATCTCGTCGCCAACGGCCTGCCCAATTCGATCGCGGTGATGGCGATCGCGGAACGCGGCGGACTGCTGCACGCGCCCGACACCTACATGAAAAAACTGGCCGTCGGCGCGAAAGCGGCGTCGTTCGTGCACATCGATGCGCCCGTGCGCGACAATCTCGAAGCGGTGGCCAATGCTCTCGAGAAACCGATCAACGACGTGTGCGTGGTCATCCTCGACCGGCCGCGCCACGCCGACCTGATCAAAGAAGTGCGAGCCGCCGGTGCGCGGATCCGCCTGATCTCCGACGGCGACGTCGACGCGTGCATCGCCACCGCGATCGACTCGACCGGCGTGCACGTCGCGATGGGAACCGGCGGCGCGCCCGAAGGCGTGCTCGCGGCGGCGGCCATCAAGTGTCTGGGTGGAAACTTCATGGGGCGCCTGGAGCCCCGCAACGACGACGAGGCCGCTCGCGCGACCGCGATGGGCTTCGGCAATCTCGACCGCGTGCTAAAGCTCGACGACCTCGTCCACAGCGACGACGTGATCTTCTGCGCGACGGGCATCACCGACGGCGACCTGGTGCGCGGCGTCCGCTTCTTCGGCAACCAGGCGCGCACGCACTCGATCTTGGTGCACTCGAGCGGCACCGTTCGCTTCATCGAATCGACGCATCGGCTCGGCGCACGCCCGGCCGGGCGATAATGAGCTTGCTGCGTAAGCGTCACGACGTGGTGGTCGTCGGCGCCGGGTCGGGCGGCTACGCGGCCGCGCGCACCGTGCGCGACGTCGGCTGCGACGTTGCGCTCGTCGACCATGGGCCGCTCGGCGGCCTCTGCATTCTGCGCGGCTGCATGCCGAGCAAGGCGCTCCTGGCGTCGAGCGACGCGCTCGCCGACGCGCGCGATGCGGTCGCGCTCGGCATCGAGGTCGCCGGTATCTCCAGCGACATGCCGTTCATCGCCGCGCGTAAGCGCGTCCTCGTGAAGGGCTTCGCCGACTACCGCATCGAGGGAATCGACCGCTTCCCGCTCTATCGCGGAGCGGCACGCTTCCTCTCGCGCACCGAGCTGCTGGTCGGCGAGAGTACCGTACTCGAGGCGGGAAAGTTCGTCGTGGCGACCGGCAGCCGCATCAAAGAACCGACGCTGGCTGGGCTGGGCGCGACGGGCTACATCGACAGCGACGCGCTGCTCGAACTGGAGAGCATTCCGGAATCGGCGATCGTGCTCGGCGGCGGGTACACCGCGTGCGAGCTGGGGCAGTTTCTCGCGCGCATGGGAGCGAGAACCACGATGCTGATCCGCAGCGCGCATCTGCTCACGGATACCGACGACGACGTCGGCTTCGCACTCACCGGCTACTTCCGCGACGAGGGCATCGACGTGCGCGCCCAGACGACGCTGCTCGGCGCGGAGCGCCGCGGTAACGAGAAGGTCGTGCGCTACGTTGCCGGCGGGCAAGAGCAGGAAGTCGCGGGGAGCGAGATTTTCTACGCGCTGGGCCGCGAGCCCGACGTTGCCGGGCTCGAGCTGAGCAGCGCGGGCGTCGACTGCGCGCCCGGCGGCGGCATCGTCGTCGACGAGACGATGCGCACCTCGAATCCCGACATCTATGCCGTCGGTGACGTGACCGGCGAGTATATGCTGGTGCACGTCGCGATCTATCAAGGCGAGGTCGCGGCCCGCAACGCGTGCCTGAATCTCGGCGAACGCGCCGACTACCGGCTGACTGCCGCGTATACGGTGTTCAGCGACCCGCAGGTGGCCGCCGTCGGGATGAGCGAGAAGGAGCTGCAGCGCCGCAGCGTGCCGTACGTGAGCGGCCGCTACGAGTTCGCCGAGCACGGCAAAGCGCAGTGCCTGGCCAAGACCAAAGGCTTCGTGAAGATGATGGCCGATCCGCACAGCGGCAAGATTCTCGGCGCGGCGATCGTCGGACCGCAGGGCTCCGAGCTGATCCACGAGGTGATCGTGGCGATGAGCTTCGATGCCACCGTCGATCAGTTCATGCGGATCCCGCACTTGCACCCAACGCTGGCCGAGATCTGGACTTATCCTGCCGAGGAGTGCGCTGCGGCGCTCGGGCGCAAGGCTCCCGGCGACGAACAGGTGGAGATGGCCACGAGCATCGGCGGTGGCTGAAGCGCGCGAGCGTCTGCGCGTCGCCATCGTGCAGACGAAGCCCAGCAAGGGCCGCTATACCGCGAATCTTGCCGGCGCGCGCGACGCCTTCGCGGAGCTTGCCGGCGACCCGCCAGACCTCGTGGTGCTGCCGGAGGCCGCACTCACGGGATACTTCCTCGAGGGCGCAGTCTACGATCTCGCGATGCCGGCGCAGCGCTTCGCCGCCGATCTTGCGAGCGCGTGGCGTGACGCGTCCGGCGGTCGTCCCGTCGACCTCGTTGCCGGTTTTTACGAGAACGACGGCGGTACCTACTACAACAGCGCGATCTACCTGCGCGCAGAGGCGCGCGGGGAACGCGTCTTGCACGTGCATCGCAAGATGTTCCTGCCGACGTATGGCGTGTTCGACGAAGAACGATTCCTCTCGCGCGGAACGCATCTCGGCGTGTTCGAGACGGCGTTCGGCACGATGGCGCTGCTCGTCTGCGAGGACGCCTGCCACGCCATCACCACCACGCTGGCCGCGGTAAAGGGCGCGCGTGTGATCGTCGTGCCCAGTGCCTCGCCGGGGCGCGGCGTCGAATCCGGCGCGCAACTCGACAGCGTGACGGTGTGGAACGACACGCTGCGCCTTGCGGCCGCCGAGCACGGGGTGTTCGTGATCTATGCGGGACTGACGGGCTTCGAGGGCGGCAAGGGCATGTCGGGCTCGTCGTGCGTCGTCGATCCGCGGGGCAAGATTCTCGTGCAAGGACCGCCGGACGAACCGTGCATCGTGCGTGCCGATCTCGACCTGCGCGAAATCGACCGCGCGCGCGCCACGCTCCCGCTCCTCGGCGACCTGCGCGCGGTGCTGCCCGACCTGCTTCTCGACGATGAGCTGCCGTTGCCCGCGGGGCGCCGCGCCGATGCGGATCGTTGAACCTCAGGCGGCAACGCCGCAGGCACCAGGCCTCGACGCCGCGCTGACGGCGCGCTGGCTGGAGTCGTTTCTCCGCGACGAGATGATCCTGCGCCGCAAGATTCCGCGCGCGGTGATCGGACTCTCGGGCGGCGTGGATTCGGCGGTCACCGCGTACCTCTGCGCGCGCGCTCTCGGGCCGGAGAACGTGTACGCGATCCGAATGCCTTACCGCACGTCGAATGCATCGAGCCTGCACGACGCGCAGCTGGTGGTCGACGCGCTGCAGATCGGCTGCGTCACGATCGATATCAGCGACGCGGTCGACGGTTATCTGCAGTACGAGCCGCAGGCCGGTGCGCGCCGCCGCGGCAACGTGATGGCGCGGACGCGCATGGTCGTGCTCTTCGATCAGTCGGCGAAGTACGACGCGTTGCCGATCGGCACGGGAAACAAGACGGAGCGGCTCCTGGGCTACTTCACCTGGCACGCCGACGACACGCCGCCGGTCAATCCCCTCGGCGATCTCTTCAAGAGCCAGGTGTGGGCGCTGGCGCGCTATCTCGGCGTGCCGCAGCCGCTGATCGACAAGGCCCCCACGGCCGACCTCGAAGCCGACCAGACCGACGAAGCCGACCTCGGCATAAGCTACGCGAGCGCCGACACGATTCTCGCACAGCTGCTGCTGGGTTACGGCGACCACGAGCTGGTCGAGCGCGGCTTCGCGCGCAACGAGGTGGAGCTGGTTCGGCGGCGCGTCGACGCGACGCATTGGAAACGTCACCTGCCGACGACGGCGATGCTCACGAATACCGCGATCAACGAATTCTATCTGCGCCCCGTGGACTACTAGCTCTCCGATGCGATTGCCGTTTTTTCCGGTGGGCATCAATCTGCAAGGGCGCCCGTGCGTCGTCATCGGGACGGAAAGCGATCGTGAAGCCGTCGAGAAGAGCGCGGCGCTGGCGGAATCCGGCGCCGACGTGCGCCGTATCTACGATCCCTCGAGCCTCCAGGAGAGCGACGTCGCCGATGCGTTCTTCGTGATCTCGACGCCGCAGGACGAGGCGCTCTCGGCAAGGCTGCGCGCCCTAGCCGACCGCCATCGCTTCCTGTTGTGCTGCATCGACCAGCCGCGCTACGGCTTCGTCGCCATGGCGGCGATTGCCAAGGCGGGGCCGGTGCGCGTCGCCATCTCGACTGCGGGATTGGCGCCGCGCGTCGGCAAGATTTTGAAAATAGCGCTGCAGGCGGCGATGAACGCCCGGTTCGAACGCTTCGTCGAGCTTCTCGCGCAGCGGCGCGAACGCGCGCGCGCGGAGCGTCCCGGCACCGAGGACTCGGCCTATCGGCGCGGTGCGATGATCGAAGCGGCGCGCGGTTTCCGCGCGGAGGTGCGCTTCGAGTACCCCGACTGGTTTGCGGACGGCGATGCCGAGCGTTGAGATTCTCGCCGTCGGCACCGAACTGCTGCTCGGCAACCTCCTCGATACGAACACGTCCTACATCGCGCGGGCGTGCGCCGCCGCCGGGATCGACGTGCGCGCGTCCGGTGCGGTGGGCGACAATCGCGAGCGCATCGCCGCCGCGGTGCGGGCTTCGCTCTCGCGCGCCGACGGGGTCGTAACGACCGGCGGACTCGGACCGACGACCGACGATCTCACGAAGGAGTCGGTCTGCGACGCGCTGGGGCTCGGCGTCGAACTGTACGAGCCGGCGCTGGCGCAGATGGAGGCAATATTCGCACGCGTCGGGCGGCCGATGCGCGAAAACAATCGCAAACAGGCCGAGCTTCCGCGCGGCAGCGTGCCGCTGCCCAATCCCAACGGGACGGCGCCGGGATTTATTGCATTCTCGCGCGATGAAAAGTTCGTCGCGTGCATGCCCGGAGTTCCACGCGAGATGAAACCGATGCTGCACGAGCAAGTCGTGCCGTGGATGCGCGAGCGCCTAGGCGCGCACGAAACGATCGTTACCCGGACGATCCACACGATCGGCATCGGCGAATCGGAGATCGACCACCGCATCGGCGATCTCTTTCGCAGCGCGCAGAATCCGAAGATCGCGGTGCTCGCGCACGATTTTCGCGTCGACGTCAAGATCATGGCCAAAAGCGCGTCGCCGGAGCAGGCCGAGGCCGCGATCGCGCCGCTGGCGGGCGAGATCGAATCGCGGCTGCACGGGAACGTGTTCGGCACCGGCGACGAGACGCCGGCGAGCGCGGCGCTGGCGGCTCTGCGAGCGCGCGGCGAACTGCTGGCCATCGCCGAGTCGTGCACGGGCGGGCGGATCGCGGCGGCGCTTACCGCGGTTGCAGGCGCGTCGGAGAGCTTCGTCGGCGGCGTCGTAGCTTATGCAAATGAGGTGAAGGTTTCGCAACTTGGCGTGAGTCTGGCGAGCTTGGAGCGGTTCGGCGCGGTGAGCGAAGAGATCGCCGGCGAAATGGCTGCCGGCGCGCGGGATCGCTTCGGAGCAGGCGTCGCGCTGGCCACGACGGGCATCGCCGGCCCCGGCGGCGGCACGGCGCAGAAGCCCGTCGGCTTGGTGTGGATCGCACTCGCCGGCGACGGCTTTGTCGAATCGCGACGCTTTCAGCTCGAGGGCGATCGCGAGACCGTCGCCAGCCGCGCGACGACGATCGCACTGGGTCTCCTCTGGCGCTATGGCGCCGGCTACGCTCCGTAACCGATCGCCGCGAGCACTTCCTGCGTCGCCACGCCGTCGTCGAAGCTGGGCAGTGCGTTGGGCTCGCCCTCGACGGCTTTCTGGAACTCGTCGTACAGCTCCATCAGCAACGGAACGTTGTGGTTGACGCTCTCGAACGCGGCGTACGGCGACGGCTTGCAGGTAAGCTCCTCCGTGACGTCGCCGTCGATGGTGTAGAGCGAGAGCTGCGTCATGAAAAGGCCGCTCGCGACCGCGGTGCGGCGCTCGCCATGCACGGCCAGCGTGTAGCTCTCGACGGCCGTCGTACCGTCAACGCAGAGCCGCGCGAGAACCTCCCCGGGATATTCGAGCACCGCAGCGGCGCCGTCGTCGACGGTTGACGTGAACGTGCCGCGATCGTCGAGGCGGTGCGGATTGGCGGTACGAAGCGCGCCCGCTGCGCGTTTCGGTGGGGCGCCGCAGAGCCAGTTCGCTTGATCGACGAGATGCGAGAGCACGGCGCCCGCCAGCCCACCACCGCGTTCGCGCTCGAACCACCAGCTGCGCGGACGCCGTTCCTGCGCTCGCAAGTTGGTCCGCAGCATCGTGCTTTCGACGTCGCGCACCGCGCCGAGATGGCCGTTGCGTACCAGCTCGGCGATCGCCGCGACCTGCGAGACGAAGCGAAACTCGTGCGCGATGCCGCCGACGGTCCCGGCTTGCCGCAAGGCCTCACGCATCTCCATGGCTTGCGCGACGTTGAGTGCAAAGGGTTTCTCGCAGAGCACGTGTTTGCCGGCGCGCAGCGCGGCGATCGTGTCGTGGTGGTGCGTGAACGGCGGCGACGCGACGGTTACCGCGTCGAGCTCGCAGCCCGCGAGCATCGCCTCGCACGATTCGAACGCGGCGCCCACGTTCGCCGCCTGCGCGACCTTGGCGGCGCTCGACGGCGACGCGATCGCGACGACCTCGAAGCCTGGGTGGTTCTGGAGGGCCGGGAGGTGCGCGACGGCGCCGAATCCCGCGCCCGAGATGCCGATGCGTATGGGCTTCACGCCCATTCGTTATGCCGTTTGCCGCACGGCGGCCTCCAAGACGCCGGCGGCGCTCGCGAGCTGCGCGCTCTCGATCGTCAGCGGGGGAGCGATGCCGATCACGTCGCCCTCGATGCCCGCCTGTAGAAAGATGACGCCTGCGCGCAATGCTGCACGCACGACCGCCGCCGCGCGGCCCGCACTCTCCAAGCGGACGCCGGCCAGCAAACCGCGGCCGCGGATCTCGCGCACGCCCTCGACGGCAAGCAGCGGAGCGAGCCGCTCGAGCAGCTGCGCGCCGAGGCGTTCCGCGCGCGCCGGCAGTTCGAGGCGTTCGATTTCATCGATCGTCGCGAGCGCCGCGGCGCAGCCGAGCGGATTTCCGAGATAGGTCGACGTGTGCAGAGCCTCGCCCGTCGAAGGCGGCCAGGCATCCATGACGGCGCTCGTTCCGATCGCCGCACTAATCGGAACTCCCGAGCCCATGGCCTTGCCGATGCAGATCACGTCGGGCACGATGCCGTCGCGCTCGATTGCGAACCACGATCCCGTGCGCCCGAAGCCGGTGAAGATCTCGTCGACGATCAGCAGCATGCCGCGCTCGTCGCAGATATCGCGCAATGCTCGCAGATAACCGTCCGGTGGCACGACCGCCCCGCCGCGCCCCAGTACCGGCTCGACCACGAGAGCGGCAATGTCGTCGCGGTTGGCCAGCGCGAGCCGCGCGGCGTGCTCGGCGTCGTGCAGCGCCGTTCCCGCGTGCGGATACTCGAGCAGCAGCGGCTCGGCGGCCAGCGCGGCGGCGAACGGCGCGCGGAAGCGTTCGATTCCGGTGACGGCGAGCGCTCCGAGCGAGAGCCCGTGATAGCCGCCGCGATAGGCAGCGAAACAATGCTTTCCGGTGACGAGCATCGCCGTTTTCAGCGCGGCTTCGATGGCTTCCGATCCCGTGCTCGCGAGAAACGCGCGTGCCAGCTGCGGCGGAAGAATCTCCGCCAGGCGATCGAGGAGGCGGACGCGCAGCTCGGTCGGGTGCACGTCGCCCATCCCGTGCAACAGCAGCCGCGCCTGGCGCGCGACCGCGTCGACGACGCGCGGATTGCAATGGCCGACGTTGGCGACGCCGAACGCCGCCGTACAGTCGACGTAGCGATTGCCGTCGACGTCGGTAACCACCGCGCCCGCCGCGCTCTCCCAGAACACGGGAAAGTCGTCGCCCAGGAACGTGACGTTGCGGGACTCGCGAGCGCGCAGCCGAGACGCGAGCGCGGCCGTACGCGGACCAGGAATGCGGCTCACGTTTCGTCGACCGTCCAGCGCACGAACTCGGCGATCCGCGGGCGGCCGCCGTGAAAGCCGGCCAGCGGCGGCGCCTGGAGCCTGCCGAAACGCGCGATGCGCGACGCGCCGGCGGCCGCGGCCAGAGTGCGTAGGGCTTCGCCGGCGGATGAGGCGGCGAGTCCTTCGATGCGCAGGCCGTGGCGCGTGAGATAGGCTTGCGCGCCG
>DASZGC010000050.1:0-20934 GCA_035939175.1 Candidatus Cybelea sp. | reverse complement strand
AATGCCAACAGCCTGGCACACACGTTCGTCTTATTTAAACCGTCGTTCGTGCTGGTCGCTGCTCCGCTCTGGCTGCGCACGGCACCAACGGCCCGCAAACTTTGGATCGTCGGGCCTTGCGACGGCGTCGTTCACATCCTGACCGAGGCCGTTCTCACCACGCCCCCCGAACGCAAACGGCCCGGCGATGAGCGTCGAGTCCTTCGCAGGCTGCTAGTTCGGCGGTCTCCGCAGCGATCGTGGGATCGATCGGCCCGATCGCTTCGACGAACGTTCGCGCGTTGAGAAAGGTGAATACCGAGAGGCCGCCGGTGTAGCGCGCGCTCCCGCTCGTCGGCAGCACGTGGTTCGGACCGATGCCGTAATCGCCGAACGCTTCTGCCGAACGCGAGCCAACGAAGAGCGAGCCATACGCCGTCGCCTGCACGGCGAGCGACTCCGCGCGCTCGCCGTGCAGCTCGAGATGCTCCGGTGCCAGCACGTTCGCAGCCGCGATGGCATCGCGAAGCGGCAGCACTGCGCAGCATCCCGATCGCTCCAGTGCGGCCCGCGCCGTTGCCGCCGTCCGAAGCGCGCGCAGTTGCTCCTCCAGTGCGCGCTCCACGGCATCGGCGAGGGCCGCGTCGTCGGTGAGCAGCATCGCGCGCGCGCCCGGATCGTGCTCGGCCTGTGCCAGCAGATCGGCGGCTACCCACTCCGCCCGCGCGTCGCTCGCTGCGATCACCACCACCTCGGAGGGTCCGGCGAGAGCGTCAATCCCGCACGCCCCGAAAACCATCCGCTTCGCCGCCGTCACGTAGGCGTTACCCGCGCCCGCGATCAGGTCGACCTTCGGCACCGACTCCGTGCCGAACGCCAGCGCCGCGATCGCCTGCGCGCCGCCCAGCTGAAAGAGCCGGTCGACGCCTGCCACGTACGCCGCCGCGAGAATCTCCGGCACCGCGCGCGCCGTGCACGCGATCACGCGCTCGACGCCCGCAACGCGCGCCGGAATCACGCCCATCAGCAACGACGACGGCAGCGGATGCCGCCCCGACGGCACGTAGATGCCCGCCGACTCGATCGCCACCGCGCGATGCCCCACGCGCATCCCGCCCACCTCGTAACTCACGTCGCTCAGCGCCGCGCGCTGTGCCTGCGCGAACCGCTCGATCCGCGCCGCGGCGGCTTCCAGCGCTTGCCGCAGCGAAGGCGTCACCGCGCGATACGCCGCCGCAATCTCCTCGCGCGTCACCTCGCGGAACGGCGCGTCGCCCAGCTCGCTAGCGATCGCACGAAGCGCAAAATCGCCACTCAAGCGTACGCGCTGCACGATCGGCCCCACGTCGACGCTCTCGCTCTCACTCGCCGGCCACGCGATCTCGCCTGGAGCCAGCCGCTTGAGCAAACGCGCCGACGCGTCGATCATTTCGCGCGAGCCTCCAGCTGCGCCATCACGTCGCTGATGCCGATGCCTGCAGCCTCCATCTTCACGCTCATGAAATACAAGAGGTCGGCGCACTCCCACGCGACCTCGTCGCGCGTCTGCGCCTCCACGACTTCTTCCGCCTCTTCCAGCAGCTTCGCCTCGAGCAGCGCCGGATCGGCGAGCAGCTTGCGCGTGTAGGAGCCGTTGCCGCTGCCCCGCGCGCGCTCGCGCACCCGCGCCATCAGCGATCCCCACGAGAACGGCACGCCGTCGAAGCAGCGATCGCTTCCCGAATGACACGTCGGCCCGGACTGCTCCACGTAGAAGATCAGCGCGTCGTTGTCGCAATCGGCCGCCACCGACACCAGGCGCTGCGTGCAGCCCGACGTCTCGCCCTTGCGCCACAACCGTTCGCGGCTACGGCTCCAGTAGATGCCCGCGCCCTCGCGCTGCGCCGCTTCGAGCGATTCGCGGGTTGAATAGGCGAGCATGCGCGGGCGCCCGTCATCGGCGTCGCAGACGATGGTCGGCACCAGGCCGCCGCACTTCTCGAAGTCGATCACGTGCGCATCGCCAGGTTCGCTGCAGCGCAGCACCGCTTCACTTCGGCGATCGTACAATCGGCATCGTGAAAGACCGACGCCCCCAGCGCCGCGTCGGCCCCGGCGAGCAGCGCGTCGGCGAAGGAGCCCGCGTCGCGCGCCCCGCCCGATGCCACCAGCGGCGCGCTCACCGCGCGCGCGCACGCCGCGATCAGTTCGAGATCGAAGCCGCCGCGCGTGCCGTCGCGATCGATCGAGGTGAGCAGAATCTCGCCCGCACCCAGTTGCTGCGCCTCGCGCGCCCACGCGATCGCATCTCGCGGCGCCGCTCGCGTGCCGGCGTGCGTGTAGCATTCGTACCCGCCCGCGACGCGACGCGCGTCGATCGAGAGCACCACGCATTGATTGCCGAACCGCCGCGCGGCCCGCGAGAGCAGTTCGGGATCGGCGACGGCCGCCGAGTTCACCGCCACCTTGTCGGCGCCGGCGTCGAGTAACCGCGCAAAGTCCTCGACGCCGCGCACGCCGCCGCCCACCGTCACCGGCACGTCGACCGCCTCGGCCACCGCCGCGATCGTGCGCAGCGACGCGATCCGCTCTTCGAGCGTTGCCGACACGTCGAGCACCACGATCTCGTCGACGCCGCCGTCGACGTACCGCTGCGCGCATGCCAGTGGATCGCCCGCATCGCGCAAGTCCAAAAACTTCGTGCCTTTCACCACGCGCCCGTCCCTCACGTCGAGGCAGGCAATGATGCGCCTAGCCAGCATCGCCGTTGCTCGCGAGCGCCACGAAGCGTTGCAGCAGCGTCGCGCCGTAGCGGCCGCTGCGCTCGGGGTGAAACTGCACGCCGCGCAGGTTACCGCGCTCGCCGGCGCTGGCAAAGGCTTCGCCGTAACGCGTAATCGCGCTCGCGTCGGGCACGCCGGCCGGCGGTGCGTAGGTGTGCGCGAAGTAGGCCCACGGCGCCTCGCCGTCGCGCTCCACGCGATTCCAGCCCATGTGTGGCGACTTCGGCCCGTTCAACCGGCGCACGGTTCCACGAAACACGCCGAGCCCGCGGACTTGCGGCGCCTCTTCGCTGCCCTCGAAGAACAGCTGAAAGCCCGCGCAGATGCCCAAGCACGGCCGCCCCGCGGCGATCGCTTCAAGAATCGGCGCACGCAAGGCGCGCCGGTCCATCGCGTCGGCGAGATAGCCGACGTTAGCGACGCCGGGAATTACGAGCGCGTCGCAGGCCGCGATCTCGCGCGGTTCGTCGGCGAAGCGCACGTCGGCGCCGGCCCGCGCCAGCGCGTAGGCAAGGCTGCGACGGTTTGCCGCGCCCAGCGCCACGATCGTCACGCGTGGCTTCACTTAGATCACGCCCTTCGTCGAGGGAATCGCCGCCGATTGCCCCGCCACCGGCGCCCACGCGGCGGCGCAGGCGCGCCCGAAGCCTTTGAAGCACGCCTCGATCTTGTGGTGCGGATCGCTGCCCGCGAGCAGATCCACGTGCACCGTCATCCCCGCGCGCCACGAGATGCTGGTAAAGAAGTGCGGGATCATCGCGACCTCCAGCTCCTCGACGTACTGCGCGCTCACGCCCAACTCGGTGCGCGAATAGGGCCGCCCGCCCAGATCGACGGCCACGCGCGCGAGCGCGTCGTCCATCGGCAGCAAACACCAGCCGTAGCGCGCCATGCCGCGCCGCTCGCCCAGCGCGCGCGAGAGCGCGTCGCCAAGAACGAGCGCGACGTCTTCGATCACGTGGTGCGCGAGCGCATCGAGCGAGCGCGCGGAGATCTCCAGATCGCAGCCGCTGTGAAAGGCGAACTGCGCGAGCAGGTGATCGTACATGGGGATGCCGGTGGAAATTTCGTGGCGCCCGGTGCCTTCGAGCCCGATCGTGACGCTGACGATCGTCTCGCTGGACACGCGTTCGCACGTGCCGCTACGCACGCGCCGCTCGCATTCCCAAGGTTGCCGCGGCCTCGCGCACCGTCTTGATCAGCCGCGTGGTCGAGAGATCGTCGAGCGCGCAGAAGCGCACGCAACCTACGAGTTCAGGCTCGGTGAAGGTGCGCACGGCGACGCCGCGCAGCCGGACCAGCGCCGCCAGCGCCTCACCGCGCGGGCCGAAATCCATCAGCACGAAGTTGCCGCAGCTGCGCCACACGTCGACCGCCAGCTCGCCGATTTCGGAGACGATGCGGTCCAGGCTGCGAACGTTCTGCTCGTCGAGCGCCGCCTCGAATCGCGCCGTCGCTTCGCCGCCGCTCAAGTACGCGTCGGCGGCAGCCAGCGAGGCCGCGCTCACCGGAAACGGCGGCATCACCCGGCGCAGCGCCGTTGCCAGCCGTGAATCGCCCACCGCGTAGCCGACGCGCAAGCCCGCCAGCGCTGCCACCTTCGAGAGGGAGCCGATCACCGCGACGTTGTCGAGCGCGGAGACGGCCGGCAATAGCGAGCGCGCCCGCAGCGAAAGGTACACCTCGTCGACCGCGACCAGGGTTTGCGGCAGCGCCGCGGCGATGCGCGCGACGTCGCGCAACTCGAGGGCTTCGCCGGTGGGGTTGTTCGGATGCCCGAGGATCACCAGTCGTGCGCCGCGCGCCAGCGTGGCCAGCGCATCGACGTCCAGCTCCCAGCGCCGCGCGTACGGCAGCGTGCGCAGGCGCGCGCCGGCCACGCCGGCCAACCACGCATACATCGCGAACGTGGGGGTCACCGTCACCACCGTGTCGCCGGGGTCGAGCACCGCCGCGCCGATCGCCGCGAGGATGCCGTCGGCGCCGGTACCGATCGCCACCCGATCGGGCCCGGTCTGCAGCCGCTCCGCCAGGCCGCGCTGCACGCTGCCCAGCAGCGCGGTGGGATAGCGTCGCAGTGCGCTGCCGTCGAGCCCGCGCACCGCCTCGATCACGTGCGACGGTGGCGCGAGCGCCGATTCGTTGCGGTCGGCACGCAACGCGAGCGTTTCGTCGAGATCCTCGCCGGCGTCGTACTCCGCAAGCGCGAGCACCGCCGGGCGGATCAGCGAGCGCCCTACCACCGCGTCTCCAGCACGGCGAGATCGCTCGTGCTGATCACCCGCAACACGCTCAGCCCCGCCTCTCGCAGCGTGCGTCCGGTCACAACGATGTCGATCATCAGCTCGGCCACGCCGCTGAGCAGCACCGTCTCCACCGAGCCCGCGATCGGCACCAACTCGTAAGGACGCGCCGTCCACTGCGTGAGGAAGCGTTCGGCCAAGCGGCGGTAGCGAGCGCAGACGGCAATGCGCACCGGCTCGGCGTCGTCGGTTTCCCCGGCGGCGAGATCGCCGGCGGGTGAGCCGATGAGACAGAGCGCCGGCGCACCGTAGATCGCCTGCGGATCGCGCCAGAGCATGCGACTGCGGCTCAAGCGCAGGTCGAGCGCGTTGCCCGCGGCCAGCCACTCTTCCACGAGATCCTCTCCGGTGAAGGCCAGTACGCGGCGCCCCGCGCGCGCCAGCTCGTTCGCCAGGTAGGGCACGTCCTCGCCCTTGACCGCACGCGGCGCGCAGCGCTCCCAAGCCTTCGCGTCGAGCACGTGCGAGAGCTGAGCGGCCAAACCGCGATTCTTGGGCAGGAGGACCGTCGTGTTGTCGCTGGCTACGGTGGCGTTCATGGCGTGCGATGCTTCCTCTCGAGAGAAAAAGAAAACGGGGCCGCGTTCTCTGCGACCCCGTGTGTACTGCTCCGGACGAAAAACGTCGAAACCGGTCACCTCACGAGGCGCAAAGCTCCGTGATGATGGTGATGGAGACCGGACGACGTGCGTGTTGACATCGTTCCGCCTTTATACCAGGGCGGCGGACCGCTGTCAACGGCTCGCCCCTGCTAGTCTGGAGGGGCACCCCTCCCTTGCTTGAAAATGCGAAGCATATGGACCTTCGGCCGCTCGGGTTCGGCGAGATCTTCGATCGCGCGATCACGCTGTATATCGCGAACTTCGTGCCCTTCGTCGGCATCGTCATGGTGATGGTGGTGCCGCTGGCCGTGATGCAGTACTTCATCGACCTCGCCTCTCAGCCGCAGTTCGACGCGATGATCCGCCTCTTCGAGCATCCCGAAACGGCCCGCTCCCAGCCCATGCCGACCATGTTCGATTCACCGGTCTCGGTGGTCATGGTGATCCTCACGCTGCTCGTCGCCACGGTGTTGTGGCCCTTCGCCCTCAACGCGGTCGCGGTCGGCGTGGCACGGCTCTATCGCGGGCGGCCGGTTGAATTTCGCGCGTGCTACGAGGCGGTGACGCGGCGCTGGACTCAGGTGCTCGGCATGCTCGGCATGCAGATCCTGGTGATGCTCGCCTGGTATCTGGTCGTCTTGATCGTCGTTATCGGGATCGTCGTGACGGTCGCGCTGTTGGGCGCGCTCTCGCCAGTCGCGGCCTTCTGGCTGGGATTCGGCGGCGCTCTGCTGGGCTTCGCGGTCGCGCTCCCGGCGCTGGCGCCGCTCTTCATTGCGCTGACGTTCGCGATGTACTCCGTCGTCATTGAGGACCTCGGCGTGATGGCGTCGCTCAGGCTGGGCTTCGCGCGCGTGTTCAACCGGGGGGAGTTCTGGCGAGCGATGCTCTTCGCGATCGCCGCGGCCGCGGTGGTGCTGGGGGGTTCGGCCGTCTTCGCGATGCTGGGGCTGCTGGCGGCGTTCGCCCACCTACCCAGCGTGCAGGCGGTGATCGAATCGCTCACGCGCGCGGTCGTCACGCCGTTCGGCGTGGTGCTGCTGGCGATCTACTACTTCGATGTGCGCATCCGCCGCGAGGCCTTCGATCTCGAGGCGTCACTGGAGCATCTCACCGCCGCGTACGCCACGTGATCGCAGCCTCGCTGCCGGCCCCGTCGCGCGCCGCGCTGGTCGCGCGCTGGGTGCGCGCCAATCCCGCGCACCACGTGGCCGCGCTGGGGTTTCCGCGGGGCGGCCCCGTGCCGCACCGCGACCCGCGCTCGCTGGCCGTGCACGAGCTGGCCACGCGCGGTCGCTATCGCCTTAACCTTCCGCCTCCCACGTTGCCGCGAGAACCGTGGTGGGTGCGCCCGTGGAACTGGCTGCGAGCGCGCTGGGATGATCTCTGGCGCGCGACCGCCGGACGGGTGCACGTGAGCCATTCGTTCTCGATCGTTCTCGGTGACGTGCTGCTCGCGGTCGTCCTGCTCGGCATCGCGTTCGTGGCGTACCGGCTGCTGCGCGAGGTGGCCATCAAACGGGCCGCGCGCGTTGCCGCGGAACCGCTGCCCTCGCCGCCCACGGCTCGCGCACTCTATCGCCGCGCCTGTGAAGCTGCTGCGGCTGGCGAGTACGGCGGTGCCGTGCTGCAGCTCTTTGCCGCCACGATCGCACAGCTCGAGCGACAAGGCGCTCTCGCGGGTAAACGCAGCGCAACCGTCGGCGAGCTGCGCCGCCAGCTTCGCCGCAACGACGCCGGCCTGCTCGCACGATTCGACGCCGTGGCCGAGCCCTTCGTGCAACGCGCCTACGCCGAGCGCGCGATCGACGCGCCGCAGTGGGAACGCGCCCGCAACGCGTTCGATGCGCTGCTCCAGGGAGCACGCTGATCAAGCCGCGGCTCGAAGTAGCCATCGTCGCGATCGGCGCCGCCGCGCTGATCTGGATCGGCTTCGCGAGCCGGCCCGGCGCGCCGAGGAACGTCTCCGTCTACTCCACGTACGACAGCGGCCCAAATGGGTATCGCGCGCTCTACGAAGTGCTGCGCCAAGCGGGCGTCAAGGTGACGCGCTTCGAACGCGTGCCCGCCACGCTCGACCGCTCGATCTCCACCCTGGTTGTGACGGGGTACGAGAACGATCCGTCGCGCAAACCGCTGGATAGCAAAGACGCCGCGGCGTTGAGCAGCTTCGTTCGCAACGGCGGACGGCTCGTCGCGATCGACAACGATTTCGCCGGCCCCGCCGACGTGACGCCCGGCGCGGGCTTCACGCTGCCCGCCCACGGCAACGGCGCGATTGCGCTGGCGCGCAGCGCGTTCACGCGCAGCGTGACCTCGGTGAACGGTCCCGTCGCTTCCGCGTTCCCCTTTTCGCTGCGGCGAGGCGTGCCGCTGCTGGCCAACCAGCGAGGAATGGTGGCGATCTGGTATCGCTTCGGGCGCGGCGAGGTGATCGCGATCACCGCTCCCGCGCTTTTCTCCAACCGCCGTTTGCGCGACGCTGGGAACGCGCGTTTTGCCTATAACGTCATGGCCGGGCACGGTGACGTCGCATTCGACGAGTACGTGCATGGTTACGATCAGAGTCTCACGCTCTGGGGCGCGCTGCCGGCACCGGTGCACGCTGCGGTGTGGGTGGTGTTGTCGATCGCGCTGCTCGCGCTGATCGGCGCCAACGTACGGTTCGCGCCGCCACGGACGGTGCGCGAGCCCGACGAGCGCGATTCGGCCGGCTACATCGCGTCGCTGGCAGAGCTGATGCGGCGCTCGCGCCGGCGTCCGTCCAACGGTGCGGTGGTCCACCAAGCGGTTCTCGATTTTCGCAGACGAAAGGAGCACGCGTGAACACGAAGGTTGCCGAGCTTGCGGGGCGCGTGGCCTCGGGTATGGAGGGCGTGCTCGTCGGCGCGGACGGCGTGACGCTCGGCCTGCTGATCGCGCTGCTCTCGCGCGGGCACGTGCTGATCGAAGGAGTGCCCGGCACCGGGAAAACGCTGGCGGTGCGCATGCTGGCCCTGCTGCTCGGTTTGGATTTTCGGAGGATCGCCTTCACGCCCGATCTGATGCCTTCCGACGTGATTGGCACTACGGTCTTCAATCCGCAAACCGCGCAATTCTCCACGCGCACCGGACCCATCGTCGCCAACGTCGTGCTCGCCGACGAGGTGAACCGCACGCCGCCCAAAACGCAGTCGGCGCTGCTGGAAGCGATGGAGGAGGGACGCGTGACGATCGACGGCGTGGCCTTTGCGTTGCCGCAGCCGTTCCTGCTCTGTGCCACCCAGAACCCGATCGAGTACGAAGGCACCTATCCGCTGCCCGAAGCGCAGCTCGACCGCTTCTTGGTGCAGGTCGAGTCGAGCTATCCGGCCGAGGCACAGGAGCTGGAACTGCTCGCGCGCGCCGCCGCCGGCTTCGACGCGCGCGCGCTCGAAGCGTCGAACGTCGCGCCGGTCACGAGCGCCGCCGACATAATCGAGGCGCAAGCCGAAGTGAGGCGCGTGCACCTCAGCGACTCGGTACGCGACTACACGTATCGCATCGTCGCATCGACGCGCGCCAATCGCCGGCTCACGCTGGGCGCCTCTCCGCGCGCCGGCGTGCATCTGCTCGTCGCGTCGCAAGCCTCCGCCGCGATCCAAAGCCGCGACTTCGTAACCCCCGACGACGTCAAAGACGTAACCGATCTCGTGCTGGCGCACCGCCTGATCGTAGCCCCCGAAGCCGAAATCGAAGGAGTATCGGCCCACGCGGTGCTCCAAGAAGTTTTAGCGAGTGTCGTCGTCCCGCGGTCGTCCTAAGCGCGGGCGAAGGTGACCCTCCCGATCTGGGTTTCCGCGCGGTTTCTTTGGGCGCTGTCGGTTGTCGCGCTGCTGCTGGCGTGTGCGCCGGGCGTCCCGGCCTTCGTGCCGCTTGCCATCGCGCTTGCCGCGGTCCTCGGAATCGCCACGGTAGCCGACGCGCTCCTCGGTCCTTCTCCGCGTGACCTAAGGATCGCGCGCAACCCGCCCGGCCACTTCGCGCTCGCGGTGCCGGCAGAGCTTTCGTACTCGGTCGAGAATCGATCGGGCCGCGCCGTTCGCGTCGGCGTCATCGAAACGCCGCCGCGCACGCTGCGCTTTGCGGTCGACGAACTCACCGGCCTCATCCCGCCGCGAAGCCGCGCAACCTTGAAGCGCGCGGTCACGCCCGTCGCCCGCGGGCCCGACGAACTCGGCACGCTCTACGTGTGGTTCGAAAATCCGCTGGGGCTTCTGCGCCGCCGCGTTCGCATCCCCGCCCTGCAGGCGATCCGCGTCTTCCCCGACCTCGCCGCGGTCGAGCGCTACGGGGCGCTCCACGTGCGCAACCGCTCGATCGAGGCGGGACTGCGCCGCATCCAACTGCGCGGTGCCGGCACCGAGTTCGAATCCCTGCGCGAATGGAACGCGGGCGACGCCTTCCGCGCCATCGACTGGAAAGCGACCGCGCGTCGCGGCAGACTGATGGTGGCGCAGCACGAGGTCGAGCGCAGCCAGAGCGTGATGCTGCTGCTCGACTGCGGACGTTTGATGACGCCCCGAATCGACGGCGGCCGCAAACTCGACTACGCCGTAACCGCCGCGCTCTCACTCGCGACGATCGCGGGCCTCGCGAGCGACCGCGTGGGCCTCGTCGCGTTTGCGCACCAGATCGTCGCGGCGCGCGCCCCGCGCTCCACGCGCTCCTCCATCGCCGCGCTTTCCGAAGCGCTCTACGGCCTCGAGCCGCGCTTCGAGGAGTCGAACTATACCCGCGCCTTTGCCTACCTCCGCCACCACTTGCAGAAACGCTCGCTCATCGTCTTTCTCACCGACGTGATCGATCCGCTCTCCCAAGCCGCGGTGATGGCCGAGATCGCCGCGCTCGCCAAGCATCACCTCGCGCTCTGCGTCTTCATGAATGACGCCTCCGTCGAAACCGCGCTCTCCGAAGAGCCGCGCACCGTCGGCGATGCGTACCGCTCCAACGTCGCCGTCGAGCTCGCCGGCGAACGCCGAGTCGCCAAGGCGATGCTCGAACGCACCGGCGCGCTGGTACTCGACGTTCCCGCGAACCAGCTGAGCACGGCGGTCATCGACGAGTACTTCCGTATCAAACGCCGCGGTTTGTTATAGATGCAGTAACGGTCAGCGCTCCTCCACGCGCCCTGCGCCGCCGAAATACAGCACCAGCGCGACCGCGGTAACGATTCCCACCGCCACGCGATCGCCCGCCGGCCAGCGGCGGGGTGAGATGAATGCTTCGATCGTTCCCGCTACGATCAGCATCGATGCCACGCCCAGGATCAGCGTGCCCGCGCGGCGCGCGTTGGCGACCAACGCGTCGCGCCGCCGCAGCCGGCCCGGATTGAGCACGCCCGCGACGACGAGGAGCGACGCCGCGCCCGCGATCTGGATCGCGGTCAGTTCGATGAAACCGTGCGGCGCGATCGTCGCCCAGAAATCGCCGCCGAACCCGGCGTTGGTAAAGAGCGCGCCCAGGCCGCCGAGCATCAGCCCGTTGAAGGCGATGATATACACGGTCAGCGCGCCCAGCGTTACACACCCGGCGAAAGCAACGATCGAGACTTTGATGTTGTTGGTGATGATCATCGCCGACATCGCCGGAGCCGAGCCGGCGTCGACGGCGAAGTTCGAATCGTGCAGGCTCCTGCGGATGGCGTCGGGCACGAGCATCTTCGGCAGCAGCGCGTAGACGTCGGCCGGGTGGTTGCGCACCAGCACGTAGGCGACCACGGCGCCGGCCACCGTTAGCGCGGTGCAGAGCGCCACGTAGGCCCACGAGCGCCGGAACTCGCGCGGGAAGGTGCGCGCGTAGAAGTCGCCGATGCGCGCCATGCTGCTCTCCGGCGCCCGCGCGTACACTTGCGCGTGCGCGCGCGCCACGCTGCGGTTGAGATACTCGAGCAGCGCGCGGTCGTATCCGCGCCCCTGCGCGTAGGAAAGATCGCTCGTCGCGGCCCGATAAAGGCGCCCAAGCTCGGAGATTTCAGCCGGCGAGAGCGAACGCGCGCCGCGCCGCTCGACGCGCCGCACGAGGGCCTCGAGCCGCTGCCACGCATCCGATCGTCGCTCGACGAATGTGCTCTGCGTCAACGCTTGCGGGAGTTGGCCGGTCGGCGCCGTCGAACCTGGCATCCGTGGAACGCACGCTCGACGTACGAACGCCGGAGAGCATCTCGTTCAGCTACGAGCTGGCGGGGCTGGGGAGCCGGTTTCTCGCGCTGCTCGTCGACCTGACGATTCAGGTGGTCGTCTTCGTCGCGATCTTCGCGGGGCTCGCCTATGCCGGTGGCAAAACTGCGACCGGTCGCGCCGGGGCGCCCGTGCACGATACCTTCGTCGAAAGCCTGGCGATCGCGCTCGTCGTGGCGATCGTCTTCATCGTCGCCTTCGGCTACTTCATCGCCTTCGAAGCGCTGTGGAACGGACAGACGCCCGGCAAGAAACTGCTCGGCCTGCGCGTGGTGCTCGACGGCGGGTACCCGATCGACTTCGGCGCATCGCTGATTCGCAACTTGATCCGCGTTGGCGAGCAACTCGTGGGATTCTACGCGCTTTCAGCGGTCAGCGCGCTGCTCTCGCACGAGAACAAACGGCTCGGCGACCTCGCGGCGGGAACGATCGTGGTACGCGAGGCGCGTTTGAGCGTGCCGAGCAACTTGCGCGAGCACTACGACGCGACCGTCTATTCATCGACCACCTATCTTACCGGCGAAGAGCGTGCGCTGCTCGCGCGCTTTCTCGAACGCCGCGACGCGCTCTCCTCCGAACGCCGCGCCGAGTTCGCCGCACAGCTTGCCGCGCGCGTTCGGCCGCGCGTGCCGCCCGAGCTGGCAGATCTACCCGACGAGGCGCTGCTCGAGCGGCTCTAGCGGTTCGGCTCCTCGACTTCGAAGACCGTGCCGCCGCCGTCATAGCCTCCTTGCGAGGTGGTGCCGAAGAGTCCCGTCACTCCATAGAGCGCTTTGGCGCCGAAAAAAATGCCTCCGAGCGGAGTCGCCCCATCGATGCACTTCTTCCGCGTGCAGAAGTTGTAGACCGAGTGGAAACCATACGACGAATGTGCCGGCCTCATCGCAAAGACCGTTCCCTCGCCACTCGTGCCGCCGCCGCCCGTCGTGCCGTAGAGTTCGCCGTGATTGCCAAACGCAAGTGCGGCGTCGGAACCCTCACCGTCGGTTCCATCGAATGCGTGCAGCACGCTTTCGGAATAGGTCGTCCCGGTGCGTTTTAGTTCGAACACGACGCCGCAACCGTAGCCGCCACAGCCGGTGCCCCCGCCCATCGCGGTAACGCCGAACAGATTCCCGTGCTTGTCCATAACGAGCCCCGCGTAGGGATCGGTGCCATCGCTGCCGCTGCCGAACTCGTGCAGCACGCTCTCGGTATATCCCGACGACGAAGGCGTGAGCTTGTAAACGACGCCGCATCCGGTATCGCAGCCGGTCATTCCCCCGCTCGCCGTGGTGCCGTAAAGCGCGCCGCTGGCGTCGGCCACGACGCCGGCCTCCGGATAGAGCCCGTCGGTGCCGCTAAAGGCGTGGAGCACGCTCTCGGTATATCCCGACGACGACGGCGTCAGCTTGAACACGACGCCGCCATTCTTGCTTCCACCGTAGAGCGTGGTGCCGTAGAACGCGCCTCTCTTGTCGAAGATCGGCGTGCTGCGTGGATTCGAACCGTCCGCGCAGTTCGCTTGCGCGCAGAAGCTGTACAGCACCCTCTCGTTATTCTCCCGATGTCCGTAGGTGAGTTTGAACACCACGCCGCTTCCGTGCGCACCGCCCTCGTAGGTCGTACCGTACATGGCGTGATTACCATCGAACGTGACGCCTGCGTAAGGGAGTCCACCATCCGCGCAGCCGCTCAGTTTACAGAATTGGTAAAGCGAAAACTCGATAAGCCCCGAATCGGTGTTCGCCAAGGTAAACACGCTGCCGCAACGGCCTCTTCCGGCCGGACAGCCGAGCCTGCCGCCGCGGCTCGTGGTACCGAAAAGCGAGCCGTAGGGCCCCAAGGCGAGAGCGCCGCGCGGACGAGCGCCGTCGCCGTGCGGCCTGAAGCTGGCGAGAATAAATTCGATCGGGTGACGGCTGGCTTCGGCGGGCACCGATATCCCGGCGCCTGCCGGCAGCGATGCGCCGGGTCCCGCCGGCGTCGTTTGGGGTTGCCCGCAGGCTGCGAGCGATAGGGCAACCGCGTAAGGGATCCAGCTCCGAATCCGCATGGCACGCTCCTCTGCCCGGCGATTTCCGGCCTTCACCGGTGCGGAGCCCAACTTCGGAAAAGGTGACTAGGGTCCCTTCTGCGACGCATTGGCGGCCCGGATCGCGGGGGCCAGGATGCGCACGACGATCACCTGCAGCACCGCGGCCGCGGGTACCGCGAGAAAGGCGCCCTCGATGCCGAGCAGCGTGCCGCCGACGACGGTCGCGAGAATCACGACGAGAAAGCTCATCTGCACGCGCTGCCCGAAGATGATCGGCGAAATCACGTTTTGGTCGACGAGCTGCACCACCGTGAAGATCGCGAGCACGACCAACATCTTCTCCCAACCGCTGGTCGCGAGAACGACCAGCAGAATGATCGGCCCGGAGATCACGGCGCCCACCATCGGTATCGCCTGAAAGATCGCGCCGATGAACGCGAGCAGCAGCGCGTACGGAACGCCGAGCACGGCCAGCGCGACGCCGATCACCACGCCGACGATCGCGCCGTTGAACACCACGCCGCGTACGTAGGCGCTCAGGCGCGCGCCGATGTCGGCGAAAGTGTCGCGCCAGTCGTCGCGCGTTCTTTCGGGCATCAGACTGAGCACGAAACGTTCTAACTCGTCGGCCGAGAGCATCCAGCCGATCGCGAGCAACAAAATCAGCACCGCGTTGCCGATCGACCCCAGCACGAGGCGCGAGCCGCCGAGCAGGTGCGGCGCGATCAACCCGACCGCGTTGCCCGCACTGTTGGCCAGCAGACCGGCGATCTGATGGGCAACCCGGTCGTTCTCGATGTAGTGCTGTGCCGCGGCGAGCCGGTCTTGCAGGGAGCCGACATAGCCCGGAATCGCCGAGATCAGCTTCGCAAGCTCGACGCCCAATGGCTGGATCAGCAAGAATCCGAGCGCGATCACGATGACCATCAGCGCGCCGAACGCGATCCCGACGGCCGCGCCGAAGGGAATCCGCTTACTCATCCGGTCGACGAACGGCCGTAGCCCCGCCGAGAGCAGCACCGCCGTAAAGAGCAGCAGCAGCGCCGGAAGCGCACCGGCAACCAGCGTCCAAATCAGAATCGCCGCGGCAAAAACCGCCGCTGCGCTCACCCAGCTGCGCACCCCAATCATTTCACGCCATCCTAGCATCTCGGCACGTTTTCGGAAAGCGCCGGCATCCGAGATACGACTTCGCAGGGCGGCCGGCGAATAATATCGGCATGGCCGCGCCGTTGTCGCAGCATCGGCGTGACGTGCTCGCTCGCCGTCGGGTTGGGAGGTGCTCGCGCGATTTACGGCTCGCAGTTCGCGCCTTCGGAGACGCTCAAAGCGCTACCTTATTTCGAAGTCGGCAAAATAGTGTCGGCAGCGCAACTGAGATTCCCGACGTCTCGCTGCAATCGCGGAGCCTGTTCTAACACGTAACTGCTGACCGCGAACGCTAGGTGACGGCCGCCCGCTTGACGAAACGAGCATAACGGCCAAGCTGGAAAATTAGCATTGTTGCTGCTATTCCGGGCCCGGCAGGCCGGGCTTTACTAAATTGAATGGAGCACACAATGAAGATTCCGAATCTCGCTATTTACGCGTTGAGTCTCGCATTTGCGGCGACGCTCGGCGCCTGTTCGTCGGCGGTTCCCGCTTCGAGTCCGCTTGAGAGCGCGGCGCTTACGCAGGCGGCGTTACTGCGCGGCCAGCATCCCGAACTTGCGACGCTTCCCGGCCTGAGATCCAGACTAATGCACGCGCACGCGCACACGCAAGGAGGCCGTCCCGTGCAGCCCGGCGTGGTCTTTCCAACGAACGGCGTCGTGTGGATCGCCGACTCCGGCTCCAACATGGTGTGGAGATGCACCAACCCCGGCACGCTGACGTGCGTGCCTAAGGCCGGACTCGGTTGGAACGAGCCGCAAGGCATGGCCGCCGATGCCATCAATCGGGTGTACGTCGCCGATACGGCGAACAGCCGCGTCGTGAGGCTAAGCCCCAGCGGCGGCACCCCTCACGCCTTTGCAGACCCCGGATATTATCCAGTTGGCGTGGCCGTTGCAACCAACGGTGTGGTTTGCGCAACGAATATCTTCAGTACCGCCGGCACCCAGGGCAGCATCGAATGCTACCAGGGTACGAATAGTTGGTCGATCTGCTGCGGAATGTACGAATACTATTTCGACGCCTTCGACAGTGCCGGGAACCTCTATGCCGATGGTTACGACTCTAGCGGCAACGTCCAAGTCGAAGAGATCGCCAACGCCGCCGGCGGCTCTACGGCAGAGGTGAACAGCGGCATCACCTCCATCTCCTTCCCGGGCGGCATGCAAGTCCGCCTCATCGCCCCCCACTATCTGCTGATCGACGACCAAAACGGCCACGACATCCAGCAGTTCATACTACCCGGCTACGGCGCCGGTACTCCAGCCTCGTTTCCGCTGTCGGGCACCAGCGACATCGTTGACTTTGGCCTCAAACCGGGCGACCTCAACCTCTGGGGCGGCGATGCCGGCAACCAAACCGGGAATGCGTACGGCGATCCAACCGGCGCCGTTCACTACGCGCTGAGCAACGGCTTTATCATGCCAGAGGGCGAAGTCTATACGCCGTACGGCCAGTATTAGAACACGCAATCGCGCTGTCGCACAACGCCAATATGAAGAGCCCCGCCGTTATGGCGGGGCTCTTCTTTCGTCGGTGACGGCAAGGCGCTAGAGGTCTTCGGGGTTGATGCCCTTGAGCCGGTCGTACTGCGTTTTCTGCGGTGACGAGTGCGGGTTAGCGTGATCGTCGTACTCGCCTTCGTACTGCACGGTTAGCGGTTCGCGGCTGCGCTCGTAGGCGGTCACGAGACGGCTCATGCCGTCGCCGTTGGCGCCCATCACCTCCGCGAGGGCCGCGTCGTCGGCGGTCATCGTCGCGAAGGGCATCTCGTACTCGTGGCGCGGACGCCCGTCGTCGTCGATGTCCTGACCCTGCGGAACGATGTCGACGTTGCGATAACGCGACATGCCGGTGCCCGCCGGGATGAGTTTGCCGATGATCACGTTCTCTTTGAGGCCGAGCAGCGGATCGTACTTGCCCTTGATCGCCGCGTCGGTGAGCACGCGCGTCGTCTCTTGGAAGCTCGCCGCCGAGAGGAACGATTCGGTCGCCAGCGAGGCTTTGGTGACGCCGAGCAGCACCGGATTGGCCGTCGCCACCTCCTTGCTGGCGGCCTTCATCTTCTCGTTGGCCTCGTTGAACTGCGCCGCTTCCACCAGCTGGCCTGGCAGCAGTTGCGTGTCGCCGCCTTCGACGATCTTGACCTTGCGCAGCATCGAGCGAACGATCACTTCGATGTGCTTGTCGTTGATGTCGACGCCTTGCGAACGATAGACCTTCTGCACTTCCTGAACCAGATAGTTTTGCAGCGCGGTCTCGCCTTTAATGCGCAGGATGTCGTGCGGGTTGAGCGAGCCTTCGTTGAACTGGTCGCCCGGCTGCACGCTCTGACCCTCCTGGACCACCATGTGCGTGCCCGGCGGGATCTCGTACTCGTGCTCTTCCCCGTGCCCGTCGATCACGTAGACGATGCGCCGGTTCTTCTCGTCGCCGAAGCGAATTTGTCCGGCGACCTCCGAGATCGTCGCTTGACCCTTGGGTTTGCGCGCTTCGAAGATTTCTTCGACGCGCGGCAGACCGGTGATGATGTCCTCGGTGGCCACGCCGCCGGTGTGGAATGTACGCAGCGTGAGCTGCGTACCCGGTTCGCCGATCGACTGTGCCGCGATGATCCCCACCGCGGTGCCGATGTCCGCACGATTGCCCGCGGCCAAGTCGCGGCCGTAGCACATCGAGCAGACGCCGTACTTCGACTGACACGTCAGCACCGAACGAATCTTCACTTCGGTGATCCCGTTGTCGATGAGCGCCTTGCCCTTCTCCTCGTCGATCTCGGCGTCGCGCGTGACGATCGCCGTGGTGGGACGCTTGGGATCGAGGCGTACTTCCTCCGCCGCCCGGCGACCGATGATGCGGTCGATGAGTGGTTCGATGATCTCCTTGCCCACGCGGATGTCGCTCACGATGATCCCGTTGGCGGTGCCGCAATCCTCCTCGCGGATGATCACGTCTTGCGCGACGTCGACGAGACGCCGCGTGAGGTAGCCCGAGTCGGCCGTGCGCAGCGCGGTGTCGGCGAGACCCTTGCGCGCGCCGTGCGTCGAGATGAAGTACTCGAGAACCGTCAGGCCCTCTTTGAGCGACGCCTTTACTGGGATCTCGAGAATCCGGCCCGACGGGTCGGACATGAGTCCGCGCATGCCCCCGAGCTGCTTGACTTGCGCGATCGAACCGCGCGCGCCCGAGGTCGCCATCATGAATACCGGGTTGAGCGGATTCTGCGAGGCCTGCATCGCCGTCGTCACTTCGTCCGACGCCTTCGACCACAGGTCGATCGTTTTGTTGTACCGCTCGTCTTCGGAGATGAAGCCTTGCTCGTAGAGCCGATGCAGCTCGTCCACCTCGCCTTGCGCATGGCCGACGATCTCATACTTGCTCTGCGGCACGACGACGTCGCTGATCGAGACGGTCGTCCCCGAGAGCGTCGCGTAGTGGAAGCCGAGGTCCTTGATGGCATCCAGGAAACGCGCCGTTTCGGCGTTGCCGTAGCGGCGATAGCAGTCGGTGATCGTCTTCTTCAGGCCGCCCTTGTCGATGATGCGGTTGACGAACTCGTGGTTCCACCGCTCGGGGAAGGCCATGTTGAAGATCACGCGGCCGACGGTCGTCTTGATCAGCTCGCCCTTCCAGCGGACGTACATCCACTCTTGAAGGCCCAGCTGCCCGCTGTGGTACGCGATCACGGCTTCGTTGCCGTCCATGAAGGTCGGGATGGCGCCGGGCGCGTCGGGCGACGGCGCGTTCTTCGGCGTCGGCTTCGCGATTCCAGCGGTGGCGACGCTGTCGTACTCTTCGGTAACGGCGGCCTTCGCCGGACCAGAGTACTGATCGGGTTGGAAGGTAAGGTAGTAGAGTCCGAGCACCATGTCTTGCGTCGGAATCGAGACGGGATTGCCGTACGCCGGCAGCAGGATGTTGTTCGAGGAGAGCATCAGGATGCGCGCCTCGGCCTGCGCGCCTGCCGAGAGCGGCAAGTGCACGGCCATCTGGTCCCCGTCGAAGTCGGCGTTGTACGGCGTACAGACCAGCGGATGCAAGTGGATCGCTTTACCTTCGACGAGCACCGGCTCGAAGGCTTGAATGCCGAGGCGATGCAGCGTGGGTGCGCGGTTGAGCAGCACCGGATGCTCCTTGATCACCTCTTCGAGCACGTCCCAGACTTCCGGACGCACGCGTTCGACCATGCGTTTCGCGCTCTTGATGTTGTGCGCCAGCCCGCGGTCTACGAGCTTCTTCATTACGAACGGCTTGAACAGCTCGAGTGCCATCTCTTTGGGCAGCCCGCACTGGTGCAGCTTGAGCGACGGGCCGACGACGATGACGGAGCGTCCCGAGTAGTCGACGCGCTTGCCAAGAAGGTTCTGGCGGAATCGCCCCTGCTTGCCCTTGAGAATGTCGGAGAGCGATTTGAGCGGACGGTTGTTGGGCCCGGTCACCGGACGCCCGCGGCGCCCGTTGTCGATCAGCGCGTCGACCGCTTCCTGCAGCATGCGCTTTTCGTTCTTGATGATGATCTCCGGCGCGTTGAGTTCCAACAGCCGCTTGAGGCGGTTGTTGCGATTGATCACTCGGCGGTAGAGATCGTTGAGGTCTGAGGTGGCGAAGCGTCCGCCGTCCAGCTGAACCATCGGGCGCAGCTCCGGCGCAATCACCGGCACGGCGGCAAGCACCATCCACTCCGGACGGTTGCCGCTGTTCAAGAATGCTTCGACGACTTCGAGCCGTTTGATGGCCTTGAGCCGCTTCTGCCCGCTGGTCTCTTTGAATTCCTTACGGAGATCTTCTTGCAGCTTGCGCAAGTTGAGATCGCGCAGCAGCTCGCGGATCGCCTCCGCTCCCATGCCCGCCTTGAAACGGTTGCCGTACTTGTCGCGAGCCTCGCGGTACTTCTGCTCGGAAAGGACCTCGCGCCGTGTGAGCGTGGTGTCGCCGGGATCGATCACGACGTAGGCCGCGAAATAGATGACCTTCTCGAGCTGCCGAGGCGACATATCGAGCAGGATGCCGATGCGGCTGGGCACGCCCTTGAGATACCAGATATGGCTGACGGGGGTCGCCAGCTCGATGTGCCCCATACGCTCGCGACGCACCTTGGCGCGCGTGATCTCGACGCCGCAGCGGTCGCAGATCATACCTTTGAAGCGGATGCGCTTGTATTTGCCGCAGTGGCATTCCCAGTCTTTGGTCGGGCCGAAGATCTTCTCGCAGAAGAGGCCGTCGCGCTCGGGCTTGAGCGTGCGGTAGTTTATCGTCTCCGGCTTTTTGACCTCGCCGAACGACCACGCGCGGATCTGCTCCGGTGAAGCCAGGCCGATTCGCATGGCGTCGAAGTTGTTGACGTCGATCAGGTTCAAAAGGAAGGACTCCGGTGAGCCCGCGGACGCCGGCGCTTACGCAGGGAAGGCGCTACCCACGTCGTCACGTAGGGGCTCCCACCGTCGCTCCAGGCGCGGGGCACAGATTGGTACTCTACCATAAGCGTGCCTTTTTGTCACGAGCATCCCCACCGGGTACTGGTTCAGTTTGAGAGCTGAACCGTAGGGGGGCCGAAAGGCCCCTCGGCTCCTTTTGAAAGCCTGACAAGGAGGGCCATCAGCGAATATCTGGGAACAAGTTAATTGGAGCGGAAGTCAAGGTTTACCATGAATGGATGACAAACAAATAGTGGTTACTCGAAAAGAGAACCGCGCCGAAGACTGAAGGGTGGCCTCCCCTCAGAACCCCGACGCGGCCTAGCCTCTAGGGTCGTTACCTAGATGACGTTTACCGAGGCACGTTCGGCACCCCTAGGACTTGGCGGACCGTGCTCGGGCTGAACCAACTGACGCGAAGTCGCGTTGGTGTCCCATCGGACCTACTCAGACTTATGTCCCTGGCGCGAACGAACCTGCGAACTAACACGCGGCGATTATTAAGGTG
>DASZGC010000049.1:0-61982 GCA_035939175.1 Candidatus Cybelea sp. | reverse complement strand
CCGTTGAGAGCTGCCCGACCTGTTTGCCGGTGCGATAGTCGTAAACGCCGACATCCCAATTGATCGGATCGGTAACGTATAAGAGTTTCTTCTTCTTCGCATCGGGGTCCATCCAAGATCCGCGATGCAGGGCTCGCCTTGCCGAAGGTCGCGCGTTCAATGCGGTAGACGCCGCCGTTGTCGGCGCGTGAGAAGCGGAGGGCGTTCCCATGCTTCCTTGGCAGGCGGTAAGAAAAAAGGCGGCGGCCAGAATGGCGTAATGCGGCTTCATGCTACTAACCTCGACGAAAACTATAAAAAATATCTGAAAGGCAGCCTGCCCAACAAAAAAGCCAAAACTTCTTTACAGAATCAGGCGTTTCTTGGTGGAGATGGGGGGACTCGAACCCCCGACCCCTTACATGCGAAGTAAACGACGCTCGAAACCTCGCTTGCGTACGAAACGCAAGAAATAGCCCATTTCCCTTACTACATCGGATGTTTTGAGGCGGAATTTTCGTCCGCTAGCGTTCGCGCTTTCCGCTAGTTTCCGCGCAGATTGTCGTAAGATTGTCGTAAGCAACCAGGCGTGTGGGGAGCTCTTACATCACCATCGGCTGTCGGCGAACTACTTGCCCGCTACAACGAGGATTGGCTGACTCTCGATCTCAGCGGCGACTTCTGATTGTTGCGCATCAAATAGATCCAAAGCGATCTGGAGGTTAAGCCAATATTGTGGCGACGTGCCAAATGCATGGCCAAGGCGGAGAGCCATTTCAGTCGTTACATTCCGTCGCCCATTGAGCAGCTCGTTGAGGCTCGTTCGATCAATTCCAAGCGCTTCGGCGGCCCGACCTTGTGTTAGGCCAAGCGGTTCTAGGAAGTCCTCTCGCAGGACTGCGCCTGGAGTGATGGGGCGACGGTTAGACGGTACAAGTATTGGCATGAAAAAGCTTCCTAAAATTTGGTATTATGAAATCTAATGGTAGTCGACGATCTCTACGCTTTGCGCTTCTCCTTCGTTCCAGATAAAGCAGATGCGATATTGGGCGTTGATGCGAATGCTATGCTGGCCTGCCCGATTGCCGCCCAGTTTTTCAAGCCGATTGCTTGCCGGCGTGCGAAGATCACTGACAGACGCAGCGGCGTTGAGGCGGTCCAAGAGCTCGGCAGCTTTGACGTGAAGTTCACGTGGCAACGTGCGGCGCGCCGCTTTCGAATCGATGCCATCGAAGATGTCTCGTGCCCCGCCGTCACGGAGTTGCATCCTGCTGCCTTGTGGGCTTCATGGCGATAGTATAGTCTGTCGCACAACAGGCGTCAAGAGGTCTAGGAGCAGCCGTTTGCTCAACTTGGCTACCCTACTTTCGGTCTAGCAGTCTGAGCGCGCTTGTCGGGCATGGAGGACATTGCCGCCGGCTAACTGGCGCGACGCGCGGAGGCGCATACCTCATAGGCTTCGGCGCGATTGGGATAGCAGACTGGACTTGAGCGCGGGTATCATCCGCATATGGAAACGCGCCAACTCGGGAAGAGCGGCCTGACAGTTTCGGCGATCGGATATGGCGCGATGGGCCTGAGCCATGGTTATGGGCCTGCCACCGATCGAAGTGATGCCATTGCTCTCATACGCGCTGCTGTCGATCGCGGAGTCACCTTCTTCGATACTGCGCAAATCTATGGCTTTGTAAACGAAGAAATCGTTGGCGAGGCGCTCGAGCCGTTTCGCGGGAGTGTGACGATCGCAACGAAATTCGGTTTCGAGGTCGGGCGTGCGGACGGAAAGAAAATCCTGAACAGCCGGCCGGAGCATGTTTATAAAGCGACAGATGGTTCGCTCAAGCGGCTTCGCGTTGAAGCCATCGATCTTTACTACCAACATCGCGTCGATCCGAGCGTGCCCATCGAAGAGGTCGCCGGGACCGTCAAGGACCTTATCGCCGAGGGTAAGGTAAAGCACTTCGGTCTTTCCGAGGCTGGCGTCTCAACGATTCGACGCGCGCACGCCGTACAACCGGTTGCTGTGGTGCAGAGCGAATATTCGCTTTGGTGGCGCGAGCCGGAGAAGGAAGTGCTGCCTGCGCTTGAGGAGCTTGGTATCGGATTCGTGCCGTTTAGCCCGCTCGGGAAAGGCTTTCTGACGGGCGCGATCGATCCCAATAAAACGTTTGAGAAAGACGATTTTCGAAGCATCGTTCCGCGGTTCACGACGAAAGCGATGAATGCAAATCAAGCGTTCGTCGAGCGGCTTGCGACAATCGCAACAGAAAAGCACGCAACGCCGGCCCAAATTGCACTCGCGTGGCTCCTTGCCCAGAAGCCGTGGATCGTGCCGATTCCCGGCACGACGAAGCTCTACCGTCTTGACGAAAATGTCGCTGCCGCAAATATCAAGTTGACCGCACGTGACCTCGCCATGATCGACGGCGCGCTTTCCGGTATCACCGTGCACGGGGACCGCTATCCGGCCGAACTGCAGGCACGCGTAAACCGCTGAATCCTCTACCGTAAGGAGTCGCATGAAAACACGTAAGTTGAGAAACCTCGAGGTCTCGGCGCTCGGCCTTGGTTGCATGAGCATGAGCGCGCTCTATGGGCCTCCGGCAGACCAGGGACAGATGATTGCGCTGATTCGATCCGCGCACGAGCACGGCGTTACGCTCTTTGATACAGCGGAGTCGTACGGCCCGTTTACAAACGAAGAACTTGTCGGCGAGGCGATCGAACCGATCCGCG
This sequence comes from Candidatus Cybelea sp., assembly GCA_035939175.1. Taxonomy (GTDB): domain Bacteria; phylum Vulcanimicrobiota; class Vulcanimicrobiia; order Vulcanimicrobiales; family Vulcanimicrobiaceae; genus Cybelea. The sequence goes on along the minus strand of DASZGC010000049.1, from coordinate 59,267 downwards.
ATCAGGTCGTCATCGCCACGAAGTTCGGCTTTGACATCGATTTACAGACCGGTGAGCGGCGAGGGGGTACAAACAGCCATCCGGAGCACATCAAGGCCGCCGCGGAGGGATGCCTTAGGCGTTTGCGCACCGACCACATCGATCTCTTCTACCAACATCGTGTCGATCCGAACGTGCCGATCGAAGATGTGGCCGGAGCCGTCAAAGACCTCATCGTCGCGGGTAAGGTTCGGCACTTCGGTCTGTCCGAGGCGGGCATCCAGACGATTCGTCGTGCGCACATCGTGCAGCCCGTGACGGCCGTTCAAAGTGAATACTCACTCTTCTGGCGCGGGCCGGAGGCGGAACTCTTGCCGGCAGTTGCGGAGCTGAACATCGGCTTCGTCCCATGTAGCCCTCTCGGTGCCGGCTTTCTTACCGGAAAGATAAACGAAAATACCAAGTTTGATCCGACTGATTTTCGCAACAACGTGCCACGGTTCTCGCGGGAGGCTCGCAAAGCGAACCTCGCGCTCGTAGATCTCGTAAAGGCCGTAGCAACTCGCAAGAATGCGACACCTGCACAGGTCGCCCTTGCGTGGCTCCTCGCGCAAAAGCCATGGATCGTTCCGATTCCTGGCACGACCAGGCTTGAGCGGATGGAAGAGAATCTTGGCGCTCTTGACGTCCAGTTGACCGACGATGACCTGCGCGAAATCGAAAAGAAAGCTTCTGACATCCAGCTCGTCGGCGAACGTCTGCCCGAGGCTGCTCTGAAGATGACGGGCCGATAGTCCGCATTCGGGCTTACGTAGCTAGAGAGGCGGACGCTTTCAGACGGATCAACGCGCGTTCCAAAAAACGCGGGGCCAATACATGAGCGACCAAGCCTTCCTTACCCGGCTTTTGTCGTAAGAATGTCGTATTTCGGCCGGGCCGCTCAGTAATCGGCCTTTGCAAAAGGATTATCGCCCAAGGCCTTTGCCAATGCCTGCGAGACCGCAATTCGGAACGCTGACCACTTTTTGCAAAATGTAAGTAGTAACAATTTCGGCCCCGCGGCGCCAAACTCAAAAACCAAAAAACGCCTGTAAAATCGGGCGTTTCCGTTGGTGGAGATGGGGGGACTCGAACCCCCGACCCTTACATGCGAAATGATTCGGGGACGAAGCGCCGCTCCACAAAAAGGCCCCAAAACGCGACAAAGTCTCATAGCCGCCGAGGTCTTTAGATAGCTTGCGGTTCCAGTAGTATCCACGGCTTTCCAAGCTTTTCCGGACGAATGGTCGTCAAATGGTCGTCAGATCGTAAACTCTTGAGCTGAACACAAACCGCTCTGACTCGGGTCTCCACGGACCAGGGGCGCCACGTCGATGAGAAGCCTTAATGAAGGCCGCTGCTCGAGAGCCAGTGGGATCGCCAAACCTCCGCGGAAAGGCCGCGATCTCATTATTGGCAAGACTCTTCAACACTCATAAACGCGTCCTGGGGCAGGCGCGCTATAAACAAAGTCCCCGCTGTCTGGGCAGACAACCTCGTAGCGCATTACGGCATTGCTGGGGCTCTTAAGCATGGGCCGATGATGCACAAAAACGAATTCGCTTCATCTCTCGAACCGCCAATGGGCGCGCGGGATGCTCGGCTGCGGCGTCTTCGCCGATATCACTCAGGCGCGCGAGGTCGTCCACTAGCGAAGAAAACGCGTTCGCACACCGCGACCTAAGGGCTGTCCCTTCTGTCACCGCTTCCACGTCGGCGACAGCGACCGCTAGACCGGAATCGGCAGGTGCGGACTTGCGCGGTCGTCCACGTCTGCAATTGGTCGCCACGAACATGGTAGCCACGACGGGCCTCCTTCAGGACACCGCGCTCGAGGATGCCGACGATAAGTCGGCGCCGGAGACCTTGACGACGGCCTTCCACGCGGCTTCCTGGTTGGCGCGATCGTGGAGGTGCGGGTGGCGCATGGCCTCGATTGGGCCGGTGAGCTTCTTGGGCGCCGAGGCAAAGAATTGCCCGGAGACGTCGGTTCCGAACTCCGATGCCTGGAGATAGCGATGAGCTGCGATCTCCGGCGTCTGAGACATGCCGGGGATCAGCTTTGTCAACGGAATCATCAGCGACTTCATGATCGGGCCAAGGTTTCGCACCGCCTTGGTGTCTGGTGCGCTGCCCGGCGAGACGGCGTACACCGCCATGCCGGAGGGTAGTCGGCGTGCCAGCGCCGCGGCCCACCAAGTGACGATGAGTTTTGCGTCGGCATACGCCCGGTTGGGCTGGTACTTTACGTTCGGCCCGTTGCGCACTAAGGCTTCCACCGCGGCGCTCCGGTCGCCGTGGTATTGCTTGTCCGCAAGGGCCGCCACGTCGGTGTAGCTGAACATGGGTACGTCCCCTCGGGCAGGTTCCGCGCCGGCGATAACGACGCGCGCGTTGGGACTCAGCAGGTTGGCGCGAAGCAAACCGATAGTCAGTCGATGGTGGCCGATGAGTGGAGCCTGAGCGGCCTCGATGCCTTCCGCGGTGAGCACGCGCTTCTTACCTCCGACCATCCCCGCGTTCAGCAGTAGGAAATCGATCGGTACACCCCGCTTGACGAGTTCTGCGAGAGCGGATTGAACGCTGAACGGCGAGTCCAGATCCAGCTCTAGCGGTGTAAAAACCTGGGCCTTGGTCTCAGCCGTGAGCTCTGCGGCCGTTTCCTGTACCCGGGCTAGGCTGCGCCCGGTGATGATGACCTCGCGATAGCCCTTGGCGGCAAGCAGGCGCGCTGCTGCATGCCCAAGTCCCGAGGTGGTGCCGGTGACCAGAGCGATCGAATGTCTCAAATGTTTCATGGGTTGACTCCGAGGTGAAGAGGGGAGGTCGAACGGGCCCCCATCGCAGGTCAGGCTTGCGAATTTCGAACCTTTTCGTACAATAATGGATCGGATGGTCAAGCGCAAGGAATTTCGAACCAAATGATTCAAAATGCCGCCAGGCCGCGTGGACGACCACGCAGCTTCGATGAGAGCGCCGCGCTCGAAAAAGCGATCCAGGTCTTTTGGTTTAAGGGCTACGACGGCGTGACGATCGATGATCTCGTCGCAAATATGGGAGTCGGGCGGCCGAGCCTCTATTCAATTTTTGGGTCCAAGCGGAAGATATTCTTGCGCGTCCTCCATGCGTACGCCGAGAGGAAGGGCGCTCTGACCGCGAAGGCGCTCCTCGAGCCGACCACTCTGCGCGACTCCCTCGCAAGCTTTCTCCGGTACGCCGTTACAAGTGCGACACAGAAAGGAAGCGCCTCGGGGTGTCTTATCATGTGTGTTGCGCCGCTTGTCAACGACGCCGAAGTTCGGCAGTTCCTACGGAAAGCTGCCGCTGCCGCCGTGGCCCTAGTAGAACGCCGTTTCCAATCCGGAATTAGCGCGGGCGAAATCCCATCTGACTTTCCAGTCGCCGGGCGCGCGAGTCAAGTTCTCGACCTATCCCGCGGTTTAACGATGCGTGCACAGATGGGCGTGTCGCGTAAGGCGCTCCTCAAGGATGCCGAGGAGGCAGCCGACTTGGTGCTCCGCCCATGACGTGCACCAGGCTTGCGCTTTCATGAGGGCGGTGCCCCGAACTTAAGTGTAATTCTCACAGTCAAGTGTAGGTTCTCAAACTAAAGTGGAAGCTACAGCGGCGTCTCGCGAATCGGAAAAAGCGCGTTGGATCCGCGAACGACGGTTCGGATTGAAAAGGGAATGCTTGCACCGCCCCCCACGGATATAAAGATTGAACGGTATAACGCGCGTCTCTTCAAGCAGCCATTTTGCGAGCGTCGCTTCCAAACGCACAGACGCCGATTCCAAAAAGCCTTATGAAATCGGCGCGTTTCTTGGTGGAGATGGGGGGACTCGAACCCCCGACCCCTTACATGCGAAGCAAGTGCTCTACCAGCTGAGCTACATCCCCACGCCCTTCGACTCCGCCGCGGGTGACACGGGCGACCTGGAGGATTGTACGCGCCCGCCTCGGCACCTGTCAAAGCAATGCGGCTGCCGTTTCGCTCCTTGCTATCCTTCGTATTGGCCGCCGCTGCGGCGGCGCTTGGCGCCGGCTCGGCCGGTGCCGCGCCGGGCCCGGTGCGGATCGCGATCGATCGCTGCAACAGCCAAGCCGCGGATGCCGCCTACGCCCGCATTCGCGACTACGAGCGGCACGCTCCGGGAAACACCCCGACCGCGATGATTCAGCGCCTCGCGCAGATCGCCGACGTGTTATCGCTGCTGGCGGAGGAGCACGGAATTCTCGAGAGCATTTGCTCCAGCGACGCGGCACGCGCACCGCTGTTCACCGAGATCGCCGCTACTGTCTCGTGGGCGCTTGTGCTCGAATCCGACATCGCCGCGAAGCTCAACGCCTCGTGCCCGGCGGCTGAGAAGGCGCTTCCGACGATTATGCTCGCCGACGCCTGGCTTTCGATGGCAAACGTGGTCCGCGACGGCAACGGCACCGTGCCGCCGCTCTTCAACGACGTGATCGCCAAGGTGCAGACGCGCGCCGCGGCCGTCGGGCTTACCCTGCCGAACTGGCCCGACAGCACCTCCTACTGGCGTGACACCGTGCGCGACAAAGCAAAGGTCGCGGTGGCGACCTGCCCCTCACCCTCTCCCGGCGCCTCGCCGTCGCCGAGCGCTTTGCCGACCCCGATACCCTAGAGGATTTTGCGAATAGTTCGCAAATGAGATAACAGAGATGGGTGTCCGAGCGGATTACGTTACCCGGCCACGCGAGGCGATCGCCTTGGTGCTCTCGCGTGAGCCGCGATTTCTTTCCGCTGCGCAGATTTACGAGCGCCTTAAGGGTACCGACGCGCGCGTCTCGTTGGCTACCGTCTATCGCACGCTCGACCGGCTTCGCAGCAAAGGCGACGTCACCGCGCGTACCGACGCGACCGGCGAAGCTACGTATATGCTCTGCGAACCTACTCGCCATCACCACCATGCAATCTGCCGCACCTGCGGGCGTGTGGAAGACGTCGATTGCGCCGCCACCGATCAATTCGCCGAGTCGCTGCGCACGCTGCACGGCTTCGAGCTCGACTCACACGCTATGGAGTTTTTTGGAACGTGCAGCGCCTGTCGTTGATCTCGCTTGCGCTCCTGGTGGCGTGCAGTTCCTCCCATCCTTCGACCGCGCGTCCTTCGACTGCGCTCAGGATGACAGGGGGCGCCGGGATGACAGGGGGCGCCGGGATGACGGATAAGCTCCAAGTCGCTACTACGATCTCGACGCTCAACTCGTTTGTGCAGGGCGTGGGCGGCGAGTACGTTACCGTGAAGAATATCGTGCCGATTGGGGCTTCACCGGAGACGTTTCAGCCGGCGCCGCAGGACGTTGCCACCATCGCCGATGCCGCCGTGCTCGTCGAAAACGGCGCGGGGCTGGAAACCTGGCTCGACCGCCTGCTGCGCGATGCCGCGTCGAAGAAGCTGCGCGTCGTCGTCTGCACGCAAGGCCTTCCCGTCAAGGACCTCAACCCGCACCTTTGGATGGATCCGCAACTTGCGAAACGCTATGTGCACTCCATTCGCGACGCGTTGATAGCCGCCGATCCGCCGCACGCGAAAGCCTACCGCATCAACGCCTTTCGCTACGACCACCAACTCGACGAGCTTACGGCCTCGATCCAGCGGCAGATCAACACGATCCCGCCTTCGCAGCGTTACATGATCGTCTTCCACAACGCGTGGCAGTACTACAACGACCGTTTCGGGATCACCACGCTGGGCTTCGTCGAGCGCAATCCTGGCCAGGAGCCCAATCCGCAACAGGTCGCGCAGCTCGTCGATCTGGCCAAGCAGCATCACGTGCGCGGCGTGTTCAGCGAGCCCGAGTACAGCCCGAAAATTCTCTACGCGATCGCGCAGGGTGGGGGCATCAAGGTCGTGGAGGACCTCTACGACGACTCCGTCGGCACCGATGCGCGCGTAGCCAACTATGTGGCAATGCTGAACTACGATACCGGCGTGATCGTCAACACGCTGCGGTGAAGGGCGACGCCGTCGTCGCGCGCGATCTCGTCGTGCGCTACGAGGATTTCACCGCGCTGGTCGGCGCCACGTTCAACGCGCGCTACGGCGAGGCGCTGGGCGTCGTCGGGCCCAACGGCTCCGGAAAATCGACGCTGCTCAAAACGATCGCCGGCCTCTTGCTGCCGTCCGGCGGCGAACTGAACGTTCTCGGGTCCAAGCCGCGTCGGCTCGCTGCGGGGACGATCGCCTACGTGCCGCAGGTCGAGGCCGTCGACTGGTCGTTTCCGGCGACCGTCTGGGACGTCGTTGCTATGGGCCGCTTCTCGCGGCTGCACTTTTGGCAGCGCTTCGGTCCGCGCGATACCGAGGTCGTCCGCGGCGCGCTCGAAGCGGTCGGCATGAGCGATCTGGCAATGCGCCACATCGCGCGGCTCTCCGGCGGCCAGCAGCAGCGCGCCTTCGTCGCCCGCGCCATCGCCCAGGAGCCTCGGCTTCTGCTACTCGACGAACCGACGACCGGCGTCGACGCCGCGACGGAAGAAGCCTTGCGCAAAATCGTGCGCGAGTTGGTCGCCGGCGGCATGCCGGTGCTCATGGCCACGCACGATCTCGACCGCGTCGACGAATGGTTCGACCGGCTGCTCGTGCTCGACCGCCGCGTGCTGGCACTCGGCTCGCCGCGCGAAGTCGTCGAGTCGGGCGCCTACAGCGCGATCCGCGAGCACACGCACACGCACGGGCACCTCCGCCACGATCACGAGCCGCACGCCGCGCACGCGTCGCACCCCGAGGTGCGCCGGTGATCGACGCGCTGACCGTTCCCTTCCACTACGCGTTCATGCAGCGCGCGTTCGTCGCGGCGCTGGCCGTCGGGCTGCTCTGCTCGACGATGGGGACCTACGTGATTCTCCGCAAGCTCTCGTTCATCGGCGACGGCATCGCGCATGCCTCGTTCGCGGGCATCGTGATCGCGTATCTGCGTGGCGCGAATTTCTATATCGGTGCGGGCATCGTCGCGGTGCTGACCGCGGTGGGCATCGGCTTCGTCCATCGTCGCGGACGTATCTCGCTGGACACGACGATCGGCGTGCTCTTCACCGGCATGTTCGCACTCGGCGTGTTTTTGATGAGCCAGCAGCGCAGCTACGCGGTCGACCTGCAGAGCTTTCTTTTCGGCGATATCCTCGCCGTGCAGCCGCAAGATCTCTGGCTGATTCTCGGATTGAGCGTGATCGTGGCGGGTGCGGTGGCCGTGCTCTTTCGTGGTCTGCTCTACACCACGTTCGATCCCATCGTGGCGCAGGCCAGCGGGATCGCCGCTCCTGCCTACGAGTATACGCTGCTAGTGATGCTGGCGCTCACGATCGTCGTCTCGCTGCAGGCCGTAGGTATCGTGCTCGTCGCGGCACTGCTGGTCACGCCTGCCGCAGCGGCCTACCAGCTTACCTCGCGTTTCGCGCCGATGATGTCGCTCGCGGCGCTCTTCGGTGCCGCGAGCACCGTGGGCGGACTCTACCTCTCCTATTACGTGCGCGCCTCGAGCGGCGCGACGATCGTGCTATTGGCCACGCTGCTCTTCTTTGCGGCAATCGGCGTGAAGTATCTGCGCCGCGCCTAGGCGGCTACAGCGAGTCCGCGGCGCGAACCACTCTCCAGCTCTCGCTGTCGAGCGGTTCGAGAAAACCGGCCGCGGCGAGCGCGCAGAGCGCCTCGCGCAGCGCGGCGCGCTCGTTCTTGTTCGGCATGCCGGCCCACCGCATCGCCAGCGTGTTCAGGCGCAGCACGGCACCGGGCACCAGCGCGTCGCGCAAGAAATCGTCGGAGAGCTTCACGCGTTCCATCCGCCGCGCGACCGGCTCCAGCGCGCGGTCGAAATCGCTGCCGGTCACGGCGCGGCCTCGAGACGTTTTCCGCCGAACCGCTTCGCAATCACGCGGTCGCCGAGCGTGCCGGCGTACTCTCCCAGCGCGCTGCCGGCGCTCTGCCACGGCACGGCGTTGACCACCGCGCTTCGCCGCGCGATGCCGCGCAGCATCGCGCGCGCCACCCGTTGCGGTGACGCGGCTGAAACGTCGCGCGACCGTTCGATACCCATCACCGCGTGGAACTCCGTCGCCACCACGCCGGGATCGACGTAGGTTACGCCGACGTTGCGCTCGCGCAGCTCGCGCCGCAGCTGAACCGCCGCCGCACGGATCGCGGCCTTCGCCAGCGAGTAGGCGCCGTAGTTGGGGAGCGGGACGCGGGCTACGCCGGAGCCCACGAAAACGAGCTGGCCATGCGTCGCTTCGAGCGCGGGAAGCGCGGCTCGCGAGATGCGTAGCGGCCCCAGCACGTTGAGACGCCACTGTGCGTCGATCTCCGCGTCGCTCTGCTCGAGCAGTTCGCCGAACGCGCCGCCGCCGGCGTTGTTGACCACCACGTCGATCCTTCCGAAGATGCTCGTCGCGGTCGCGACGATGCGCTCCGGCGTCGTCTCGTCGGTCACGTCGCCGGTAAGTGGGACCGCCGTTCCGCCGCGTTCGGCGATCGCGCTCACCACGGCTGCGAGCCGTTCGGCGCGACGCGCCACCGCCAGCACGCGATAGCCCTCTGCCGCCGCGGCGCGCGCGAGCGCCTCGCCGATGCCCGAACTCGCGCCGGTGATGATGATCGTGCGCGCCGCTTCAGACATGCGATTGGCAGTAGGAACGGTACTCGTGCGCGATGATCTGCGGCAGGCCAGCGTAATGCTGGGCTTCGTCGGCGATCGGCGGCGGCGCCGCCACGATCTCGCGCGCTTCGGAGGCCAGCTCCGTCAGCATTGCGGCGACCGGTTTGGCGCTGCCGTCGCCGCGCACGATGCCGAAGCGCAGTTCGTGAGGCGCGCGATCGAAAGGCGGCAGCGAAGCCAGCGCCGAATCGTAATCGGCCCAACACCACCAGAACGCGCCGAGCGCGCCACGCGCCTGCAAGCGCTCGATCGCGCCGCGTCCATAGCAGACCATCTCCATCTCATCGAGACAGGCGAAGCCGTCGACGCGCGCGGCGCCTGGCGGACACTGCGGATTGCCTAGCTCGCTGAAGAGGACGCTCTTTCCACTGAACGACTGCTGCAACTGACAGAGGAACGGCACGACGTTGGTGTCGAGGCGGTCGCGCGCAAATGCGCTGTAGACCGAATAACCGTGCATCGTAGGAAAAACCCAGGGGCGCGCGATGCTCGACGGCCTCAAGTTGCGATCCTTATCAAAATCCTCGCCGTGCATGCCGCCGGTCGAGCCGATTCCCGAAGCCTCGAGCAGCGTCTCGCTCAAGCGCAGGCTCCACTCCGCCGCGTCTTGCGGGCTTTCGGGGACGCGCAGATTGGAGAACTCGTTGCCGAGGTCCCACGCCAGTACGGCAGGATGGCCGTTGACGCGTTCGCCGATACGCCGCGCGAAGAGCACCTGCGCCGCCAGCAGCGCGGGATCGGCGTAGAAATCGCCGATGCCGCGATCCACGGCGCCGCTGCCAGTGATCGTGCGGAAACGCCCGGCGGTGGAATCGCGCTGCAGTGTCCATTGCGGCAGCCAGTTCACGCCGCTCATATGGCCGCAGAAAAGCGTCGGCATCGCGCGCAGTCCCGCACCGGCAATACGTTCGATCACGGCGTCGAAGCGACGCAACGCCGTTGCGTCCATGGCGGTGGGCTCCGGCTGAAAATCGTCCCACATCAGAAAGAAGCGCACGACGTCGAGTCCCAGCGCTTTTATGCGTAACATATCCTCGCCGATCTCCTCGAGATCGAAGCGCTGCCACATGTACATGGCGCTGCGGCGCGGCCAATAGTTGATGCCGAGGAGGAAGCGCGCCATGGCCGGGGCGTTCGGTGGCTCAGCATGACAACCTTGCGGCAAACGCGAACCGCTTCGCGATGGCGCAAGCAGGCAGTCCGCTCGTCGGCATCATCATGGGAAGCCGTTCGGACTGGAAGACGATGGCCGCGGCTCGCAACACGCTCGACGAGCTGCAAATTCCGTGCGAAGTGCGCGTCGTGTCGGCGCATCGCATGCCCGACGAGATGTTCGAATATGCGGCCGGTGCGGCGGCGCGCGGGCTCGCGGTGATCATCGCCGGGGCCGGGGGCTCGGCGCACCTGCCGGGCATGACCGCCTCGAAGACGCAGCTCCCCGTGATCGGCGTTCCGATCGAGACCGAGCGCGCCGGCGGTCTCGACTCCTTGCTTTCGATCGTGCAGATGCCGGCGGGGGTTCCGGTAGCGACGATGGCGATCGGCGGCGCGGCCAACGCCGCCCTGCTGGCCGCGCGCATCCTCGCGCTTCACGACGCCGGAATAAGAGCGCGGCTCGACGCGTACGTAGCTCGCATGCACGACGCCGCGGCGTCCAGCGCGCTCGATTGAAGGCCGCTCACGCGGTCCACACGATCGGTGTGATCGGCGGCGGGCAGCTCGGGCGCATGTTCGCACTCGACGCTAAGCGCATGGGCTACGACGTAGTGACGCTCGATCCACAGGAGCACTCGCCCTGCGGCCAGGTGGCCGACGAGCAGATCGTCGCTTCCTACGACGACCTCGACGCGATCGAGGAGCTCGGGCGGCGCAGCGACGTGATCACCTACGAGTTCGAGAACATCGCGATCGCTTCGGTGCAGCATCTGGAAGCGCTGGGCTACCGCGTGACGCCCGCCAGCAGCGTGCTCCACGTCACGCAGAATCGGCTGCTCGAAAAGGAATTCGCCAACGGCCACGGCCTGGCGACCACGCCGTTCGCGCGCGTTGCCGGCCCCGAGGATCTCGCGCGCGCCGCCGAATCGATCGGCTTCCCTGCAGTGATCAAGACGGTTCGCGGCGGTTACGACGGCAAGGGGCAGTGGCCGGCCGAGTCGCTCGTTCAAGCGCAAGCCGCTCTCGAGGAAGCGCGCGGCACGGAGCTAATCTTCGAGCGACGCGTGGAGCTGGAATCCGAGCTGAGCGCGATCGCCACCCGCGACGCACGCGACCGCATCGTCACCTATCCCATCTCTGAAAACACGCACGACCACGGCATCCTTGCGATGACGATTGCGCCGGCGCGCGTCGATCGCGCGATCGCGCGGCAGGCGGCCGAGACGGCCGCCGTCGTGGGCCGCGGCTTAGGAATCGTCGGGACGTACTGCGTGGAGTTCTTTCTCTCGACGGCGGGCGAGTTGCTCGTCAACGAAATCGCGCCACGGCCGCATAACAGCGGGCACTACACGATCGACGTCACGCCCTGCTCCCAGTACGAGCAGCACGTGCGAGCGATCTGCGATCTGCCGCTCTCACCGCCACGGCTGCTGGCCAACGCCGTGATGATGAACGTACTCGGCGCCGGCACCGGCGATCATCTCGCCGGCGTACCCGAGCTGCTGAGCGATCCGGCGATCGTGCTGCACGTGTACGGCAAGCGCCACGCGGTGGCGCGGCGCAAGATGGGCCACTTTACGATGCTGGTCGACGGGCCCGTCGGCGCTGCCGCAATCGCGCGCGCGCAGGCCGCGCACGCCAAGCTGAGTTGGACGGCATGCTAATCGGCGCCGTCGGCGATGCGTTCACCGTCTTCGTGACGATGATCGCCATGCTCAACCCGATCGAGGCGGCCGCCGCCTTCGCAACGCTCACCGACCGTCGCTCGGCGCAGGACCGCGCGCGCATCGCTCGGCGCGCGAGCATCGTAGCCGGCATCGCGCTGCTAAGCTTCGCATTTGTCGGCGAGGCGCTGCTGCGCGCGTTGGGGGTCGAGATCGGAGCGTTTAAGATTGCGGGCGGTCTGCTGCTGCTTAAGGTCGGCTTCAACATGGTCTTCGCCGAGAAGACCGACAAGGACACGGCGGACGAGGCCAAGAGCCTTCCGGTGCCCCCCACCGACCCGTCCGTCTTTCCGCTGGCGATACCGATCATCACCGGGCCGGGCGCGCTGACCGCCAGCGTGGCGCTCGTGAATCCGGCGCCGGGCGATCAGCTGCTCAACGCGGTCATCTTCGTGGTAGTCGCGGTCCTGTGCATCGGCATCACCTATCTCTTTATGCGAGCCTCCACGTGGTTGACCGTCGTTTTCGGCGAGACGGGCATCGACGCGGTCGGCCGCATCGTCGGCATCATCGTCGCGGCGATCGCCGTGCAGCTGATCGTCAACGGCATCGCGGGACTCACCTCGCTGACGATTCGCTGAAAGGACTCACCGCGCGGCCGCTCGGAATAGAGGCGACGATGATCGTTCGAGCTGGAGTTCTTTACGACGGCACGATGGAGCCGCCGAAACGCAACGTCGACCTCGTCGTCGATGACGGGATTATTACCGAGCTCCGCGCCGCCGGCGGTGCGTGCGATCTCGAAGCCGCGTGCGTGACGCCGGGATTGGTGAACGCGCACGCGCACCTCGAGGGGAGCGGCGAACCCGATCTGATGGGTTACGTGATGTCGAGCACGCCGAACCAGCGACTGTTGCGCGCGGTCGCCAACGCGCGCAAGTCGGTGAAGGCCGGCGTTACCACGATACGCGACGTCGGTTCCTCCAACGCGATCGCCCAAGACGTGCGCGACGCGATCGAAGAAGGGCGCATTCCCGGTCCGCGCATGCGCGCCGCGGGCGCCGTGCTCTGCATGACGGGCGGCCACGGCTGGCCGATCGGCCGCGCGGTCGATTCTCCGTGGGACGCGCGCAAAGCCGTGCGCGAGCAGATGTGGGCCGGCGCGGACTGCATCAAGGTGATCGCGACCGGCGGCGTGCTCACCAAGGGCGCCGTTCCCGGCAACGCGCAGCTCACGCCCGACGAGCTGGCCGCCGCCATCGATGAAGCGCACCGCCACGAGCTGCGCGTCGCCGCGCACGCGATCGGCACGCAAGGCATCAAGAATGCGCTGCGCGCCGGCATCGACTCGGTGGAGCACGCGTCGCTGCTCGACGACGAAGCCATCGAGCTGTTCAAGGAACGCGGCGCCTATCTCGTACCGACGCTGAGCGCGCCGGCGTGCATTCTCGCGAACATCGAGAACGGGCAGCAGCCCGACTACGTGGTGAAGAAGGCGCGCGGTCTGGGCGAGGCGATGCTCGTCAACATCCGCAAAGCCTACGAGAATGGCGTGCGCATCGCGGGCGGTTCCGACGCGGGAACGCCATACAACTATCATCAGGATTACGCCCAAGAGGTCGAGCTGATGTGGTCGCAGCTCGGCATGACGCCGCAGCAGGCGCTGCACGCGGCGACGTCGGTCGCGGCCGAGTTAGTGGGCCTGCACAAGGGGATTCTCGCCTTCTTCGAGCCCGCCGACCTGCTGTTGCTGCCACGCGATGCCGGCGAGGACATACGCGCGTTGCGCGAGCCGCAACTCGTGCTCAAAGCTGGCCTCATCCAGTGATGAAGCGGGCGATTGTGGCTGCGCTGGCCCTCGCACTTTGCGGCGTCACCAGTCCGTCGTCGTCGAATCCGACGCTGCTCGGGCAGCAGGTCGCGGGGAGCCCCATCCGTCACGTGATCGTGATCGTGCAGGAGAACCGCACGTTCGACGACCTCTTTGCGTCGTCAGTGCTCGCCGCCGGCGGCCCGTATCCGGGGGCCGACACCTCGCAGACGGCACAGATCGACGGACGCAGCGTCGCGCTGCAGCCGGTGCCGCTCGAAGATCCCGGGGATCCCAGCCACACGCACCTCTCGCTGCTGGGAGAGTGGAACGGCGGCAAGATGGACGGCTTTGCCGGCGACCACGTGCGTACGATGCTGGGCTGGCTGAAGAAGCCGCGGCCCGATTTCACGCTGGCGTACGTTCCCGCCGCGGAGACGGCGATCTATCATCTGCTCGCGGCGCGCTACGCGCTGGCCGACGAGAACTTCGCGCCGCGCCTGGTGCCGACGTTCCCCAGCCACTACACGCTGGCGACCGCGCAGAGCCGCATCGCCGGAAATCCCAACGCCGGAATCTGGGGCTGCGATGCGCCGCTGGGCACGACGGTGCCGATCTTTGGTGCAGGCGAGCAGACGATCGCGCCGGGTATCTTTCCTTGCTTCGATCAACCGACGATCGGCGATCTGCTCGACGCCGCGCACGTGACGTGGCGGTATTATACCGGTCCGTATAACGCGACGATAAACCAGGCGGTCAATATCTACGACGCGTTTCGCAAGGTTCGCTACGGGCCGGACTGGCGGCGTAACGTGGTGACGCCGTCGGGGCGCATCATCGCCGACATCCAGAACTGCCGGTTGCCGCAGGTCTCGTTCGCGATGCCCAACGCGCTAGACTCCGATCACGCGGGTACGCTGAGCGCTGCCGGTCCGGGGTGGGTAGGATCGATCTACCTGGCCGTCACCGAGACGCGCCACGCGACGACGCCTTGCAATTACTACCGCGATACCGCCGTCATTGTCACCTGGGACGACTCCGGCGGCTGGTACGATCACGTTACCCCGCCGCCCGGGCCGAGCGGTACCACGTGGGGCTTTCGCATTCCGATCGTCGTGATGTCGGCGTGGGCGCGTTCGAACTATAACCCTGCCGATCCTAAGACGACGCCGTACGTCTCGCACCGGGTGCGCGAATCGACGGCGATCACGAAGTTCATCGAGACGAACTGGGCGCTGGGCAACATGGGGCAACGCGACGTCACCGACGACGATCTCAGCGACATGTTCGACTACACGCGCGCCGCGCCGGTGCCGCCGTTTACCGAGGTTGCGATGCGGAAGCTCATTCGTGAGACGCGCTTCGAGTTGGCGCGCGCCGAGCGCGATGCGCGCGTGGTCGACGACGATCAGTAACCCGGTGGGCCTCAACGGTCTGCGGGTGGCAGTGCTCGGCGCGATTTCGTGGCCCTCGCCGCCGCCCGGCTACGGCCCCTGGGAGCAGATCGCGTTCGATGTCGCCGACGGCATGCGCCGCCGCGGCGCCGATGTAACGCTCTTTGCGACCGGCAACTCCCGCTTCGAGGGTAAGCTGGCCTCCGTGGTTCCGGTGGGACTGGCGCAGGACCCGGCTCTCGACGGCAACGTGTTCAGTGCGCTGCACATCGCCGAGTGCTTCGCGCGCGCCGGCGAGTTCGATTTGATTCACAACCATCTCGATTGGAAGCCGCTCACTTACGCGCTCTCCTCGCAGACGCCGCCGTTGCTCACCACGATCCACGGGTTCTCGACGCCGCAGATTCTCGCGGCCTACTATGCCGGCGCGCGGCGCAGCTTCTACTGCTCGATCTCTGATGCCGATCGCGATCCGGGCCTCGAGTATTTAGGAACCACGTATAACGGCGTCGATCCGGCGCGGTTTACCTTCTCGGCCCGGGCCGGGGATTATCTCTGCTTCCTCGGACGGTTTCATCCCGAGAAGGGGACGCATCTGGCGATCGAGATCGCGCGGCGCGCCGGCGTGCGGCTGAAGATCGCGGCGATCCCACAAGACGAGCGGTACTTCCGCGAGGAGGTCGAGCCGCACATCGACGGCGATCGCGTGCAGTTTCTCGGTGCCGTCGAAAACGAGGCGCGCGACGAGCTGCTCGCCGGGGCGCTGGCGCTGGTGCACATGACCACGCGGCCCGAACGCTTCGGGATGACGCTGATCGAGGCGATGGCCTGCGGCACGCCCGTACTGGGTGCGAGGATGGGATCGATTCCGGAGATCGTGGTCGACGGTGTGACCGGATTTCTCTGCGACAGCGTGCACGAGGCGGTGGCGCGGGTGCCGCAGCTGGTCTCGCTCGATCGGCGCGAGTGCCGGGAGCACGTCGAGCGAAAGTTCAGCGTGGAGCATATGATCGACCGCTATGCGATCGCGTACGAACGCGCGCTCGAGCTGCGTCTGCCTCCGCCGCCGAGCGAGCGCACGCTGGCGGCGCGGCGCCACGATTGGTGGGATCGCCCGATGGGCTACACGGAGATCGGCCCGAAGCCTGAGAACCTCGGCTTTCCATGAAAGGCCGTGCCGACCGCGACTACTCCGGACGCTCGCTCTTCGAAAAACTTGGCATCTTTTCCGCAGCGCACGTCGCGCTGGTCGGCCAGCACGACGAAGCGTTCGTGATCGGCCTCAACGAAGGCCTCGCCAAGGGCGCCTCGCAGGCACTGCGCACCGAGTACGACATCATCTTCGTGCGTCTCGACGCGCCGCGCGATCTGGCCCGCATCGAGCGCGCCGCGCGCCATCTCCGCTCCAACGGCGCGCTCTGGGTGTTCCATCCGAAGGGCCGCGCCGCCTCACCAACCGACGCGCAAGTCCGCGCCGAAGGCATCGCTGCGGGCCTAGTCGACAACAAGATCAGCGCCTACACCGAATCGCACACCGCAACGCGCTTCGTCATCCCGGTCGCGCGGCGAGCGTCACGCTAATCTTGTCATCCTGAGCGCAGTCGAAGGGCGGGCTGAAGCAAAGCGGGCCGCTTAGGAAGCTTTGGTCGCGGTATTCCTTAGATCGGTTCCCAGCTCTTCAAGGCTGGCGCGCAATTTCTCAACCGACTCGAAGTATCTCGAGTGCGTCTGCTCGAATGTTGAGCGCGACGCCGACTCGAACAAGCCAACTTCTATGTGATCGAGTTCATCAAGCAAAGACGCCTGCTTGGCACGAAACTCCGCCGTCGCTTTGCTTCTCGAGTTCTCGTCGTACTCATCGATGCTGACGAGCCTCGCTTTCGTCGTGTCGTAAACTACTAGAAAAATCATTCGAGGAATTCCCTGATGTTCAATCGCGCTGCCACGTTTCTGATATCTACCTCTACATCCTGCAACCTGTCCAGAAAAAAATCAGACTCTGGGAGTATGTAGTTCGCTGGGTTTTGGGGCTCGCTGATTTCGAAAAAGTGCCCTCCCTGGAGATCATCGAGCGTCGGAGCGGTCACCGAGGCTTGTATCGGACTCGGGGCCAGGACGGTTACGCGATTAGAAGGATCCGTCCCAACCTGTATTTCGGCGCCAACCGCAAGCCTTGTGCTGCTCCAAAGTACGAGGCGAAGGAAGCGGCGGGCCTTCTCTTGCGCCTCGTCCCAAGCGGCCTGATACTCATCTGAAAAAATATAGAGATCTCTTGGGGAGACTCCGCCTGTTGGCCGCGATTTCTGGAAGTTATCCGGGTTTTGACGGCGTCGCGCATCTTCCCACGCCTTTTCGTTTGCTCGTTGCTGCTCCTCGGGGTAAGCCTCTTCCAAAGCACGGTCGTAATCTGCAGTGTAGGTGCAGATTATCATTTTAGCGCTAGACTTGCGGCCTTCGACTAAGGTTCCCTGAAAGGATTGCTGAAGTGCCTCCACATAAGCGAACCCTTCGGAGCTTGCAATGAGCTTATTTTTAGTCTCGGAGTCCCCGACGCCATACTTGAGCGCGCTTCCGAGCCGGTCGTCAACCTTTTCCACTAGGTTTGCCCATCCATCTTGCAGCATTGTTCGCAGCTGAATTTCATAACGTTGTATGCCATTTCGCACGATGATGTGAACGGCGCGGTATCCGTGGTGGGGATCCAGTCTACGGTCACTTACTTGAGCATCAGGGAATAGGTCATTCAGGGCGTAGGCCCATTGGTTTTGGTCGATTATATCGCCGACCACGATGCGGCAGCCAACTAAATCTTGCATTTGAACCAGAGCGGTCGTTTGCCGCCGGAGTTTAGCAATGATTGATCGGGTTGTCTTATTGCTCCGGCGCGAGATGCTTACTTTTCTTAGACCGGGTTCGCGCGCTTGCAGCTCCTCAATTTTAGAGAAGACATCTCGCGCGAAGGGTTGTAGGGCCTCGATAAATCGACCCAGGGTCTGTAGGTCAGCCAGGGTCCGCCCTTGTCGCAAGCGGTCGCCCAGCTTTCGGAGCTGCGTCGCGGTGAGCGGATCCTCGGTCAGCGCACTATCTCCCTGACGCCCCTTGAGCTTCCATCGCCTGGTAGGCTTTGCTTGTGAGCGGGTGGCCGACGACGCTGGCGATGAAACGTGAGGCGGCTCGCACTTTTGTGACGTCGACGCCGGTTTCGATCCCCATCGTGTCGAGCAGGTAGAGCACGTCCTCGGTGCCCACGTTGCCGGTGGCGCCCGGCGCGTAGGGGCAACCCCCCAAGCCGCCGGCCGACGAGTCGAACTTCGAGATGCCGTTTCTCAGGGAGGCGTAGACGTTGGCCAGCGCCGTGCCGCGGGTGTCGTGGAAGTGCATCGCGATCAGCTCGAGCGGGATGCGGGCACCGAGCAGCGGCACGAGTTCGTCGACTTGGCTGGGAACGCCGACGCCGATCGTGTCGCCGATCGACAGCTCGTCGCAGCCCATGTCCATCAGCTTGACGCACACATCGACGACCATTGCAGGCGTCACCGCGTCACCGAAAGGCGAGCCGAACGCCGTCGAAACGTAGCCGCGCACCCACGCGCCGTCGCGCTTGGCGGCCTTTACCACATCGGCAAACGTCGCCAGCGACTCGTCGATGGTCATGTTGATGTTGCGCTTGGTGAAGTGCTCGGAGGCTGCGGTGAAGACCGCGATCGCATCGGCGCCGGCGGCCCGCGCGCGCTCGTAGCCCTTGAGATTTGGTACGAGCACCGGGTAGCGCACGCCGGGCGCTTTGGCGATGCGCGCGAACACTTCGCCGGCGTCGGCGAGCTGCGGGATCGCCTTCGGGCTGACGAACGATGTCGCTTCGATCCACTTCAGGCCCGTCTGCGAGAGCAGGTCGATGAAACGCACTTTATCGTCGGTGGAGACGAGCACATCTTCGTTTTGCAGCCCGTCGCGCGCGCCCATCTCGAACAACGTGACCACTTTAGGGATGCTCATGCGTGGTTCGCGGTTCGTCCTTCGACTGCGCTCAGGGTAACGGGCCGTCCTTCGACTGCGCTCAGGATGACAGGCCGCCCTTCGACTGCGCTCAGGATGACAGGCCGTCCTTCGACTGCGCTCGGGATGACGCCGTTGTAGAGAGCAGCACCAGTGGCGTGCCGGCGGTTACGATTGCGCCTTCTTTGACGAGGACCGAGTCGACCGATGCGGCGGAGGGGGCCTCGATGCGATGTTCCATCTTCATGGCTTCTAACACCACCAGCAACGCATGTTCTTCAACTTTCTCGCCGTCGCGGACGGCGACTTTGACGATCTTGCCCGGCATCGGCGCGGTGACGCGCGCACCGTCGGCCGCGCCGCCGTGCGCAGCGCCCGCCGACGCTTCCGGAGGAGGCGCGAAAGCGAACGGCCACGTTGCCCCGTCGAGGTGCACGTCAAAGCGGTCGCCCGCATACTCAACCCTGCCGCGCAAGGCTGCTCCATCGAACTCCGCCTGCACCACGTCGCCGTGCCGGCTGGCCCGCAGTTCGCCACGATACTCGCCGTCGAGATGCCAACGCTGCGCGCCCGCGGCGTCGGCCACGATATCGAGATCGTGCTCTCCCGAGCGCAGCCGCAGCGGGACGCTCGTTTCCGCGATGCGCCACGGCGCGCGCCGGTCGACGAGTAGCGCCGCGGCGCAGAGGAGCACCGCCTCACGCGGCGGCGCGCTGCGTGCGAATTGGCCGCCGTGCAGGCGGCGGTCGAGGAAACTCGTCGTGGTGTTCCCGGCGCGGAACTCTTGGTCGCGCGCGATCCAGAGCAGCAGCGGCAGATTCGTGCGCACGCCATCGATGGTGCAGTCGAGAAGCGCACGTTCGAGGCGCGCAATCGCCGCAGCGCGGTCGCTGCCGAAGACGATGATCTTGGCGAGCATCGGATCGTAGTAGTGGCTCACCACGCTGCCTGCGGCGATTCCGGCGTCGACGCGCACCCCCGGGCCCTGCGGCGGCGACCAGTGTGCGATCGTGCCCGTCGAAGGCAGCATCTCGTTGGCGGGATCCTCCGCGTAAAGGCGCGTTTCGATCGCCCAGCCGCGCGGATGTAACTGGTCCTGCGAGAGCGTCAGCTTCTCGCCGGCGGCAATGCGCAGTTGCCACTGCACGAGATCGATCCCGTAGACCAGCTCGGTTACCGGATGCTCGACCTGCAGCCGCGCGTTCATCTCGAGAAAGTAGAACGAGCCGCCGCCCTCGAGCATGAACTCCGCCGTCCCCGCGTTCGTGTAACCCACCGATTCCGCCGCGCGCACCGCCGCCGCGCCCATCTTCGCGCGCAGCTCCGGCGTCAGCGCGACCGACGGCGATTCTTCGACGATCTTCTGATGACGGCGCTGGATCGAACACTCGCGCTCGCCGAGGTGCAGCGTGGTCCCGTGCTCGTCGGAGAGAATTTGGAACTCGATGTGGCGCGGATCGCGCAGGTAGCGTTCGAGCAGCACGGCGTCGTCGCCGAATGCCGCCAGTGCCTCGCGCTTGGCGGCAGCGAGCGACTCGTCGAAGCGATCCAGCGACTCGACGACGCGCATGCCGCGTCCGCCGCCGCCGGCGCTCGCCTTGATTAGCAGCGGAAAACCGACGCGCTCGGCCTCGCGCCGCAGCGTCGCCAGGCTCTGGTCGTCGCCATCGTAGCCGGGAACGGTCGGAACGTCGAATTCGCGAACGCGCCGCTTGGCCTCGATCTTGCTGCCCATCGCGGCCATCGCTTCGGGCGTCGGTCCTACGAAGATCAGCCCCGCATCGCGCACGGCACGCGCAAAGTGCGCGCGCTCGGAGAGAAAGCCGTAGCCGGGGTGAACCGCGTCGGCCTTCATCGAGATCGCGGCGGCGACGATCGCCTCCGCGTTGAGATACGATTCGTTCGCCGGCGCCGGCCCGACGCAGCGTTCGTCGTCGACGAACTGCAGATGGTACGCGTCGCGGTCGGCCTCGGAGTAGATGCCAAGCGGAACGATGCCCATCTCGCGCGCGCCGCGTGCCACTCGCACGGCGATCTCGCCGCGGTTGGCGACGAGCAGCCGCGCGATCTTTTTCACAGCTCCAAGTCCTTGACGAACGACGCTTGACGGCGCTCGAGAAACGCCCGCAGGCCCTCCTGGCCTTCGGGGCTGGTGCGCTGCCGCGCGATCGCTTTCGCCGTGATGTTGCGCGAATCGTCGTACGGATTGTCGAGCACGCGGCGCACGAGCAGCTTCGCCGCGCTCACCGCGCTCGGACCGGCCGTGTAGATCTCGTCGAGGCAGTACTGGACGGCCGCGCCCAGCTCCACGAAGGGAACGTGTTTGTGAATGAGACCGATGTGCAGCGCGCTGGCGGCATCGAAGCGCTGTCCGGTCAAGAAGAGCGCACGCGCGTGCGACGCGCCGATCTTGGCGAGCACGAACGGCGAGATCACCGCGGGAATGATACCGAGCTTCACCTCGGTGAAGCCGAAGACGGTATCGTCGGCCGCGATCGCGATATCGCACACCGCGACGAGCCCCGCTCCGCCGCCCAGCGCGGCGCCGTGAATCTGCCCGATTACGGGTTTGGGACAATTGTCGATCGTGCGGAACATGTCGCTCATGCGCTGCGCGTCGGCGACGTTCTCGTCGAGGCTGAGATCGAGCGACTCGCGCATCCAGTTGATGTCGGCGCCCCCACAGAAGACCTTGCCCTCGCCTTCCAGCACCACCGCGCGCACGTCGTCGGCCGCAGTAATCTTCGCGAAGACCGCCTGCAGCTGCTCGATGACCTCGGCGTTGAAGGCGTTGCGGACGTCGGGGCGGGAGAGGGCCACGCGCGCGATGCCGCGGTTCACTTCGAGACGGATGCTTTCGGCCATGGCGCCCGGGGTTCGCGGCATCATCCGACCGGGCCTCGCCTGCGTTATACTCCACATATGAAGGTCGCGCCGAACCGGCTCGTCTATCGCTACGCGCTGCTGACGCGAGCCAGCCATTGGATCTGGGTCGTTGCGTTCGCGGTGCTAATCGGCAGCGGGCTGCAGATCTTCAATGCATCGCCGAATCTCGACGCTTCCGACAAGAGCGATCCCGCTCGCCGGGTGCTCGCCATCGGCTCGCCTGGCGACGGCGTCGGCACGACCACGGTCTTTGGGCGAACCTTCGTGACCACGGGGTGGCTCGGCTGGACCGACGACGGCATGGGCTCCAAGGGCGCGCGCGCCTTTCCCGCCTCGGTCATCATTCCCGGCTATCAAGACCTCGCCGACGGGCGGCGCTGGCATCTCTTTTTTGCGTGGGTCGCGGGGGTCTGCTGGCTGGCCTGGCTGATCTCCGCCGCGGTGAAAGGCAGTCTGCGCGAGATGGTGCTGCTGCCCAGCGACGTGCCCAAGCTCTGGCCGATGCAAGCGTACTACTTGAAGCTGCGTAAAGAGCCGCCGCCGCACGGCATCTACAACCCGCTGCAGAAGGCCGCGTATACCTCGATCATGCTGGCGATCGCCCCACTCGTCGTGCTCACCGGGCTGGCGCTCTCGCCGGGAATCGACGCGATCGCCAATCCGCTCACCGTCGCGTTCGGCGGACGGCAGTTCGCGCGGCTCTGGCATTTCGCGGGAATGCTGCTGCTGATCGGCTTCTTTGCGATTCACACATTCCAGGTGGCGACGCAGGGCTTCTTCAATCAGATGCGTTCGATGATCACCGGCTGGTATCGCGCATCGTGAAACGGCGCATCTTTCTCGCGTCCGCGGCTTCCGCGCTGGCCGGCTGCGGCCCCATCGGTTCGGCGCTGAACAACAGCGCGCAGGTGCGCAACATCCTCGCGAGCGCCGAAGGGCTCAATCGCCTGGTGATCGGCACGCGCGGCCTGGCGCGTGAGTACCGCGACCGCGACGTCGACCGGGAGTTTCGCGTGAACGGCTTCGCCACGCCGTCGGACGCGTCGTATCAAGAGCTGGTTGCGCGCGGTTTTGCGCCGTATCGCCTGGTCGTCGACGGCGCGGTCGATCGGCCGGCAGCGTTTACGTTGGCACAACTGCAGCGGATGCCGCAGCAGACGCAGATCACGCGCCACGACTGCGTTGAAGGCTGGAGCGCGATCGGCAAGTGGAGCGGCGTGCGCTTGAGCGACGTGCTCGACGCCACCGGCATCCGCAGCGACGCGCGCTACGTGGTGTTCCGCTGCATGGATAACGATGGCCAGGGCAACCTCTACTACGAAAGCCTCGATCTCCACCAGGCGAACCACCCGCAGGCGCTGCTCGCGCTGCGCCTCAACGACGCACCGCTCGATCCCGACCATGGCGCTCCCGTACGGCTGCGCGTTCCCACCCAGCTCGGCTACAAGAGCGCGAAATGGGTCGCGCGCATCGAAGTCGCCGGCAGTTTTGCAAAAATCGCCGGCGGGATGGGCGGCTACTGGGAAGATCAAGGCTAC
The DNA here is from genome assembly GCA_035939175.1 of Candidatus Cybelea sp. GTDB lineage: Bacteria > Vulcanimicrobiota > Vulcanimicrobiia > Vulcanimicrobiales > Vulcanimicrobiaceae > Cybelea. The sequence goes on along the minus strand of DASZGC010000049.1, from coordinate 36,130 downwards.
GAATGGTATGCTGGAATCTAAGGAACGTGGAAATATTACATTCTGAACACGCCGAATTGCGTGCGTGGTTGGGGAGCGTGGGCGGCGGCTTCTAGGCCGATTGCGAGCACGCGACGCGTGTCCAGTGGATCGATGATGCCGTCGTCCCAAAGGCGCGCGGTCGAGTAGTACGGGTTGCCTTCGCGCTCGTATTTTTCGAGGATCGGCGCTTCGAAAGCGGTGCGCTCGGCGTCGGTCATCTCGCCCTTCACGGTTGAGAGCACGCTGGCGGCCTGCGGGCCGCCCATCACGCTGATGCGAGCGTTGGGCCACATCCAAAGCTGGCGCGGCGCGTAGGCGCGGCCGCACATACCGTAGTTGCCGGCGCCGAAACTGCCGCCGATCACGACGGTAAACTTTGGCACTTCGGCGCAGGCGACGGCCATCACCAGCTTGGCGCCGTCTTTGGCGATGCCGCGGTTCTCGTACTCGCGCCCGACCATGAAACCGGTGATGTTCTGCAGGAAGAGCAGCGGCGTGCCGCGCTGGGTGCACAGCTCGATAAAGTGCGTGCCTTTGAGCGCGCTCTCGCTGAAGAGAATGCCGTTGTTGGCGAGGATACCGATCGGGTGCCCTTCGATGCGCGCGAAGCCGCAGACCAGCGTCGTGCCGTAGCGCGACTTGAATTCGTGGAACTCCGAGGCGTCGACCAAGCGTAGGATCACGTCGCGCACGTCGTAGCCGATGCGGCTGTCGGCGGGGATGACCCCATAAATTTCGCGCGGCTCGAGCTTGGGCGGCTGCGGATCGCTGCGGTCCCACTGCCGCGGCAGCTCGAGGTGCAGGTTGCGCACGATCTCGCGAACGATCGCCAGCGCGTGCGCGTCGTCGTTGGCGAAGTGGTCGGCCACGCCTGAGATGCGCGTGTGCACGTCGGCTCCCCCCAGGTCCTCGGCCGTTACGATCTCACCGGTCGCCGCTTTTACCAGCGGCGGCCCGCCGAGGAAGATCGTCCCTTGGCCTTTCACGATGACGGCCTCGTCGCTCATCGCGGGCACGTACGCGCCGCCGGCCGTGCACGAGCCCATCACGGCCGCGATCTGCGCGATGCGTTTGCTCGACATGCGGGCTTGATTGTAAAAGATGCGGCCGAAGTGCTCGCGATCGGGGAAGACGTCGGCCTGAAGCGGTAAGAACGCCCCTCCCGAGTCGACGAGGTAGATGCAGGGCAGGTGGTTTTGCTCGGCGATCTCCTGCGCGCGCAGGTGCTTCTTCACGGTCATCGGGTAATAGGTGCCGCCCTTGACCGTCGCGTCGTTGGCGACGACCACGCAATGCTGCCCCTCGACGATGCCGATGCCCGTGAGGATTCCGGCCGAGGGCGAGCCGTTCTCGTACATGCCGAAGGCGGCCAAGGCGGAGAATTCGAGGAAATCGGATCCGGGATCGATCAGCCGCTCGACGCGCTCCCGTGCCGTAAGTTTCTTTCGCCGGCGGTGCTTCTCAATGGCTTCGGGGCCGCCGCCGGCGCGAACCGCGACGAGACGCTCGCGCAGCTCGGCGACGAGACGCTCCATTCGCTGCGCGTTTGCTTGCGTATCGGTCATCGCGCGGCCATTCGGCGCCTGGCGCTTAGAGCCCGGTTAGAGCTCGCCGAGTGCTACGGGGCTCCCGCCGCCGGCGCTGAAGAACGCAACCTGATGATCCAGCAGTCCCGGATCGACGTCGGCGGAATCCTGAGGCCTCCAGGAACGCTCGATCTCGAGTCGGCGTTAGCGCCGCATCCCGGCGAGCTCGGCGAGCGCGCCGCGGCGCATTTGCTGCGCCGTGCCGGATTCGGCGGCACGCCCGCCGAGATCGCGCGCTATGCGCCGCTGCGCGCCGATCGGGCGGTCGCCGAGCTTCTGCGGATGCCTCCGGCCTCGTCGGTCGCGGCGCCGCAGGAGCTCGAGGACGACGGGCGCCCGCTCTCGATGGCCGGCGATCCGCTGCAGCGTTCAATGATCGATCAAGAGATGACGATGCGCAAGGGCAAGAAGGCCGAGCGCCGCACGATCATTCTCGCGTTGCAGCTCTGGTGGCTGCGCCGCATGCTCGCGACGCCGGCGCCGCTGCAAGAGAAGATGACGCTCTACTTCCACGGGCACTTTACCTCGCGCATGACGCCGCTCTTCCCCTGGATCACCTACAACCAAAACGCGCTCTTGCGCAGCTACGCGCTTGGCAATCTGCGCGAACTGACTCGTGCCGTCTCCAAAGACGCCGCGATGCTGATTTACCTCAACGGCGCCGAGAACGTCGCCGCGCATCCCAACGAGAACTATGCGCGCGAGCTGATGGAGCTCTTTACGCTTGGCGTCGACCACTACACCGAGGCCGACGTGCGAGAGTCGGCGCGGGCCTGGACTGGCTGGCGCGTCCACCGGCCGACCGATACCGTATGGTTCGACGCGTCGCAGCACGATTCGGGCAGCAAGACGTTTCTCGGTCGCCGCGGTAACTTCACCGGCGACGACATCGTCAACATCATCTTTTCGCAGCCGCAGTGCGCGAAGTTTTTCGCCAACAGCCTTCTGAGCTGGTTCGTGTACGACAACCCGGAGCCGGCGCTCGTCGACCGCGTGGCCGAACTGCTGCGCGGGCACGATTTCGAGCTGGCGCCGGTGGTCGCGACGATCCTTTCCAGCAACGTCTTTTACGGTGCGCGGGCCTATCGTGCGCGGGTGAAGAGCCCGGTCGAGTTCGTGATCGGCACCTATAAAGCGCTCGGCTTGTCGCAGGTCGACGAATTCGCCGTACCGGCAACGGCGCAGATGGGCCAGCGCCTTTTCTTTCCGCCCAACGTCGCCGGTTGGCCGGGCGGCCAGAATTGGCTGACGAGCGGCACGATGATCGCGCGTCAGAACTTCCTCGTGCGGCTGCTCACCTCGGCGACCGTTTCGTCGTCCTCGTCGCTGGCCGGCCTGCCGCTCTCGTCGGGCCGCGCCGCGCGGCAGATCGCCGAGTCGATACTCCAAGGAGACGCCGCACCGGCAGCGATCTTCGAGCTTCAAGGCTACCTCGACGGTACGGGCAGTGCGGCGCTCGCCGCGTTGTCGCCCGAGAACTTCGAGCAGCGAGCGCGCGGCGCGGCCTATCTCGCGATGGCGACTCCGGGGTATCAACTGAATTGAAACGCGGCAACTTTCTTTTGGGAACGGCATCTGGGCTCGCGGTCGTCGCGCGCACGGATCACGTTTTCGCCCGCGCGCTCGCGCAGTCGCCGCTCCCGGGACTGCCCGGTGCGCAAGACCGCTGCTTGGTCGTGATCAATCTCTATGGCGGTAACGACGGGCTCAACTGCGTCGTACCCTACGGCGACGAGCGCTACTACCAGTTGCGGCCTGGATTGGCGGTGGATCGCAGCAGCGTGCTGGCCATCGACCGCAACGTCGGCTTCAATCCCGGAATGCGTTCCCTCAAAGCCCTCTACGACAAGGGTTCGGTTGCAATCGTCCACGGCGTAGGGTATCCCAATCCCGACCATTCGCACTTTCGTTCGACCGAGATCTGGCAGACGGCGGCGCCCGAGCGTTACGAGCACACCGGCTGGCTCGGGCGCTACTTCGACGAGACCGGTGCCAGTCAGAAGAACCTCTTCGCCGGCGTCGCGGTGTCGCGTGTACTGCCGGAGGTCTTGGTCTCCGATCGCGTCGACATCCCGGCGATTCCCGCGCTCGACGAGTACGTGATGGTCGCCGACCGCAACTCGGCGGCGCGCAGCGCCTTCTCGCGCGACGCGAGCGATCAGCGGCTGCCGTTCGTCTCGCCATACCTGGCGCACGTGATGGAGATCGAAGCCAACGCGCAGCGCAGCTCCGAAGAGCTGCCCAAGCTCGTCGCCGGCTATAAGACGCAGGCAACGTATCCTGCGACGGAGCTCGGGCGCGCGCTCGCACTGGCGGCGCAGATCGTCGGCAGCAACCTGGGGACCCGTGCGATCTACGTGGAGCACGGCTCGTTCGACACGCACTCCAGTCAGAAGCAGACGCAGGACCTGCTGCTCGCGCAGTTCTCCAATGCGGTCGGCGCGTTCTACGACGACCTCGCGGCGCACGGCAACGACCGCCGCGTGCTCACGCTGACGTTCAGCGAGTTCGGCCGTCGCATCGAAGAGAACGGCAGCCGCGGAACCGATCACGGCGAAGCCTCGCCGCTCTTCCTGATCGGCGGCGGCGTCAAGGGGGGCCTCTACGGCACGCTCCCCGACCTGACCGCGACGAACATGGGCAACGTTCGCTATACGACGGACTTCCGCAGCGTCTACGCCACCGTGCTCGAGCGCTGGCTCGGGCGCCCGTCGACCGCCGTGCTCGGCGGTTCGTTCACGAAGCTTCCCGTACTCGCATAGCGAAGCCACGCCGGCGTGGCCTCTTCGATTCTATTCCTCGGCAGCGGGGGCGCGCGTTTCGTCGTCGCGCGTCAGCTCCGTGCGTCGGGCGGCATGTGGCTGCGTTTCGGGGCGACGCAGATTCACGTGGACCCCGGTCCCGGAGCGCTCGTGCGCGCGCTTTCGCACGTGCCGCCCTGCAATCCGCGCGAACTCGATGCGATCGCGCTTTCGCACAAACATCTCGACCACTCCGCCGACGTCAACGCGATGATCGAAGCGATGACTTCCGGCGGCTTCCGCCGCCGCGGCACGCTGCTCGCGCCACCCGACGCTTTCTCCGATGGTCCGGTCGTGCTGCCGTACGCGAGCCGTTATGTCGAGCGCGTGGTGCATCTCGAGGCCAGCGCCGGCCCGTACCGCGTGGGCGAGGTTGAGATCTTCACCTCGATCCGTCACGTGCACGCGGTGGCGACGTACGGCCTGCATTTCGTGCACGCGTCCGCGCGCGTCGCCTATCTTCCGTGCGGCCGCTACTTCGACGGGCTCGCCGCCGACTACGCCGCGCACCATCCCGACGTGCTAATCCTCAACGTTCTGCGGCTCTCCGATCAGCTGGACGTCGACCACTTCACTTGGGAAGATGCAAAGCGCGTCGTCGCCGAGGTGCGCCCGAAGCTCGCCGTCTTTCAACACTTTGGAACCAAGATGCTCGAAGCCGATCCACCCAGACTCGCACAGCAGCTCGAAGACGAACTCGGATTGCGCGCGATCGCGGCCTATGACGGCCTAGAGCTGGATATCGCCGCGGCGGGCTAGAACGGTGGGTGCTGGGGCGGGGCTGCTGCGGGGCGCGTAGGGAGGCGTTCGCTGCCGCTGAGTTCGGCGCGCACGCGTGGATGCTCGTCCATCGACCCGCTGTAGAGGTAGACCGAACCGTTCTTCGAGGCGGCGGTGACGATGGGACCGCCGCCGTTGACCGTGGCCTGCTTCGTGTTCGGATCGCCGTGCACGTCGGCGCCTTGGTCGAGATTGTTGACGACGTGACCGGTGCCGCTGTAGGCGCCGATCTGCGCGCCGCCGGCGACGCCCAGCGCCACGTTGCCGTGCTCCGATTCGAAGCGCGCGAGGCCCGGCTCGAAGTGCCCGTTGTCGTAGACGATCGATCCGTAGGTGCTCGTCGCTTGGATCTGGTGCGACGTGCACGCCGCGAAGAACATGTCACCCGTCGCCGAGCGGATGCGCAGACGGTCGAAGGTGGAGCCGAACGCGTCGATGCGGCCCCGCAGCGACTCCACGAAGCCCGTGCCGTCGACGCGGTCCAGCGAGAGGCTCGCAGCCCGCGTGTGCGCGACGAAGACGCCGCGGTAGTTCTCGATGGCCAAGTGCCCCATGCGCACGTGGGCGATGACCATGGCGGTGCTGCGCGGAATCGTGATCGTCACGTTGCCCTCGCCTTTAGCGACGACCGCGTCGTGCTGGCTGCCGGGCAGCTCGGGAAGCACGAACGTTTCGGCCGGTAAGGTTACCTGGCCATGCTCGGTCTGGATGCGCTGCGATGCGATGTGGAGCTCTTTGGGGATGCCTGGGTCGACCTCCGAGGGAGCGAGGTGGCGGACGTCGACGGGGTTCTCCGACGAGATCAAAATCTGCGAGCGGTCCCACGTCTGGATGATCAGGCGCCCATGCGTCACGTGGACGTTGAGCACCGGCGAAGGGCCAACGTCAAACTGCTCGTCGGCGCGCGCCGTCGCCGCGAACGAGAGACAACATATGAAGGCCAGAAGCGTAACGATCGCTCCCCGCCGCCATCCTCCGTGCACGAGGCTATTGTATCGGGCCACGGCCGGGCGCATCATGAAAGCCCGGTGAACGGAAGCCCGATCCTGGGAAGAACGACCCGAAAAAGCGCTCCACCGCCGGGCGAGCGTGCGGCGGTGGCCTCCCCTCCATGTACCCGGGCGATCGAACGGACGATCGCCAGCCCCAGCCCGGTTCCCGGGACGTCGCGCGAGCGGGCCTTATCGGCGCGGTAGAAGCGCTGGAAGACGTTGGGCAGCTCCTCTTCGGGGATGCCCGTGCCGCTGTCGGCTACCTCGACCCATGCCGTGGTCCCGTTGCTGCCGACCCGCACGTCGACGTGACCCTGCTCGCTGAACTTGATCGCATTGTCAACCAGATTGCCAATCATCTGCCGCAGGAGGTTCGGATCGCCGTAGACCGTCGGCGTGGCGCTATAAGCGAAACGCAGCTCGAGCGACTTCTCCGCCGCCCGAGACGCCGCGCTCTGCGTCGCCTCGCTGGCGATCTGCGCCAGCGAGAGCGGCTCCTTGGGAATCTCGTCTCCGCTGTCTGCCTTGGCGAGCGTCAGCATGCCGTTTACCATGCCGGCGAGATCGGCGCTTTCGCGGACGATCGTCTCCAGGCTTTCGCGGCGGATCTCGCGATCGCGGTCGCCCCAGCGCAGCAGCATCTGCGCGTTGGCGTTGATCGAAGTGAGCGGCGTCTTGAGCTCGTGCGAAGCGTCGGAGATGAACTGTCGCTCTCGCGCGAACGCCTCGCCGAGCCGTGCGAGCAGATCGTTGAAGCTCTGCGCGAGGCGGCCTATTTCGTCGCGGCGGCCGCGCAGATGCAGCTGGCCGGTGGCGTCGAACGGCCCGGGACCGGCGCCGATGGCCAACCGTTCGGAACTGATCTCACGCATCTCGCGCGAGAGTTGATTGATCGGCGTCGTCGCCTGCGACGCGAGCACGATCGAGAGCAGGACGACCGCAACCGCGGTGATGGCCAGCACGACCGCAATCGCTTCGCGCGCGCTGGCGAACGTGCGCTGCAATGCGTCCAGCGGCGCCGCCACGTGGATCACGGCGCCGTTGGCCCCTTCCAGCAGCATGCGGTCCTCGAGCAAGAACGGCCGGTCGCCGAGCGTTATTTGGCGGAACTCCACGTCGTGCGCGGGAGAGAGCGACGGGTTGGGAGGGATCGTCAGCGCACCGAGATTCGCGGTTTTGGCGAGCGGATAGCCGTCGCTCGAATCGACTTGCACGAAACTGTTGGCCGAGTTCCACATCGCGAGGTTGCTGCTGTTGAAGAGGAACTGCAGCGTGCTCTGCGAGGAGTCTTCCAGGGAAAACGGCGTCGTCGATTGCTGCGCGAACTGCACGATCGCGCGCATCGTCGCGTTCACGCCGGTCTCGGCTTGGTCGTAGAGAATCTGCTGGAAGCGCCACACGATGATGCCGCTCATGACGACGATCGCCACGATCAGCAGCGCCGAATACCCCAGAGCGATCCGCCACTTTAACGACATGCCTGCAAGCCCTGCGGGTCGCCCGACGGGTTCCTTAGTCCTTGATGGTGTAGCCGACGCCTCGGACCGTGGTGATGAGCTTGTCGTCGAACCCGTCGTCGATCTTGCCGCGCAGATAGCGGATGTAGACGTCGATCAGGTTAGAGTCGCCGAGGAAATCGCTGCCCCATACGCCGTTGAAGAGTTCGTCGCGCGTATGTACTTTGTTGCGGTGCAGCAGGAGGTATTCGAGCAGGGCGTACTCCTTGGCCGTCAGGGAGATCGGCTTTCCGTCCCGATGCACCTCGTGGCGATCGCGGTCCATCACGACGTCGCGGTACTCGATCACGTTGCCTTGCGGCGAACGCTCACGCAAGCGCGCGCGCACGCGCGCCAGCAGCTCGTCCGTCGAGAACGGCTTGGTAACGTAGTCGTCGGCGCCGACGTCGAGGCCGGCGACGCGATCGGGCACGCGGTCGCGCGCGGTGAGCATGATGATCGGCACGCGGCTCTTGGCACGAATGCGTTTGCAGACCTCGATGCCGTCCATCCGCGGGAGCATCAGATCCAAGATTACCAGATCGGGCTCTTTGAGCGCCTTTTCGAGGCCGGCAAGGCCGTCGCGCGCGACGTCGACCTCGTAGCGCTCGTGCTCCAGCTCGAGCTGGAGCACGCGGCTGATCGCCGCGTCATCCTCGACGACGAGGATCCTATACGGACGCCGCTGCGGCGCTCCTAGATTCTCCATGCAGATACATTATCGCAGGTTCCTTGCCCCGGACCTGTGGGCGACATCGAGAACCGGTTGAAATCCGGTGAAAAGTGAGACGCAGAGCGCCGTTGCCGCGCCAACCGCTACCCACAAAGCCGTTGCGACGTTGGTAATGGCGCCGCTGGCCGTCGTCGCGATCGCCTCGAGCGTGTGCGTGAAGAGCGACCCGCCGCCCATCACAAGCAAGACGACCAACCACACTGCGACCGCGCCCGCGGCACCCGCCGCGGCGATTTCCCAGAACGGGAACGGCGAGACGGGACGGTAGGCGGTAGCCAGGAGGATCGAAGAACGCAGATCTGCCGGCGGCTCCTCAAGCGATAGCGCGAAGAGCGCGCGGTCCAGTGCGTCCAACGTACGATCGTCGTCCTGCATACTCATGTTTCCGTTACCTCCATATCATCCAAAAGCCTGCGCAGCTGCTCCTTCGCGCGAAACAGATGCGTCTTTACCGTTCCCATCGGCAGGTCGAGCACGCTCGCGATCTCGTCGTACTGCTTACCCTGAAGATGGAAGAGCGTAATCACCGCGCGATACTTCTCGGGCAGCGCGTCGATCGCGCGTCGCAAGCGGGCCCCCTCGTCCAGTGCGATGGCCTGCGCTTCGGGGCCCGGCGCCGTGTCGGCGTAATCCGGCATCTCGCCTCCGGAGTCGCGCTTGCGCCGGTTGAGCCGGTCGCAGCACGCGTGATAGGCGATCGCAAAGATCCACGTTGAGAACTTGGCACCCGGTTTGAATGTCCGCAGGCTGCGAAAGGCCTTGAAAAAAGCCTCCTGCGTAACGTCCCGGGCGTCCTCGACGTGGTGCAGCATGCGGTAGGCGAGGTGATAGACCGCGCGGTCGTAGCGCTCGACTAACGTCGCGAACGCTTCGGGGTTTCCCCGCAGCGTCAAAGCGACCAGCTCGCCGTCCTCGGGCATCGCCTTCATCCGAACCGGCGTAGCCTCCGCCAACAGTGCCGACACGCCTCTGGTACGCCTAGCGCGCGGGCATTGTTTCGACGCGGGGAGGGGGCACCGAGGCCCCAAGGACCGGCGAAACATGCGCGGCGCCCGGACGTAACTAGGACAGCAATCAAGACGGAGGTTCGGCCTAACAAAATGACCACGATTCCTAATAAGACCCTTCCACGCGGATTCTCGAACCGCGGGGGCGCCCTGGAGGGCGACGAGCGGAACTCCGCCCAATCGCTGCGCCCCACCTTCGACGGCTGGGGTCCCAGACTGAACGGAGGCCTGTAAGACATGGATGACAACATCGTCGCTGCGCTGGTCGTTACGATCGTTTTCGGCTTTCCGTGCGCCGTCTGGCTGATCTCTCGCGTCCTGGGCCATCAAGAGCGGATGGAGATGCTGCGGCGAGGCTTCGTCCCGCCGCCCGATTCCCGCGAGATGCGGCGCGCCATGAAGCGCGGCTGGGTTCCCGGTGGACAGACCGGCCCCTCGGTGGACCAATACGAGTATCAGACGCGGCTCTACGCTCAGGTCCAGCTGCGCCGCGGCATCCAGGTGGCCTTCATCGGCTTCGCGCTGCTGATCGGGCTGGGCTTCATCGGCTACCGCGGCGATGGGATCGTCGTCCCGGGTCCGTGGCTGCTCGGCGGTCTGATCCCGCTCTTCGTGGGCGTCGCGCAGATCGTCAGTGCGGTGCTCAGCGGGGCTTCTCTCGGTGTGCCGGTCCGCCGCCAGTATACGTCGTCGTTCGGTCCGAGCGCCGCACCGCCCGAGCCCCCCGGCCAGAGCACCATGCCTCCCGGTCCCACCTACGGCGGCTGGCGTCCCGGGCCGATACCGGAGATCGAGAAACCCGCATCACCGCCGGACTATCGCGGTTAGAGCGTTCAGATTTTCGAGGAATATGTAGAAATGCCGCCGGATGATCACCGGCGGCATTTTCTTTTTCGAAAAATAATGACGAGACTATTTACAAGTGACCAAGGCCATGGCCCAGCCGGCGGCCGTGCGAGTACGAACCAGATATCCATCCGCAGTCCGATCGTACACTTGATAGCCCGCCCTGAGTGCGTCGGCTAAAGATTTGAAGACGATGAGACCAGCCATCTGCGGAGCCTCCTTTCTGCGTGTTTATGCTCTCTATACAGTATAACGGCTTTTGTCGCAAGAGCGTTCACCTGTTCTCGAAGAATTTTCTGAGAATTAGCAGAAAATGGGATTGGTATGGCGTTGCTTGACTTGCATCCCCGCATGCACGTCGCGACGGTGCTCGAACACAGCGAGCCCGCGAACGGCACGCACGTACTTTCGCTCGACGCGCCCGATCTCGCGCGAGCGACGCGAGCAGGCCAGTACGTGATGGTCGTTCCTCCAAGCGGCGAAGCGGCTGCAACGGCGCTCGCCATCTACGACAATTCAGGCAACCGCGCGAGCGTGCTCTTTTTCGTAACAGGCAAGCGCACGCGCGAACTCGCGGCCGTCGAAGCCGGCGACTCGCTGGCGCTCGCCGGTCCGCTCGGAAACGGCTTCGATCTCTCGCGCGGCGCACGCGACGTCGCAATCGTGGCGGGAGGCGTTGGCATCGCATCGGTGTGGATCTGCGCGCGCGAGCTGCTGGCACGCGGCGCGCGCGTGCGGCTCTTCTACGGCGCGCGCACCGCCGAGATGCTCGTCGAGGCGCAGCGCTTCGCCGACGCGGGCTGCGAGCTCATTCTTACCACCGATGACGGCTCGTGCGGGGAGCGCGGTTTCGTGACCGACGCCTTGGCCCGCGCTTCGATGCCGCAAGAGATCCTCGCGTGCGGGCCGTCGCCGATGCTGCGCCGCGTCGGCGAGATTGCTCGCGAGCGCGGCGTGTTGGCGCAGCTCTCGCTCGAAGAAACGTTCGGCTGCGGCGTCGGCGGGTGCTGGGGATGCGTCGTGCCGCTGGTCGCGAGTAGCGCGCAAGCGCCGGGATTTCCGCCGGCCGACGCCGGCGGCAGCGACGTCGTCTACGCGCGCATCTGCAAGGAAGGCCCCGTCTTTTGGGCGCACGAGCTGCGATGGTGAACGCGACGCCGTCACTGGCGACGAAGATCGGCAAGCTCGAGCTGAACTACCCAACGCTGATGGGCAGCGGGTGTTACGGCTCGGGCGAGGAGTTTGCGCCGTTCGCCGATCTGTCGAAGATCGGCGGAGTCGTTCTCAAGAGCGTCACGCGGCTGCCGCGGCTGGGCAATTCCACGCCGCGTCTGGTGCATACGCCCGCGGGCATGCTCAACGCGATCGGCTTGCAGAATCCCGGCATCGACTGGTATCTCGAGCGCGAGCTGCACAAGTACGCGAACCGGCCCTGCAAGATCGTCGGCAGCGTCGCCGGCTTCTCCGTCGATGACTATGCCGACGTCTGCCGTCGTTTGGCACAGCGCGACGAAATCGAGGCAATCGAGTTGAACGTGTCGTGCCCCAACGTAGCGTCGGAGGGTGAGACGTTCGGTTGTTACCCCGATCTCACCGCGCGCGTCGTCGAGGCCGCGCGGGCGACGACGGACAAAACGCTTATCGTCAAGCTCTCGCCCAACGTCACCGACATCACCGCGGTTGCGCGCCGGGCGGAGAGCTGCGGCGCCGACGCTCTCGCGGTCATCAATACCGTGCGGGGAATGGCGATCGACGTCGACGCGTGGAGGCCGAGGCTGGGCAACGTGACGGGCGGACTCTCCGGTCCCGCAATACGGCCGATCGCGGTACTTGCCGTCTATGAAGTGGCGGCGGCCGTGAAGATCCCGATCGTCGGCCAGGGCGGCATCGAAACCGTCACCGACGCGCTCGAGTTCTTTTTGGCGGGAGCGACGGCGATCTCGATCGGAACGGCAAACTTCACGGATCCGCGCATTCCGCAGCGCATCGTTGCCGAACTGGAGCAGTACCTGCGCGTCCGAGGCGTCGGTTCGCTTGCGGAGATCGTCGGACGCGCCAACATGGGAATATCGAACGCGCATCAGTACGAAGGAGACGAGGGTTGAATCAATGGCCGCGCAGCTGATCGTCGCACTCGACGTGCCGAACGCACAGGAGGCGGAACGGCTCGTCGACTGCTTGTACGATCTCGACGTGATCGTGAAGATTGGGCTCGAAGCACTCTGCGGGTATCCCGAGCGCATCCTCGCCTACTGCGAGGCGCGCGACGTGCGCACGTTCGTCGATGCGAAACTGCACGACATTCCGCGCACCGTCGCCGCCGCGATCGCGCAGCTCGTTCGTCCAACCGTGCAGATCGTCAACGTCCACGCACTCGGCGGCCTCGATATGATGCGCGCCGCCGTGGATTCGGCGAGCGAGCGCGCCGCGCAGCTCGAGCTGCCGCCGCCGCTCGTCTTCGCCGTGACGTTGCTCACCAGCATCGCTCCTGAAGACCTCAACGAACTTGGGCTGCAGGGAGGACCGGGCGAGAACGCGATCCGCTTGGCCGCGCTGGCACGCGATGCCGGCTGTGCGGGCGTCGTCTGCAGCGCGCAGGAGGTGGGCGATCTCAAACGTTTCTTCGGCGAGGACTTTCTCACGCTGACGCCCGGCATACGCCCGGCCGGCAGCGTGCACGACGATCAAAAGCGCGTCACGACGCCGGCGCAGGCCGTTGCCGCGGGCTCGGATTACATCGTCGTCGGGCGGCCCGTCGTCGGAGCCGCCGATCCGGTGGCGGCCGCGAAAGCCATCCTCGCGGAGATGAGCGTACGGGCGTGAGCGAGCCGCCGCTCGACCTCGCATCGCAGCTCGAGCAGCGTGGAGCGCTCCTGCGCGGGCACTTTCGTCTCAGTTCGGGACGTCACAGCGATCGCTTCGTGCAGAAGTTCCGCATTCTCGAATGTCCGGCGCTGCTCGAAGCGGTGGGCCGCGAGATTGCCGCCCGCTTTCGCGACGCGCATCCCACGGTCGTCGTCGGCGCCGCGGTCGGCGGGATCCTCGTGGCATACGAAGTCGCACGCGCGCTGGGAACCAAAGCGATCTTCGTCGAGAAGGAGAATGGCGTGCCCACACTGCGCCGAGGCTTCCAGCTGACCGATCGCGATCGCGCGCTGGTCGTCGAAGACGTCGTGACGACCGGGCTCTCGGTGGACGAGGTGATTCGGGTCGTGCGCGAGCGCGGCGCGAGCGTAGCCGGCGTCGGCGCGATCGTCGCGCGCGGCGAGCTGGCCTTTGACGTCCCGACGCACGCGCTGCTCCACTTGCCGCTGCTCTCGTACGAGGAAGCAGAGTGTCCGCAGTGCCGCGCCGGCGAGCCCCTCTCCGATCCGGGATCGCGCCGCGTGTGACGCTCGACGTTCGACAGGTCGGTGCGAGAGCCGCCGATGAGGCCGCAGAGCGGCAGTTCGTGCGCGACCTTGGGCGCCGCACCGCTACGTCGAGCCTCGGGAGCTTGCGCCAAACCACGGCCGCCGCCGCGGCCGCCGCGTTCGACCGGCTCGACGACCTCGTGCAGAGCCTGTCGCACGTGGCCTTCGTCGCATACGACGGGGTCGAACGCGCCGGCTTTCTGCTGCTGCTCGACGACCTGCCCGACGAGGTGACGCTGCTCCCGCAAGGCTTCGTGGCCTACATGGCCGTCGAGCCCCGCTGGCAGGGACGCGGGGCCGGCCGCGCGCTGCTGGCCGCGGCGGAGGATGAGGCCCGGCGGCGTGGATTACCCTATATGGCGTTGATGGTGACGGAGGAGAACGAACCGGCGCGCGCGCTCTACGATCGTAGCGGCTATCTCACCGAGCGGCGGCTGCTGTGCAAACCACTGTGAGCGGCGACCTCTGGCGGCGAATCGGCTGGATCGCGGTCCTCGTCGCGGTGGCCTTCGCGGCGCTGTGGTTCGCGGCGCACATCCCGCGCACGATCTCGATCTTTATCATCGCGGCGTTCATCGCGTTCGGCGTGCAGCCGATCTGCGCGCGCTTGGAGCGGCGGATGCCAAAGGCGGTCGCAGTGGCGATCGTCTTCTTCGGATTGCTGCTGCTGGTCGCGGTTTTTCTCGTGATCGTGGTGCCGCTGACGATCAACCAAGTGCAGCTGCTGATCGCGAACATTCCCGCTTACGCGGTGACGGCGCAGGGCTGGGCCGTTGCCGCGCAAGACTCGCTCAATCGCTATCTCCCGTCGGTCAAGCTGCCCGTGGGCGTGAACGCCGGCAAGATCGGCGCGGCCCAGATGTCGAGCTTCGTGAGCGGCGCGGTTGCCTCGCTGGGCGCGATCGCGCTGAATACTGCTACCGGTTTCTTCATCGCTTTCTCCTCGATCATTCTCTCGGTCTTCTTTTTACTCAACGACACGCAGATTGCCGAAGGCTTCGCTTCGATGTTTCCCTCGCGCAAGCGTGAGACTGCGCGCAAGCTGGCCGCCGAGGTCACCGAGGTGTTCGGGAGCTACATCTCGGGTCAAGTGATCGTCAGTGCGATCACCGGCGCCGCGATTACGATCGTTACCGCGATCCTCGGCTTCAAGTTCTCGTTGATCATCGGCTTGATCTCGGCCGTGGCCTACGCGATCCCGATCATCGGCATGCTCATCGCGCAGCTCATCGCGTTGCCGCTTACGCTGCCGCAGGGCGTGTGGATGATCGTGTGGGTGCAGGCCGTGATGTTTGGGGTAGCGCGCATCAGCGATAACGTGCTGGTTCCCAAGATCATGGGCCACTCGGTCGGCGTTTCGCCGATCGGCGCGATGTTCGCCGTCTTCGCCGGCGGCGAGCTTTTCGGCATACCAGGGCTCATCCTGGGAATTCCCGCCGCCGCGTTGATCAAAATCCTCTGGCGTTACTTCATGGCACCCTGGATCAGCGCACGACTAGACAGAGGTTAGGCTCCGTCATCATGGGCCACGCCCCGGGAGGACGACGACCCCGATTGCATCGCTATAGAGCGTTTGGCCGCAGGCGCGCGCTTCGGTGAGGCGGCGCGCGTTGGCGCCGGGTGGAAGATCGTTCTGCGCGACGGCCACGAGCAGCGTGCCGCTCCGGTGCGCTGTCGCGCAGGCGCCGGCGTCGAGCAGATCGCGCGTGCGCGTCGACGGCGAGAGCACGTTGACGACGCCCAGACGCAGGCCCTCGCCGCCGATTGCGGGGGGGTGCTTCGAAGCAATCCAGCGGTAGATGCCGGGCTGCACGCCGTCGACGCTGAGCGCATCGTCGTAATAGTCGAGCGCGTGGCGAGCGGCGAGATGCGTCGCGACGACGACGCTCGCACCGAGCGCTAGGGCGAGAGGCCACGCGGTGCGGCGGTACGTCGCCGCGGCGATGCCCGCCGCTAGCAGCGCGACGACCGGCGCAACGTGCGTCGAGCCGTCGTTCCAGAAGATCGCCAGCACGTACCAGACTCCGTAAAGGGTCGACGCAATCAGCAGCGCGACGGCCAGGGCCGGCGCGCGCGCTGCGGGACGCGCGAGCAGCAGCGTACCCGCTGCGATCGCCGGCGCGGCGAAGCGCAGTGATTCACCGGTCGCGAGCTGCGGCACCGTCGTCTGATAGCCGAACGGCAGCACGAGGAAGACCGCCAGCGCGCCGAGGGCCGCCCACGCGAGACGGCGGTCTGCGCGCGCGAAGAGCAGGCCGAAGAGCGCCGCGCACAGCGCGAGCAGCGCGAACGGTGAGACCCCCGCCGTCACGCGCACGAGCAGCGCGAGCGCGGGAAATCCGTGGGCGACGATCGTCGACGAGAGCGGATCGCCATAGGCCGAACCCGCCGACGGCGAGATCGAAGCCGTTGGCAGCAAGAGCAGGTCGTGCGCGAGCCACGCGCCCAGCGCGAGCAACGGCACGAGCCAGAGCTTCAGCCTCGCTTTCGACGACAGCAACGCTAGGATCGCGAAGAGCCAGCCCTGCGGCTTGATGAGCGCGGTGACCGCGAGCGCGCGCGTTGCCGCAGCCGTGCGCGCTTCGCGCAGCGCCCAGAGCGACTCGATCCAGAATGCCGCCAGCCACGCATCGTTCTGCAGCGTACCGCCTTGGATTGCCAGTGGAAACGCCGTGACGGCTGCCGCCGCGAGGGCGTCGCCCAGCAGCGGCGTGGCGCCGCAGTCGCGTGCCCAGCGCGCGATGCGAAACCCGAGCAGGGCTAGCGCTCCAAAACCGCCCCATGGCAGCGCGTACGGCCCGCCCGTGGCGTATAGACCGCTGGCGAAGAGTTCCGATGCCGGGGGATACCACCAGTAGCGCGCCGCCGTCGTCCAGAGCGAGTGCGCCTGCGTCCACGCGGCCGCATTGGGCAGGTGATAGGAGAGCGAGTCGCCGTCGAGGAGCGGGCGCATCAGCTGCGGCCACGCCACGGCGAAGAGTGCCGCGATCAGCAAGTAGGGCGGAGCCGCGCGCTCGCGCGGGTTCGCGTGCGGCGCGGCGCGCCGGCGAAGCGTCGCAAACGCGATGCAGAGAACGAGCACCGCAAAGCACGCGGTTGGGTAGAGCAGCGCGACGGCACCCAAACCGAGCGGAATCGCGACGCCGAGGATCAGCGCGTCGCGCAGACGGTCGACGAATTCATACGGGCGCCCCGTCTGCAATACGGGCGCCGCTGCGTAGAGACCAAGCAGCCAAAGCGCCGCCAGAACGCCGGAGAGCAACGCCCGCGGTTACATCGAATCCGGCGCGGAGACGCCGGCGAGCGCCAGCGTTCGCGCGAGCACGTTCTTGGCAGCCAGGCAGAGCGCGAGGCGCGCGAGACGCCGATCGCGTTCGTCGGCTAAGATCTTGCACTCGGTGTAGAACGCGTGAAAATCCGAAGCGACGTCGCGCGCGTAGCGCGCCAGCCGGTGAGGCGCCAGATTTTCCACCACGCCCGCGACGACACCGGGGAAGCCCGCCAATCGCCGCACGAGTGCCAGCTCCGCCGGATGCGCGAGCGTGTCGAGCGGAGCGCCGGTGGCATCGGCCACGTCTTGGGGGAGCGCGCGTCGCAACACCGACGCGATTCTCGCGTGACCGTACTGCACGTAGTAGACCGGATTTTCATTGTTCTTTTCGACCGCGAGCTGCAGGTCGAAGGTAAGCGGCGATTCCGCAGCCGGCATGATGAAGAAGAAGCGCGCGGCGTCGACGCCGACTTCGTCGACGATCTCGTCGAGCGTCACGATGTCGCCCGCGCGCTTGCTCATCGAAACCTGCTCGCCGCCCCGCATCAACGCAACCTGCTGCGCGATGAGTACGTCGAGGCGCCCCGGATAGCCGAGCGCCGAGGCCAAGCCTTTGAGCCGTTCGATGTAGCCGTGATGGTCGGGGCCAAGAATATCGACTACGCGATCGCTGCTCCGCAGCTTCAGGTAGTGGTAGGCGACGTCCATCGCGAGGTACGTCGGCCGTCCGTCGCTGCGAATCACGACGCGGTCCTTGTCGTCTTTGAAACGCGTGGCGGCAAAGAAAAGCGCACCGTCTTGTTCGTAGGTGAGCCCGAGCTCGGAAAGGTGGTCGAGGCCTTCGCGTACCTTCCCGGCCTCGTGCAGCTCGCGCTCGCTCTGCCAGCGATCGTAGACGACCCCGAAACGATGCGCGGTCTGCTTCTGCTGCGCCACGATCTCGTCGCGCCCGGCCATCGCGAAGTAGGGAAGCCACTCCGACTCGGGCGCGCTCACCCAGCGATCTCCCTCGCGCTGGCGGATCTGCTGCGCGATCGCGATGAGGTAGGCGCCGGGATAACCGTTTTGTGGGAGCGCAAAGGCGGGCTCGAAGAGCTGACGGTAGCGCGCGTAGAGGGAGCGTCCGAACGTGTCGAGTTGGCCGCCGGCATCGTTGATGATCCATTCGACGAAGACGTCGTAGCCGCGCAGGCGCATCGCATTGGCGAGCGTCGCGCCCAGCGACATCGACCGGCCTTGAACGACGACGAGCGGCCCCGTGGGGTTCGCGCTCCCGAACTCGAGTGAGATGCGCACGCCGTTGGGCGGCGCCGCGCCGAAGTTCTCCGCCTCGCGCAGCATCGTCTCCAGCTCGCTCTGCCAGATACGCGGCGCGAGGCGCAAATTGATAAAACCGGCGACGGGTTCGATCTGCGAGAACATCTCGTCGATCTCGAGAGTTTGGCGCACGTCCTGGGCGAGGAGCGTCGCGATCTCTTGCGGCGGCTTGCGCGCGGGGCGGGCGAGCGAGAAGGCGACGTTCGTAGCGAAATCACCGAAATCGGGGCGCCGCGGCGCCTCGAACGCGACGCGCGCGTCCGCATCGGGATAGCGCCGGGCGATCGCGGCCGACGCCGCGCCGGAGAACGCGCGGAGCGCGTCGTCAAGGGTGGGAGTGCGATGTCCGGTCGGCGATCTCATCTCCATGCTCTTCGCCGTTCGGTAGAACGCCGACCCGCGCGTATGTCCCGGCTCCTCGCGATTCGATCGCGCCGTCCAGTTCGAGCACGGCGAGCGCGCAGAGCGCGGCGGCCGGCGGCAGCCCGCTCACGGCAACGAGCGCGTCGAAATCGAGCGCTCCGTGCTCGAGCGCCCGCAGCAGCGAGGCCTGTTCGGGATCGGGCGGCGCGCTCGCGGCCGGCGGGGGCGTAATGACGAGGTTAAGACGGCCCATCGCTTCGAGCACGTCGCCCGCGTTGCGCGCCAGCGTCGCGCCGTCGCGGATGAGCGCGAGACAGCCCGCGGCATGCTTGCGATCGACGTCCCCCGGCACGGCAAGGACCGGCACGCGCCCGGCCGCCCAGCTCGCGGTGTTGAGCGCGCCGCTGCGTGCGGGCGCCTCGATCACGACGACTGCGTCGGCAAGGGCGGCCACGATGCCGTTGCGCGCCAGAAACTGATGGGGAAATGCCGGATGGTCGGGCGCGTAGGGCGAGAGCACGGCGCCACCGCCGGCGATGATCCGCTCGGCCAAGGCGCGATTGCGCGGTGGAAAGAAGCGGCGGTGGCCGCCGCCCAGCACCCCGACGGTCGGAGCCGCGGCCTCGAGCGCCCCCTCGTGGGCGGCGGTATCGATGCCGAGAGCCAGGCCCGAAACGACGCAGCAGCCAGACCGGCCCAAGTCGGCGGCAAACCGATGGGCCAGCCGTCGGCCGTAGGGGGTAGCGGCACGCGTCCCGACGACCGCCACGCACGGCCTGGCGAGCGCCTCTAAGCTTCCAGCACACCACAAGCCCTCGGCCGCGACCTCGAAGGGGCGGCCCCCTCGGGCGTCCGCAATCCGCGCGTGCGGCTCGAAGCTGGGTTGGTCCATCGCCTGCGCCATCACGCGAACTCGTGCGCGCTGCAAGGAGGCGGGGGGAATCGGAGACCCCCGACGGAATAGGCGGCCTGCTAACGGAGGGAAGACTTTTGGCAGCTGAAGCCTATTGCGTCAAATGTAAAGCCAAGCGCGAAATCAAAGACGCAGTCCAAATTACCATGAAAAACGGCCGCCCGGCGACCGAGGGCAAGTGCCCCGTCTGCGGCACGAAGATGTTCAAGATCGGCGCTGCCGGCTAAATACGAGCCTGCGCGCGAAGGGCGCCTTCAGGCGCCCTCGATCAACTCCAAGGACCGCGCAAGCGCGGTTCTTTTTTTGGCGAATGCCTTTCGCGAAGGGGACGCACCGATGATTGGATTATCTGCAGTGGGCCCGGTCTTGGCATCGCTTCTGGCGGTGCACGGTAATCCCTCACCGGATCGCATGGGCAGCCCTATCGTGGAGAGCATCAGTCGCGTGGTCGCCAAGCAGTACCAGACGATCGTGATCCGGGGTGTCGATTTCGGCAACAGCCAACCTTACGACGGCGACTCGTCCTATCTGTGGATGGTCGACGTACAGGGAAATGGCACCGGCTGGTGGCGAGCCGGCTGTCCAAGCCAGTACGGCCCTTGCACCACCACGCTGAACGTTTCGAGTTGGCAGCCGGATCGGATCGTCATTACGGGATTTACGGGTTCGGGGCAATACCCGGTCCAGGGAGACCTCGTCAGCTTCTTTCTCGGGGACCCCCAAACCGGACGCGGGCCGGCAGCCGCCTCAGCCATGGTCGAGTAGTCTCCCCGCACCGGGGCTCGCTTTTGCCTAAACTATCGGTAGTGACGTATAATACGTGCGCCCACAATATATGCCGTGGGGGAGACGCATCACTGACCTGCCCGACCTGTCGCAAGAGCGAGACCCGCGTCGTCGACTCGCGCGACGACGAGACCGTCGTGCGGCGGCGCCGCGAGTGTTTAGACCCGCGGTGCAAGCATCGCTTTACCACCTACGAGCGCATGGAAGTGCCCCGCCTCTTCGTCGTCAAGAAGGACGGCCGCCGGGAACAATATAGCCGCGATAAGATCCTGGCGGGGCTGCGCAAGGCGTGCGAGAAGCGGCCGATCTCCGAGGCTCGGATGGAGGCCGTCGCGGCCGACCTCGAGCGAGAGCTGTTCGCGCGCGGCGAGAGCGAGGTCGCGTCGGCGATGGTCGGCGAGAAGCTGATGGAAGCGCTGCGCAAGCTCGATCCGGTCGCCTACATTCGCTTCGCCAGCGTCTACCGGTCGTTCCACGATATCGAAAGCTTTCGCGAAGAGCTGGCGCAGCTGTAGTGGATCGCGTGCCGGTCGCGATCGCGCGCCTGCCGCAAGGCGAGGGCCTTCCGCTTCCAACCTACATGAGCGAGCACGCGGCCGGTGCCGATCTCTGCGCGGCGATTCGCGAGCACCTCACGCTGCTGCCCGGGGCGCGCGCGCTCGTTCCCACGGGCTTCTCGATCGCGCTGCCTCCCGGCTACGAAGCGCAGGTGCGGCCGCGCAGCGGTCTCGCCGTACGCAGCGGCGTTACGTGTTTGAACTCGCCGGGTACGATTGACGCCGATTACCGCGGCGAGGTGCGCGTGGTGCTGGCGAACCTCGGGGCCGAGCCCGTGCTGATCCGGCGCGGCGACCGCATCGCGCAGATCGTGATCGCGCCCGTCTCTCGCGCGCAATTCGAGGAGGTGGAAGAACTGCCGCCAACGACTCGCGGCGATGGAGGCTTCGGTTCGACGGACGCGCTGAAATGAACGCGTACATCGTCGGCAAGGGCGCCGTCGGCACCTATCTCGGCGATCTGCTGGAGGCGGTCGGCGTCGACGTCGCGTTCGCCCCGCGCGCGCTGGGCGCCGTGCAACCCTACGAGGCCGACGTCGCCATCGTCGCCACCAAATCGTACGATACCGACGGCGCGATCGAGACGCTGCGCACAGCGATCGCTTATCCGCAAAAGTGCGTGTTCGTCTCGCCTCAGAACGGCGTCGGCAACGAGGAGAAGCTCGCTGCGGCCTTCGGCGTCGACAATGTGGTGGCCGCCGCGCTGACGACGCCGGTGGGGCGCGATCGCGACGGCAATGCGCGCGCTACCAAGGAGGGTGGACTGGCGCTGGCGCCGATCGGCTCCAACGCCTACAACTGGCTCAGCGCGACATTCGCCAGCACCGGATTGCCGGTGAAGGTGGTCGAGGACTGGCGGGCGCTGAAATGGAGCAAGCTGGCGCTCAACGTCGTTGCCAATGCGAGCTGCGCGATTCTCAACGTGTTGCCCAACCGCTTCGTCCACTTCGATAAGATCTTTACGCTGGAGATCCGCATGATCCGCGAGGTGCGCGCGGTGATGAAGGCGCTGCAGATCGAGCCGATCGACCTGCCGCGCTATCCGGTGCGCGCGCTCTTCGGCGTCTCCTCGTTACCCAGCCAGGTCGCACGTCCGCTCCTGGCGCACGCGATCGCGGGCGCGCGAGGAACCAAGCCGCCGTCCCTATTGCTCGACTTACGGCGCGCCAAGCCGCGTACTGAGGTCGACGTCATGAACGGCGCCGTCGCGGCCGCGGGCCGCGAGCGGGGCGTGCCCGTTCCCGTGAACGCGGTCTACGCGCGCGTTCTCAACGACATCGCGCATACGCCGCCGCTCTGGGCGAAGTACCGCGAGCATCCCGACCGGCTCGAGGCCGAAGTCGAGGCAGAGGTCAAGCGCGCGAAAGTATTAGCCCGCAGCTAAGCCGAACCAAGCGCACGAGATGCGCGATCCCAACGTTCCCGAAACGCTCGAAGGCTGGTGGATCCTCCACCGCATGTTCGCGTTCGACCGGCGCACCTGGGACGCGCTGCCCGAGAAACGCCGCAACAAGTACGCCGGTCATGCGGCCGATCTCGTGGATCACCTCAAAGGCAAGGACGACGGCGACATCGGGCTCACGCAGATCGTCGGCCACAAAGGCGATCTGATGACCACGCACTACGCTCGCACGTTCGAGGGGCTCGCTTACGCACAGACGCTCGTCGACAAGCTCGAGCTGCGCGAGTTTCTCACGCCGATGGGCTCGTACGTCTCAGTGCTCGAACTCGGCCTCTACGACGCAACCGCGAAGGCTCACGCCGAACTGAGCAGCCGCGGTCTCAGCCAAGGCTCTCCGGAATGGATCGCCGAGTTCGACGAACTCATACGAAAGCAGGTCGAGAACCCGTACGTCGGTCCGCGCCTCTTTGCCAAGATTCCGGCGCGCCGTTATCAGTGCTTCTATCCGATGAGCAAGCGCCGCGGCGAGGTGCAGAATTGGTACATCCTGGGCTACGAGGCGCGCGCGAAGATGATGAGCGAGCACGGCGTCGTCGGACGCTCCTATCACGGGCGCGTCACGCAAGTGATCTCCGGGTCGATCGGCTTCGACGATTTCGAGTGGGGCGTCGACCTCTACGCCGACGATCCGCTCGTCTTCAAAAAGCTCGTCTACGAGATGCGCTTCGACGAGGCCAGCGCGCGGTACGGCGATTTTGGCACGTTCTGGGCCGGCTTGCAGTTCTCGCCGGACGAACTGGCGAGGTTCCTCGACGGCGACGCAATCCCGCAACTCGACGAGAAGGCCGACGAGGCGCGCTAGCACGCTGCGGCGTTATGGCGCGGCGATCGCGTACGGGCCGTTGCCCAGCAAGATCGAGCGCCGCATGCGTCCGCTGCGGACGTCGACGAAGGCCGCAGTATTGTCGCGCGACGTCACCACGATTGCCGTGGCGCCGTCGCGCGTAAACGCGATGCCCGCGGGCGCGCCGCCGACTTCGATCGGCGCAAGTGCCACCCCGCGCTGCAGATCGATCGGCGTGATCGTCGAATTGGCGTGATTGGCGACGTAGGCGAGCCGTCCATCGGGTGAGATTGCGATGGCCACTGGATAGACGCCGACGGGAATCGCCGGTAACGCGCGGAGCGAGCCCGTGAGATCGACGGGCGTTACCTCACTGCTCGCGGTCTCCGCGACGTAGAGCCGGGCTCCGTCGGGCGCGATGGCGAGCGCCCACGGGCGGGCGCCCACCCGGTATTCACCGAGCACCTTCCGCGTATGCAAATCGACTGCCGTGATGCTGTTGCCGCGGCTGTTGGCGGTGTAGAGGCGGGAGCCGTCGGGTGCGATCGCGATGCCACGCGGCGCGGAGCCGACGCGCAGCGGCGGGCCCGTCTGCAGGCTCGCGGTGTCGATCGCTTGGATCGTGCCGTCGTCGCCGTTGGCGACCCAGAGCGTCTTGCCGCCGGGCTCGAGCGCGAGCGCGAATGGATCGTTGCCAACCTTTACTTTGGCGATCGAGCGGCCGGCACTCGTGTCGACCACGCTGACCGCGTTATCGCCGGCGTCGGCCACGTAGAGCCGCGCAGCGTCGGCGCTCAGCACCGCCGCGCGCGCGTCTTCGCCGACCGCGATTTCCGCAGCCGTCGCGCCCGTCGCCAGATCGATCGGCGAGACGCTGTTGCCGAAGCGGTTGGTTGCGTATGCGATCGCGGGCAGCGTCCCAGCGCGTGTCACGCGCACCGGAACGTCGAGATGTTCCAAACGAGCGCCGTTGGCCGCCGTTGCGTCGAAGCGCACGTCGTAGTAGCCGCCGCGCGCTAAGGGATCGGCCAAGACGCGTAGCGCGAGCGCGCGGCTCGCTCCCGGTTCCAGTTCGATCGTGCCGCGCTCGCTATCGAGACGTAGGCCCGAAGGCAGCGTCGCGTGCCACGCGAGGCTCGCGGCCGGCGCGCCGGTACGATTCGTAACCTGCAGCTCCAACGCGGCGCTGCCGCCGGCGCGCAGTTCGACGTTGCCGGCCGGACCGGTCAGCATTGCCGCCGTCGACGCCGGAAGCTCGGGGCGCGACGATGCGTATGCCGGCGGCGCGGAATCGGGCTCGCTCGCCCAGCGCGTGTTCGCGGCGGTGCCGAGCGTGAAATCCAGGCGGAGCGTGCCGCGGTTGGGAAGCGCAACCCAACTGTCGTTGCTCGCGCGGCCGTTCACGGTCACACCCTGTACGTAGGGGTCGTCACTGCCGGCTTGTGGCGCTTGGATCTCGATGGTCGGGCCGCCGGGCGCGCGCAGCGTGACCGAGGAGAAGAGTGGTGCGCCGACGTCGAGATAACGCACGGCGGGATTCTGCGGATAGAGTCCGATCGCGCACCACAGATACCACGCGCTCATCGTGCCGAGGTCGTCGTTGCCGGGAAGCCCCCACGGCGTGTCGCCGTAGAGCGTAAGCAGCGACCGTCGCACGACGTCTTGCGCCTTCCAGGGCTCGCCCAGCGAGAGATAGACCCACGGCGAGCCGAGGCTGGGTTCGTTACCGAGCCACGCGTACGGTTTATCGGGGCCGGCGTCGAGCTGCGCGAAGAACGCATCGAGCTTCGCAGCCGCCGCGCGCGTACCGCCCATCGCCGCGATCAAGTCCCGCAGATCCTGCGGCACCATCCAGGTGTACTGCGCCGCGTTGCCCTCTTGAAAACCACTTTGGCCGTTCTCGGTGAGCGGCGCCTGCATGAACGCGCCGTCGGCATCGCGGCCGGCGATCCAACCCGTAGCGCCGTTAAAGAGCGTGGCCCAGTTCGCCGAGCGCCGCGTGAATTCGGCGGCGGTGCGGAGATCGCCGAGCGCTTGCGCGAGGCGCGCGATCGAGAAATCGTCGAGCGCGTACTCTAGCGTCTCGGACGCGCCGTTGGGCACCGGCGAGACCGACGTCGTGTGGGTGTTGACGACGTAGCCGCGGCGTAAGTATTCGTCGTGCAGTTCCCAGCGTTCGTAGTACCAGCCTTGCGCTGCCGGCGGCTGCGTGCTGGTGGCGCCCTTGACCGATGCGGCGAGCGCCGCGCGCGCGTCGAAGCCGCGCGCACCGAACGCGTACGCGCCGGCGATCACCGGCACGATCGAGTCGCCGCCCATCACGCTGCTTGGCCCGTTGACGAGCGGCCAGCGCGGAAGCCAGCCCGACTGTTCGTACGCGTCGACGAGCGACTGCATCATGTCGCTCGCTTCACCCGGTGCGATCAGGCCCAGCAGCGGCGCCTCGGTGCGGTAGATATCCCAATCGGAGAAATTGGCGTATTCGTTATGTCCCGGCTTCACGCGGTGTGTCTTGCCGTCGAAGCCCACGTAGAGACCGGTAACGTCGCTGATGACGTTCGGGTGGAGCAGCGCGTGATAGAACGCGCTGTAAAACGTGCGTTGCTGTTCGGTCGTGCCGCCCGTAATCGCGATGCGGTCGAGAAAGCCGTTCCACGCTTCGGTCCCGCGGTCGCGCACCGCGAGCAGGCTCCAGCCGCGATTCTCGGCTTCGAGGTTCGCGTGCGCGCCGGCGACGCTCACGAACGAGACGCCCACCTTCATCTTCACGCTCTGCCGATTCGTTGCATCGAACGTGAGCACGAGCCCGCTCGCGGGGCCGGAAGCCGAGGCGGATTGGGGCGAGACGCCCGAGTCTTCAAAGGTCGCGTACTGGCGGAACGGGCGATCGAACTGTGCGACGAAGTAGACGTTGTAGCGATCGGGCATGCCGCAGAAGAAGCCGCTCGAAGCCGAACCGGATACCTCGGCTGGGCCGTCGACGCGCACGCTCGAATCGCTGACGCCGGCTTGATTCGATGCCGCGTTGATGATGACGTTTGCTTGTGCCGTCTGCGGGAACGTGAAACGCGCGATGCCGGTGCGCGTAGTGGCGCTCAGCTCGGTGCGGATCGCGGGATTGCCGACCGATACCGCATACCATCCGGGCGCGCTCTGTTCGCTCGCGTGAGAGAAGGGCTGTTCGATTCCCGCGGGGTCGCCGGCGATTGCGCCGACTGCCGGCAGTACGCCGAAGTCGCCGAAGACGCTGCAGCCGGGTCCGCTGAGATGCGTGAGGCTGAAGCCGGTGATCTGGCGGTCGCTATATTCGTAACCGCCGCCGGCGTTGCCCGAGGGCGTATCGGGGCTCCACTGCACCATGCCGAACGGGGTGTCCGCGCCGGGAAAGGTATCGATGGGACCGCCCGCCGGCGTACCCGACGTGCCGACGAACGTGTCGACGAGCATCGTCGGAGCGACCAGCGCGATAAGGTTGAAGAGCGCCGCTGCGAACAGGTGCACGCGGCGTTTTTTGTCCGTTTCGAATGCGACTGCCTGCTGCGTGGCCTCACGCCGCGGCGCCCAAACGCTCCAGGCTGCGGTATTGGAGCGCTTCGGCGACGTGCTCGGCGGCGATCGCGTCGGACCCGGCGAGGTCGGCAATCGTGCGCGCGACGCGTGCGATTCTGTCGAGCGCGCGTGCCGAAAACTGGCGCTTCGCACTCGCGTGCGCGAGCAGCCGCATCGCGGGCTCGCCGAGCGCGCAGTGCACGCGCACTGCGTTCCCGGGAATCTCGGCGTTGCACGAGAGCAGCGTGCTTGCGAGGCGTTCGCGCTGAACGTCGCGCGCCGCGACGACGCGGCGCCGAATGATGACGGAGCGTTCGCCGGCATCGTAGCGCACCATGTCGTCGAAGGGCACGCGCGCGATCTCGATCTGAAGGTCGATGCGGTCGAGGAGCGGTCCGGAGAGTTTGTTCACGTACTTCGCCACCATCGCGTCGTCACAGCGGCACTCGGCACCGCGGATGCCGCGGTAGCCGCAAGGACAGGGATTCATTGAAGCGACGAGTTGGAAACGCGCGGGGTAGCTGAACGTTCCTGCGGCGCGTGCGACGGTGACCGTGCCCTCCTCCAACGGCTGGCGAAGCACCTCGATGGCGCTGCGCGCGAACTCCGGCAACTCGTCGAGGAAGAGCACGCCGTGATGCGCGAGCGAGATCTCTCCCGGCTTGACTAGCGTGCCGCCGCCGGCCAGAGCCGTTTGACTGATCGTGTGATGCGGAAAGCGAAATGGACGCGCCTGCACGATGCCAGCGCGATGCACGAGCAAGCCGGCGACGCTGTAAATCTTCGTCACCTCGAGCGCTTCGTGCGGCGACATCGGCGGCAGAATCGAGGGCAAGCGACGCGCGAGCATCGTCTTGCCGCAGCCCGGCGGACCGACGAGCAAAAGGTTGTGGCCGCCGGCCGCCGCGATCTCGAGCGCGCGCTTTGCAGCGAGCTGGCCGCGCACGTCGGCGAGATCGCCATGCGTAAAGTCGTCGCCGGCATCGAGCGTCGGTGCGGTTGTGTGTCGCCGCCACTTTGCACCGTTGCCGATCACCACGGCGACGGCACACCGCAGCGAGTCGACCGCGTAGAGCTCGATATCCGAGACGAGCGCCGCTTCGTCGGCGTTGCGCGCGGGAACGATCAACTTCGTAAAGCCCGCGCTGCGAGCACCGAGAACCATCGGCAAGATGCCGCTGACCGCCTGCAGCTTTCCGTCGAGCGCGAGTTCACCAAGTGCGATGAACTCGCGCAGCGCCGCATGCGGAATCTGTTCGTCGATGCCGGCAACCGCAAGCGCAATCGCGAGGTCGAACGCCGGACCCGCTTTGCGAACGTCGGCCGGCGAGAGATTGACCAAGAGGCGCCCCGCAGGGTAGGCGAACCCGGAGTTCACGATCGCCGCACGCACGCGTTCGCGCGCTTCGGTGAGCCCGCGGTCGGGCAGGCCGATGATCGAGAACCCCGGCGTGCCCGGGGCACTATCGGCCTCGACGCGCACGACGTAACCTTCGATGCCCAGCATCGCGGCGGAAAAGGCGATCGAGAGCACGCCGCGCCTCTGCGCGTTCGCAGGTCGCCGTCTAGGGGTCGGCCAGCGAGGCCAAGAATCGGGCAAGCCGTGAGTACGGCCGCATTGAGCGCGTGGGCCGAGGTCGTTGCTGCGGTGGCGCAGCTCGGTACGCTGTTGGTCATTGGCGGCTCCGTGATTGCGGCGCTCGTTCAGCTGCGTCACGTTCAGGGCGGCAACCAGCTGCAGGCGTTGCTCTCGCTCGAACGCGATTTCCGGATGCCCGAACTTCAGGCGGCGCTCACCTACGTGCAAGAGGACCTGTCCAAGCGCCTGGAAGATCCCGCCTACCGTAGAGAGCTCGAACAGCTTGGGTTCGTCGATCCGGTGGCGCACCCCGAAATGATCGCTTGCAACTGGCTCAACGAGATGGGCACGCTGGTCAAACGCAGCCTCGTCTCGGAGGACACCTTCATGGACCTCTTCGGGCGTTTGATCGTCCATTGCTGGCGTAAAGTCGCGCCGGCCATCGCAATTATGCGACGCAAACGGGGCCAAGCGCAGTATCACGACTTCGAGTATCTAGCCGTCCGGGCCATGGCGTGGCTCGCGCTCAATCCGCACGGAACCTCGCCGAAAGCTTTCGACCGCGAGCCGCTGCCCGACCCGTGGCTGGCCGCCGATAGCGCCATTCGAGCTGCGGAACCTGCCGCGCGCTAGGCTAAGGGGTCGTTAAGGGCATACGGGTTTCTGGCAAATTACAGGAGGAAACCGGCAGAAAGGGGCCGTTTCTCCACAGATTGCACAAGACGAACGTCACAGGCTGTGGACAGGCCGCCGCCACCACCCCTTTCGCTACGAAGGAGAAAACTTTGAAAAGAGCGCCCGCTCGGATTGCCGTAACGCTCGCCATAGCCGCTTTAGGCGCGTGCGCTCACGGCGGATCGCAGCAGTCGTCGGCGACGTCGGCGCCTTCGGGCGCGCCGGCGTCCCACAAGACGATCGGCGTCTCGATCCAGAACCGCGAGGCGCAGTTCTATCAGGATATGGAAGCCGGCATGCGATCGGAGGCAGCCAGATACGGCTACTCGCTGACCGTCGTCGACGCGAGCCGCGACAACGCGCGGCAACAGAGTCAGGTTGAGGACTTCATCTCCAAGCGCGTCGACGCGATCGTACTCACCCCGTACGATTCAGCGGCGATCGGCAGCGCGATCACCGAAGCCAACAATGCGAACATCCCCGTCTTCACCGCCGATATCGCGAGCACGAGCAGTCAGGGTCACGTGGTGGCCCACGTTGCTAGCGACAACGTGCAGGGCGGATTCCAGGCCGGCAAACTGATCTGCACCGCAGTCGGCAAGACCGGGAGCATCGCCATCGTCGACGAGCCCGAGGTGACCAGCGTCCAGGATCGCGTCAAAGGTTTCAAACAAGCGATTGCCCAGCTGTGCCCGGGGGTGACGATCGTCGCCGACGTCGACTCCGGCGGCACGCGCGACAAAGCCAACAGCGATACCGGCGACATCCTGCAAGCGCACCGAGAGCTCAAGGGTATCTTCGGCATCAACGACGACTCGGCGCTGGGCGCACTGGCCGCGGTGCAGGCTGCAGGGCTCGTCGGGAAGGTTGCGATCGTAGGCTACGACGCAACGCCCGAAGCGCGCAAAGCGATCGCCGGCGGACAGATGTACGGCGACGCGATTCAGTATCCGGCAAAGATCGGCGCGACGACGATCGACGTGATCCACGGCTACTTCGGCGGAACGCAGCCGCCGCCGGTCGTGAAGATTCCCGTCGGCGCCTTTACGAAATCGTCGTAGCGTGCCCGCGCCGCTGCTCGAGATGCGCGGCATCGGGAAGCGTTTTCCCGGAGTGCGCGCGCTCGCCGACGTATCGTTGACGCTCGACGCCGGCGAAGTGCTGGTGCTTGTCGGCGAGAACGGTGCCGGCAAATCCACGCTGATGAAGATTCTCGCGGGAGCGTTGCACGCCGATGAGGGCGAGATACTCATCGACGGCACGCGCGTTCAGATCGGCTCGCCGCAGCGCGCGCAGCAGCTAGGCGTCGGGATGATCTATCAGGAGTTCACGCTCGTGCCCCAGCTCGACGCCGTAGCCAACGTAATGCTCGGCAAGGAGCCGACGCGGGGGGGCTTGATCGACGGTGCGGCGGCGAAGCAGCGCGCGAAGAGCGAGTTCGAAGAGCTCGGCCTGCGCGTGCCGCTCGACGTGCCCGTCTCGCAGCTCTCGGTAGGCGAACAGCAACTGGTCGAGATCGCGAAGGTCTTGGCACGCTCCGCGCGCATCATCGTGATGGACGAGCCGACCGCGGCTCTCTCCGATCGCGAGATCGAGGGACTCTTCGCCGTAATCGCGCGGTTGCGAGCCGGGGGCGCGGGCATCATCTACATCTCGCATCGCATGGAGGAGCTGTCGCGCATCGCCGACCGCATCGCCGTGATGCGCGACGGCAGCGTGGTCGAGGTGCGCGCGGCGCGGGACTTTCCGCGCGACGAGATCGTTGCGGCGATGGTCGGGCGCAAGCTCGAGGCGCACTTTCCCGAGCTCACGGCGGTGCCCGGCGGCGCTCCGGTCCGCTTGGACGTCAGCGCGCTTGCGCGGGAGCCCCTCTTCGACGACGTTTCGTTTTCCGTCCGAGCGGGCGAGATCATCGGGCTTGCGGGCTTGATCGGTGCGGGCCGCACCGAGATCCTGCGCGCGATTGCCGGGGCCGACCGCTACGAGCGCGGCGAGGTACGCATCGACGGCGTGCCCGCGCGCCGCGGCGACATCGCCGGCGACATTGCCGCGGGCATTGCGTTCATCACCGAGGATCGCAAAGGACAGGGCTTGGTGCTGGGCATGAGCGTGCGCGAGAACGTGTCGCTGGCGCACTTGGCTGATTTTGTGGGACGCGACTTCCTCATCGACGAGAGGCGCGAACGCGCGGCCGCGCAGGGCATGATCGCGCGACTGGCCATCCGAACGCCGAGTACCGAGCAGCTCGTGAGCAATCTCTCCGGCGGAACGCAGCAGAAGGTCGTGCTCGCCAAATGGCTGCTTGGCAACGCACGCGTCTTTCTCTTCGACGAGCCGACGCGCGGCATCGACATCGGCGCGAAAGCCGAGATCTACCGGCTAATGCTCGAGCTGGCGGCCGGCGGTGCGGCGATCGTGATGGTGTCGAGCGACCTTCCCGAGGTGCTGGGCATGGCGCATCGCGTGCTCGTGGTGCGCGGCGGGCACATCGTCGCCGAGTTCTCGCGGGCCGACGCGACGCCCGAGCGCGTGATCTCGCTAGCAACGGGAGCCGCTGCGTGACGCCCCAGGAACGGCGCGCGTATTGGCTGCGCGTCGCGGGCGCGCTGGCGTTCCTCGTCGCGATGGTCGCAATCGTCGACGTCGCCTCGCACGGCTCATTTCTCGAGCCCAGCAATCTCGTGCGCGTGCTGCGCCAGATCACGTACAACTGCGTACTCGGGGTAGGGCAGACGTTCGTGATCATCACCGCGGGGATCGACCTCTCCGTCGGTTCGCTGGTGGCGCTGACCGGCGTGGTGGCGGCGCTCTTCGCGAACTCGGTGCACCTGCACGGCTTCGCGTTGATCGCGGCGACCCTGATCGTGGCCGTGGCGGTTGGCTGCGCGGCCGGCTACGTCAACGCGCTGCCTGTCGTGCGGTTGAACCTGCCGCCCTTCATCACTACGCTGGCGATGCTCGAGATGGCGCTGGGCGCCTCGTTCATCCTCTCGCACGGACGCCCCGTGGCGCTCCAGAGCGCCGATTTCCAGAACACCGGGATCGGTTCGTTTCTCGGCGGCGTGACCGGTGCGCTGCACCTGCCAGGCATTCCGATTCCGGTAATCTGGATGCTCGTCGTGATCGTCGCGGCGTCGATACTTCTCAACCGTACGCGGTTTGGCCGCTACGTGTTCGCCATCGGCGGCAACGAAGAGGCGGCGCGGCTAGCCGGCATCAACGTCGCGCGCGTGAAGACGCTGGTTTACATGATCAGCGGTGCGTGCGCGGCGATCGTGGGGTTCCTGTACATGGCGCTCTTCTCGTCGGGCTCGCCGCAGACTGGAACCGGCGACGAGCTGCTCGAGTCGATTGCGGCCGTCGTGGTCGGCGGCACGAGCCTCATGGGCGGCCGCGGCAGCGTCATCGGCACGTTCTTCGGCGCGCTGCTCATCGGCGTGCTCTACAACGCGATGAACCTGCTCAACGTCGATTCCTATTTACAGAAAGTGCTTCTCGGCCTGGTCATCCTCTTAGCGGTCGTCTTGGATGAGTTGCGGAAGCGCTATCTAGCGAAGTAAACGGCGGGTTTAGAACGGGAAATCGGTCTGCGTCAAACCGACGTTTGTCTTGAGATCGGTTACGTTTTCGTCGAGGACGATCTGGCTTCCGGAATAGAGGATCTGGCGGACCGGCCAGTGCGTCTCTTTCGAAAGGTAGAGAATCGAATCGGTCACGCCGCCGTTGGCGCCGGGATCGGAGGCCTTCAGCTCGAGGCGATCGGTGTCGACGCCGTTGATCTTGCCGCCGTCGACCTGCGCGAGCTTGCCGGGGATCGTGGCGTAATCGTCGACGATGCGCTGCATGAGGCCCTGCGGTATCGTAACGCCGCGAAGCGAGACCGCGCGCGGATCGTTGACGCTGATCTTGAGGTGAATGCCGGAGAAGAGGCCGCCCTGGTGCCCGCTGACCTGATCGCCACCCGTCCAGACGCCGCCGGATCCCTTGCCGTCGCCCTCGAGGATCAGCGTCTTCACGTAGTGCGGCTTCATGAACGAGTACTGATAGACGCGGTCCTGCGTCTGCGTGCCCTTGGCTTCGTGCACGTGCAGCACGCACGTGTAATCGCTGATTCCCGCAAACGTGTGGTCGAAGGCGGTGATGGCGGGCGCCTCGTTGGCTGCGCTCGCGGCGGCGGCGCTCAATCCGGCCAGCGCGGCGAACGGCAGAAGCGAAGTCCTCAAACTCACGAATCTCTCCTCGAAAACATTAACTTTCAGTATCTTGCGCGGCGGTCTGCGCGCTTTCGTCCGTCAACAGCGTACCGTGCTTGCCTTCGACGCCGATGAGGACATCGCATTTTGCGTCGGCGGCGATCTCTTCGATCGCGCGTCCCAGCGGCGCTCCGGTGTATTTTCCCTCGCGAAAGGAACCCAAGATGATCAGGTTCGCCTTCACGCGCTTGGCGACGTCGAGCACGGCCTGTTTGGTTGAACGGGCCTTGATCGTCTCGGTGCGGATCGCGACGTTGTGCGTGTTGGCGATGGTCTCGGCGGCGCCCAGCGCGTCGAGCGCGGTGCGTTCCTCGAAGGCCATCTCGGCGTCGGGCGGCAGTGTATAAGGAACTTCGATTACGTAAAGCGCGAGCAGCTCCGAGCGCTCGCCCTGCGCCAGCTTCACGGCCAGCGCCATCATGTGGGACGAATCGATCTCCGGTGAAAAGACGACGATCAAGCTGCCGACCAGCCGCTCCAACTCGCGCTCGGCCTCGGCGGCGATGCGTATTACATACGATTGCGGCGGATGGAGCATCCACCACAGCGTCGCGCCGACGGAGCCCGCGATCAGCAACGCAACGAGCGCGCCGGCGATCGTGACGTGGATGTCGCCCGAAGACGAGGTCACGGCGTGCCTCGTGCGCGTGCGATCAACGCGAGACGATGGACGCCCAGCGCGATCATCGCGGCGCCGAGCACGACACCCGGAATCACCGTAAGGCGCCCCGCCGGCACCAGCGCGAGCATCCGCGTCAGGATGACGCCGCCCAATGCGACCATCGCCACTGCCAGCATGCCGCGAACGAGCAGCATCACGTCGTGGTCGTTTCCGCGCGTCGCGCGTCGCTGGCCTTGACGTTGGCGATGTACTCATCCATCAGCTCCAGCTCGCCGGCGCGGCGCAGGATTTCGGCCTGCTCGGTGCGCCAGTTGCGTTTCTCGGAGCGCAGCAGCGGCAGCCGGCGATGGCGGCGATAGAGCAGATACGCAAGGATGCCCAGCACGAGCCAGGTCGGCCCGAAGATGCGCCCGAGCGCGTGCGTGCGCAGCGTGAACATGAGAATGGAGAAGATGCCGAGGAACCCGAGCACCGCGATGACGGGGAAGTCGACGCGCTCGCCGCGGAAGCGCATCGGTATGTTGAGCGGAATCTTGAACTTGCGCGGGCTCAACGGATCGGTCAGGCGTAAGCCGATAAGGCCGAGGAAGACGAACGAGTAACTCGTGGCCGCACCGAACGCGTAGAGATCGGCCAGGAACTCGAGGCCGTTCTCGCCGTGGAAGAACCGGGTGTAAAGTACCGAGACCTGTGGAAAGAGCCCGGGCGCGGCCGCGAAGATCAGTTCGACGATCGCGATGATCGAGAAGAAGACGATCGAGATCATCGGCGTGCGGTAGCGCCGGTTCACGCGCTGGAAGACCGACGGCAAGAGGTTGCTGGTGCTCATCGCGTAGGCGATGCGCGAGCTGCCGAATACGCCGGAGTTCGAAGAGATCAGCAACAGCACCGCACCGAGTACGGGCACGTAAAGCGCGGCGAACGCGCCGTAGATCGGCACCTGCGCGGCGAGCAGCGCGACGGCCTTTCCTTGATTGTCGGCGTTGTGCGGGAAGATCTGCCAGAACTGCATCGGATGGCCGCCGGCGTCGGTGATCGGATGCCACGGCTGCAGGCCAAGCGCCAGGTTTGAGTAGGCCAGCGCGAAGATGAGGATCGTGAGGATCAGCGCGACCGAGGTGCGCGGGAT
The DNA here is from genome assembly GCA_035939175.1 of Candidatus Cybelea sp. Taxonomy (GTDB): domain Bacteria; phylum Vulcanimicrobiota; class Vulcanimicrobiia; order Vulcanimicrobiales; family Vulcanimicrobiaceae; genus Cybelea. Next base: position 1,195 of record DASZGC010000049.1, on the reverse strand, counting down.
GACCGAGGCCGGACGCTGCGTCTCCTGTGCCGCTTGCGAGATCGACTCCAAGCCTACGAAGGAGATGATCGCCAGCGACGTCCCCAACATCAACTGATAGGGCGTCGGCCAGTGCATCTGCATCGTGTGGATCAGCAGCTGCGGACGGAACGCGAAGAGGAAGCCCAGGCAGAGGATCGCGCTTTCGCTGAGCACGTCGAGCGCGGAGACCACGCCGTTGAACGCCGTGCTCTCGCGCACGCCGATCACGTTGAGCAGGCACAGCCCGAGCACGAGCCCCAACACGACGACGAAGTGCAGCCACGGGTGCGTCGAGTTCACCAGCGACGGCACGAGCTGGCTCGTGTAATCGACGGAGGTCCATGCGAAGAGCGTCACGTCGATCGTGAAATCGAGGAGCACGGCCCAGCCCGCAATGAACCCGAAAATGTCGCCTAGCCCGCGCATCACGAAGTACTGGCCGCCGCCGGCGACCGGATACGTCGCCGCCAGCTCGGTGTACGCCAAGCCGATGCAAACGTACACGACTCCCGCGAACAGAAAGGCGACGTTTGAGGCACCGGCGGCCCACGCCAGCACGAGGCCGAGACCCACGAAGATGTCGGCGCCGACGTCGGAGTACCCCCAGGAGAAGGAGCCCCACGGCGTGACGCTGCGGCGCAGCTCCGGCTCGGAGCTTTTCGGACGGGCCACTAAAAAGCGTTTCGGTGAAGGCTCACTTGTGCTCCGTCCAGCGTGACGACGTCGAACCGCAGCCTTGCCGACGGTGCGACGATCTGCGCGTAATCGGCGGCGATGCGCCGCAGCGTGGCGCGTTTGCGAGCGTCGACGGCCCGCAGCGCCGAACCGAACTTGTGCGAGTCACGGCGCTTCACTTCGACGATCACCAGCGTCGGCCCGTCGAGACAGACCGCGTCGATTTCGCCGCCGGGCAGACGGACGTTGCGGGCGACGACGCGGTAACCGCACGCTGCGAGAAAGCCCACCGCCCGGTCTTCGCCCGCTCGGCCCTTGCCCGAGTTAGTCATCAACGAATTGCAGGCCCAGCGCGAGCTGCGCGTCGCGCACGCGCGCCCAGTTCGCGCGATGGTGTACGCTGGGGCCGTGGACTTTGAGCGCCTCCAGATGGAGCGGCGTCGCATAGCCTTTGTGCAGCGCGTAGCCGTAGCGCGAGTCCTCTTTGTCGAGCTCGACC
>DASZGC010000048.1:0-1551 GCA_035939175.1 Candidatus Cybelea sp. | reverse complement strand
GCATCAAACGCACCACCGCGTACGGGCGCTACAAGCACAGCCTTCCCTACGTGACGCTGAGGGAGTGGGACAAGGCGCTGCAGCGCAAATGGCACCTCGGCAAATACCGCGGAACGGAGTTTCGCTGCCCCGTGTGCGGCGTCGCGCTTCGCGCCTTCAAACCGGGCGCCGCCTCCTACGAGCGGATGCTGCGCGAGCACGGCTATATCTATCCACTCAGCGCGATCGAGACCTTCAACGTCGCGGCCTATTCCTGCCCGAGCTGCGATGCTTCCGATCGCGAACGGCTCTACGCACTCTATCTCGACCGCATATTCGCCGCGCGCGATTCGGCCCGGCGCAGTCGGCTGCTCGAGTTCGCGCCGTCGTTCGGGCTGTCGCGCAAGCTCAAGCGCTCGCCATTCGTCGACTACCGTAGCGCCGACCTCTACCGCAACAACGTCGATGACCGCGTCGACGTCACCGACATGCGACGCTACGCCGACGGGTCGTTCGACGTCGTCCTGTGCTCGCACGTGCTCGAGCACGTGCCCGACGACCGCCGCGCCATGCGCGAACTGCACCGCATCCTGCGGCCGGACGGTTTCGCCATCGTCATGGTGCCGCTGGTGCACGGGGTCGAGGAGACCAACGAAGACCCGGCGATCGACACGCCGGCGCTGCGGTGGAAGTACTTCGGTTCGGACGATCACGTGCGCCAATACGGGCGGCGCGATTTCGCCGACCGGCTTGCTGCCGCCGGATTCGAAGTCGAGCGGCTGGACATCGGGTTCTTCGGTGCGGAAACCTTCCGGCGCGCCGGCATTGCGGCGGATTCCGTCCTCTACGTCGTGCGAAAATCGCCGGTAACGGCCGCGGCTGCCGCCCAGTAGCGCCGCGCCGCAAAGGCGGCTATTGGTTTGCCCGCCGGGGCACGACCGGCTCTAATCAGTTTGGACAATGCGCCGACTGCCGACCTTCACGCCGCGCACGGCTCTCATCCTCGCGCACGATCTGCTGGCGACCGCCGCCGCGATCATCGTGACGTTCTACCTCCGTTTCGAGGGGCCGGGGCTTGCCCAGCGTTGGAATCTGCTCGTCGCGGTGCTGCCGGCGTTCCTCCTTTACGCCGCCGCGGTCTACGCCTTCTTTCAGCTCTACAAGACCAAATGGCGCTTCGCCTCGCTCCCCGACCTGTTCAACATTTTCCGCGCGGTGACGGTGCTGGCGCTCTCGCTGCTCGTGCTCGACTACATCCTGCTCGCGCCGAATCTCTTAGGCACTTTCTTCTTCGGTAAGATCACGATCGCGCTCTACTGGTTCGTGCAAATATTCTTCCTCGGCGGCTCGCGCGTCGCTTATCGTTATCTTCACTACTCCCGCATGCGCCAGCAGGCGAAGCGCGCGGATTCTGCAGCCGCCCTGGTGCTCGGCCGCGCCGCCGACGCGGAGGTCCTGCTGCGCGCGATCGAAAGCGGCGCGGTCAACAAGATCTGGCCGGTCGGGATTCTCTCGCCATCGAACGCCGACCAGGGGCAGGGCATTCGCGGCGTCGCGGTGCTCGGCACTCTC
>DASZGC010000047.1:0-2039 GCA_035939175.1 Candidatus Cybelea sp. | reverse complement strand
GATGCCGAGCGTCCGCGGCGGCGCAAAAGGCGACGAGCTCGTCACCGTCCACGTCGTCGTCCCCACGAAGATCAGCAAACGCGAACGCGAGCTCCTCGAGGAATACGCCCGCGCCGGCGGCGACCAAATCGAAGAAAAGTCATTCTTCGACCGAGTCAAGGACGCATTCCGCGCCGAGTAAGGTTTAGCGCCGCATCACGTCGGACACGGTTACGACGCGCGATAGACCGCGAACGCTAGCCAACAAATTAAGATCGTTCGCATCCGCCGTGATGACGTCGCTCCCCGGAACGAGATCCGCTGTTGCCACGACGATTGCGTCGATCGTTCCAGCGCCCTTGCGGCGGTGGGCGTGGCGCAGAGTCGCCGCGGACCGCGCGATCCGCGCGTCGAGATCGATGAGCGAGGTGCGCTTCAGCGCCTGGTTGACGTGCGCGTCACGGCGGTGATCGCCCGTCGTCGACTCGGCGATCACGGCGGTCGGCACGAGAACCTGCGCTCCTCTTTTCAGGAAGATTTCACCGAGCGCCGCCCGGAACGAGCTGCCTTTTTCGGCGAGCGCGGAGACCGCGCCGGAGTCCAGGACGATTCGATCTCTTGGCACACGCGTTCTCCTATCGCACGGTCTTCTGCGGAGATCGGGTCTTCGCGTTCCCACTCTTGGAGGAGCGCGAGCATTCCGTACCGGCGGATCTCGATGCGAAGTGATTCCGCTACGAGCTCGGTCAGGTCGGCGTCGGCTCCGGCAGCTTGACGGTACTCATCGAGCAGCGTGCTATCGACGCGGACGGAGATACGGGTCTTGGGGGTCGCCTTGGGCATTGCGGCCGATCGTAGCATGGCTGGATCGTACGGGCCATACCGAACTAGAACGTGTTCGAAGTATGTCCGCGGAGCAAACGCCGCAGAGTGTTACGCTTCGACGGACGCCCCGGCGTTGGCGCGCTGGAGGTCGGCTTCGAGGGTGCCGGTGAGGAGGCCCCAGCACATGCGGTAGTCGCTGGTGAGCGAGCGGAGCGGTGCGCTGAACGTTTCGGGCTTGTTGCGCTCGATGAAGGCGTGCGCGTACCACGCCGGGCCGTAGCCGCAGACCAGCGATGCGGCGAACAGCTTCGGGTCGCGGCGGGCAAGCGCTACGGTACCGACGAGCGTCGCCAGAATCGTACCCGCGGCGTGGAGCGTGCGGGTGCGCGGGTCGGCATGGGCGCGCAGGTAGCGCAGCCAGAAGGCGTCGTCCATGTACGGGCCTTCCTCGGAGGTGGGGCGAAGCGCCTGCTGCGATGCGGGACCGGTTTTTCGTTGAGGGCGTGCATGCCGTCGGGGACCGTGTGGCGTTTGCGGCCGACGATGCGCGCAAGCTCGCCACCGTTTTGCGAAAGCGCAGCGGCGATCGGGTTCAGGTGGTGGACTCGGGTGGGATTGCGTACGCGGCGACGCTGGATGTGGACGGCCGTGATGTTCGCGCGACGCTCGAGGAACAGCTCGATCGCGGTGCAGTGGAAACGGCGCTGCAGGTTACGATCGCGCAGGCGGTGCCGAAGGGGCAGAAGATGGACCTCGTCGTCGAGAAGGCGACGGAACTGGGCGCTCATGCGATCGTGCCGGTGCGCAGCGCGCGCGTCATCGCCCACGACACCAGCGCGGCGAAGCTAGAGCGCTGGCGCCGCATCGCAAAATCGGCGGCGCAGCAGTCGGGCCGCGTCCGCGTCCCCGAGGTCGCGGAGATCCACGACTGGGACGCGCTGCTGGCGATGTTTCCGCGCTACGACCGCGTCTTCGTACCGTGGGAGCTCGCCGAGTCCGCGCCGTTGCGCGACGTCCTCGAACGCGAGCTTGCCGGGGCGCACAGCGTGCTGATCGTCATCGGCCCCGAAGGCGGCTTCGCGGCGGAAGAAGTAGCGCGCGCCCGCGACGCCGGCGGGCGCGCGATCTCGCTCGGGCACCGTATCTTGCGCACCGAGACGGCGGCGCTCGTCGTGTTGAGCGCGCTGCTCTATGCGTCGGGCGAGCTCTGAGGCTCTTCGCGCGAGCGGACGACG
>DASZGC010000046.1:0-22614 GCA_035939175.1 Candidatus Cybelea sp. | reverse complement strand
TCGGCGATCTCGGCGTCGGCGTCGAGGCGGCCGCACCGGTTGCGGCTGCTATCGCGGAGGTGGCGGCGGAGTACTGCGGCGGCGCGGTTGCCTACGTGCTCGAGGGAGGTTACGGCATCGATGCGATCGCTACGTCGATCTCGCAGATCGCCGCCGTTTCGGATGGCATGGGCGCGGCGCGCGCGCCGGCGGATCTACGCGCGGCGCCCGAGCGGGTGCGCGCGCTGGTTCAGGGATTGATCGCGGCCGCGAGCCGTTGAATATCGGCGCGGCCCAACTCGCCGACGAGCGTGTAGTAAAGCGTTCCGTCGTTCCAGCTCAAGAGCGCGACGTCGCCTTCTTCGGCGTACTGCGCGTCGCGGTTGCCGATGCGCAGCGTCTGCGGATGGAGCGGCGCGAGGTTCGGCGATACCGCCGTTGCGCTTTCGAAGAGCGAGAGGGTGCGGATGCCGTCGGAGTAGAGGAAGCGAACCGTACGAACGCCGTGCAGGTCGACGATGTTACCGTCGACCGACGAGAAGCCCTCCGGAAGCGGTTGCGGCCGGCGCGCGCCGAATCCCGCGTCGCGCACGAGGCGAGCGGTGTCGTGCGAGCTTTCGCGCAACACCTGCGCGCGAACGACGGCGTAATCGTTGGGTAGCGTAAAGTCGATCGCCGGGACCGGCTTGTACGCGATGCGTTCGAGGCGGATCTCGCTGATTAGCGAGCCGTCTGGGCCGAACTCTTGTTTGTCGAGCACGATCTTGGTCTCGCGGTCGATGCGCACGAACATCGTCCCGCGACCGGTGTGCTTGTTGACGAGGAGCACGTCGACGACCGGGCGCCCGTCGAAGTTCTCGAAGCCCGCCACCGAAGCGCGATAATTTGCGGCGATCAGTTGTGCGTCGTCGCCGAGCGCGCGGCGTCCTCGGAGCGTCGCGTCGTTTCTCGTCTCTACGATGCGCCGGCGCGCCGGGTCGACCGTGTAGGTGACGTTACCTTTCACCAACTCCCAGACGCCGAGATACTCCGAGGGCGCGGTATAGGTACGCCGCGTGAGATCGGGAGCGCGATGTTCCACGCGGTAGACCGTCGCTTGGGCGCCGCGATCTCCGATGCGCACGGATTCGACGACGCCGCTGTAGGAGACCAGCGATGGCGCGTCGAGCACCTGCGCTAGCGAGATCGCCGACGGCGCCTTCGCGGATGACGCAGCTGCTGCCGGTGCACTGAGCGCCGCAGCGAGCAGCGCGGCGACCACAAAACGTTTACTGCGAACCATCATCGCTCGTGAGCGCCGGCGGCAGCGGATCGTCATCGGAGAGCGGCGTTGCGGCGCTCTGCATCGCGTGGCAGTCCACGAAGTACGACGCGTCGATCGTCGAAGCGCGAGCGGTGCCGTGCATGCTCCGTACGCCAAAGTAGAGGAAGGCGGCGATCGCGATCGCCACCGGTACTGCGACGGCGGGGCGGAACGCCGCACTCAACCGTTCCCAGAGTGACGGTGGCCGGTGCGCAACGGCAGCGCGGATGCTCGCGACGACGCCTTGCGGCAGCTCGCGCTCCTGCCCCTTTGCGTGGGCGCGCAGGAGCTCGGTCAGCGATCGCTCCTCGTCGCGCGCTTGCGCGCATTCCGCGCAGCCCGCGATGTGCGCGTGAATCGCGGCATCGCGCGACGGTGATAGCTCTCCGTGCAGGTAATCGACGATCTCCTCCGGTGTCGGGTGCGTCTGATTCATGATGGCGACGTCATATACCGTGTGACGAGCTTGCGCAGCTGACCCCGGGCGCGATGCAGGCGCGATCGGACCGTACCGACGGTGCACCCAACGATGTCGGCAATCTCCTGGTAACTACAATCCTCGACGTCGGCAAGCATGACGATCTGACGCTGCTCCGCGCCCAGTTCTTCGAGCGCTTTGGAGAGCGGCTCGCTGAGTTGTGCGTCAACGTATTCGTCGATCGGCGCGACCGCGAGCGGCCGGCTGCCGGCAAATTCTTGAATCTCATTATCTTCCGGAATCTCCTCTTGATAACGTCCCTTGCGGCGCCGAAGTTCGTCGCGATGAAGGTTCGTTACGATTCGATAGATCCACGACAGGAACGAAGTGCCCGGTTTGAAGCTCTCCCAGGCCTTATATACGCGGATAAACGCTTCTTGCGTGAGGTCGCGGGCGTCGGCGTCATTCTGGGTTAGCCGGAACGCGAAGTTGTAGGTGGACTTGCCGTATTGCTCCATGGCACGTTCCAAGAAGGCCGTTTGATCCGACGAAGTGGCTGGAACGTGGGCCACGGTTGGCATGGTCGCCTAGGCTTCCGTATCATCCTTACTTTGTCATCCCCAGCACTGGGGTGACAAAGGCTAGCTCCTGCGGGGCCAGAGGACGCGGGCGACTGCCCACATGCCGCCGACTGCGACCAGCACGAAGAACGTAAAGAGCGTCAGCTCCAGCAGCGCGATGCCGGCGAACTGGCTGCCGCCGCAGATTGCGATCGCTTCGGCGATCAGCGCCAATTGGAAGCGCTCGAGTGGATTGCTCGCGAGGCCGTCGACGGCTCGCGCCTGCGCGATCAGCGCGTTGGGATCCCAGCTGGCCGTGTCGACGACCGTTGCGATTCGACCGTTAGGCCCAACGATGAAGAGCTTGTCGTCGTGCAAGAAGTTGTCGCTGCTCAGCCGCATCGAACTGATGCGGAACTCGTCGAGCAGGCGCGTGATCGTCGAACCCGTTCCGGTGAGCAGCGTCCAGTTCGGCTTCCGCGCTCCGTAGGTTGCGCCGTATTGTCGCAGCACCGCTGGAGAGTCGTAAGGGGGATCGAGGGTGATCTCCGCGAGCGCGAACCGCGCTGGATCGAGCCGGCCTTGCAGGTAGGCGTACTTGCCGCTGATCGCGGGGCAGAGCGTGCGGTCCGGGCATCTCGTGAAGACGAACGAGAGCAGCAGCGTTCTTCCGCGGAATGCATGGTCGAGCGCGACTTCGTTGCCGCCTTGATCGACTAGCGTCGCCCTCGGGAGCGTATTGCCGATCTCCAGCGGCACCACCCTTCCCGAGTCCGGTAGTCCGGGCGCGAAGGCGCCGGCCGGCGTGGCGCCGCGCAGCGTTGGCGGCGTGGTCGACGGATCGAGGAGCGCGTCGAACGTCGTGCCCACGCGCAAGGGCACCGGCGGAACGAGCGCGTAGCGCGCGATGCGCGCGGCCATCGTTTTGGTGACGGGATCGGTGCGCGCGATTGCGGTCGCGGCGGTCGGCACGTCGAGCATCACGCCGTGCACCGGCACGAGTGCGAGCAGCAGCGCGGGCAGAGCGATCATCCGAGCATCGCGCCGATGTCGGCAGCTAAGTGGCTCTCGGAGTCATCGTCGTCGGCGACCGCAGCGATCCGTCCGCTCGGATCTATCAAGAAGATGACGGCTGAGTGCGCGACGTCGTGCGGCATGCGTTGCGACCAAACGTGATATGCGCGTTCGACCGACGCGACTTCCGGCGGCGTTCCAGTAAGTCCGACGAGCACGCCTTCGCCGGGATGCGCGAAACGGCGCAAGTAGCGGCCCAGGACGGCAGGCGTATCGCGCTGTGGGTCGACGGTGACGAACGCGATCTCGATCTCACCGGAGCGGGCGCCGAGCCCGCGCGTCGCGCGCGCCAGCCTTGCGAGCATCGTAGGGCAGGTGTCGGCGCAATGCGTAAAACCGAAGGTCAGAAGGACCACTTTGTTACGTTGCTGCGAGAGCGTCCAAGGCGCGCCGGCCGAGCTTTGCAGGGTGAAGTCGGGCGCGGACCGGCCGGCGCTGCAGCCGCCCAGGACGAGCGCCAAGACGACGAGCGGCAGCGCGCGGGGCATGCCTTCATTCTCCCGCGGCGTCCGAGAGATGACAAGCGCTTTTACAGGGGTTCGCGGCGAGAGAGCCCAAACGAAGGAGCCGTGAATGCTGCGGTTTTCGTAATTCGCGTGCTGCTTGGCGGAACGCTCGTCGCTGCGGGAGCGCTCAAGATTGGCCATCCTGCAAGTCTGGCGGCGAGCATTGCGGCCTTTCGCCTGCTCCCGCCCGCGGTCGTCGGGCCGCTCGCAATCGCGCTGCCGTACTTCGAACTGCTACTCGGCGGCTATCTCGTTGCAGGCCTCTTCACACGCGTCGCCGCCTCGGTCGCCGCCGTGCAGTTCTTCGCCTATGCCGCCGTAATCGCGTCGGCCGTAGCGCGGCACATTCCCGCTAACTGTGGCTGCTTCGGTCCCGGTGACGCCGCCATCGCCGACTGGCCGCACGTCGCGTTCGATTGCCTCTGCGGCTGCGCCGCGGCCTTCGTCGCCTACGGCGCCCCCGGCGCGCTGGCCATCGACGCAAAGATGCGCGCCGCATGACGCGCCGCGTGGCGACCTACGTGACGCTCGCTATCATAATCGCGATCGTCGCCGCGGCCGCCCTCTACTATCGCATGGGCGGCTCGCACGGCTCCGTGCAGACTGCCTCGCAAGCTCCGATCGTCGGCAAGGCGCTCTTGAACAAGACGGCGCCGGAGTTCGAGGTGGCAACGACGTCGGGCTTCTTCGATCTGAGCAAAACGCGCAAGCCGGTCTTTCTCGAAGTCTTTGCCACTTGGTGCCCGCACTGCCAGCGTGAGACCGCCGTGATCGACAAGCTCTACGCGAAATACCACAACTCGGTGGAATTCGTTGGGGTCTCCGGCAGCAATACGGCGATGGACGGCACGTCGGACTCCTCGGAGCTCGACGTGCTCGAATGGATCCGCAAGTTCAACGTGCGTTATCCCGTCGCGTACGATCCGCTGCTCAACGTTGCCAATCTGTATCTCCAGGGCGGTTTCCCGACGATCGCCCTCATCGATGCCGCCAAGAAGATCAGGTACCTCGGCGACGGCGAGATCACCTACGGCGAACTCGATTCCGCACTGAAAAAAGTCCTGTCATCCTGAACGCCCGGCCGTCAGAATCACAGAGTTAGTCGTTTGGTGGGAATTTGTAATTTGGCGGTGGCACCGGCGTACCGACCTCTAGGACGATTTGCTGGTGTGAGCCCAGCGGGATGTTGCGTAGGTCGCCGGTATACTGCTGACCGTTGACGTAGGCCGTGACGCTCCCTTTGAAGGTCGCCACTTCGTCTTGCTGGAGCGGCTGGCCCCAGATGTCGAAGAGCATCCCGAGCGTGAAGGGACCGCCCTGCTTGGGCGTGATGTCGGGCGCCTCGAGGTGGATGATGCCGCTTTGATCGTGCGTGTGGATCCAGTAGAGGCACGGCCCGGCGGGATTGGGTGTGAAGCCAATCAGCGCGGGCACTTGGATCTGTTTGCCGTTATTGAAGATCGCGAGATGACTATGCACGTGCAGCGTCGCGTACTCCATCGTGCCGCAGCCCACGCCGTCGAGCACTTGGCCATGACCGCCCTGCGGCGTGTCGGGGTACCTTCCTTTGAAGGTGATCGCGGCCACGCCGAGCTTCTCGCCGTCGCTAAGCGCAATCGCCTTCTGGCTGGCATTCGGCCCCGGCGTGGGCGTCGCGTACGCTTGATCGACCGCGCGCTTTTGCATGAAGTTGAAGCCGAGGAAAGCGAGAACCAGCGCGACCAGCGCAATGCCGACACCGATGTAGACGGGCTGCATTGGGTCCCGGCGCGGCGGAGGAGCGGCGTCTCCGCGTCCTTGACGGCGGCGTTCGGCACGGCTGGGTGGTGGCATGAAATCCCTTCTAGGACGGCGCGTGCAGCGGAGCGGCCACCGGAAGATCGGCGATCTCCAGCGGCCGTTGCGACACTAAATAGTTGGTCACGTAATCGGTGACTGCGTCGGCTAGCGGCGTAACCGGGCGGTCGTACCCAGTGGCGCGCAGCCGCCCCACGCGAGCGCACGTGTAGTACTGATACTTGCCGCGCAATTTGGGCGGCATCTCCACGAACTCGATGCGCTCGGGCAGCTCGAGTGCGTGGAAGATTGGACGCACCAACTCCAGCCAGGTGTGCGGCGTGCCCGAGCCGACGTTGTAGATGCCCGCCGCGTCCGACTCCGCCAGGTGGAGCGTCATGTCTACGGCGTCTTTGACGTAGATGAAATCGCGCATCTGCTCGCCGTCGCGGAACTCGGCCCGATGGCTCTTGAACAGGCTTACGCTGCCCCCTTCGCGGATCTGCTCGAACGCCTTGCTGACGACGCTGCGCATCTCGCCTTTGTGGTCTTCGTTGGGGCCGAAGACGTTGAAGTACTTCAGCCCGCAGACGTGCTCGGCCAAGCCCGTGCTCTGCGCGTAGAGATCGAACAGCTGCTTGGAGTAGCCGTAGCAGTTGAGCGGGCGCAACGCGTGCAGGTCGCCTTCGTCTGAGAGTTCGGCCTCCAACGAGCCGTAGGTTGCGGCCGACGAAGCGTAGACGAAGCGCACCCCACGCGGCACCGACCACTCGGCGAGACGCTTGGTGTATTCGTAGTTGTTCCGCAAGAGATAGGCGGCGTCGTTTTCGGTCGTCGACGAGCAGGCGCCAAGGTGAAGGATCGTCTTAACCTCGCCGAAGCCTCCGCGCTGCGTCGCGCGATCGGCGAATTCGTCGGCATCGGCATAGTCGGCGAAACGCAACGGAACCAGATGGCGCCACTTTTCCGACGTGTCGAGGCGATCGACGACCAGAATGTCGTCGATGCCCCGTCGGTTGAGCGCCCAAATGACGGCGCTCCCGATTAAGCCCGCGCCGCCGGTAACGGCGATCCTGCCTTGCTCCAAATCGTGCATCGCTGTTGAGGGCCCATTATCCCCCAGCCCCGCAGCCGAGTCCTTTGACGACCGATTTTAGCCGTCGCTCGTCCGCCAGGCAGGAAAAGCGCCTGACGATATGCGAATAATTCGCAAATATGAGAATCCATCGTTGCGCCTGCAGCGCCTGCGCCGTCGCCGCGCTCTTTCCCGTCGCCGCGATAGCTCAGGGTACGTTTCTTACGGGGATCGTGGCCGATCCCAGCGGGCGGCCCGTCTCCGGAGCCACGGTTTGCCTCGTCGGCGGAAACGTCACCTTGCTGCGAACGACCGATCAGCGGGGAGGGTTCGCGTTTCCGGCCCTGGTGGTGGGACGCTACCGGCTCACGGTCGTTAAGGGCTCGGAGAGCCTCGAACGGGTGGTCGAGGTCAACTCGCCCGGGGTCGTGCTGCGCGTCTCGCTGGGGCCCGTGCAAACGATCGGCAGCGTCACCGTCACCCGCAATCCGCAGCAGCGCCGTTCGGGCACCGACGTCGGAATCGACGCGCAGCAGATCGCGCGCTTCGCGACCGGGTCGAGCCTCTCGGGAATACTCGCCCAGATGCCCTCTGCGGCATCGGCCTCCAACGGGCAAGTGCACGTCAACGGCAACCACAACGGGCTCAACTACTACCTCGATGGCGTGCAGTTGCCGGCCAGCCTCAATCGCGTGCTCGGCAACGAAATTCCACCCAGCGACATCGGGTATCTCGACATGCTCGAGGGCGCGTATCCGGCGCAGTACGGCGACAAATTCGCCGCCGTGCTCGACATCGGCACGAAGACGCAGGCCGGCCCCGCCGGCCTCGACCTCGGGGCGAGCGGGGGCTCGTTCGGCGGCGCGGGCAGCACGCTCTCGCTGCACGAACCGCTCGGCAACGGCGGCGGCTTGAGCCTGTCGACCTTTGCGCAGCGCACCGACTGGGGACTCGATCCGCCGGTACCCGATCCGGTGCACGATGCGAGCAGTGCCGCCGGCCAGTTGCTACGTGTGAGTCTCCCCGTCAACGGCGCCGACCGCATCGACCTCGACGCGATGCACTCGCTGCAGACGTTTCAGATTCCGCCCGATACCGCACTCGGCGTGCCCTCCTGGACCGACGACGACGAGTATCAGAGCGACACGTTCGTCGCGCTCCAGTACCGCCACGCGATCGGCGACGACGGCGTGCTGCAGTTCGGGCCGTCGCTGAAGATCTCCAACATCCTCGACACGAACGATCTCGCGGGAGACCTGGCTCCGGGCGGTCCGCCGCCGCCGCCAGGGCAGCTCAACTGCATCGATTTCACCAACTGCGTCTTCTCGGCCTATGCCGACGCCGCGGCGCGCGACCTGCGCTTCAACGTCGACTACGCGCGCAAAACCGGACAGCACGAAGTGCGCGCCGGCGCGCTCTACGACGCCACGAACGTGTCGAAGGACTACGTGATCACGATGCAACCGTACAGCGCGCTCAACCCCAACGGCACCTTCACCGCGACCGATACCGCGCCCAACGTCGCGCACGAGCAAGAAGAGTACCTCGAGGACGCGTGGGCGCTCGGCCCGCAATACGAGCTGGACTACGGGCTGCGCGCCGACGCATTCCAGATTTTCTCGACCAACTTTCACCAGGGCTTTTCACAGGTCAGCCCGCGATTGAAGCTCACGCGCCTCCTTGGATCGCGTGCGAGCGTTTACGCCTATTACGGACGGCTCTTCGTGCCGTTCTCGTTCGAGAACGTCAACCCGTCGACGGCCGCGCAGCTCTACTACGCGCCGCCGCCGCAGACGTTCGACCTGAGGCCCGAGCGCGATTCGCTCTACGAATTAGGTGGCCACGCGGCGATCGGCTCGGCCGATCTGGGATTCCGCGTCATGCACCAGGTCGCGACCGACTGGATCGACGACACGCAGGTCGGCGCGACGAACCTCCACCAGGACATCAATTTTCCCTCGGGCCGCATCGATGCGCAGTCGCTCTACTTGCAGCAGAATCTGCCGCGAGATGGGCGCCTCTACGCCTCGCTCACGCACAGCACCGCGCTCAACTCGCTGATCTGCGAGACGAACCTGCTGCAGAACTGTACGCTGGGAGGCTACGTGCACTCGCCCAGCGGCGCGCTCCTGCCGTACTACGTGCCGCCCGGCGGCGGCCTCGTGGAGGCCGACCACGACCAGCACTGGGACGCGACGGCCGGCTGGCTGCGCAACGACCGCCGCGGCGGCTGGTTCTCGCTCAACGCCGAGTACGGCAGCGGTCTCTCGACGGGTAATCCGGCAACGATCGTCGCGGGCGCGCCCGCCTACGCCTACGCCTACGATGCGGCGTGCGCTAACGGCGATGCGGTAAACTGCAAAGTATCGCCGCACCTCCTCTTCAACGTCGAGCGGGGCATCGCGATCGGTCCGAAGCTCACGCTGGCGCTCTCCGTGCTCAACCTGCTCGACGATCGCTACGCGATCACGTACGACAGCACGCTGCAGGGGACGCACTACGCGCGTCCCCGAGCCTTCGTCTTGCAGTTCGAAGCGAGGTAGTCTTCGCTAGAACGGCGCCGAGAGCCGCAGCAAGAAGGAGCGGCCGTTGGCGATCTGCGTGGTGTTGAAGCCGTTGGCTACCTTGATTGGGTACTGGTGGTTGAGGACGTTGAGCACTTGCAGCGAGAGACCGAGGCCGCGATCCTCGCCGGCGCGCCCCGGCGTCAGCTCGCGTCCGAGCGAGAAGTCGAAGGTGGTGTGTGCGGGAAGCGTGCCGCTGAGATTGACGTTGGCATCCTCGAACTGTACCGGGAAGCCGCTGCCGTAGTTGGCTTGCAGCGTCGAATACCACAGTGCGTGCGCGCCGAACCGGTGAGTGTAGCCTGCCGTCGCGTCGACGGTTTGGCTATGATCTTCGAGCGAGAGCTGCGCGGCGCACGAAACGCCTGGCTCGTTCGAGTTCGGTGGGAAGAGGAACTCCGAGCCGGAGATGCATGCCGCGTAGGAGCCGGAAACGGTGCCGCTGAGGAACCACTGATCCCCGCCGAGGAGCTGGTCCTGCAGCCGGATCTCTGCTCCATGGTCGATCCCGATGGCATTATTATACACCGCGAAGATCGGAGTGTTGAACAGCTGCGTCGTGTCGAGCACGTTCACGACGCTCTTCTCGAAGACGTTTAGCGATCCCGTGAAATGCGAGTTGAAGGTGTGGACGACGCCCATTTCATAGTAGGAATCGCTCTCCGGCTTGAGGTCGTAGACGGGGTTCGTGGTCGAGCATGCCTGCTGCGCCGAGAGCAGCACGCAGGCCTGGCGAACGTCTTCGAGCAGCGGCGCGGCGTAGAACTTTCCGTAGTACACGTGCGCTACGTTCCTGCCGCCATCGGAGATGTTGACGCCGATTCGCGGACTGAGCTGCCAGCCGCCCACGTAGCCGGTTGAATGATCGTACCGCATGCCGTAGCTCCAGAGTACGTTGGGTCCCATCTGCCAGCGATCCTCACCGTAGATTCCGATGTTGGAACCGGCTTGGCCCTGGGGCGTCGTGAACGCCGCATAGTAAGGCGTTGCGACTTTGCCGCTCGCGGCGCAGTCGACGTAGTAGCACGCGAACTCCTGCCACGCGGTGGCGCTCTCACGATCCACGTCCACGCCGATCTTCCAGGCGTGATTTTGCGTAGCGCGAAAGTCGGACGCGCGCACGCCTACGTAGCTTGCAAATGATCCCTGATTCAGCCCGATCAGATTGACCGTTTTTGCGCACGATGGCGGACAGTCGCTGAAGTTGGGCTCGACGGCGAGCACGTCGAGGGGAAGGTCGCCGAGGTAGTCGATTTGCGTCGATCGCCACCATGGGATGACTTGCAAGACGCCATTGCCGTCTTTTGACGTCTGAGTCCAGTTCAGGTTGGAGAACCGGTCGTACTCGAGTTGCGTGTCGAGCGTACCCGGCACGCTAACGACCGGGTCGAGCGGATTGTTCGGGTCGGTATTGATCGGAATCTGAAACTGAGAGAATTGGTTCGAGTAATCGAACGCCAGCGTGTCGCGCGGCGCCAGCTGTGTAATAGAGCGAAAGAACTGATCGCTGCTCGAGCTGTCATCGTTGATCGGCGTGTACGTTGGCGCGTCGAGGCCGCGATCGGTCGTCTGAACGTTGCCGCTGAGGAAGAACTCGCTCGAGCCGCTGCGTGACTCCACGTCCAGCGACCCCACCCCTTGTCCCTGATTGCCGAAGCCGCCGGTAATCGTGCCATACGTGCCCTCAGGGAGATCGGTCGGCCGGTTGCTGATGATGTTGACGACGCCGCCCATGCGTTCGCCGCCGTACTCGGCCGGAATCGCTCCCGTTAGGACCTCGATCGAGTTTATGAGTTTCGGATCCATGATTTCGGCGAAGTTTGAGGTGGTAGCCAGCGGCAGCGGAGCTCCGTCGATATTGTAGCTCACGCCGTGAAATCCATTGATGACCGGTTCGTTATACGAGAACTGTACGACGCCGGGCAGCGTCTCGATCAATCGGTCGAGGCTGTTGTTGACCGGCGAGGATTGGATCGTGGCGCGGTTGAGTTGGTTGACGGATGGCGGATTTGCCTCGAGGCCGGCGTGCGCGGTGACGGTGGTCTGCGCGATCTCCTTGAGGTGAATCGTCAGCGCGACGTTGACCGTGATCACCTGGCCGCTCGCAACGTTGACGAGCACGGCCGTTTCGTGGCCGCCTTTGGCCGACGCGACCAGACGGTACGAGCCGAAGGGAACTTGCGAGAAGACGTAGTTGCCGTGCGCGTCGGCGGTCGCTTGGAAGAGCGAGCCTTCGCCTTCCAACACGACGTGAGCCGCCGGGATGGGTTTGCCGTCGAGCGTGATCGTGCCGCGCACGAGGCCGGTCGTCGCCGCCAGCGCGAACGCCGTGCAACTCAAAGCGATACAGACGGCGACGAGCGCCGTGCACAAACGGAACATGGGATCTCCTTCGATCTAGCGGTTAGTAGGAAAGAGGAACGGGCCGCGCTTAGGCGCGGCAGCCGAACCCGATCGGAGGAGGACGAGCGACGTGGCGTCGCGTGCAGACGCGCGAGCGTGCGCGTGGTGTGGAAGCCCGTCGTATCGACCACGACGGACGGCGCGGCGCGAAGACCGAGCCGAAGATTGCCAGGATCGCCCCAGCCAGAAGCGCGAGCATCGCCCGAGCGGCGAGGCCGATCAACCACGAGGCCGCGGCTAAGAAGAGCGCGACGCCGAGCCAAGGTGCCGCCGCGTGGTGCGGCTCGAGAAATTCGGCCGCAGCGTACCACGCCGTCGCCGCGACGGCGATCGCGCCGAATCCGGGGAGGCGCGCCGTCAGACGGCTCGCCAGTACGCTGCCGTCGGCGGCAGCGCGGGCGCCGTGGAGCGCCAGAGAACCCAAGAAGAAGCCGAGGCTTAGTGCCCCGGCCAGGGCGAGTTGCAGGAGGATGGCATGGTACGGACCACCCATCGCGTGCTCGCCTCGGTAGAGGAAGCCGTGAGCGACCAAGGAGGCGCCTAGCCCAAGCGCCAGGGCACCCGGAACCTTCCGGAGGGTCACGCGGGTCTTTTCTAGGCGCCCCTGCGGGGAGACCTGTGGGCGACGTCGTAAGGACCCTGCCCCTTGGGGTTCACGACACCTGGCGGGAATGGAGAGCTGAGAGCCCTAGAGCTATGAGCACGCGAGCACACGTTGAAAATGCCGACACGGTCAGTTTGGTTTGCGCGCTTTTGGTGCGCTTCCCCGAGCTGGCCTCAATTCGCTCCGGGCCGACGGACCGGACGCTACGTCTCACGTTTGCGGTGCGCCAGCGGCTCGACAAGGCCGCTCAGGCCTCGCTGGCCGAGGGTATCGAAGAGCACGTCCGCAGCTTCGCGGCGCTCGTAAAGGAAGAGCCCTCAACGCTTCGCGTCGAGTGCGAGGGCGATCGTTCCCTGACGTTCCTGCACGTCACGCGCGACCTGGAGACGTTTTCAAAGGAAGAGCTCGAGCTGCAGGTCAGCTTCCTCTGCGACCGCTGCGGCGACGCCCTGGTCCGCAATCCCCCGCCCGACGATCACGCCGAGGGCGACCCCGCTGCCGAAGACGAGGCGGCGCTCTATGCCGTCGAAGCGCTGCGCGATCCCGCTCAATCGAAGAGTTTAGTTGGCTTTAGAGAAGAGAAGCGAGTTCTGGTCTACTTCTTGAAATCTCAAAAGAAAGCGAAGGCCTCGGCTCGCCGATAGATAGCTCCAGTCTCAACCTTTTGATCATCGGGGACGTGGTCGGGTCCCCCGGTCGCGAGGCTTTGAAGCGCTGCGTTTCGTTGCTGCGAGAGCAACATCAAATCCACGCCTGCATCGCCAACGGCGAGAACGCCGCCGGCGGTTTTGGCTTGACCGCCCAAACGGCCGAGGAGATGTTCGCTACCGGCATCGACTTCATCACTGGGGGGAACCACATCTTCGACAAGCGGGAGTTCGCCGAGTATTTGGAAACCAGCAACCGGGTGATTCGGCCCGCCAACTATCCTCCGGCCGTGCCGGGACGCGGTGCCGGAACGTTCTCAGCCAACGGCGTCACGGTCGGTGTCATTAATTTGATGGGGCGCACCTTCATGCCGCCGATCGATGATCCGTTCCGCTGCGCCGATGCCCTCGTCCGAGAGCTCCGGCAGCGCACGCCGATCATCGTGGTCGACCTGCATGCCGAGGCCACCTCCGAAAAGGTCGCGATGGGGCGCTTTTTGGATGGCCGCGTCTCCTGCTTGGTAGGCACGCACACCCACGTGCAGACGGCCGACGAGCACGTGCTGCCGGGTGGCACGGCGTACCTGAGCGACCTCGGGATGACCGGCCCGATCGAGGGCGTCATCGGCATGGAGGAAGGTCCCGTCCTCGAGCGATTCCGAACGGGCCTCTCCGAGCGCTTCAGCGTTCAAAAGAGCGGAATGAAGCAGTTTTGCGCTGCCGTCGTTTCCGTCGATCCGAGCTCCGGAAAGGCGAACGACATTAAGCGCATCTTCCTGCGGGGGATCGCATGACAGACGCCGTTACCTTGAAAGTTTCGGCTAAGAGCAATCCGAATTCGGTCGCCGGCGCGCTGGCGGCCGTGTTGCGCACGCACGAGACCGCCGAGGTTCAGGCGGTTGGGGCTGGCGCGATCAACCAGGCAATCAAGGCCGTCGCCATCGCACGCAGCTATCTCAAGAGCGCCAAGCTCGACGTCGTCTGCACGCCGTCGTTCGTTTTGGTCTCTATCGACGAGAGCGAGCGGACCGCCATCTCACTCCAGGTCGAGCGGCGCAAGCTCGAAGAGAAGGATGCTGGCAGTGAAGGTTGATCTCCACTCCCACTCGCGGATGAGCGACGGGACCCTCAGCCCTCAGGAGCTCTCCGATTTCATGGGGGAGCGCGGCGTCGAGGTCTTCTCGATCTCCGATCACGACACGCTGGCGGCGTACGGCAACTTCACGCCGCCCCCCGGCGCGCGCGTGATCCCCTCGATCGAGATCAATACGACCTGGCGCGAGAACGAAGTTCACGTGCTCGGTTACGGCGTGCCTCTCGGGCCTTCGGGGATCAACGAGCTGCTCGAGTACAACCAGGCGCAGCGCCGGATCCGCGCCGAGACGATGGTTGAGAAGTTGCGTGCAGCGGGCTACGGCATCACCCTCGACGACGTGCTGATCGAGTCGGGGGACGCGCTTTCGATCGGCCGGCCCCACGTCGCCAAAGCGCTGGTCCGCCTTGGTATCGTCGATAGCGTCAACGAGGCCTTCAAAGTGGCCTTGGGCACCGGCCGGCCCGGCTATGTGCCGCAGCTCTACACTACGCCGGAGCACGCGATCGAGAAGATCTTGGAGACCGGCGGTATCCCGGTGCTCGCGCATCCGGGGCGCCTCCGCGACCGCGTCCTCATCGACGAGCTGGTGCCGCACGGCCTGCGCGGCCTCGAGGTGTTCTATCCGCTGCACGATGCCGACGACACCGAAGAGTTCCGCCGTACCGCGCAGCGCTACGGCTTGGTGATGACCGCGGGCATGGACTTTCACGACATCCGCTACCACACCCAAGGCGTGGGAATGGAGGTCGACGAGCGCGACCTCGAACCGTTCTTCGATCTAGTCGCAGCGATCGCTTAAGCGAGCCCCGCGCGCGTTCGCTCCAGCAGTGCTCTGCCGGTTCGCACGCGCTCGCTTAGCACGGCCTCTTGGCGCGCGATCCTCGCCGCGTCGCGCATGAAGCGGTGGTTCACTCGAACGTTGTACGCGCATCCCGCCAGCCCCGCGAAGGCGAACTCCGCTGCGCAGCCGACGTCGCTGCGCAGCGCTTTGCCGGCCGCATCGAGCAGCGGCGGGGCCAACTCGAGCACGTCCACACAAAGCGCGGCGGCATCGAGCGGCGCCTGCGCCGCCCCTTCGAGCGCGCTCTCCAGCGCCTCGCGCCGCAGCGCTTTCTCCGCCTCCGAAGCTTTCGGCAGACGCTGCGCCTCGATGACGCCGTCGAAGGCGCGTTCGTCGCGCAACCGCGCCGTCTCCAACTGCGCGCGCAGCTCGTCGGCGCGCGCGACGATCGCAGCGAGCGCTGCCGGGTCGTGCGCACCGCCGCGGGCGATGCGCGCGACCATGGCAACCAGCGCTGCTCCCAGGGCTGCGGAGACCGCCGCCGCGCTGCCGCCGCCGGGCACGGGCCGCTCCGAGGCGAGGAGGTCGAGATACTCGTGCAGCGTCTCCACGACCGGTGGTTGGCGGGCGGCTCTGTCGAGCCTGCGTGCGACGTTCGTCGCCGCCCCAGCGGCGGGGGTAACGTACGATGCGACGAAACGATTTGCCACCCTCGCGCCGTCTTAGGAGTTGACGTGTCCGTACTAGATTTAGGAAATGTAAAGGATCTGAAGCTTGCCGAGGCCGGGCGTTCCCGGATTGGCTGGTCGGCAAACTATATGCCCGTGCTCGCGCAGATCCACGATCGCTTCGAGATCGAGAAGCCGCTCGCTGGGATCCGCATCGGCGCTTGTCTGCACGTCACCAC
Source organism: Candidatus Cybelea sp. (assembly GCA_035939175.1). Lineage (GTDB taxonomy): Bacteria > Vulcanimicrobiota > Vulcanimicrobiia > Vulcanimicrobiales > Vulcanimicrobiaceae > Cybelea. The sequence goes on along the minus strand of DASZGC010000046.1, from coordinate 6,921 downwards.
CGAGACCGCCAACCTGATGCTCACGCTTCAAGCGGGGGGCGCCGAAATCGCGCTGTGTGCGAGTAATCCGCTCTCCACACAGGACGACGTTGCCGCCGCGCTCTGCGAATACGGTATCGCCACCTACGCGATCAAAGGCGAAGACAACGACACCTACTACTCGCACATCGAATCGGTGATCGCCACCAAGCCGCACATCTCGATGGATGACGGCTGCGACCTCGTTACCGCCATCTATACCAAGCACCACGATATGCTCGCCAACATGATCGGCGGCTGCGAGGAGACGACGACCGGCATCATCCGCCTGCATGCGATGCAGCGCGACGGCGTGCTGCCCTATCCGGTTATCGCGGTGAACAATGCCCAGACCAAGCACATGTTCGACAACCGCTACGGCACCGGCCAGTCGACGCTCGACGGCATCGTGCGCGCCACCAACGTACTGCTCGCGGGTCGCACGATCGTCGTGGTGGGCTACGGCTGGTGCGGGCGCGGCATCGCGTCGCGGGCGGCGGGGATGGGTGCCCACGTGGTGGTCACCGAAGTCGATCCCCGTAAAGCGATCGAGGCCGTGATGGACGGCTATCGCGTGATGCGCATGACCGAGGCCGCCAAGATCGGCGACATCTTCGTCACCGTCACCGGCAACTACCACGTGATCCGCGAAGAACACTTCAAGCTGATGAAGGACGGCGCGATCGTCTGCAACTCGGGGCACTTCAACGACGAGCTGGATCTCGATTCGATCCGCGCCATGGCGATCGGTAAGAGCGAGCCGCGCGCGTTCGTCGAGCAATACGCTTTGCAAGACGGGCGCAAGATCTGCATCCTCGCCGACGGCCGCCTGGTGAATCTCGCCGCGGCCGAAGGGCATCCCGCCGCCGTAATGGACATGTCGTTTGCCAATCAGGCGCTGGCAACGGCGTATCTCGTCAAGAATTACAAGGAGCTGCACAAGCGGGTTTACGACGTGCCCCTCGAGATCGACGAAGAGGTAGCGCGGCTCAAGCTGGCCTCGATGGGCGTCGACATCGACGTGCTCACCCCGGAGCAGGTGAAGTACATCGCATCCTGGAGCGAGGGAACCTGATGGCGTATAAGCGTCTCTTCACGAGCGAATCGGTCACGGAGGGGCACCCCGACAAGCTCGCCGACCAGATCTCCGACGCCGTGCTCGACGCGCTCATCAAAGACGATCCCTACTCGCGCGTCGCGGTCGAGACGTTTGCGATCACCGGGCAGATCCACCTCGCCGGCGAGGTGACCACCAAGACTTACGTCGACATTCCGCGCTTGGCGCGCGAGGTCGTACGCGATGTCGGCTACACGCGCTCGGCGATCGGCTTCGACGCGGAAACCTGCGGCGTAAGCGTGTCGATCGACGAGCAGTCGCCCGACATTGCGATGGGCGTCGACAACTCGTGGGAGGCACGCTCCGGCGACGACGATGCGTTCGAGCGTATCGGCGCCGGCGACCAGGGGATGATGTTCGGTTACGCCTGCCGCGAGACCGAGGAGCTGATGCCGCTGCCGATCGTGCTCGCGCACAATCTCACGCGGCACCTTTCCGCCATGCGCAAGAACGGCGACATTGCCTACCTGCGCCCCGACGGCAAGTCGCAGGTGACGGTGGAGTACGACGGCGACCGCCCGGTTCGCGTGGAGGCGGTCGTCCTCTCGACGCAGCACGATCCCGAGATTCCGCTCGAAGAGATCCGCCGTGAGATAACCGAGCGCGTGATCGAGCACGTAATTCCCCGCGCGATGCACGACGCGAATACGCGCGTCTACGTGAATCCGACGGGGCGCTTCGTGATCGGTGGCCCCAAAGGCGACGCCGGGCTCACTGGGCGCAAGATCATCGCCGACACCTACGGCGGCATGGCCCGCCACGGCGGCGGAGCCTTCTCCGGAAAGGACCCAACGAAGGTCGATCGTTCCGCGGCGTACGCCGCGCGCTGGGTGGCCAAGAACGTCGTTGCGGCCGGCCTTGCCGACCGCTGCGAGGTGCAGGTCGCTTACGCGATCGGCGTCGCGCATCCGATGAGCGTGCTCGTGGAGACGTTCGGCACCGGACGGCTTCCCGAGGAGCAGATCGCCAAAGCGGTGCTCGACGTGTTCGACCTACGTCCGGCGGCGATCATCCACCACTTGAACCTGCGCCGCCCGATCTATCGACAGACGGCGTCGTACGGTCACTTCGGACGTCCCGACCTCGACCTCCCATGGGAGCGCGTGGATCGCGCCGACGCGCTCCGTTCCGCTACTGCGTTTAACGGAGAACAGCTACGTGTTCCACACTTTGCGAGCTAACGCGTTCGCGGCGCTGATCGCCGCGTCGTTCGTCTGTGTCTCGGTCGCGCCGACGGGCGCCACCACAATAACCACGTCGCAAACCTTCAAGGCGGGCACAAAGATCCAGTGCGTGCTCGACGAGCACATGGATTCCTCGAAGCTCGCCTACGGCGACGAGTTCAAACTTCGCGTCGTCGATACTTCGCTTCCGGCGCTGGCCGGCTCGGAGATCATCGGCTACATCACGGAGGTACGCCAGCCCTCGGGGGCGAGCCGCGCGCGTGTCGGCTTCATGCTGACGGCGATCAAGCTGGCTAACGGCAAGAAGAAGAACATCAGTGCGACGATCGTCAACCGGCGCGTCGTGCCGATCAGCCCGGCCGCGCAGAGCGCGTCGCGCCAGCAGCTCTCGCCGATGGCCGGCGTTCCCCACGGTACCGTGACGCCGGGCCCGATCGCCTGGCAGATGACGATGGGGAGCGGCCCGTCGACGGTGCAGAGCAGCACGCCAAACCTCGGCGGTTACGTGTACGCGACGAGCGCGCACGAACCGATCGTCGTCAATGCCGGCACGTCGGCGACCGTTCAGCTTACCGAGAGCCTGACCGTCCCCTAGGAGCTCTGCAGGCTCTTCGGCTCGAACAGCTGCTCCATCGTGCATTGACGAGGCGGCTTATCGGGGCGCCACCGCAGCAGTCGTGACGCGTGGCGGAAGCGGCGTCCGGTCACGTGATCGAACGTCACTTCAACGACGATATTCGGTTTCACCGGAAACCATTGCGCGTCGGCGGCGCGTCGCCAGCGGCTCGGGCCGCCCGGCGCCGCGCCGGTAAAGCCCGGCGGCTCGACGATCGGTTTGAGCAGCTCGCCGGCGCGCTTGCGCTCGGCGGCTCCCATCGAGCCGACGAACCCGACGTGGTGCAATAGGCCGTCGCCATCGTAAAGCCCGAGCAGCAGCGACGCGACCGCCCCGTCGGGCGATTCGCGGAAGCCCCCTACCACGCAATCGGCGGTGAAGACGCGCTTGACTTTCACGGCGGCGTCACGGCTGCCGAAGGCGTAGGGCACGTCTTTTTTCGCGATGACGCCGTCGAGCCGCGCGACGCTGCCGGAGAGCCAGATGCGCGCGAGTTCGACGTCGGGCGTGGCGGGCGAGAGCGCGATGGTCGGATCTTTGGCGAAGTCGCGTTTGACGAACGTTTCGAGGTGCGCGTGCCGCTCGCGCAGCGGACGTTCGGAGACGTTGCTCTCGTTCTCGACGAGGAGATCGAAGAGCACGTAGGTGGCCGGCGTTTCGGCGGCGAGCTTGCGTACGCGGCTCTCGGCGGGGTGGATGCGCTGCAGCAGCGCGTCGAAATCACCGACGGCGCCGTCGGTGATCATCAGTTCGCCGTCGGTTACGAAGCGTCGGGTTTTTGCTTCGAGCAGGGCGGCGACGATTTCGGGAAAGTAGCGCGTGAGCGTTTCGCCGGATTTCGATTGCAGCTCGACGTCGTCGCCGTCGCGAAAGGCGAGACAGCGAAAGCCGTCCCACTTAGGTTCGTAGGTCCAGGTTGCGCCCTCGGGAATCTTCGGGACTTGGCGCGTCTCCATGGGCTCGACCGGCGGGCGCAGCGGCAGTCCATCAAACTTTGGCATTCTTTTTTCCCGTGAGTGCCGCGAGATCGAAGCGGCCGCGGTTTTCTAGCAATGGTTTCCAAAGGTCGCCGATCTTCGCGACGCGCTGCGGCACGTTGAAGACGGTGTAGTCGGTCAGTTCGCAGCCGGCTTCGATCTCCGCCCACTCCAACGGCGTAGAGACCGTGGCCTCTTCGTTGGGGCGCACGGAGTAGATCGAGGCGAGCGTTTTGCCGAAGGCGTTTTGGTTGTAGTCGACGAGCACGTGGCGCGGCGGGCGGTTCGCGACGCGGTAGATCGCGGTGAGGATGTCGGGATGCGCCTTGGCGATCTGCAGGCCAATCGCTTTGGAGACTTCCCACACCTCATGCTGCGTCATGTCTTTGCGGATGGCGACATAGACGTGCACGCCGCGGCTGCCGGTGGTCTTCACGTAGGGCGTCATGCCGATGCCGGCGAGCACGTCGCGCACGATGAGCGCGGCCTCGCGCATGGTGGAGAAGGGCGTGTCGGGCGTGGGATCGAGGTCGAAATGCAGTACTAGGGGGCGGTTGAAATCCTCGCAGAGCGAGTACCAGGGGTTGAGATCGATGCAGCCGAGGTTGATCAGCCAGAGCAGCGAGGGAAGGTCGTTGATGATCGGAAAGTCGATCACGTTGCCCGAGCGGTGCTCGATCTTGCAGGTGGCGATCCACTCGGGCCGGGGAACCGGCGCTCGCTTCATGTAGAAGAAGTCGCCGGTGACGCCGTGCGGGTAACGCTTCATCACCATCGCCCGGCCCTCGATGTGCGGGATCAGCGCACCCGAAATGCTGGCGTAGTAGCGCAGCAGGTCGCCCTTGGTGAGGCCCAGCTTGGGGAAGTACACCTTGCGCAGGTTGGTGAGGGGCACGCGCCGGCCATCGACCTCGAGCGTTACGTCGTCGACGTCCCGGGGTATCTCAACGGCCGGCCCGGCCCTCTTCGCTCGCTCCGCCACGCTGCCTAATACCCACAGGGGAGTGGAGCGCTCCTCGTTGAACCAGGGTCACCCGGCGACGGTCCCGGTTAGCTCAGTTGGTAGAGCAGCTGACTGTTAATCAGCGGGTCGTTGGTTCGAGTCCAACACCGGGAGCCATTTGAAAGCCTTACAGAATATAATGTTCTGTGGGGTTTTCGTTTCTTTAGGGGCATGCGAAGTTGACTTTGCCCCTGTTGCCCCCTTAACTCTCAGCTACTTGCAGCGTCTTTGCGCGCGTAAGGTGCTTGAACGCGTATTCCACGGCACCGGCTGCCCTGCTTGCATGCTCGGGATTCGGCGGCATAGGTGCCCATCGTCAGGGCGATTGAGGCATGGCCGAGGCGTTGCTGAACGACCCTGAGGTTTCCGTTGGCCATCAGCAGCAGAACGACGCAGGTGTGGCGGAGAGAGTGGAACTTGGCGTCGGGAACTCCGGCGCGTGTGGGTGTCCACACCCGCCGAATGAAGTTACTCTTTCGCAAGAGGTGGCCGTCTTCCGAGGGGAAGACAGCGGTGCAATTCCCCAACCCCTCTCGCGCATGGCGATCGAAAAATGGCAACGCGCATTCGTTGATGTTGCCGCAGAAACCCAAGCGATGCGACGCCGAAACGAGCGCGGGCAACAGCTGGGCAAGAAAGCGGTAACGGGGCGTCTTCGGCCCCCGGCGAATGACTTGGGTCCAGGAGGGCAAGGGAAATGGGATACCGGACGCTAGGGCTTCTAGTCAGTAGTGCGTTTGTATTGGCGGGCTGTGGAGGCGCACAAAGCGGGTCGCCGCCGCAAGTCCAGACGGTCCAAGCGAAGGCGCGGGGCCATAGCGGTTCATGGATGCTGCCGGAAGCGAAGAACGAGGATTTGTTGTACGTTTCGGGCCGTAATGGTAAGGGCGGCGACATCGTTTACGTGCTTTCCTATCCTGCCGGAAAGCAAGTCGGCGAACTAACCGGACTCTATGCGCCCGTAGGGCTTTGCACGGATAAAGCTGGTGATGTCTGGATCGTCAACCAAGGTAATAGTGAAGCGGTAGAATACGCGCACGGCGGCACGACCGAAATAGGCTCTGTAACGATTCCTGGACCCGCCGGGTATGGCTGCGCGATTGACCCCGCCTCTGGCAACCTTGCCGTTACGTACTTTTCGGATTTCGACGGAAACGTCGCAATTTATAAAAACGCTTCAGGTTCGCCTGTTACGTATAATGACGACTACGGGCCGCCGTTCTTCTTCTGCACGTACGATAACCAAAGCAATCTGTTTATCTCAGACAATTGGGTCCATGGCTCGCCGCTCTTATACGAGCTTCCCAACGGTTCCAGCAACCTCGTACAAATCTCTTTGAACAAAGACATTGGCTGGCCGAGCGAAGGCCCCTTAACGATTCAATGGACTGGCAACGCCTTGGCCTACGGAGGCTCGCCCCAGCCGCCCCAAACTCGAAAGGGCCCCGTCGTTATCTATGAGGTTACGGTCTCCGGGACTGAAGGGGAGCTCACGCGAGCTATCCAGCTTGCCACCCACAAACCAGGCGATACACAATTCTGGGTACAGGGTAAGTCAGTTGTCCAAGCGACGGCTGGAAGAACCCACATCGGCGTCTGGGGCTATCCAGCTGGCGGAGAGCCGACTACGTTATTTAGAACTCCCGCACGCGGTACGCCCTTTCCCGGTCTAGCGATCTCTGTCGCGCCCTCGGGTACAAGCACCCGGCACTAACGCCCTTAGTCCTCCTAACGCAACGGACGCTGCGAATATCACGCGGCGTCTTTCATTTAAAAACCATTCCCGCGTCGGATGACGACGGGCGCAGAAGTAGAGCGGGCCGGTCATACCCTCCGAGGTCGCCCCGATCTCCGGGGGTGACGGGTAAAGAAGTAGCGTAGCTCCTTAAAACTGTTGACATTCAAAGGAGACTACGCCATGAGCAAGGTTCGCCTCCGGGCGGTTCCAACGCCTGCTATTCCCAAGCGCGAAGCCCGTATGTCCATTCTTGAGGAGATCTGTCGCC
>DASZGC010000045.1:0-3345 GCA_035939175.1 Candidatus Cybelea sp. | reverse complement strand
TTGTCCGCACGTCGCACCGCGGGCCCCTATGGAAAGGTATTCTCGTAAGCCATCGTTATAGTAATCGTAACAAATCACCGACGACGGCGACTCATTCGACGGCTCCTGAACGCTGATTGTCCGGCCATCCAGGTCGTATGTCTCTGCCAGATCGGATGGTAAGCGTCGCCGAAGCCGCCGTAGCCGGTGATCATCGCCGGCGCTCTGCCGTCGAGCGGCAGATCGCGGCGGTGTGCCACGAAGACGGGGATGCGCGTACCGTCCTTCGAGACCGCGAACAGTTCGTTGGTCGTGTAGCGCGCGGGATCGAACGGCGCGTAGCGTTGCGAGACAATGGTGCCCTTATTGCGCCGTACGTCGTACTGGTACACGGTATAGGGGTACGTTGGGCTCGAGAAACTGTAGTAGCTGATGGGATCCGCGGGTTCTCCCGTCACGTTGCTCGCCGTACCGGTTCCCGGAAGGGCGATCTCGTAGCGTTCCTCTCCCGAACGGTCGAACGCAACGAGATGAGAGACGACGTCGTGCAGGTATCGTGCGAAGAAGCGGCCACCGGCGGCGCCGACGTCTTCGAGCACGTCACTGCGCTGCGGAATTACGTCACGTTCGCGCGCGGCATCGCGCAGATCGATCGCTACGACCTTGCCTCGGGGCGCGTCGTCCGTGGTTTGAAAGTAGAAGACCGGACCGTCGTTATCGACGTAGGCGTATTGCGCAGCGCCGAGCTCCCGCAGCGTAATCGTCGGCGCGGAGCCCGCGCGCAGCGCCCGGATCGCGACGAGATTTCCGCCGCTTCCGGAGCCTTCGACCGCGCCGAGAATGAGATAGCGGCCGTCCCAGCTCTCGCTCGCGTAGGTGAGCCAATCGGGATGGTCGGGACGCGCGTAGACCTGAACGTCGTCGCGCTGTGCAGTGCCTGCGCGGTGGAAAAAGGCCGCAAAGCCTTTGCCGATCGGCGCTCCGATCGGCGGCTGGCGTTCGACGCCGTAACCATCGTAGTAGAACCCGCGGCTATCGCGTGCCCACGAGATCGACGCCCAATCGGGCGTGCCGATCACGCTGCCGGGCTCCTCGCGGCCGCTGGTCGTGCTCAGCGTGTGCCAGCGCAGCCAGCCGCCGCCCGCGGCATCGGTCGCGTAGGCGAGCGTATTGCCGTCGGGGGAAAGGAACCACTGCGCGAGGATCGTCGGCGACCCCGGCCAGCGCGCGTTGGGATCGAGCAGCACCGACGTTCTACCGTCGCGCGTGACCATCAAGACGGGCTGCGGCAAGTTCGGCACCGTTCGCGCGAAGATCGTCGCGTCGCGCCCGCGATCGGGAACGCTGTCGAACGGCGCCGACATTAAACGCTGCACCGTCGAACGGAAGGCCTCCCGATCCGGCAGCATCGCCATTTGCTGCGCGCCAAGCGTCGCTTCGAGTGAGACCCAGTTTTTGACCTCGGGCGACTGCGTCGATTCGAGCCAGCGGTACGGGTCGGGCACGCGCGTGCCGAAAAAAGTGTCGGATGCGTCGCTTCGGGGCGTCGGCGGATAGAGAACGCGCATCGGCGTCGCGCTCGCAGCGCGTGGATCGTCGAGCGCTACGATGCATCCAAGCAGTGCCGATTGCGAGAAACGCTAGTCTCGATATCACGGGTCCCTCCTCGCTGACCGTTCCACCCTTCCGGGTCGCCGCCGCCCCGTCCCGGCGGGAGAACGGCGCCTGGGGCCGTAGCCAGTGGGCAATGGAGCAGCGTGCGACCCTTCGCTTGTTGGTTCTTGGGGCGATCCTGTTATTGGGCGTCAACGCCGCGCCGCATTCGAGCACGTATCTCTTCACCTGGGCGATGGAGATCCGCAATCCCGGCGCGGACATGCCGGAAATGGCCACCATGGGCAAGGATTTTCTCGCGGTCTTCGACGTCGCACCCGATGCGACGTCGTTCGGCAGGCTCGTCGCGATGCTTCCCGTCGGTGTGGGCGCGAAGATGGCGCATCACACGAGTTACGCTCTGCCCCCCAACGACGTGCTCTTCGCCAACGATTGGCTAGCCGACCGAACCTACGCGATCGACGTGCGCGACCCGCTCCACCCGCGCCTCGTGTTTGGGTTCGCAAACGTGGGCCGTTATATGTATCCGCACTCGTTCGTCTATCTCTCCAACGGCAACACGCTGGCGACGTTTCAATACTCGGGCGGCTATAATCGCGCGCCCGGGGGCTTGGTGGAGCTCGACGCGCGGGGAAAGGCCGTCAAAACCTCGTCCGCGGCAGCTCCGGCCGTGGACCGCAACGTTCGCCCGTATAGCCTGGCGGTGGTCGAGAGCCTCGACCGCATCGTGACCAGCAGCGCCGACATGATGGGCGCGCAGAAGAGTCACGTCGTACAGGTGTGGCGGCTCTCCGACCTCAAGCTTCTCAAGACGCTCTCACTGCCCGAATCGCCGCACTGGTACGCCGACGACGCGGCCGACTCATCGGAGCCCCGCGTTCTCGGCGACGGCCACACCGTCGTCGTACCGACGTTTCATTGCGGGCTCTTCATCGTGGAGAAGCTCGCCACGAACCCCACGCTAAAACACGTCTACGATGCGGGCTACCGCACGTGCGAGGTACCGGTCGTCGTGGGCAACTATCTCGTGCTCGCGATGCAGAGCGGACACGCCGTCGCGAGCCTCGATATCCGCGATCCGCAGCATCCGCGCGAGGCGAGCCGCCTGCTGTTGGCACCCGATCAATATCCGCACTGGCTCGCGATCGAGCCGGGCGGCGACCGCATCGTCATCACCGGGGTCGGCTCGCTACAGACGCACGCGCTCTTTGCGAGGATAGATCGCGACACCGGCGAGTTGACGCTCGACCCGCAGTCGATCGATTTCACCCGGATGTGGCCCGACGGCTGGAACGGCCCGGCCATGCCCCACGGCGCCGTCTTCAGCAACCAATAGTCTGGAGGAAGATGCATGAAGGTTGCACTTGCGCTGGCTCTAGCGGTTCTTGCAGTGGTAGCGCCCGCGCGCGCGGCGGCGGCCGATGTCGCGACGATCGAGCGCGTCGTCCGCAGCTCGATGGTGAAGCTGCACCTCAAGGCCGCGATCGTGCAGGTGCGCTCGAACGGGCAAAACGTCTACACGGGGGCGTTCGGCGAGTCGATGACCGGCGTTCCTGCGACGCCGCAGATGCACTTTCGCAATGGCGCCTTAGCGTTCACGTATATGTCCACCGCTCCAGAGTGAGCCAGACCCGGCCGAGGACGCCGGTCGCGGCCACCAGGATGTGGCGGCGTAGGCACACACAACGAAGCCGGTTTGAACGGGAGCGACCGACGAGATGATGCTCCACGGCATCGAAATATTTCTAAAGG
>DASZGC010000044.1:0-18145 GCA_035939175.1 Candidatus Cybelea sp. | reverse complement strand
GTGCGGGGGAGGATTGAACACGCCAGACGGTTCGGTCGTCAACTCTCCCGGCGGTTCGGGACCGCCGCCGACGCATCTGGTGAAGATCCACGTTAGCATCACCGTTCCGGCGGCGAGCGGATTGCGTCCGGACTATCTCTCGAGCAACACCGAGTCGGTCGTCATCCAGCTGACTTCGGTCGACGGAGATGGCGTCACCGGAGTCAACCCGGCGATCGTCAACACGGCGGCCCACTCGCGCGCGTGCAAACAGCTGGCCGACGGTCGCGTTTGCAACGGCACCGCGCTCGGTTCGCCGGGCCAAGACGTGTTCGCGGTGACGACCTACTCGAGCACCGACGGCAACGGCTCGGTGCTCTCGGTCGGAAGCGTGCGAGCGACGATCGGCTCCGGCGGTGGTACCGTCGGGATCACCAACGATATCTCGCTCTCGCTGTACGGAGTGATCGCCTCGCTGCGCTTGCAGCTTTCACCCAACGCCGCCAAGCGCGGCCACGAGCTGACCGCTTCGGTGTCGCTCGACGCATTCGACGCCAGCGGCGCCGAGATCGTTGGACCCAGCGACTATACGGAGCCGATCTCGCTGAGCATCGAGGGCGACACGCAAGGCGCCTTCAAAATGCACGCCGGCAAATCTTCGGGAGAATCGCTGCGGTTCGCAAAGCCGCCCGGCGACATCACGCTCACCTACGATGGCAATAAGCAGGCCTCGGCGATTACCGTGGCGGCCGCGGTCTCCGGCCCGAGCGGCATCGGGACGAGCGCGGGCTTCGCGCTGCACGGCAGACAGCCGCCGCCGCCCGTCGGCACGATCTACGTGCTGAACATGGGCAGCAACTACGGGCAAGCGGCCACCATCACCGAGTACGACGGGAGTGCCAAAGGCAACGCTTCACCGCAGACGACGATCGCGCTCGACAAAAAGCTCTACGCGCGCAGCCTCGCGATCGATCCGAGCGGCAACCTCTACGTCGGCTACTTCGACAACGAGTTCGGCTTTCAAGCCTCCGACGGCGAGCCCGATGCCGGCAACGAAATCGCAATCTACGCGCGCGGAGCCAGCGGGGACGCGCAGCCCAAAGCGGTACTCCTTGCCGACAAAAAAACCAAGACGACGATCTTCCCGCTGTTGATGGCGTTTGACTCATCGGGGCGATTGGTGACGTACGGTGCCACGGCGCTCGACGGCAACGACGGCGACGCGGTGCTCACCTATCCGGTAGGCGCCTCCGGTGCCGCCGCGCCGGAGGACGGATTCGACTTCAACAATCCGCAGCTTCGGTACGACGGCCCCGACTCACAGCCGACGGGATTGGCGGTCGATGCGGGCGGCAACGTCTACGTGAACGGCGCGCTGCATACGTCACTCGGTCCGAGCTACGGTCTCTTCGTGGCGGCAGCCGCCGACATCGGCAAGTCCGGCATCAATCCGGCGCGCGTCATTCCCTGGAATCCCACGACGGAGCTGTCGCCCAACGAGACGACCGAGGTCGCGCTCAACTCCAGCGGAGAGATTCTCGTTGGAAACGTCGTGGCCGCCGGCAGCGGCAGTTCGACCTCGTGTCAAGCGCGCGTCAACGTGTTTGCCGTGGGCGCGAGCGGCGGGAGCGAGCCGAATAACCCGCCGCTGCGTGTGCTCACGCTCGATGGGATCTTGACGCAGGACCCCACCTGCGCGTCCGGTCGCAACCTGCTCGTCCCATTCTTCCCGGCGATCGCGATGTACCAGTCGACGCTCTTCGTCACCGACGATTTCAACAACGCGATCGACGCTTTTCCGTCGTCCGCGCACGGAACGGTCAAGCCGTCACTCCAGATCGCCGGATCGGCAACGCAGCTCGACGCGCCGATCGCCGTGGCGGTCACCTCAGCTTCCGGCAGGGCCCCGGCCCGGCCGGCTCACCCTTCGACCTCCTCACCGCACAAATCCATATAAGGAACATTCGCAATGAGAAAGACCATCGCTACGCTCGCCTTGGCGGCGCTTCCGGCACTGCTCTTGAGCGCGTGCAATGGAAGCAATGCCGGCGGGTCGTCGGTAGCGCCGCTTCCGAACGCGCCCAACGTCGTGTCGCACCACGGGCACGGGCGCGCTCATCGCAACGACAACGGGCCGCAGGACCTGCACTCGGGCGGCGCCACCTTCCCGGCTTACGGATACAATCAAGGAAATCAGCCCGTCGGTTATTACTACAACGCGCAGCAGCCGCCGGGAGCCGGTTCGATCTTCTACGCCGTGCCGACGACGGGCACGGTCTACTACTGTCTGACCGGCAGCGGCGCAGGCCGTCACGCCTTCGAAGATTACATGGATTCCAGCGCGCCCCCGACCGGACCGTGCGCGCCGCTGGGTGCGACTGCGACCGGATTCGGCGGCCGCAGCGATCCGCTCGACTTCGTCGGCAGCGACGTCGCGATGCCGTCGACCGAATACACGCAGTACAAGGCTACCCGCGAACCCAGCAGCGGCACGAACTGGGGCGAACCATTCGAGTTTCCGACGTTCGGCGGTCCGATCGTCTTCGGTTATCGCTCCAAGGACTTCGGCGGCAATAAGAAGGTCAAGCTCTCGACCTGGACCTACTGCGCCATCGCCAACGGTACGATCGGCGACTGGAACGATCCGGCGATCACGGCCGACAACGGCGGGCACTCGGTCACCGGCGGCAACTCCGAATCGATCACCTTCTACTTCCGCTCCGACAGCAGCGGCACGAGCTATCTCTTCACCAACAAGCTGGCAAATACGACCAGCGGCTGCAACCAGACGTTCAACGCTCCTTACAACACCGCTCCGTATGGTTACGGCAGCCGCAGCGCGGCCTGGACCTTCGGCGTGAACATGGTCTGGCCGGGACCGGGGTCGTCCAACGATCCGAACGCCAGGTTCGTCGGCGAGAACGGTAACCCGGGCGTGCTCGCCGCGATTCAATCGACGCCGTTCGGCACCGGCTACGTCGAGGGCGCGTGGGCCAAGAGCGCTAATCCGCCGATCGCGCAGGCCTGGCTACTCAACGGCAAGGTCAACGGAAGGCCGGAATTCATCAGCCCCACGAACCAGGCGGCCGTCACCAAGGCTCTCGCGAAGGTGACCTCCGCGAACATTACCTACGGCGAAGGCAGCGACGAACAGCCGCTCGGAACGAGCACCCCGTGGTGCATCCTCTACATCGATCCCAGCAAGTTCGTGAGCCCGCCCGGCGGCACGTATCCGATCGTCGGCTTCAGCTACTGGCTTTTCTACGGGAATAACAACGGCGTGCACGTCTCCGACAAGGAAACGTTGGTGAAGTACATCGCTTCGGCTCCCGCCAACAAGGTCGTCAATAAGCTGGAGTACGCTCCGCTTTCGGCATCGATACACACCGCGATCACCAATGCCCTCAACGGCATCGCCAACGGCAGCGGTCAAGGCTCGGGCCAACCCTGCCTCCAGTAGCTCTTACCTCCTCGCACGTTTACGCGCGCCGCTTCCAGCGGCGCGCGTAAACCCTTTTGGAGCACTCATGCAGTTACGCGTTACGGGCCTCGTGCTATGCTGCACGATCGTGTTGAACGGATGCGGCGGATCGAGCACCTCTACGCCGCTGCCGTCGTCGGGCTCGGGCACCGCACGCGCGCGCTTCGTCGAAGCGGCACCCGAACTCGAAGCGCTCATCGACGGCGTGCCTACCCAACTCGACTCGGTCTACCTTCGGGTCAACGGCCAGACGCTAGCGTCCTCGTTTGACTACGGCACGATCACCCAATATTTCGAGATGCCGCCGGGAACGGCAACGCTATCGGCCCTCGACACGAGCGGCTACCGGGTGGGTCCGCTGCGGAGCCCGGGCCTATCGGCCGGCAAGCGCTACACGTTGATTCTCCTGGGATCGTATCCGAACTACAGCGTGCTCGCGTACGAGGAACCGCCGGCGAGCGCCGGCGCGCAACTCTCGCTCTACGAGGCCTCGCCGACGGTACCGAAAGCCGAGTTCGGCACCTTTGCTGCATCCGCCCATTCGCATTTCGAACAGCTCGGAAGCGCGAGTTTGGGCAGCATCTCCACCGTAGCGCTCGGCAAGCACGTTACCAACGTCGGCGGTTACGTGGCAGCGGCCGGCGGGCGGCTGGGTACGGTCAGCCCCTCGCAATTGAACTCCTTCGATCGTCACAACGAGCTGCCGTTCCACTCCATCACCCGGCTCTCGCTCTTCCTGTTCGATCCCATATCGCAGGGAGCGAATCCGGTCTTCGGGAGCCTCGATCAATGAAAATCTCATCCGTCTTCGCCGTGATGCTCGCCGTCGCCGCAACCATCGTCGCTATCTCGGGATGCGGCTCCGTCGGCCCGGCTCCGGTTGCATCGTCGATTCCGGTGCCACCCAACGCCACGCCCCCCGCGCGCTGGCTCTACGTCGACCATAACGGTACGTTCAGCTCGTACTCGCTCCCGCTCGCGCGCGATTCCAAGCCGGTGCGCACGCTCAGCGAGTGGCCCGGCCTGGGCATCGCTCCGGTGCTCGCCGTTGGCCCCTACGGAGACGTCGCCATCGCGAGCCCGCAGAGCATTCGTTTCTTCCGGCCACCGATCGTTTCGTTCGATCCGGCGCACGCCTATTTGAATCTCAAGCTGACGCCCGCAATCACCGAGGTGGGCATAAACGGGGCGTTCCTCGTCGACCTCCAGTACGATCCCAACGACAACCTCTGGCTCTTCAACAATCTCGGCGCCGACATCACCGAGCTGGCGGCGCCGATCACCCGCAAGAGCGTCGCGCAGCTCTCGATCGCGTTCGGCGTGCCCGGATCGAAGACCGCGGGATTCAGCACGCTGGTGCAAGGGCGCTTCGACGTGAACGCGACGCTCTACGTTTACGCCAGCTCCGCGGCGCGTTCGCGCCTCTTCAAGATCGCGTTTCCTTACGCGAAGCCTCCCGGCTCGACAGGCCTCAGCTTGGCGCAGGCCGACTTCGTCGACTCCAGCCAGTATCTGCCGACGAGCCACAATCCGGCTACCGTCCTCCTCGGGCAGTACTTCGGCGCCCTGGCCTCACCCAAGCCTGGAAGTCCGCCCTCGCCGCCGGTGAACGTGATGAGCCAGTTCGACGAACCTCTCGACCCGTTCCGCGGTCTCTTCCCCAACGAGATCGTCAAGACGATCGTCAGCGCACTCGCGGCCGATCCGCCGCGCGAGCGCTTCTACACGCTCGAAGCCGCGAATGGCCGGCTCGACGTCTACGGCCTGCCGCTGCGCGGCGGCGCAAAACCGACGATCGGGCTGCCGTGTTTGGACGGTACCCAAAACTGCAACGGCGTGGGCGAGCACCTCTTCCTTGCGCCGTAATGCGCGCTTGTCGTCGTAAGCGCCGTCGACGGGCGAATGATTCATTCTAGATTCATGCCAAAGGCGTAGAGTTTTCCGCATGAGAACGTCATCGATTCTATTGCGGCTCGTCTCAATTGTAGCCTGCGCATTTCTTGCCGGCGGCGCGGTTACCGGCGCCGCGCAAACGGCCAGCGCCGCGACCCCGAGCGCCGTCCCGGAGCTGCGCATGGTCGTCGTGCTCAGCCGCCATGGCGTGCGTTCGCCCTCGCATCCCGACGAGCTCCACGCCTATGCGAAGCAGCCGTGGCCGGCGTGGCCGGGCAAGCCGGGGAATCTCACCGCGCGCGGCGCGGTGCTGATGCGCCAGTTCGGTCGCTGGTACCGGCAGCAATACGGAGAGATGCTCGGAATGCCGCCGGCGAACTGTCCGCGTCGCAGCGACGTCTTCGTCTGGGCGGACGTCGACCAGCGTACCCGCGCCTCTGCCGAGGCGTTCGCCGGCGGCTTCGCCCCGGGATGCGGCATCGTCGCGCAGCACGCGGCGACCGATAACGACACGCTCTTCGACCCGCTCCCGGGAGTCGGCGTCGTCGACAAGGCGGAGTCGAGGGCGGCGGTTCTCGGAACGGTTGGCGGAGGTTTCGACGGCATTGCCGGCGCCTACGCTTCGGCCTTTACGACGATGGAGACCGTGCTCGGATGCGCGAGCGCATCGGCGTGCAAGCAGATCTCGCGCGTTCCGACCACGCTCTCCAACGACGGCGACGGGGGCCTGGCAAGCATCGACGGCGGCCTCGACATGGCGGCCGACGTCGGCGAGAACCTGCTGCTGGAGTACACCAACGGTAATGCGGTCGTCGGCTGGGGGCGCGTCGACCACCAGCGCCTGCTCCAGTTGCTGGCACTGCACGTCTTTGCCAAGCGACTCGAGCACGGCAACGTGTATACGGCGCGCGCGCACTCTTCCAACATCATGGCGCACGTTCTGGCGACGCTGGCTCAAGGCGCAGGCGCACAGGCCGGCAGCGGTACGCGCGTGCCGCCGGATACGCGCTTCGTCTTTCTTTCAGGCCACGATACGCAGCTCGCGGAGATCTCCGGCATGCTGCACCTCTCGTGGCTGGTGCCGGGCGATCAGCTCGACGATACGCCGCCGGGTGGCGCCCTGATCTTCGAGTTGCACTCGCGCAACGGCGCCGCTTTCGTGAGGACTTTCTACGCGCAGCAATCGCTCGACGCGATGCGCGCGGGGCACGGGGAGCATCCGCTGCGCGTGCCCGTCTACGTTCCCGGCTGCCCGGGCTACGACTGTCCTTTCACGACGTTTGCCGGAATCGCGGGGGCCGCGATCGACCCGGCGTTCGTTACGTCGTGGTAGACGCGGCGTAGGCGGGGCCCGTCCCGCGGGCGGTTCGGCGGGGGCGCATGCTTGTCCCGATCGAGCGACGCGTGCCCGACGTCCTTCGCGCGGCGACGCTGCCGTCCGCGCGCATTCCGACGATCGTGCTCGTCGCGCAATCCGACGAGGCCGATCGCATCGACGGTTTCGACCTTGGCGCCGACGACTGCGTGACCAAGGCGTTTTCCCCGCGCGAACTCGTTGCGCGCGTCCCGCGTAGCCGATCTCGAGCTCGATCGAAGCTCTTACGAAGTCAACGTCGCCGGCTCGGTTCGCCGGCTCACCGCGACCGAGTTCGAGATTCTCGCGGTGCTAGCCGCTCATCCCGGTGAGGTTTTCACGCGCGCGCACGCTCGACCGTCATATCAACAATCTGCGCAAGAAGACCGAGAACGATCCGCGCGACCCGCAATACGTGGTGACGGTCTATGGCATCGGCTATAAGATGCGAGAACCGTAGAGCCAGGCGCCGGCGAGGCCGACGAGAGCCAGCGCGACGAGCATGGCGGCCGGCACCCAAGCGCCTCGCGTGCGCGCGAACGCCAGCGTGTAGACGGCCTTGAGCGCGTTGTTCGAGGAGATGGCGATGAGGATCGCGATCGTCGAAGCGGGGATTCCGACGGTTGCGACCCCGCCCTGCGCGAGGCTCAGAACGAACGGATCGATGTCGGTTACACCGACGATTCCCGCGAGCGCGAAGATTCCGGTATGACCGAAGAATCGCTCTGCAACCGTTGCGAGCATCGCGACCGCCACGAAGGTCGCCGCGAAGACGAGCGCCGTCCAAAGCTGCAGCGGATTGCCGAGCGCGGCCGCGCTTTCGGGCGCGCCGCCGCGCCGGCGCGATCGCTCCAGCGCCAGAAGCGCGCTCAGCGCCGCCAGCACCAGCAACGTCGGCGCGAGTTGTCGCGCGAGCGTCACGTTAAAGAGCGTTACCACGAAGAGAATGCGCAGGTACATGATGGCAGTGGCGGCGACGATTCCGGCTTCCAACGATGGCGTCATGCCTTCGTCGCGAGCACGTCTCGCGAAAACGACGGTGGTTGCGGTCGACGAGTAGAGGCCGCCGAGAATCGCACTCCAGAGTGCGCCTCGGCGCGGTGGCGTCAAGCGCTGTATCAGATAGCTCGCGTAGGAGATCGACGACACGGCCACCACGGCGAGCCAAACGCCAAAGGGCGTGATCGTGGTGTACGGGATCGCGGGAAGCCCCGGCAGCAGCGGCAGCACGACGCCAACGAGCACGAGAAACTGTCCCACGGTGACGATCTCGCCGGCCGGAACGCGCTGCGCCCAATCGTGCAGCCGCGTGCGCGCGCCGAGCAATAGCACGGCGGCGACGGCGATGCCGATGCTGAGCCAGACCGGCTGTGAGAGCGCCAGCGCCCCGAGCAGGTAGGCCAAGAGGTTGCAGATTGGAACGATGAGCGGGCCGTCGGGGGGAGGGCCTTCGCGCTCCAGCCCCACGCGGATATACGTGTAGATCCAGAGGCCCAGCACGAGCAACCCGGCGATGAACGCCGCTCCGTGGGCGGGATCGAGCAGGTAGAGGCCGGCGCCGCCGAGTGCGAGCAACGGAAACGTCCGCACGCCGCCGGGGCGCCGCGGAAGCACGTCAGCGTAGAATTCCTCGAACGCAAAGCCGAAGAAGAGCGAGAGGCCGAACGCGAGCACGACGCGCTCGACCATCGTGTAATCGATGCCGGCGCCCATACGTGCCGTTTTTCCGTGGGAGCCCGTGAAGCCTCGCTGCGGGGGCGGCCTCGTGGGCGCGTCGAAGGCGCGGTTATGATGCGAGGGACGGCCGTGGCGGCTCTGCTGGCGCTCTGCGCGTGCAGCGGCGCCTTCGGCGAACGCGCCCACGAAGATTTTCATCAGGCGATCGACAGCGACTCGGCGCCGCACGTGCGCGTGAGCAACGTCGCCGGAACCGTGCAGATCGAGCCCTGGAACAAGCCGGTCGTCGACGTCTCGGCTCGCAAGTACGGGTACGACGCTTCGGAGTTGCGGACCATTGCGATCGACGTGCGACGTGACGCAAATGTGGTTTCGATCTCAACCGAGTACGCCGGCGGAAATCACAGCGGCGGCGTGCGGTATCGCGTGATGGTGCCGCAAGCTGCGTCGGCGTTCGTCGAGAACGTTGCGGGATCGGTGCGGCTCGGGCCGATTGCCGGCGATCTCGACGTCGAGACGCAGGCGGGCACGATCGACGCGCAGTTGGGCCTCATCGAGGGCAGCCGTTCCATCGACTTGCGCGCGACGACGGGCACCATCTCCTTAGGACTGGCCCGCGACAGCAGCGCGCGCGTGGACGCTTCGAGTACGGTCGGCGCCTTCAGCAGCGACATTTCCGGCATCTCCTCGAGCAGCGAAAATATCGTCGGCTCTTCCGCGAGTGGCACCATCGGATCGGGCGCGGCGCGAATCGTGCTGCGCACCACCACCGGTGCAATCCGGATTCGAGCAATTCCCTAACGGGCTAAGCAGCCGCACGCCCGTGCGGGGCCGATGGGAGTCGGCGAGGGTCCGCCGAAAGAGCGGCGATCATGGAGTTTCGGATCGTCAGTCACGCCTGTCTCGACATCAAAGCGCGAGGGAAGCGGCTCGTCATCGACCCCTGGCTGAACGAGCCGGCGTATTGGTCGGCTTGGTGGCACGCCCCGCCACCGGAGTTCGGGCCCGATATCTTCGAAGCCGACTACGTCTACGTGACGCACTGGCACTTCGACCACTTCGATCCCAAGACGCTCAAGAAGTTCGGCAAGCACACGACGGTGATGGTGCCGCGCTTTCCGATCTCCGGACTGCACGAACAACTGCGCGGCCTGGGGTTCGAACGCATCGTCGAGCTCAATCACGGGGAGACGATGCAGCTGGCCGACGGCTTCTCGCTGACGAGCTATCAGATCAGCTTTCAAGACGACAGCGTCGCGGTGGTGCAAGCCGACGGCGTCACGCTGTTCGACCTCAACGACGCCAAGCCGCTGCCGTCGTCGTGGCGCGCGTTTCGTGCGAAGTATCCGCAGGTCGATTTCATGCTGCGTAGCCATTCGCCGGCCTGGTCCTACCCGACGCGGTACACTTTCGAGGACCCCGCCGATCGCCTGCCGGTCGATTCGCGAACCTACATGGACGCGTTCCTCTCCGCGGCGCAGCAGCTGCACCCGCGATACGCCGTACCGTTCGCGAGCGGAATCTGCCATCTGCACCGCGAGGTGCGCGACGAAAACCGTTTCCTCGTGTCGGCGCCGGAGATGCAGGCGTACTTCGAGGGCAACGCGCCGCGAGCTCCGGGAACGCAGCTCGTGGTGATGCCCGTCGGCAGCCGCTGGTCGTCGGAGTCGGGGTTCGAACTTACCGGCAACGTCGTGAGCGACATGGTCGAGTACGCCGAGCAGCGCGCCGTCCAAGTGAACGAGCGTCTGGAGAAATCGTACCGCAACGAGGAGCAGAAGGAGATCGCCTTCGACGATTTTTCCAACTACTTCACCAAGTTCTTCAAGACGACGCGCCTGCTGCGACCGTTCATGGGGAAGGCTCGCTGGGTCTTTCCGATCGCAAAAGCGCAGCCGGAGTATTGGACCGTCGACTTCGGGCGTTCCGTCATCGAGCGGTCGGATCGGATGCCCGCCGACTACGATAGCGCGGTTACGGTCAGTCCCGCGGTGCTCTCCGGATCGCTGCGAAACACCGTTTTCACCAACGTCGACATCTCCAAGCGCTGGCGGGTGCACGTTCGCCGCGGCAGCGCGATGCGCCACTTCATCGTTACCAACTTGCTGCTGCTCTACGAAGCGGAGTATCTTTCGCTGCGGCGCCTCTTCTCGTGGCGTTTCGTGACGGGCTACTTGCGGCGCTTCCCCGAGGTCCTCGATTACGCGCAGATGGCGTTTATCACCGCGACCAAAGGGAAAGATTCGCTCGTCAAGGCCGTTACGAGCATCGCCGAGGGATAATGCGCCGCGTCGGCACCGCGCCGCTGCGTCTGGGAGCGATAGCGGCGGGGTTCTCGCTGCTGTCGGGCTGCGGCGCCGACGGCGGCGCGGCAGCGGCTTTCGGGCCGCGGGCCGCGCGCGTTTCGAGCTCGAGTACCTCGCCGATCGCGCACGTCGTGCTGCTCGTGCAGGAGAACCGCACGTTCAACGATTTCTTTGCGACGTTTCCCGGCGCCGACGGCGTGACGACCGCCACGGTCGGCAAAGATAAGGCGTGCTCGATCGGCAAACCGGAAACGATCGCGCTGACCGAGAGCCCCCTCGTCACCGTCCACGACCTCAACCACTCGTATCAAGGCTACAACACCGCTCGCGATGGCGGCGCGATGGACGGCTTCGACAGAGTGCCGTTCGGCGGCGGCACGCCGGAGTGCACGTATCCGTACCAGTACACCAACCCGTCGCAGATCGTACCGTACTGGGATCTGGCCCAGCAGTACGCGCTGGCCGAACACATGTTCACTACCCAAGGCAGCAGCAGCTTTACGGCACATCAGGACCTCATCGCCGGCGGCACGCTGGTCGAAGCGAACGAGGCACTGGTCAATCTGCCGACCTGTTCGGGATTCAAGTGCGTCTGGGGATGCGACGCGCCGCCGAACACCCACACGTCGCTGATCTCGCAGAACGACGCCCTCCAACTCGGAAAGGGACCGTTTCCGTGCCTCACCTACGAGACGCTGCGAGATCTCCTCGATGCCAAGGGCGTCTCGTGGAAGTATTACGTGCCCAAGATGTGCTGCACGTCGTACGGGCGCCTGATGAGCGCCTTCGACGCGATCTCGGCGGTGCGCTACGGTCCGGAGTGGAAGACCAACGTGATCACCCCGCAGACCAAGATTTTCGACGACATCGCGGCCGGGAAACTGCCGGCGATGTCGTGGGTGATTCCCGAGGCCGACGACTCCGACCACCCGGGCCTGAAGGTCGACGACGGGCCCTCGTGGGTGGCTAGCGTCGTCAACGCCATCGGGGAGAGCCAGTACTGGGACACCACCGCGATCGTCGTCGTCTGGGACGACTGGGGAGGCCTCTACGACAACCTCAACCCCCGGCAATTGGGCTACGGCGGCCTGGGCTTCCGGGTGCCGGCGCTGGTCGTCTCCCCGTACGCGCGGGCGGGCTACATTTCGCCGACGCAGTACGAGTTCGGCAGCATCCTCAAATACGTCGAACAGAACTGGGGGCTCGGGTCGCTCGGAACCAGCGACGAACGCGCGACCAGCATCGCCGACTGCTTCGATTACTCGCAGTCCCCCATCGCCTTCCGCCCCATCGCCTCGAGTCGCTCGAGAGCGTACTTCCAGCACGAAAAAGCGTCGAACCGGCCAGTAGATACCGACCTATAAGCCAATGCGGCCAACTCATTTGTGCAAAACAAGCGAGCCTTAAATTACGCGACGGAAAGAAAGTTAACCATCGCAAATTCCTCGGCAGGAACAGGCCCAGGAAGCGCCAAGGGTGGGGGACGGGAGCCCCATACCACAGTAGTCCGTCCAGGCTTGCGGAGGCCAGTAATGCCTAGTCGCTTTCAAGGGTCGGCGAGCTATTACGGAGTCCCCAGTCAGGCTTACCGAGAGGGCCTGATGACCCCCATACACACTTTCATGAAAGAAATGGAGCAAATTTCTAAATGAAAATCTCGAGCTTGGCCAAGTACGCCGTTGGCGTAACCCTGGCCGCCGCCATGCTGGCTGCTTGCAGCAGTGGTGGTTCGAGTTTTGGTCCGACTTCGGGCGCAGCGCCGAGCGGTCACCATACCGGTCTGACGCAGCTGTCGAAGATCCAAGACGCGGCTCTCACGATGCCGCATTTCATGGCTCGCCCGGTCCACCCGGACCACGGCCAGTCCTTCATGCGCCCCGATAAGAAGGGCAGCAAGAGCGCGTACCTCTACGTCGGAGACTGGGACACCAATGACGTCTACGTCTACGACTATCCGAGCGGCACCGCTGTCGGAACCCTAACGGGCTTCGGCGAACCCTACGGCATGTGCACGGACAAGAAGGGTGACGTCTACGTCGCCAACTTCGAAGACGGCAACGCCGTTGAATACGCGCACGGCGGCACGTCGCCGATCAACACCTACGCCTCGGGCGGCGAGCCGATCGGCTGCTCCGTCTCGGCCAAGGGTGACGTTGCGGTCACCAGCTTCTCGCCGGGCGAAGTTGTCGTCTATGCAGGCGGCAACCCGTCGAAGAGCACGACCTACAGCGATTCGTCCTGCGAATATGAGTGGCCGGCTGGCTACGACAGCAAGGGCGACCTCATCGGCGTCGGTGAGTACAGCAGCATCGATGTCTGCGCCCTGATGGCGGGCTCGAAGTCGGAAGAAGTGCTCTCTGAGAGCGGCATCACGATCGACTTCCCGGGCGGCACCAGCTGGGATGGCAAGTACATCGGCCTCGGCGATCAGGAAGCCGGCGGAACGTTCGAAAGCGGCGACTGGCCGTCAACGATCTCCGGAACCACGATCAAGGGAACGACCGAGACCAAGCTGTCTGACACGTGCTACAGCGACTACGACGACACCGTCAGCATCTTCTACACCAACGGCAAGAAGAACATCTTCCCGCATGGCAAGAAGCAAGCCAACACGGCAGTCGGTCCGAACCTGTGGTGCGCGGATGCCGGCACGAGCAAGGTTGACTATTGGAAGTACCCGGCCGGTGGAAACCCGACCGGCAACCTCACCTCGCCTCCGGGAGCCCCGTACGGCGCGGCCGTCAGCATCGGTAAGTAACCAAACAGACTCGATTCGAATCGTCGAATCAAACAATGGGCCCGCTTCGGCGGGCCCATTGCTTTTGTGCGACTGGCATGCGCGCGGCGACGAGTAGCTAAAGGCGCCAACCATGTCCGCCGATCGTGGATAGGATGTAAAGCGACGCCGTCGCAAGGCCAGACGATGCAACGTCTGCGAGCCAAGGCGCCGTGCGCAGCGAATAGCGGCGCAACGATTGAAGCAACGACAGAGAACGCTCACTCACACTTGGACGACGGCCTCGCTCGAAGGCGCAACCCTACCGATCGGGTTGCATCTACGCAAATATCCCGCGCTTATTGAACAGCACGATGGCCTACGTTTTCACGACGCGCCGTATACTGGACGTTCGGTACGCGAACGCTCGTGTGACCCGCATTGATGGGCGCCAGATCGCAGTGCGGCGCTGGCAGGGTGCACGGTAGTCGATACAGGACGTGAACGACGGCGCAGCGACCGCAACGAACGGCAGGCCACGCACAACACGCTCGAAGGCGCAAGCCGGGGTGAGCGGTGTGCGCAGAGTTCCCGGCCAGGTTTGCACCGTAAGCACGCGCGCCTAGTGGAAAAAAGAGGCGAGCGCTTGCGCGCCCGCCTCGTGGATTGCTCGGAGAGAGCTGCCTAGAGGGCGCCGACTCCGTGCGGAGTTCCCCAGCCGTCGGGGCTTCCGTAGATGCCGAACTGCTTGGTACCTGCATCGCAGAGGTACGTGCCCCCAAGACTGGCGGGGCAGCCGTCGAGATTACCGGTGACGACGGGATAGATGCTCTTCTTCTGTTGCTTCTTGGTGAGCTTCCAGAGGTTCTCGCCACCGTCTTGTTTGGTGGAGTTGCCCGCCAGGGCAACCATTCCGGCGACCAACGGCGAGGAGATGCTGGTTCCGTCTACTTCGATCCAGCCGCCTTCGCTGTCGGTGTCGTACTCGGCCGCGCCGACCGAGACCGCGCCGATGTCGTTACCCGTACGCAGCGAACACTTCTTATCTTTCTGCCACGTGGGTTTGCTCTCACCGGTGCCGGAGCAGCCGCCGCCGCTATCCGGCCAGACGACTTCCGTGAACTTGCGCTTGCCGCCGCCGGAGTTGAGGAAGGTGCCGCCGACCGCGATCACGCTGTCGAACGTCGCCGGATCGTAGAGGCCATAGCCGGCATCGCCGGCGCTGGCGAGGTAGGTGACGCCCTTGGTGTCGTAGTCGGATTCGGTGGCGCCGGTGCCGTCGTAGCTGTTGCTAACGATCGTGCCGCCGAGCTTTACCGCTTCCTGCTCGGCCGCCTCGAGATCGCTCCACTGGTTGGAGTTGGCTTCGACGAGGTTGATCGTGCAGAGCGGGCAGCTGGCCGAAGCCATATCGACGTCGAGGTCGATCTCGACGCCCCAGCCCGGGCTGTTCTGAGGATAGTTGCTCTTTTGGCCGGTCTGGTTGTACTTATTGAGCGTACTCGCCGGAAGGCCCATCGTCGAACGATAGGTGTTGAAATCCGACGAAACGTCCGGATTGTCGTACGCGTCGACGATGAACACGTTCTGGCCCTTGCCCTTGGTAATCGGCAGATTATAGGCCTTTTCGAGGTTGGGAGCGCCCCAACCGCCGTAGGCCTGATGGCCGCCCATCTGGTGCGCGCTTGTCTCGATGAGGACGTCGCACTGGGCTTGGCCGGTGCGGCTCCCGGCGCACGCAGGGGTCGCCGTATGGTTCAGAGCCCACATGGGCATGTGGGCAGCCTGCAAGCCGGCAAGGCCCGTGCCGGCCGGTATATTGGATGAGCCGCCCGCGCTACACGCGACGACTCCGAGCGCCACAACAAGGGGCGCAACGAGTTTGAGGGGTCCCTTCACAAAAGCTCCTTTTTCCGTGGGATGGTCTGGGAACTTGGTGACTTACCTCCGGCCGGCGCTCCTACCTTCCGCGGCCTTCTTCTAAGGTAGACGAACGCGTGCAGACGCTCAGTTGCGTGTGCAGGGACGGCAGAGCCATCCCGCGGAAGACGCCAGCGTCCTTCTTTTCTTACTAAAACGGGTTAACATGAAAAGGCTTTCTCTTCTGGGCTGCGCCATTGCAATTACGATGCTGTGCGGCTGCGCCTTCGGCACACACTCTTCGCTGCCCGCGTTGCAAAGTTCGCAAGCGATCACTGCGCTGAACGCCACCGGAGCCGGCAAAATCCAGCACGTGGTCTACATCGTGCAAGAGAACCGCGGGTTCAACGACATGTTCTCGGGTTATCCGGGCGCCGATACCGCGAGCAGCGGAAAAAGCTCGACAGGGCAGACGATCGCGCTCCAGCCGGTGAGCCTGAAGACGTCCTACGATATCGATCACTCGGCCACGGCAATGTTCGCCGCGTGCGACGGAACCGGTAAGCTGCCCGGCACGAAGTGCAGGATGGACCACTTCGACTTGGAAGCGCAGGAGGGTGGTCCCAAGTACGGCCAGTACGTCTACGTTCCGCGTTCGGAATCGAAGCCGTACTGGGACATCGCACACGAGTTCGTGCTCGCCGATCACATGTTCGCGTCGCAGCTCGACGAGAGCTTCGTCGCACATCAGTACATCATCGCGGCACAGGCGGATTCGAGCGTCAACGTTCCGTCGAGCGAGTGGGGGTGCGAAGGCCGCTACGGCGACTCGGTGCGCATCATCACCCATCAGCGCACGTATGCCGGGTATCAGAAGCCTTGCTTCAATTATCAGACGCTCGGCGACGAACTCGACGGCGCCAAGCTGCCGTGGCGATTCTATACGAGCAGCTACACGAAGCCGCTGGGCGGCTTTTGGTCGGGGTATCAGGCGGTGAAGCACATCATCGACGGTCCCGACTGGAAAAAAGATATCGTCATGCCGCAGAAGCGCTTCCTCAAAGACATCAAAGCCGGGCAACTTGCATCCTTTACGTGGATCACGCCGCTCTGCGAAGATTCCGATCACCTTGCCTGCGGCGGCGGATTCGGGCCCTCGTGGGTGACGTCGCTGGTCAACGCGGTGGGCGAGAGCAAGTTCTGGGACTCCACGGTGGTCTTCGTGCAGTGGGACGACTGGGGCGGCACCTACGATAACGTCCCGCCGCCATATCGAGGCTACGACGGCGTCGGGTTCCGCGTGCCGCTGATGGTCATTTCGCCGTATGCCAAGAAAGATTACGTTTCGCACACGCAGTACGAGACGGCCAGCGTGTTACGCTTCGCCGAGGATCTCTTCGGACTAGCGCAGTTGAATAAGGCCGACAAGCGCGCGACCTCGCCCGCCACCGACTGCCTCGACTTCACTCAAAAGCCGCGCAAGTACATCCCCATCAAGGCGCCCAAAGGGCCAGATTTCTTTCTAAATCAACCGTTGGATCCCCGAATCCCCGACGAACAGTAGCCCTCATGTCATCCTGAGCGCAGTCGAAGGACCGCGCTAGTAAAGCGCGTTATCTTCCGTCCTCCGACCAGGGGGCGTGAGCGCCGGCGACTCTCGCTGGCGACGCACTGGGAAAAGAAGACGCGCGATTTTCGTCTGCGTCGATTTAGCAAAATCCGGTATGACTTCTGCAAACTTCAGGTTGAGGCCCAACTTCCTAGCCTTGGTATCCTAGTCTCCAGGTGATTCCGTCGTCCCTTAAACTCTCGCTCTCAAGCCAACCCCGAGGTGTTTATGCGGTTTTCGGTTCTACTGGTCAGGCGGGCAATGCTGGTGAGCTCGCTCTTTTTAATCGCAGCGCTTGTAGCGGCTCCGCGTTCCGGTGCAGCAACCGGCACCGGCAACGGGCGTCCGCTCACGACTCCCACGACAGATCCCACGGTATGCCCGTCTTACACCTCCGCCGCGTTATCTTATTGCTATGAAGTCGTAACCTATCCTTCAGGCTCGAACTATGTGACCGGCATCAACGACGAAGGGGTTATCGATGGCGCGTACAGCAGCGGCAGCGTTTACGGAGGCTTCGCCGCCGCGCCATCAAAAACGCCGGACACAACGTTAAACCCGTATACAACCTTTGCGGCGGAGAGTGACGGCACGCGCAATACGTACTTGAGCGGACTCGACAACGGTACGGGGAGAAACGTCAACAGTGAGTTTATGGCCGGGTATGCTGCGGGTTCCGGCGGATACCCTCAGGGAGTCGTGCTACGCGGAAGCGGCGGATGGACCGGCCTTATCAGCGATCCGAGCCAGGGCAGCGGTACGTGTGCCGTTACTGAAGTGCTCGGGATTAACGATTCGCGGATGGGGGTGGGCTTCTACGATACCGGCAGTGGCAGCGGCCCGTGCACTGAGCACGCGTTTGAGTTTTACTCAAACGTTGGATTAACGACGCCTTACACGTTCGTAAACCTGACGCCGACCGATCCGTTCGGGTGCAGCCAGAGTGCGACTTCGGCGGCGGCGACGGGCATCAACGTCCTGGGCGATGTTGTCGGGTACGTAACCTGCACCACGGGTTCGTCCCCATTAACGGCGGCATGGATGTACCGGCAACTAAAGTACAGCACCCTCTGTTACACGCCTAACGTAACTGCAATCTCATGCAACGCGAACTGAGGTCGCCCCGATCTCCGGGGGTGACGGCTAAAGAAGTAGCGTAGCTCCTTAAAACTGTTGACATTCAAAGGAGACTACGCCATGAGCAAGGTTCGCCTCCGGGCGGTTCCAACGCCTGCTATTCCCAATCGCGAAGCCCGTATGTCCATTCTTG
>DASZGC010000043.1:0-7746 GCA_035939175.1 Candidatus Cybelea sp. | reverse complement strand
CCGTCCGCACGATGCCGTTGAGCGCGGGCGACTCGATCCTTTATGCGTTCACCGGCGGCGACAACGACGGCACGGGTCCGTACGACGCCCCGGTCAGCGATAGTTCGGGAGATCTTTACGGTACCACGTCGGTCAGCGCCGATAGCGCGGGCCTGGTCTGGAAGCTAACGCCCTCGGGAACGACGTATAAGGAGAGCGTTCTGTATAAGTTCTCGCCGAAGGACACGGATGGTTCGAATGTCGACTCCGGTCTCGTCATGGATTCGGGCGGCGCGCTTTATGGCACGACCTCGACGGGAGGAAAAGGTTCCTGCACGTACGAGGGACCGGGCTGCGGCGTGGTCTTCAAACTCACGCCGTCGAAGAGTGCATACGCCGAGAGCGCCCTCCACGATTTCGGCGCCACGAAGGGCGACGGCGGCATTCCGGTCGACGCGTTGCTGCTGTCGGGAACCGAACTCTACGGCGTCACCACCTACGGTGGCAGCGGAAGCTGCTCGCAAGACGGCCAGAGCGGTTGCGGCACCGTCTTCGAGGTTTCGACCAAGGGCACGGGCTACAAAGTCATCTACAACTTCAAGGGTGGTAACGACGGCGAAGATCCGGAGACGACGCTGGTGCCCGGCAAGGGCGGCGTGCTCTATGGGACCACCGACAACGGCGGCGGCAGCACGAAATGCCCGGACGGCTGCGGCGTGATCTACAAGCTGACGCCGAAAGGCGGCTCCTACACCGAAAGCATCGTTTACGGCTTCCCCGGAGGGGCTGGCGGCAACGTGCCCGGTACGCGCGGGCGCGGCTTGTACGTCTCCTCGAGCGGGACGATCGTTGGCACCGCGCATACCGGCGGCAACGGTCCCTGTTCGATCTATGCCGTATCCGGTTGCGGAACGGTCTTCACGCTCACGCCGAAGGGCGGGAAGTACACCGAGAAAACCGTCTACAACTTTCAGGGCGGCAATGACGGTCAGTTTCCGGAAGAGTCGCTGATTGCCGGAAGCAACGGCGTCCTGTACGGAACGACCAATGGCGGCGGCGGAGCCTCTGCGTGTTCGATCGGGTGCGGTACGATCTTCTCGCTCACGCCGTCGAAAACGGCAGGTTACACCGAAGCCGTCCTCTACGCGTTCCAGGGCGGCAAAGATGGCGCATTTCCCTACGAGGGCTTGACCGCCGGCAAGGGCGGCGCGTACTACGGAACCACGTATCTCGGCGGCGGAGGCGGCACGTGCTTCGCCGGTTGCGGCTCGGTCTTCAGCTTCACGCCGTAAATCGCGTCAACACATCGAGCAAAGGACGCGCTCGCCGATCGGCAAGCGCGTCCTTTATTATAGGGAGACCGAGAGGCCTTGCGTGAGGGTGAGGCCGCCTTTGAGAATCTTGGTCGCTTTTCCACTGGGGAAATGGAAGAAGAGCACGTCGGCTTCCTGATCGTAAACGTGCACATAGTATTTGTTGGGAACGATCAGCGTTTTGCCCACGATCGCGAACTGGTACATGTAGTAGGCGCTGGGAATGATCGTTAGACCGACCTCTCGCCCCTGGCTTCCGTTGATGCTGAAGCGGTAGATTCTCGGGTCGATCCACTGCCCGACGGCGACGTGCCTGCCGTCCCACTGCACGCCTCCGGGCGACGAGATGCCGGCCGGAAGGCTGACGCTTGCGAGCGTACTGCTGCCGGTTCGCAGCATCGCGAACTCGAAGTCGAAACTGCCGTTCTCGCCGTCGAGGTAAAGATTCCCTTTGTCGTCGTAAGCACAGTTCGAGTAATGGAGGAAGGCACTATTCGAGTACGTCGCCGGCGTGCCCGCAGCGTGCGGATAGATCGCCACGTTGCCGGCGGCGCCGCTGGTGCCCCAGGCCGTGACCGCAAGATTCCCGGACTTGCGGTCGACGGCGCAATCGACCGGAGACGACGTTGCGGCCGGCAGCGTCGCGATCGGCTGCGCTCCGCCATGAGCGTATTCGACGATCGCGTTGGCGCCCGAGTCGGTGATGAAGACGTCGCCGCTGGGGTCGGTGCATTGACCTACCGCGTTGGTGAAGCCGGTCAGCATTCCAACGACGGCTCCTGCAGGATAGGAGTAGACGACGACCTCGTTCTCGTTACTCACGTAGAGCAGATCGTTCGCCTTGGCGCCGGCAGCCATCCAGGAGCCACGCCGGTCGGGCTCGACGATCGGCGCAAGAGTCGTAAGCCCGATACCGGGCGCAGTTGCGGGCATCTGCGTCCGCGCGCAAGCGGCTAGCGCCGCAGCCGCGGCGCAGCCCGCAAAGGAAGGAAGACCGAAGTGCTTCACGTGCGATTCCTTCGGCAGCATGCTAGCGCGTCAACGAGACTTCGCGACGAGAAGCGCGCCCTCCCAGGGAGGTCTTCTCGGATCCTGCGATGATGATGAAGCGAATGATGACGATTAGGTCTGCGCTGGTCTCGGCGATGCTCGTTGCAACGGTAGGCAGCGCACCGCGTCCCCCCGCATCGGCGCTAACCAACGCGCTCGATTCGTATCTCATCGCCCGCGTTGCGCACCGGACATTTTCGGGCGTCGTGCTGGTCGCGCGGGACGACCGCGTGCTCTTCGAGCGGGCATATGGAGACGCCGACTATGAGGCGAACGTGCCCAACGGCACCGCGACGATCTTTCGCATCGCCTCGATGACCAAGCCCCTCGTCGCAACCGCCGCTCTCGCATTGGCCGCCCGCGGTACGTTGCGCCTCGATGCCTCGATCTGCTCGCTGCTCGACTCCTGTCCACCGGGCTGGGATCGGGTGACCGTCGCAAACCTGCTGCAGCTCTCGTCGGGCATCCCCGACGCTTTCGATCGGGTCGCGGCGGTCCCGCCGGCGAGCCTGCCCGATGCCGTCAATGCCGCGATCGCCCAGATTGGGCCGGAGAAGTTGCGGCCCGCGTTCACACCGGGGAGCAAGTCCGAGTATAGCAACTTCGATTATTTGCTGCTCGGATACGCGCTTGCGCGCGCCATGCGTGAATCGTGGCTCGCGGTACTGCAGCAGACGTTGCTGACCCCCGCAAGCATGAATGCCACGCAGTACGACGATCCGTGGCGCGTGATTCCCGGTCGGGCGCGCGGCTACCGCGTGGAGAACGGCGAGTTAAAAAATACGAAGTACGAAGACGACGGCGCGCTCTCCGCAGGCGGGTTACTTTCCACCGCACGCGACCTTTTGCGTTTCCTGCAAATATTTCAGACCGACCGCATCGCACCGGCCCCGCTGAGAGCGGAGGCTCTCACGCCGAACGCCCAAGGATTCGGCTACGGTTGGCAGATTGCGCAGTTCTTTGGAAAAACCGCGATCGACTTTACCGGGGGTACGAACGGCTTCTCCAGCAACTTCTCGTACTATCCGGCCGACCGTCTCTCGGTGATCGTGCTCTCGAACATCGAGAACGCGGGCGCGAAGGGCCTGTCGTGCGACGTGGGCGCCATCGTGCACGGAATCGCTCCACGTAACCGCGCGTTCTCGTTCGCTGCCGTCTCCGCGGCGGCCGCCGCGAGCGTCGCGGGCACGTATGCGAGCGCCGACGGCACGTTGCGAAAGCTGATTGCAGGGGCCGACGGACTGACGTATCAAAGCTCGAACTCGCCGGCGCCGCAGCCGTTGCTCGGGAACGGCGATCGCTCGTACGTGTTGGCCGAGCACCCCGACGTGGTGATCGACGTATCGTCCGACGCTGGGCAGATCAGCGTGACGTCCTGCGGTCAAGCGCTCTTTACGGGGAAGCGCCTCCCTGCGTGAGCATCTGCTGGGCGGCCTGTCCTCGGTCGGTTAAAGCAAGCAAGCGCTCGTGAGCTAAACTTCGTGAACGTTTTGCTCGATAATTCGAGTGACAGCTTTAATGTAAGCGCCTTTAGTCATCTCTGGTAGCCGTTACGAAGCAAGCTAAGGAGCGTTAGATGTTTAGCACTTGGAAATCGCAGTTCCAATCGTTCGTCCGCGACGAGACTCGGCAGGAGGGCGACCAACCGGTTGACGCCCAGCAAGAGCCTGCCGATCCCCAAGTCTCTCGCTTACGAAGAACCCTGGCCGACCTCAAAGGTGATACCGTGAAAGAAACCCCGCCCGAGAGGCCTGCCAAGGCCCCGACCGAGACGCCGGCAGTCGCTGCGGCCCCAGCCCCGCAGCCGCAAGCGCGGTCGCCCGAAGCTGCGCCGCCCCCGCCTGCGCCCCAAGTCGTGCAGGCCGATCCCGTCGTTTCTGCTCCGAGCGACGACAGCTATTTGGCGGCGCAGCGGCTGATCGTCGAACAACGTAAGGCCGCCGAAGCGCTTTTGCGCGAGGTCTGTGCGCTCGAAGACCGTCTCAAGACGGAGGCCGAGGCCGCGCAAGCCGCGCGAGATTATTCCGCGGCCAAAGAGAAGGCCGCCGCCGCCGTCGCGTTGGCGCAGCAGGCCGCCGACCGCGCCAAATCCGCCGCCGAGCAGCGCGCGAGCACGGGAGCGGCGCGCAAAGCCGCCGAGGATGTCGTCGTCACGGCGAAAACCGAGGCCAAAGCGGCATCGGATCGTGTGATCGGGCTGCAGCAGCAGCTCGCCGAGGCTCAGCGCGCGGCGGGTGAAAAGGCCGCCGCACTCGATCAAAATGAAGTGCGCGCGAAGGAGTGCGCCGCCGCCGAAAGCACGGCGTCGAGCGCGGCCGCGCAGGCCGAGCAGTTCGCTGCCGCGCAGCAAGCCGCGTGGGAGAGCGCAGAGAAAGCGGCGCAGGTGGCGAAAGATCGCGCCGATTCGCTCAAGAAGAGCCTACCGGGGACGAACGATCTCGCCGGCATCGGCGACGTGCAGACGCTGGCGATTCGCATCGCACAGGAAGCCACCGCGCTCGGCAACGGCAAGCATCCCGCAACTACGGCGTAAGCTCGAACACCGTTCCTTGGTTCGCGCTGCCGCCCGCGACGGTCGTGCCGTAGAGTTCGCCGTTTGCAGCCGCCGTTAGCCCGTAATACGGGTACGCGCCGTCGCTGCCGCCGGCGAATCGGTGCAGTACCTTTTCCTTGCCGGATTGCGCGTTGACCTCAAAGATCGTGCCGCAGTAACAAGCGCCGCCGCCCCCAGACGCCGTGCCGTACAGTTCTCCCTTGCGCAGCAACAGCGTGCTCGTCGGAGCGGCACCGTCGCTGCCGCCGCGCAGACTATAGACAACGCGCTCGCGGTACTTTCCCTTCCCCGACGCCTGGAGTTCGAAGACGCTGCCGTTGCCGGTCGCACCTCCATAGTACGTGGTCCCGAAGAGATCTCCCGAAGCATCGGCGATCAAGCCGCCGTACGGGGAGCCTGCATCGGGCGTGCCTTCGAACGCGTAGAGCGTCGAATAACGCCACGTCTTGCCGGTACGCGCGAGCTCGTAAACGGTTCCGGCATCGCCGGCACCCCCGATCTCGGTGACGCCGAAGATGTCTGCGGACTTGTCGAGCAGCAGAAGGCCGAGCGAACCGACGCCGCCCTCGCTGCCGCCGTTGAACGCATGGAGAACGGTTTCGTGCCAGCCGCGCTTGGCGCGCGAGATCTCGTACACCACACCGGCGGACGACTCGCCGCCATCGGGGGTCGTGCCGTACACGTTGCCCTTGCCGTCGAACGCGACGCCGCCACCCGGTCCATAGCCGTCGCCGCCGCCGGCGAAGTCGTGCAGCACGCTCTCGCCGTTCGACGAGAGGGAAAACGCGACGCCGCAGCCGCTGCTGTAACACGATCCCCCCGAACCCCCCGAGGTCGTCGTCCCGTCGAGGCTTCCCCGCGGATCGAAGGTGACGCCGCCGTGCGGGTTCTTTCCGTCGCCGTAGCAGTCAAAGTTGTAGAGCACGCTCTCGGGCCACGGCGGACTAGCCTGTGGCGCCAGTTTGAAGATCGTGCCGCAGGCGAACTTGCCGCCGATGACGGTCGTCCCGTAGAGATTGCCGCTGCCGTCGAGCACCAACCCCGTGGCCGCATTGCCACCGTCGGTTCCACCGGTAAAGCTGTAGAGCACGTGCACGCCGGCGCGCGAAGCGCGCGCGGGATTGTCGCCTTGGCTTGGCGTCGCCGGCGTGCTGCCCGGCGGAGCCGAGCAGGCCGGCAACGCGGCCGCGACGAGCAGAGCGAGGGTGCGGATTCTCATGCGGCAAGATACGCCATGGCTTCTCAGAAAAACTAGCTTTGCATGGATGCGCTTCCTTCCTGGAACGATCGCGTGCGCAAGCCAAGGCAATTTCTCCACCTGCCGCTAGCTAGGGTAGCGGGCCGCCGTGCCGAATCTCGCCCCGCATGAAAACTTATCGCCTTTACCGGCGCGGCTTTGCCTTTGCCGCGCTGGCCGCAATCATCGCCGGCTGCAGCGGAGGCCCGGGCACTTCGGCCGTGCCGGCCGCTGGTGCGCAAGCCAAGAAAGTTCAGCCCGATACACCAATCTGGTATCGCTACGTCTACGGTCCGTCCGGCAACCTCGTGAAGAACGAGGCGATGTTCTCGGGGGGCACCGCCAGCTTCAACTTCAAGCCGAACCTCTACGTTGCCCTACTGACGACGCAGGGCTCGGCACTCACCGGTGACCTCACCGGAATGACCCTTACCGATACGGTCGGCGTGACCGGATCGAATTACCCCTTCGTCACCCAGTACGGCGGCAGTTGCAGCTCGGCGCCGACGACTCGCTTTTTCTTCCACGCCTCGGGTTCGGCGTACACCCGCTATTGGTGGTCGAATCCCGAATCGTTCAAACTGCAGAGCGGCAGCAGCGCCACGCTGACCGCATCGCTCACCGACCCGAGCCAGTGGTCCGACTGGAACGGAAAGAACGGGACTCAGGATCCCAGCGCGTTCTTCTCTGCGGTCGGCCACGTGATCATGATCGGCCTCTCCTACGGCGGCGGCTGTTTCTTCGAAAACGGCGCGACGATCAGCGGCGGTTCCGCGGTCTTCAGCAGCCACTTCACCGAAGCACCGAGCACCTAACGAATCTCCACGCACAAAAGAAAACGGGCCCACAACGGGCCCGTTTTCTTTTCGAACTAGCGAGCGCTACGG
Source organism: Candidatus Cybelea sp. (assembly GCA_035939175.1). Lineage (GTDB taxonomy): Bacteria > Vulcanimicrobiota > Vulcanimicrobiia > Vulcanimicrobiales > Vulcanimicrobiaceae > Cybelea. The sequence continues at coordinate 726 of DASZGC010000043.1, read as the reverse complement.
CCGAGCCGCGGGAGACATCGCCGCGCCCAGCGGCTCGTAGAGCTCGCTGGTTGAGGTGTCGTCTTGGACGGTGCCGCCGGGATACGAGAACTCTTGCCCGTAAATGTTGAGCCCGTCGGTTCCCCAGAGGCTCGTTTCGGCCGAGTTCAGCGCGATCTGCACGATGTAGCCGCCAAACGGGAATGAGGTGGCAGGACCTTCCGTGTACGGCGGATCGAAAACGTACATCTGCTGCGCGAACGTATCGGCGACGATCAGCGAGTTGTACTTGTCGAACGCGATGCCCAACGGATAGTACAGGCCAGTGATAAGCACGGTCGGTGTCGTCTGCCCTACTTTGAACTCATCGATCTCGCCGGACGTGTAGTAGTTTCCGCTCTGATTGTAGAGCGACACGAACAGATTGCCGTGCGAGTCCACCGCGCAGAAGAAGAGATACTCCGAGTTGGGATCGGTGAGGATCTTCGTCGGTATCGCCGAGCCATGCGCGTAGACGTCGATCGACTGACCGAAGCCCTCGCTCGGGGCCGATTGAATGTCGGCCGCGTAGAGCGTGCCGCTGGCACGGTTGCCGCACACGTCGTCGGGATAGCCGGTCGTATCGGTGAGCGTCTTGTACGGGAAGAGCCCGCCTTTGTGGTATCCCAGCACCTGTTGATCGTTCGTGTTGGTTACCCACAGGTTGCGGTTCGGATCGACGTACATGCCTTCCGGCTGAGCAAATCC
>DASZGC010000042.1:0-6654 GCA_035939175.1 Candidatus Cybelea sp. | reverse complement strand
TGGGCCGACGAGGCCGACGCGTGGATCGTCGAAGACGAGTACGACGGCGTCTTCCGCTACGACGGGATGCGGCCCGAGACGCTGCGCGCGCTCGACCGCACCGACCGGGTCATCTTCACCGGCTCGTTCAGCACGACGATGTTTCCGGGGCTGCGCGTCGGTTTTCTGATCGCGCCGCCGCCGCTGATCGACGCGTTCGTCGCGGCGAAAGCGGTGTCGGACCGGCAGACGTCGTCGTTCGAGCAGGCGATCCTCGCGGAGTTCATCTACGACGGGCACTTCAACCGCCATCGCACGCGGATGCAGACCATCTATGCGGAGCGGCAGGCACGGCTGATCGAGCGGTTGCGCGAGCTTGCGGGGATCGAGATCGCGCCGGTGCAGTCGGGCCTGCACGTCGTCGTTCCGCTTCCCGCGCAGGTCGACGACCGCGCGCTCTCGCTGCGCGCGCAAGACGCAGGCGTGATCGCCCCGCCCCTCTCGCCGCACTACCTCACGCCCGCGGTGCGGCGCGGGCTGCTGCTCGGGTTCGGCGTCGCCGACCTCGCCTCGATCGAGCGCGCGGTGCCGCAACTGGCGCGCTGTCTCGAGCAGGTCGCGGAACGGCCGCGCACGCTGCGCCCGCTCCCCCGCGCCGCCCGCGAGGTTCCCGGCTGACAAAGTGGTCCGCATTCGTTAGGAGAAACTGGCGCTTCTCAAATGCGCGCGTGCGTGCGACGCTGCGAGCATGCAGCTCGACGCCTCATCGTCTATCACCGCGCCGAGTTCAAGCCATACCCCGATGCGACGCTCGGCTTTTGTGACGCGCTGAACTACGGGATCGGCTGCTGCTCGCGGTCACGCGCCGGCGGAGCGGCTGGCTACGGCGCGCGACGAGTTAGGAGTAACAGACGTGGCACTATTTCGGCACGTATCGCGCGGCTCCGTCGCGGCGATCGTCGTTCTCAGCATGACCCTTAGCGCATGCGGCGGCAGCAAAGGAACGTTGCACTCGTCAAGCGCCATTCCGACGACCTCTTCTCACGCTGCGATGCTCAGCGACCGAAACGCGCTCGATCATATGTTTGGCAGACCCGACGGCGCTGGACAGACGAGAAGAACGAAGTCATTGACTACGCCGGCCGTCTTCTACCATCACACCGCGCTCGCGAGCTCACCCGCGACATTGCGGAATTTCGGAATATATAATTGGCTCGTAGAGTTGGGCAATCATCAAATGGATGGCGTCGGGAAAGTCGACGACGTTGCGCTACTGGCCCTGGACGCCAACGGCAGAGTCGTTTGGGAGGTCGATTCCCAATCCAGCCAAGCACTGGGCGCGATCCGCTTCTTCTTCAGCTCGGGTGGATACTTCGGAGCTTGGACGAACGGGACGCTCAACGTCGCTCAGGCGCCCAGCAATTGGGATACGCTCTATATGCAGGCCCTACAGAAGGACGTGCAGTGGGCACAGGCCGGGTACCCCGGCGGCGGCGGCGGCATACGCCGCCCAATTTCGAATAGCGCTCCGAACGGAGGTCCGGTTACTCCAAATCTCAGCGACGGACAGACGAATATGCTCATTGGCTTGGCAGGGATCACCGCCGGGGCCTTGGGGATGATCGGTTGCGCCGTGGTAGCACCTTGCGGGCTCATCGCTCTTGGAATTATCGCCACGACGACATTTGCGGGCTTCGTCGCCGTAGACCGCGGGGCGCAGCAACTGGAGGAAGCCAGCCATCCGCCTACGCCGATACAGGCGCCGCATTCCATTGGAGAATCTCCTTCGGGGACCGAGTTCTACGGCGGGTATATCGTCGCGGCGCCGCTTCCTCCGGGCGGCTCGCCGCCGCCGCCATCTATATCTACTCCCCCCATTCCCGGGATGACACTCCATTTCACCATTATTACTACTTGCGACGTTAACAATGTTTGCTCAATGGACATCGCCGCTTTTTGGGAGTGATGACCTCAAAGAACATCTAGCCGAGATTTCAGTGGCGGAGCGACGCGGCGCATGCGTTTCTCCGCCCCTTCCTCGTTGCCCAAAAATGCGCTGGCCGACCGCTCTCATTTCGTGCAAAGAGGCCGGCACAATTTCAGATCACCAATTGAGCGGCCGACGCGTTGTCGCACGCTGAAAGATCGGTGTTCATTGAAGTCCGACGGGCCGTGAGCAGTGATGCGAACGACGTATCGGGGGTTCTCTTTGCGGCATTCGAACGTTATCGCCACATGTACACGCGCCGCGCGTTTAGCGCGACGGCGATCACGCGAGATCAAGTGGTCAAACGCTTTGGCGAAGGGACGAGTTGGGTAGCGGTCGTGCAAGGGTGCACGGTAGGCTGCGCTTCAGCACTTCCACGAGTCGATCATACCTATATCCGAGGCATAGCCGTCCTTCCGGCCTTCCAGGGGATAGGAGTTGCCCATTGCCTCCTTCGGACCGCCCGGGATGAGGCGCTGTCCCGCGAACATCATGTCCTCCGCCTCAGCACGACGCCCTTCTTGTCGGACGCAATACGTATGTACCGGCGATTCGGTTTCGTACAGGAAGACCGATCGGGAGGTGATCTCTTCGGGACGCCGCTGCTGTCTTTCAGCATGAACATATAGGCACCGGAGAGTCACTGCGAACCCATTCCTTCGTAAAGGCTGAGCCGCAGTGGATATATTTCGTATGCGTTCACATGATGTGCGACGGATGGGTCAGCGTTGATCAGGCGCTCTGCCTCATGCATGTCTTGAGCGCGAACGATGAGAATTCCAAAGGTCCCGGTTTCAATTGGGACCGGACCAGCGAGTATGAGCTTATGCTCGGCCATTCTCGCTTTCCAATACTCGAAGTGTTCGCTTAGTCTGGCACGCTCTTCGTTGGTTGTCGTTGTCAGGAAGTTCGCGCGTGTCGGGTGAATTCGAACGAAGAATGTCATGGCTCGCTCTGCTGCTGTGGTCCCTGGCGTCGCGCCGGCAAGGCAAAAGAGTAAGACGAGAAAACTGAAGACCTTCATGAAGCGGTGACCTCGATCGCTCACTACTTGTGACACACGTAATCTCAGGAGAAACTCCTTCGATCTCGTTGCAGCCCGAGCCCACGGTGTAGGCGGCCCGGAGCTCGGGAGTAATAGACTTGGCACTATTTAGGCACGACTGACAAGAGTTAGTACGTATTCCTTAGGACAAACTGGTCTTCTCAAGCGCGGGCGCGCGTGCGACGCTGCGGTCATACAACTCCACGACCTCATCGTCTTTCAACGCGACGAGTTCTAGCAGTACCCCGACGCGACGCTCGGGCTCCTGACGCCCGTGCTAAACGAACGGGTCCGCTACTGCTTGTAGTTCACGCGCCCGCGGAGCGGCCGGCTACGGCGCGCGATGAGTTCGTGCACCCCACAGAGGGCAGTCGTCCCTACGTACGTTCGTTAGGAGAATTGACTTGACACCATTTCGGCACCTATCGCGCGGCTCAGTCGCTGTGATCGTCGTTCTCAGCATGACACTCAACGCATGCAGCGGCGGCAACAGAACGTCGCCGTCGACAAGCGTCATTCCGACGACCTCTTCACACGCTGCGATGCTCAGCGACCGAAACGCGCTCGATCATATGTTTGAGCGACCCGGCGGTGGTGGACAGGCGAGAACAACGAAGTCGACTACGCCGGTCGTCTTCTACCGTCACACTCCGCTTCCGAGCTCACCCGCGACCATTAGGACTCTCGGCGTATATAATTGGGTCGTAGAGTCGGGCGGTCATCAACTGGACGGGGTTGGCCAGGTCGATGACGGCGCGATACTAGCACTGGACTACAACGGCCGTGTCATTTGGGAGGTCGATTCCCAATACAGCAACGCACTGGGCGCGGGCCGCTTCTTCTTCAGCTCGGGTGGATACGTCGGAGCTTGGTCGAACGGTACGCTCAACATCGCTCAGAAGCCCACCGCTTTGGATGTGCAATATTTGAAGGCCCTCCAGGTGGACTCCCAATGGGCGCAGGCCGGGTTCCCCGGCGGCGGCAGCGGCGGACATCGTCCGATTGCGAACGGCGCTTCGAACGGTGGCGCTATTCCGAAGATCAGCGACGGATCGTTGAATGTTTGGGTTGGCGCGGGGGCGGTCGTTGCCGGCCTCTTGGGGCTGGCCGCCTGCTGGGGGTCTGGAGTTTGCGAGGCGATCGTAATTGGCGGCGCGGTCATAGCGATAGCAGGAGGCATTGCCACCTACGTTCGCGGGCAAGAGCAACTACAAGAAGCCAGTCAACCGCTGGCACCGCCGAATCCCATCGGAGGTGGCGGTCCGCCGGGTGAGTTCTACAACATCTTCATCCTCGGTAGTCCGTGGACTCCTGGCACCTCAAACCTGCCGCCGCTTCCCCCTCCCGCCCCCCCCGGGATGGTCTACGACGGAACCACCATCGTGGAAATGTGCGATGATGGCGGTTGCTGGTCGGAATACATGTTCTACTACGTTCCCGGCTGATGGCCGAGATTGAAGGCGCGGAGCGCCGCGGCGACGCGCGTCTCCGCCCCTTCCTCGGTTTGCCGGAGTCCGCAACCACACTCCCGCGCGCGGCGCGCGAAGTTTCCCGGCGGCCCGAAGTGGTCCGCCGGTCATAGGCCAACTGGCGCTTCCCAGCCGCGCGCGCGCGTGCGATGCTGCTGGCATGCAGCTCGACGACCTCATCGTCTACCACCGGGGCGAGTTCAAGGCGTACCCCGACGCGAAGCTCGGCCTCCTCACGCACGCGCTGAACTACGGAACCGGCTGTTTCGAGGGAATTCGCGCATTCTGGAGCGAGGACGCCGGCGACCTGTACGTCTTCGAACCGACCGCCCATTTTAGGCGACTCGCCGCGTCGGCGAAGGTGCTGTTGATGGATCTGCCGTGCGCGCCCGACGAGCTTTCGCAGCTGACGGTCGAGTTGTGCCGGCGCAACGGCTTCCGCAGCGACGTCTACATCCGTCCGGTGCTCTACAAGAGCGAAGAGACGTTCGGCGTGCGGCTCGACGATCTCGAGCACGACTTGTTCATCGTCGCGTTCCCGAACAGCAAGTACCTCGACACGAACGAGGGCGTGAAGGCGTGCGTGAGCAGCTGGCGGCGTCTCGACGACAACGCCGAGCCGGCGCGCGCGAAGATCACCGGAAGCTATGTGAACTCGGCGCTCGCGAAGAGCGAGGCGCGGTTGAGCGGTTTCGACGAAGCGATCATGCTCACCGACGACGGCCACGTCTCGGAGAGCTCGGCGGCGAATTTGTTCGTCGTCCGCGACGGAACGGTCTCGACGCCCGGCGTCGCGCACAACCTGCTCGAAGGCGTCACCCGCAAGCTGGTCGCGCAGATCATCGCGCGCGAGCTCGGCCTCCCCGTGGTGGAGCGCACGATCGACCGCACCGAGCTGTACTCGGCCGACGAGATCATCATGTGCGGCACCGGCGTGGGAATCGCGTGGCTGCGCTCGCTCGACCACCGCATCATCGGCACCGGCACCGCCGGCACGGTTGCATCAACGGTCGCGCGCGTCTACGACGACGTCACCCGCGGCCGCGACACTCGCTTCGGCAGCGAGCTCCGCGCCGTCCACGCATCGCCCGATTTGTTGATCGCCAGCCGCTAGCGCAAGGCGGCTAACGCTTCGGCGAGGTCGAGCGTTCCTTCGTAGAGCGCTCGGCCTACGATCGCCGCATCGACGTTCGGCGGCGTTCCGTCGCGGAGCTCGAGCAGATCGGCGAGCGTGCGCGCGCCCCCACTGGCAATAACACGTACCGGCGCCAGTGATGCGACGTGCGCTAGCGCGGCGATGTCGTAGCCGGAGCCCATACCGTCGCGCGCGATCTCGGTGTAGACGACGCGCTGCACGCCCCATGCAGCGACGGTGCGCACGAGGTCGTCACGTGAGACCGCGCTTTCCGTGAGCCAGCCACGCGTTGCGACTGCGTCGCCGCGTGCGTCGATTCCGGCGACGATACGTTCAGGCCAGCGATCCACGATCGCGCGCGCGTCGTCCGGCTTCTCGACCAGCAGCGTGCCGATCACGACGGCGTTTGCGCCCGCCTCGAAGCGCGCTGCGACGTCGTCCGCAGTGCGAATTCCGCCGCCGGTTTGTACCGGGACGTCGACTGCAGCGCAGATCGCGCGCAGCGCGTCTTGATTTTCGCCGGTGCCGAATGCGCCGTCGAGATCCACAACGTGCAGCGCCTCGGCGCCTGCCGCGACGAACGATTTTGCGCGTGCGACGGGGTCGGCGTCGTAGCGCGTTTCGCGTGACGGGTCTCCGCGCTCGAGGCGCACGGCGTGGCCGCCACGCAGGTCGATCGCGGGATACAGCGTCAGCAGCCGGTTCACGTAGGGTAGAGCGTCAGCGCGCCCGTCACGCTGACGCGATTCGGAGGAAGTTGTCCAGCAGACGGGCGCCGGCGGTGCGGCTTTTTTCGGGGTGGAACTGCGTTGCCATCACGTTGTCACGCGCGACGATCGCTGCAAAGCGCTCGCCGTACTCGCACGACGCGACGAGCGACTCCGCATCGGCCGTGACGCGGTACGAGTGCAGGAAGTACGCCCACGCGCCGTCGGCGAGACCCTCGGCGAACGGGTGCGTGCGCTCGATCACCAGATCGTTCCAGCCCATGTGCGGGACGCGGGGTGCGCTCGTGAAGCGGCGTACCTCACCGGGTAGA
>DASZGC010000041.1:0-6594 GCA_035939175.1 Candidatus Cybelea sp. | reverse complement strand
CGAGTTCATGAAACGGCCCTGGAAGAGCGAGCTGGAGCACTCGCCGTAGGACGAGTCGATCACCTGCAGCATGATGAGCCCAGGAATGAGAAACTGCGCGTAGGTCACGCCTTGCACGGTCGGAATGCGGGTGCCTAGCGCAACCCCGAAGACGAACACGTAGAGCAGCGTGGTGATGATGGGCGGCCAGATCACCTGATTGATGATTTTGAGGCTGCGCACGATCTCGCGCTTGACCAGCGTCCACAGTGCGACGACGTTAATCACGCACCAGCTCCAAGAAGACGTCCTGCAGGGAGGCGCCATCGGCCACCAGCTCCGCCGTCGGCTTTTCGGTGACGATGCGGCCGGCACGCACGATCGCGATGCGACGGCACAGCTCCTCGGCCTCCTCGAGGTAGTGCGTGGTGAGGAAGATCGTCAGCCCATCGGCGTTGAGCTTGCGCAGCCATTCCCACAGCTCGAGCCGCAGCTCCACGTCGACGCCCGCGGTCGGCTCGTCGAGGATCAAGAGACTCGGCTCGTGGATCAGCGCGCGCGCCAGCGAGAGGCGGCGCTTCTGACCGCCCGAGATCTTCGTATACTCGAGGTGCGCGTGGGAGGTGAGGCCGAAGCGCTCCAGCAGTGCGTCGGCCCGCTCCGCCACGGCCTTGCCGCGCAGCCCGTAGTAGCCGGCCGCGTAAATCAGGACGTCGCGCAGCGAGAGGTAGCGGTCGAAGTTGTACTCTTGCGGCGAGAGCCCGATCAGGCGTCGCGCCTCGCGCCACTGATGCTCGTTGTCGTATCCAAAGATGCGAATACTTCCCGCGCTCGTGCGTGCCAAGCCGACGATCGCGTTGATCGTCGTCGTTTTTCCCGCGCCGTTTGGGCCGAGAAAGCCATAGAACTCGCCCGCTTCGACGCGCAGAGAGATGCCGTCGACGGCGGTGAAGCTGCCGTAGCGTTTGACGAGGCTGTCGACCTCGACGGCCGGGGGCGTGCCTAAGGGATGATCTTCTTTAATTGTTTGTACCGATGGCGGCGAAGCGTGGCGATCAGCTCCGCACTCTCCGGAATCCCCGAATCACTCAATTGGGTTGCAACCTTCTTCACGTCGAACGGCACGCGGCGATGCTTGACCTCCCAACCGCCGGCACGCTCGGTAAGGATCGCGTAAGAGGCCCGTGGGTCGCCGTCCTTCGGCACGCCCACCGCGGCCACGTTCACCAGCAATCGCCCTTGCCACGCGCGCACGTACGGAAGGTGCAGGTGGCCAAACGCGATCGTCATCGCCGGCTCATCGCCGAGCAGCCGCGTGAGCGTCGCCTCGTCGGCGTCGGGCCAGATGTGCTCCTCGTCGTTCTTCGGATTGGCATGCACGACGAGCAGCTGGTTATCGTCTTCGCCGACGCGCATCGCAAAGGGAAGCTCTTTGAGCCACGAGAGCCAGCGTTCGCCCAGTTCGCGCCGGGTCCACGCAATGCGGGCGAGATCGATGGGCGAGTGAGCGTCGTCGTTCTCCTCGTCGCAGAGAACGCGGTCCTTATTGCCGCTGATGCAAGCCGCGCCGATCTCTTCCAAGCGCTGGAGCACCTTCTTGGGCTTCGGTCCCGCTAGGCAATAGTCGCCCGCCATGATCACGCCGTCGGCGCCGCCTTGCGATTCCAAATCGACGAGGCAGGCGTCGAGTGCCAAGAGGTTTCCGTGCACGTCGGAGAGGAGCGCGTAACGCATCGGCCGCGCGTTACTCGCGCTTGAGCACGAGCGCCAGCATCGACGGCGTGATGCCGATCTTCGTAAACTCGTAGAGGTCGATCGCCTCGACGGTAATGCCGTTGCGACGCATTTGGGCAAGCGCGGTCCGGTAGCGAAGCTCCGCGAGAACGTGCCGCTCGTCGAGGCAGAGCGCGCCGGCCGCCTGTTCCTCGCCGCGCTCGAGGACGATCGTCTTGAAACCGTCGAACGCCGAGATGTCGGCGACGCCGCTTCCCACGACGATCGTGTCGGATGCCACCGCCCCCGCGACCGCGCGCAGCGCGCTCACGCCAGGCGAGAGCTTCACTTCGACGGTGCGGAAGCCGTGCGCCTCGGCCAGCCGCGCGAAGCCGCGGCGCCCGACGTCGTTCCCGCGCGATCCAACGCCGATGAACGCCGTCTTGCCCGCCAAGATCACGTCGTTGCCGTCGAGCAGGCCGGGGCCGTCGATATGTCCCGCAAGCGGCACGTCGATCCGCGCGAACTCGCCCTGCATGCGATCGGCCTCGGCCCGGCGCGACATCGCGCTCGGTCGCATCACGACCGCGCCGTCGCTAAAGGCGACCGCCGCGTCACCGGCACAGCTTTCATAAGCGTCGCCGCCGTGCGAGGGCAGCACGATCGTTTCGACCCCGAAGTACTTTAACGTCGACTGCAGCACGTCGAGCTGCTCCAGGGCACGCGCATGGATCGTCCCGGGTTCGCCGGAAACCTCCACCGCGCGCTCGATCGCCATGTTGGGCTTAACCAGCACCAGGGAGCGCAGGCGTCCGGTGGGGTCGGCTACCAGTCGTGGACCGAAATCGACCTTTGCGTGCGCGCTCATCGTGCTTGGTACGTCTCCGGGTTCGGGGCGTCGGTGAAGAAACTCGCCATATCCGACGCCAGCAGATCGTTGAGATCGAGCGGAGGAAGTCCGAAGATTTCCTCCTCGGTCTTCACGACGCTGGCTGCGCTGAGGTGTTCGTCGCCCACGTAGCCGCGCTTTGCCAGCGGCGAGACGAGCAACGCGTAGCTGCGCAACGCGTTGACGTGATCGCCGGGCGATTCGATGCCTTCGGGAACGATGAAGATCGCGGTCGAACTCCAGTGCGGCGTGCGCGAGAGAAAGTCGACGATCGTGCCCAGCGCGTGGTCGGCATCGGCAATCGAGGCCGAATCGTCGGCTGCGGGAAGCCGGATATAGGTGAAGCTGGGCTCGCGGTCGGCCTGCACCAGAGCGCCCATATCGCGCACGAACTCGGCGGCGCGCGCGGTGTCGCCCGTATTTGCCGTGGAAGCGGCGGTCGTCGAACGGCTGCCCTTCGGCGCTGCGGTCGGCTTGGTTTCGGGCGCAGAATAGGCGAGGTCGACATTACCTGAAAGCGCCGCGAGCGCCGGCACGTCGTAGTGGTAGAGCGACCCGTCGTATCCGGAGAGGCGCAACAACCCACCGTAGTCGCGGAAGCTGAGCCCCGCTCGTGCCAGCGCGTTGAAGAAGTAGCCGTTTCGCGCGTAATCTTCGGGGTCGTCGCCGTGATCGTTCAGCGGAGCGCGCGCGGCGCCGGCCGCCGCGACCATCTCTTGGTAGAGCGTCGCTTCGCCCGCCGCGCCGAACTGTTTGGAGAGATCCGGATCGGCGTCGGATGCATAGAAATTATCGGCGAGCGCGTACGAACGGGCCAGCGCGTGCAGGTTCGGTGTCGCGCTCTCGTTGTAGGCGGTCAGCGACGCGTCGCCGTTGCCGTGCGGCGTGCCGGCGTCGTCCTTGAGGTCGCCGAGCATGGCATCGTAGCCGCGGGATCCGACCGCGATGTAGACGATGTGGTCGATCGTCGCGCTGCGCTTGTCGGAGCGCAGCGCGGGTACCACCGGATCGAACTTGGCGACGCTTGGCGTACGGTTGTAACGCAGCGCCGCGAGCGTCGCCTTTACCAACGAGGTTTTCTTGAGATCCACGCGCTGCAGGATTCCCCAGCCGTCCACGCCCTTCTCCGCGGTGACGTAGAGATAGCGGCCGTTCGGAGAGAGTGCCAGCGCGTTGGGATACCAGCCCGTTGGGATCAAACCGAAGCGGTAGCGCGTCGGACGTTTTGCATCGAGCACGGCAACGGCATCGAGGCCTGCGAGCGCGACGTAGAGCCGCTTGCCGTCCGGACTGAGTGCTTCGGCGCTCGGTTGGGCACCGAACGGCGCGCCGGGATAGAGCCGCAGGTCGAGGCCGCGCACCACGCGAGGCGTGCCCGCGAGACTGACCACGGCGACGCGGTCGACGTTTGCGAGCGCGACGTACGCATCGCTGCCGTCCTTCGAGATCACCGCTGGACCGGGCGCCGCTCCGCCGACGCTCTCGGTGCCGTCTGGCGCCCGATCCATCGGTACGCTCGAGGGATCGGCAGCAGCGTCACCCGCGGCGAGCGTAAACACCGAGAGCGTAGAGGAACGCGTTGGATCGAACGCCGGCGCGGAAAACTGCGGTTGCGCGGCGGGCGGTGCGACCGGCGCGTACGCGCTCAATCCGCCGCCGCTTGCCAGGAGCAGTCCGCGGCCCGCACTCAGATAGAGCGGAAAGTCGCCGACCGGTGTCGAGCGCACCACGCTGCGACTCGCGACGTCGATCTCGACGACGGCGTTTTTCAGATTATCGGCAACGTAGGCGTTTCGGCCATCGCTCGAGATGGCGATCTGCGCCGGGAGGCTGTGCCCCGGCAGCGCGATCGCGGCGACGGGTGTCAGCGCACCAAGTGCGTCGAGAGCGAAGACGCGCACGCTTCCGGCCGCGGCGTCGGAGGCGAGCACCAGGGTTTGCGCGGCGTTCTGGGGATCGCGCGCCGCCGCGACCCCCATGAAGAATGCGGCCGACGGATCGTGATAGACGCCGGCGACCCGCATCGTGCGTGTGTCGACGACGGCCAGCGACGATCCCGGCACCAGGCCCGTCGCCGCAATCTCCGGCGTAGTGGCAGCGATCGCGCTGCCCGCATTGGACAGAATGGCGTAGCGCCCGTCCGGCGAAAGCGCCATACCCAGCGTACCGGTTCCGACAAAGGTACTCGTGCCGGCCGGCGCCGCGATTCTCCCATTGGGAAGAATGGCATCGGTGGGGTGCACGCGGTCGGCGCCTGCCGGGCGGTCACCTGCGGGCGCGGAGTACATGATAAGGGGAGGCGGCCGGCTCGCTGCGCCTAAGAGGGCGGCCGCTAATAACGCCGCTGGAAATTGCCACAATGACACGGGAGGTATGCCATTACCATCGCGGGCCGCGGGTACCCTGCCATCGTAGCGTCGGCCACGGCGGTCCCACCCTTCGTGCTCGGACAGGCCGAGGTGATCCGCCGGATCGATCTCGCGTTGGGACCCCGCTCGCGCGAGATCGTGCGGCTGCTTCCAATGTTCTCCAACACGGGCATCGACCGGCGCTACTCCTGCGTTCCGATCGAATGGTACGAGGATCTGCACGATTGGCCGCAGCGCAACGCGGTTTATCTCGCGTCGGCGGTCGACCTCCTCGAACGGGCGACGCGCGAGGCGCTCGCGCGCGCGAGACGGCGTCCCGAAGAGATCGGCGCGATCGTCGTCGTCTCCACGACGGGCATTGCCACGCCGAGCCTGGACGCACTGTTGATGGAGCGCATGGCGCTCCCGCCGACGACGCGGCGTCTTCCGATCTTCGGTCTCGGCTGCGCCGGCGGTGTGATCGGACTCGAACGCGCCGCCACGATGGCGCGCGCGAACCCCGGCTCGCTCGTGCTCTTCCTGGTCGTCGAGCTGTGCGCGCTCAGCTTCCGGCGCGACGACTTTTCGAAAAGCAACATCGTGGCGACGGCGCTCTTCGGCGATGGAGCCGCCGCCGCGCTGCTCTGCTGCGACGGCGACGGTCCGGGCGTCGTGGCGGGCGGTGAGTTCACTTGGCCCGATTCGCTGGACGTGATGGGCTGGGATGTGACCAACGACGGCCTCAAAGCGATCTTCTCGCGCGACATTCCCGAACTCGTCACGACGAAGCTGCACGAAATCGCCGTCGATTTTCTCGCGCGACACGACCTCGCGCTCCAAGACATCGACCGCTTCATCTGTCACCCCGGCGGCGCGAAGGTGCTCGACGCACTCGAGGTCGCCTTCGAGATCGGACCCGAGCGCCTGAGCGACTCCCGCGACGTACTACGCGAGTACGGCAACATGTCGGCCGCGACGGTCATGTTCGTACTCGACCGCACGCTCGCATCGAAAAAGCCCTGGAAGCGCGCGCTGCTCAGCGCGCTCGGCCCGGGCTTCACCGCCGGCTTCACCCTGCTCGAAAACCCTGCGTCCTGGTGAGCGCGGGGAGGACTTGGTGAGTGCCGCTTTTTGTCATCGTGGCCGCGGGCCGAGGATGGGCGGGGCATTGCGCCGTTGCGTTGCGGGCACGCTCCCTACGCACATCCTGTGCTCCGGTCGCTCGGCTCGATTTTTGGGAGAACAAAGTTTTGAAGAACACATCCTGTGTTGCCCAAAAATCGAGACGTCCCGCAACGCAACGTCACAACGCCCCACCCATCCTCCACGTTCCCAAAATGACGAGCGAACAGTCCACGCTACTCCTCAAATTCCCCTCGGAGCGACACGCGTGCGACGACAATCTCACGCCAACGACTCAACAAATTGAGCGCGCTAATGGCTTCGAATAGATGGCATCGATTTCGCTTTTCGGCACGCTTCGCGTGAGACTTGTTGGCGTGAGTGTTGGTTGGCTGGCGCTGCGGGCGGTTGCGACGGTGTGTCGCGGGACGTCTCGATTTTTGGGCAACACAGGATGTGTTCTTCAAAACTTTGTTCTCCCAAAAATCGAGTCGAGCGACCGGAGCACAGGATGTGCGTAGGGAGCGTGCCCGCGGCGCAGTG
>DASZGC010000040.1:0-20926 GCA_035939175.1 Candidatus Cybelea sp. | reverse complement strand
AGCTACTTTCCCGGATTTCTCGAGCCTCGTCGCACGGCCGAGAAAGCGCTGAGTGCTGTAAATTCGGTTCGGCCTAGAAAGCGGTTACGCCGCCTTCGCCCGTTCTTTCTTGGTCTCTCGTCGCTGCGCGATCCACTCGTGGTAATCGCCCATATCAAAGTAGACCTTGTCTTGCCATCCTTCGCTGATTTCTGGGGGTTTGCCGGCAGCCTACGGATTGGCGAAGCTAAAGTTCAACGTGCCGTCGGCGTTTTCTGAAACCGTCAGCGTCGATCGACCGCCGTCCAGAGCGATGCGCGTGTCGCGCGACCGTCTGCATCCAAGCACCCCTGGCGGATCGTGATCGACGTTCCGCGTCGCGTTATAGATCGTACGGTCACCGTCGGTCCGAGCAAAGTCGAGCACGTACGGCGCGCAGTATGCGGCTCCTTCGGAATAAATGCTGAGTTGACTGCCGTCAGTATACGTGACCTGCGCGCAGAGGTCGAATGCAAAGCAGCGGCGTACCGCCGCAGCGCTGCTGCCATCGGCTAAGGTGACGCGCTGCGCGACGGGCGAGGCAAACGGCTGGCCATTGGCGGGCAGTAGTATGATGACAGAACGGCGCACCGAGGGTGCAACGAACTGGCGGAATTCCCCGACGTGTTGCGGGGTCGGGGCGGGCAGCTCCGCTCGATCCGGTGAACCGGCCGTCGGGCATGCCGTAACCGACGCAGTGTCGCTGCGTTTTCCGGTGTATTGCGGCGCTCCACTGCCCATCGCGCCGGCGATGACGAACTGCTTGTAGGCTTCCGCAGTCCCGGCGGGGTCGGCGTTTTGGTATAGTTCCGGCGGACCAGCCTGCGGATCCACCTGCTCGATCGGCCCGGAAAGCGGCTTGAGCTGGAACGTCCCAACCGCGCCGAACTGCGAATAGACCGCGGCGCTCCAAGCCCAATCAATGGTGATCCCCGGGCGCGAGGCAGCGAACGTTGCGGTCCATGTCGCGGGACCGCTGGAATGCGGAATGAACGGCTGCGGCGCCTCGTACGGCAGCGCATCGAAGAGAGCCTCCTTGGAAACCGCAGACGGCGAATACGCGACGTTCAGTTTCTGGGGGCTCATCCACAACCGGCGGGGAACGCGTATCGCCGGATCGAGCACGACGGTACTGTCCGGCATGGTGATAGTGTGCGGCCAAATGCCGAAGGTGATGCGTGATTGATGCACGTCGATACGAACCGGCGAGGTTATTGCGCGGCCGTCGGCGGTATGGACTCCCTTGAGCACGCCGGTAAACCAGATGATCGAGCCGGTCGGAATCTGCGTCATTCCGTATTTGTCGAACCGCACTCGGATAGCTGACGTGCACGACGGCATAGTCTGCGCTTGCGCGCTCGCCGCGCTCGAGGCAAACAGCGTGCTTGCCGCTAGTAAGAAAACCCACCTCAGGTTCGGCGTCATCGAGCCTCCTCGCCGCTTCCGGGGCTTATGATGGGTAGAGGTTAGGGCGAAGCGGTTTTATCCGAAGGGGTGAAGGCCGCGCCTAATACGCCGCCGACGAAGTTCACGTTGGGTACGAGTTTCCAAGAGTTCGTCTTAATGGTACCGATGTCGATCCAACCAATGTCGTCTCCCAGCGCGATCTTGGTACCGCCCTTGTTGAAGCCCCCTTGATTCGGCTCCCCGTCCCCAGCCAAATTTACGCCCGTCGGGCCTAGTGTTTCGAAGGGCTTGGCGCCGGCTCTCAGCGGTAGATGATATCGGTAGAGCATTCGATGGTATCGCTCGACGACATTGAGTGTCTGTTCGCGGTCGTTGATGTAGACGCCGCCTGGTTCGGTGTAGGTACCCGCGCGTAACACCACGGTCACCGATGGTTTGGTAGTCGGGCTCTTTACTTCGCCGAGGCCCGCGCCTTCGCCATCCTTCCCTTCTCCGACAAAATCGAACCAAATATTACCTCGAGCGTCGACGTCCATGTAGTAAATCGTGCAGATAGGGTCACAGTAACCAGTCCCTGCGGGGATGAACGTCGGGCTTTCCGACGGATCCTTGGCATCGAACCAGAAGAAGCCCGGGGTTAGGTTTTGTTTCGTCGTCTCGTCTACGCCGTCCGCAAGCTCGGCAAAGACGTGCCCCTTCGCATCCCACGCTCCATCCCAGGATGAGAAGTAGCAGGAGTCGCTGCTGGGGCATTCGGTCTGCGAATTCGTGGGGTAACGATTCTCCAACGTTCCGGTAGGGCTATATTCGAGGAGGCCGCCGCCGCCGGCGGATCCGGTCATGAGGTAGCAGTTGACCCAGATGTTTTGTGACGAATCGATCTTAACCGTGTTCGGGCCCTCGTCACAGTCGGGCTTTGTATCGATCGAAGTCACCAGAGTCTTCCCGGTCGAGCTTAAGCCCAAGAGGTAGCCCCCACTCGCTTCTGTCGCCCAAAGGCCCACGCGTTGCGATTGGCGAGAGCCAACCGAGAGCGGCGCAATCTGCGCGCCGGGCGGTGTAAGCCCCGTCGTTGTTGGTTGAGAGCATGCGACGAAAGCAATCGTAAGAGAAGCGCAGAACGCTAGCGGTGCAAAACGCATCGTAAAACCTCCGAGGCTGGGACGTTCTGAATCATCGTCGTCCCGTCCCTCACGTTTCTAGGTCTTTATGACAATGGGGCCAATCGAGTTGGGCCTTAAGTCCTACGCATTTAGGACACGCGAGCGCGCCGTCTCTCGGGTTAGGCGGCGACTTGCGAAGCTACCTGCGCAGCGCGCGCCTAGCGCGGCGGTCCAGCGTGTCAGAAGGCACGTGCGCGCCGACGGATGAGAGGCCTCACCCTTACGGAAGCGCTCGAGCGCGCTGGGCGAGGGAGGCAAGGGCTGCTCTCGTCGCAATCGTGCGCAAAGCATCGAACTAGGCTCTGGAAAATCTGTCAGCTGGTACGTCGAACCTCCGCCGAATCAGCTTATCGCGAACGAGCATGCCGAGATCCGTGGCGTGGAGGCAGGTGACGAATCAGACAACACCGAGTGGCCGCGACACTCATTGACTTAAGAGGGCTTAAAGGCCGTGCGGAGTAGCGCCGTTAGCGCAAGTGGTTTAGCTCGAGGAAGAGGCTGACGAGGCGTTCGATGCCGACGCGGTCTTCCTCGGCGAAGCGCGACGCGCTCGGGCTGTCGACGTCGAAGACGCCGAAGAGTACGCCATCTTTGAGGATTGGGAGAACGATCTCGGAGCGCGAGGCCACGTCGCAAGCGATGTGATCGGCGAAGGCCTCAACGTCGTCGACGACCAGCGTCGCGCGTTTCTGCGCCGCCGCGCCGCAGATGCCGCGGCCCGCGGCGATGCGCGTGCATGCCGGGCGACCGCTGAACGGTCCGAGCACCAGGTTCTCGGACTCGTCGGCGAGGTAGAAGCCGGCCCAGTTGACATCGGGCAGCTCGTAGCGGATCAGGGCCGCGAAGTTACCGGCGTTGGCGATGAAGTCGCTCTCGCCCTCGAGCAGCTCGCGCAGCTGGCGTTCGAGCATCTCGTAGCGTTCGGCCGCGTTCATGGCGCGTAGGGGTCGCGGCTGTAGA
This sequence comes from Candidatus Cybelea sp., assembly GCA_035939175.1. Taxonomy (GTDB): domain Bacteria; phylum Vulcanimicrobiota; class Vulcanimicrobiia; order Vulcanimicrobiales; family Vulcanimicrobiaceae; genus Cybelea. The sequence goes on along the minus strand of DASZGC010000040.1, from coordinate 17,378 downwards.
CGGGATCGCGCGAGCCGTCGACGGTGAGCGAGAGCCACGGCACCGGCACCCTCTTGTGTAACAGGTCGAAGTGCTCGCCATTTCGCGAGAGGTGTGCCGCGTCGACGGTGTAGTTCAACGGCGCGCCGCGCGTCAGCTGCGGCGGGGTGCTCGCGCGAATCAGCCACGCGCCGCGGCCTTTCGGACCGTTGAGCAGCGTCGCCATGCCGTCGGGATCGACGACGACGGCGCTCCCCTCGTCGACGCCGAGCCCGTAGACCTCCTTGACGTTGGGCAGCACGTCGTCGTGCAGGATGCGGGCGAGAAAGGCGACGGTCCGGCCGAGCCGGTCGCGCGCGGCCACGTGCGTGTCGGTGATCGTGTCGCGCAACGCCGGCCACGCGAACATGTTGGTGGTGAAGGAGATGCGGCGTTCGAGCGGATTCTTGGTGGCGTCGGCGGTCGTGGTTTCCACGTCGATGCCGTCGGCGGAGACCGAATCGTAGACGACCGCGCCTTGGATCGCCAGCCCGGCACTGCCGCCGCCCACGACGCCGCCGCGCTCGTAGACGTGCTTCACCGCCGCGATCAACGCGCTGTTCTTCCAACGCACGTAGTTCGCCTGATCGCCGCCGGCAAAATAGACGGCGTCGGCGCGGTAGACGATGGGCGCGACCCCGCTCACTTGGCTGCGCGACGCGCATGGGGGAATGAGGATCGTCTGCACCGATGCGAAGTTACCGGCGCGATAGAAGTGCTTGTCGTCGATGTTCGTGTACGAGGCGCGCAGCACGACGACGTTGCCACCGCGGGCGGGCGTTTCGCCAAGCAAGCGGCGGTGCATCCACGCGAGCGTTGCGTCCGGCGAGCCCGAGGCACCCGCGCCGTCGAGGACCAACCCCGGACCGTGCAGACGCGGCGCCGGCTCGTACGCGCCGAAGCGTTGAAAAACGTTAACGGCGCAAGCAGCGATGAGCGCGAGAAGCATGGTGCCCCATTCTTTCTTTGGCTGCGCTGCGCCCTTCGACTGCGCTCAGGGTGACGGGGGGAGAAGCCGACAACTTAGGGTAGGAGGTTTCCTGTATGCGACGGATGTTGGCGGTTGGAATTTGTGGACTCTTCCTCGCTTCTTGCGAGGGCACGAACGTGCCCACGGTCTCGCAAGGAATCGTCTTTCCGCAGAGCAGTTCGCCGGTGAAGCGGGCCGACGTGCCGGTGGTTGGCGGGTGCCAGATCTTTCCCGCAAACAACTGGTGGAACACCGACATCTCGAACTATCCGCTCGACAAACTCTCCGCGCAGTACATTGCGGCGCTGCCAGGAAACCTGCACCCCGATTTCGGTCACGATCCGCATTACGGCATTCCGTTCAACATCGTGCCGAAGTCGCAGAAGAAAGTGCCCGTCACGTTCAACTACGCGTCGCAGAGCGATCCGGGGCCGTATCCGATCCCGCCCAACGCCGAGATCGAGGGCGGCAAGCACGCCAGCGGCGATCGTCACGTGCTCGTGCTGCAGCAAGGCACGTGCAAACTCTACGAGATGTGGGACGCGTACCCCGTTGACGGCGGCAAAAGTTGGAAGGCGGGCTCGGGCGCGCTCTTTCACCTCAATAGTGACAAGCTGCGCCCCAACGGTTGGACCTCAGCCGACGCCGCGGGGCTGCCGATCATGCCCGCGCTGATCAAGTGCGACGAGGTGAAGGCCGGCGAGATCGATCACGCGATGCGCGTCACGTTCGGGGAGACGCAGCAAGGCTACATTCATCCCGCGACGCATTACGCCAGCGATAGCCGCAAGCCAACGCTTCCGCCGATGGGGCTACGCCTGCGCATGAAGGCCTCCTACGACATCTCGGGCCTGCACGGTCAAGCGCTCGTGGTCGCCGTCGCAATGAAGAAGTACGGCATGTTCGTGGCCGACAACGGTTCGAACTGGTACTTCCAGGGTCAGGGCGGGAAGCAAGCCTCCTGCTGGAACAACAACGACCTCGACCAGCTCAAGAACATCCCGGGCAGCGCGTTCGAAGTGGTACAGACCGGAAAGATCCTGCGCACTTCGGGCCTCTAGGAGCGCGGCACCTCGCGCCGGCTGCGCCGCGTGCAGCGTGTGCGTTGTCTAATACGCCGGGGGGTCGCCGGGGCGCTTCATCAGGTCGTGTCCCGGCGGCGGCGCCGATTGCTGCGGCGCCCACTGCGGCGGCGGATAGCCGTACTGCTGCACCTGCACGACTTGCATCGGGCGAGAGTCGCTGGTGAGCGCCATCACCAGCGCGACGATCCAGCCAACGAACGACCAACCCAGCAAGAAGTTGACGAGCGCGACGACGCCCGCGTTGGAGCGATGCAGCATTAGTGCGATGATCGTGGGAAGAAAGTAGAGCGCGGTGCCCACCGCTAATCCGGTGAGCCAGAAGAAGATGCCGATGGAGACGGCGGCGGCGGTCACCTTTGGGGGTTCCGCGTGACGCGCGGCGAAGCCTGGTTGCTTGATGAAGGCGATCCACATAAAGACCGCATTCGTGCTTGGCGTTGCCTGCCTAGCAGCGCTTCCGGCGCCCGCCGCCGCGCCCGTAACGCTTGCGATTCCCATTGAGACGCAGATCCGGCCCGTGCAGACCGCGACGCTCTTCCAGCAATTCTTCGCCAACTTTTTTCCCGAGAGCGACGGCACGACGTACGTGCAGACCGGCGACATTCCCGCGATGTGGCTGCGCGACTCCGCCGCGCAGACGGTCCCGTACATTCGTTTCGTCGGCAGCTTTCCGGCGTTGCGCCCCACGTTCTTCGGCGTGATCCAGCGCGACGCCAAGAACATCCTCACCGATCCCTACGCCGAGGCATTCAGCGCCGATTATCACGTGTGGGAGGATAAGTGGGAGATCGACTCGCTCGCCTGGCCGGTTATTCTCGTGTTCGTATACTACGGATACACGCGCGATCGCACGATATTCACGCCGACGTTGCACGAGGCGTTGCTCAAAGCGGTGGCTACGCTGCAATGCGAGCAGCACCACGCGACGTGCAGCCACTACCGGTGGCCCGACGCCGTTCCTACGCACGACGCCTACAACCCCGATACCGGAATGATCTGGAGCGCGTTTCGCCCGTCGGACGATCCGGTGACGTACCGCTACAACGTCCCGCAGAACGCCATCGCGGTGGTGGCGATGCACTTGGTGGCGAAGTTCGCCCGCGACGCCTTCAAAGACGACAAGCTCGCCGCCGATGCGACCGCGCTGGGCGCGCAGGTGCAGGCGGGCATCGAGCGCTACGGACGCACCTACGACCCGCGCCACGGCGGTTGGCTATACGTCTACGAAACCGATGGGTACGGCCACAATAACATGATGGACGACGCCAACATTCCCAACCTCACCGCGATGCCGTTCATCGGCTGGTGCTCGACCGACGACCCCGTCTACCTCAATACGCGCCGCTTTACGCTGAGCTTTGACGATCCGTACTATTACACGGGAAAGTACGCGACGGGATTGGGCAGCCCGCATACGCCAAAGGGGTGGGTGTGGCCGCTGGGCATCATCGGCGCGGCCCTCTCGACGACCTCGCGCGCCGATATCGTCAACGCGATCAAGATGCTCGATCAGAGCGATACCCTCAACGGGCTGATGCACGAATCGGTCAACCCCAACGATCCACAACAGTACACGCGGCCAGAGTTCGGTTGGGCCAACGCGTTCTGGGCGGAGCTGCTCTTCCGCAGCGTCGCGGGCTACACCACGATACCGTTCGGGGCGCATAGTGCGATGATCGCGGGCGAGACGGAGAGCGAGATTCCGACGATTACGCCGCTGTGGGCGCAGGCGACCAACCGTCAGCGGCTCGTCTCGACGCTCGGGCAGCTTTTAAAGTCCAAGGGCGCGACGCCGTAGCGTCACGCCCTCTTCCCGTCCCGTCGAAAAGAACCGTTCCTCGTTAAAAATGGATGCGCCTTTTCTTCGGATTGCGCGCATTCTCAAAGGCTGACTGCGTTGATTCATTCGGCTAGTCGTGCGCCTCCTAGTTACCCACACGAGCGAACGACGGCGCTCACCACGGCGGGCAGAAACGTGCGCCAGACGGGATATTGGCCATAGTTTCCGGGACGTCGGGATCCCCTGGCAACCGAACAAGCCCGGTCTTTGAGACGATGACGGCGCGCGTGCCCATCGTGCGTCCGCCGTTCCCTTCGGGGTTGCGGAGGAAGGCTTGCAGCGTGCCGTCACCGCTTTTGGTGACGGCCAAAAAGTAATGCTCGGTAACCGCGAGCGTTTGCGGGACCTATCGCCGGGAAACCTGCGCCGGCTGCGATGCGGTCCAGACGCCGGCGATGCTTATCGGAGGCAGCGGCTATCCTTGGCTGACGACCGGCGAGCCGAGCCAGGTGCCGTCAACTTTCACCTGGGTCCTCGGCTGGCCGCCGTGGGGGTAGCTCCACGTTCCGATGCGGTTGTCGCGCCGTTCGCCGTTGGGCACGATGACGGTGTCGCCGTCGATGAAGAAGCCGTTAATGAATTTTGCGCCTCGGGTGTCGACCTTGTCGACGATCGTGGCGTTCTTGCCGGAGATCGCGAGGCGATAAATCACGTTGTGGTCGCGGTCGTAGCGTTGGAGCGCGAGGTACTGACCGTCCCACTGCACGCCGCCCCAACTGAAGAAGAACGCGTTGAGCGCGAGGTTGATGAAGTGACTTTTTCCGGCGCGAATTTCTGCGAGGTTGTCGACGTACGGCGTGGTACCGACGATGTAGAGGTTGCCAGCGTCGTCATAGGCGCACGACTGGTAGAAGTCGATATTCGGATAGTCCGTTAGGAGTTTCGGCTTACCGCGGGCATGCTTGTAGATCGCGAGGTTGCCCCAATTGTAATGGTAGTCCCAGTTTTCTTCGTTAGCCACGGCGAGATCGCCGGTCTTAGGATCGACCGCGCAGCCGCCCGGCGAGCTGTCGGGATCGGCCAGCGTGGCGATCGGCGTCGTGCCACCGTGCGCGTACTCGACGATGTCGTAGGCCTTGGCATCGGTGACGAAGACGTCGCCGGCGCCATCGACGCAGAGTCCGGCCGGCACGCGGAAGCCGGTCAGCGTGACGATGTAGGTTTCCCCCGGATAGGTGTAGATATCGACCGCGTTCTTAAAGCTATCGATCACGTAGAGCAGATCTTTGCCGCTGCTAGTGCTTGCGTGCGCTCGCGCGACGTTCGGGATGGCTTGGGATCCGCCGATCGCTTGCGCAGCGCCGCCGCATCCCACGAGCGAAACAGCCGCCACGATGCCAACTATTCGTCTCATGGTCAGGGTTTCGCCGCGGCTCCCACTTGTCATCCCGAGCGCAGTCGAGGGACGACGGGTGGATCAACGCCAGGCCCGATTCGGGGTCGATGACTCTCTGAAGCGTCGCGGGGCTTTGCGCGAGAAATACTTCGCAGGTCGGGCGAATGCGCGCTTCCATGAGGCGGCCGCCGTGCGCGCTGCCGTCGCTGCGCCCGATGACGACGTGCGCGTGAACTGCTCGTCGAGCGTCACCGCTGAAAGTTGCGGCGGTTAAATGCTGCTCTTTTGCGAACGCCAGCAACCCCGCGGCCAGCTCATCGCCGGTTTCGAAGACGAGCACGCACGGTTTTGGCGCATCGGCGGAGGCCTGCGTCGACGCGGCGCAAAAGCAGCACGCATGGCGAGCGAAGAACTCGGGAAATATCTCGGCCAGGTCGTCGAAGTATGCTTCGAAGATGGCGAGAGCATCGTCGGCCGGCTTCTCAAGGGTCAGTCTTATGCGATCGAGCTGCCCGCCGCGGGGCCGGATCAGGAGATGTCCTTGCGCGCTATTCCGGACGTCAACGCGGTAAGATCCGTCCGCGCGCTAGCTGCGCCGCCGGAGACATTCGACTAGGAGGCGAAGAGGCGATTGCATGGCAGCGAGGCCACGATCGTAGTAGAATGGTTGCAGTAGCTCAGCTGCCACTACTGGGAGGGCCGCGTTATGAAGTTGAAGGCTAGCCTATCGCTGCTCGGCGCGGCCATCGTGCTCGGCGCGTGCGGTTCGGCGGGGTCCGCCGGAGCGCCGCCACCAGTATCGCAGGCGTCCGCCACGAAGCGCCTGGTGAAGATCTACGTCGCCAATATCGGCGACAATACGATCTCGGCGTACCTTGGCAACGGCACGCAGACCACGCCGCTGATCAAAACCGGGAGCGGCTCGGGCGATTACCTTTTCGGGCTGGCGGTGAGCCCTCAGGGGAAGATCTACGCGCTCAACTTCGATAGTCTGTTGGGTTCGGGAACGAGCGCGACGGTGACGAGTTTTACGCCGCAGGGTCAGCCGACGAAGCCGACGATCACGGTGACGGAGCAGGGCTTCACCGCTCCGTCGGGCATTGCCGTCGATTCGAATGGGAAGATCTACGTTTTGAGCAGCGCTCACGACGGCTCTTCGGGGATCGTGAAGACCTACGAGCCGAACGGAACGCAGACGACCCCCACCTTCAACACCGGGCCCGATTCTGACGGCATCGCCATCGACGCCAACGGCAAGATCTACGTCGCCAACGGTAAGGGTCCAAACGGGAAGTTCTCGGTAACGACGTACGACCCGAACGGTAGTCCGACGACGCCGACGATCACGCGCGACGTGCACGACCCGGTCGCGCTCGCGGTCGCCGCCGACGGTACGATCTACGTTGCCAGCGCAACGAACCGTGGACCCGACGGCACGATCGCGGGATACGTGACGAGCTACAGCAGCAGCGGAGAGGGCCCGCTCGAGCGCATCGACACGCGGGCGGGCGCCATCGGCGGCTTGGCGGTCAACGCGCGGGGCGACCTCTACGTTCCGAGTAGTACGGCCACTTCGAGCATCCTGCGGACGTATTCATCAGAGGGTAAGCGCACCGATCCAACCGTGCATGCCGGGATCTACGATCCTTCGGGCATCGTGGTGCATTGACGGGGAAAACGACGCTCCACGGGATCGCGCTCGCCGCGAGCGCGGTCTTGCTGGGTGTTTACGCGTTTCCCGCGGGCGGCGTCGACTGGCCGGTATGGGGATTCGATCCCGCGCGCAGCAGTTTCAACCCAGCCGAGAGGACGCTGACCGCCGCCAACGTCCACAACCTTCGCGAACGCTGGCAGACACGGCTCGGCGACGTCGCCGATACCGCGCCGATCTACCTGCATTCCGTTCGCGTCGGACGCACGTATCGCCCGATGCTTTTTGAAACGCTGCGCAACGGCGAAACGTTGGGAATCGAGGCGACGACGGGAACCGTCGTTTGGCGATTCAGGACCAGCGGCCCGAACTACACGCATTCGGCCCCGGCGGCCGACGCCTCCGGAAGCGCGATCTACGCGCCGGGGATCGACGGCCGCGTCCACAGGCTCGACCCGTCGACGGGCCGGGAGATTCACGCACAAGGCTTTCCGGCAACGATCACGCTGATCCCCGAAACCGAGGCGAACGAGTCGGCGCTCAACGTCGCCAACGGCTATCTCTATGCGACGATTTCCGGTTACGACGGCGATCGCGCGCCGTACGACGGGCACGTCGTCGCGATCGATCTGAGCAGCGGGAAGAAAACGGTCTTCAACTCGCTCTGCAGCGACAAGCGCGGATTGCTCGACGGGACGGCTTGCATCCAACAGCGTTCGGGAATCTGGTCGCGGGGCGGCGCGGTCGTCGATCCGGCGCCGGCGATGAACGGGCGCATCTACGCCGCGACCGGAAACGGCGACTTCAATGCAAACCGACGCGGTCACAACTACGGCGATTCGGTGATATCGCTCAGTGCGGACCTGTCGGACCTCTACGGCAGTTACACGCCGACCGATTACACCGAACTTCAGCACGGCGACGGCGATCTCGGCAGCACGTCGCCGGCGATGCTTCCGGAAGAAAAGTCGAGCACCACGCCGTGGATGCTGGTACAGGGCGGAAAAGATCGGATCTTAAAACTCGTCAACCGCGCTGCGCTGCCCGGCGTCGGCAACGAGTTGCAATTGATAAAGCTGCCGGGAGCGCTCTTTGCGACGCCCGCCGTTTGGACGAGTAACTCGGGGCAGGCGTGGATCTTTCTGGGATTCCCCGATGTCGTTCAGGCCTATCGGCTGGAGACGGACTCCGGTTCGAGCCGGCTGGTCCGCGTTTGGAACGCGAGTCCGGGGCAGACGGGCAAAGAAGGCACGACGGCGGTCCTTGCCAACGGCATGGTGTTCATCGCTTACGACGGCGCGCTCTTCGCGCTCAATGCGCTCAACGGCAACGTGCTGTGGGATAGCGCGCGGCACCCCAAGACGATCGGCAACGTGCACTGGTCGAGTCCGATCGTCGTCAACGGATGGGTCTACTGTTCGGACGAGAGCGCTAATCTCACGGCGTTCGCTCTACCCGCCGGCCGGTAAGATTCGCTCGCCTGCGCGGCGATGAGACGGACTAAGAAAGGTTAAGCAATTGAGGGGTTACCAACCGAGGGCTGCGTCGTACTATTGACCGAGCCTTCTGCGGGCATTTTTGACCAAAGAATTGGAGTCCGTCGTCGGGATTCGGGCCGATGGCGGCGCCTGCCGGGCACGAGAGCGGTTTGACGCAGCTCTCGGTGCAACGTCTCATGGCCTACACGAATGCCGAGGTACGTGCAGCAACCCCGGCACCCCGACCGTCGAAGCTTTAAAATGACGCAGCCGCCACCCGCAGTGCCGCTGCTCTCCGTGTCGGATTAGAGCACCGGTGACGTCGACGCGTGGGTGTGGCCGACGTACGTCAGCCGTCCCCTCCAGACGATTACCGGGCTCTCGATGCCGTACGGACAGTGAACACTGCGTGTAACCTTTCGGGCAAGCCATCAGTTACCCGCACGGCGATCCTCGTCACGCAGGTCAGAACGGAAGAAGGCGGCGACGGGTTGACTTTCTACCACGTTGGGGATCTCGAGTACTGGAAGCTGGCCGGTCTACTCGAGGGGGCGCAAAGTCGATCGCGCACGAGATGCAATATCGGGATGATTGAGGTGTGGCTCCCCGCGTTACAAGATTCTATGTATTTTTCAGCGGATCGTGGTCCTTTACCCAATCTTCGGGGATCAGGCCGAACTCATATGTTGCCTGGTCCATCGCTCTTTCCACCGACTCGTGCCAGGTGTCGGTCATCTCTTTGCCATCGCAATCGAGGTATAGAAGGTAGTAGCCTGGGGCGGAAGGCACCAACTGCACTATCTCTACGCTGCTAGGGGGCGGTAGGAGCTTACCGTCCCGGTAATGCTTGGTATTCTGCGTGACGCGCTGAACGTTTACAGTCGCCGTAGCGATCCTGTAATATCCTTGGGACGTATGAAACCCTCCTTTTCCGCTGCTTTGTTCGACTACGAGCGGATTCCCGCCCCTGAGTAGTAACTCACAATGTTAAAAACGGCCCGCCTTTTATTCCCTATTGCGGTGGTGCCTGCCCCTGCAGGCTTTGTTGATAGAGTTCCTTGACTGAAGGAATGGCATCTGGGCCGATTTCCCCGCTATCATCCGGAGAAATGCTAATGGTTCCGGATTTGTCCACTTGACCTCCTTGGCTAGCGGGCTTGTTGTACACCTCGAAATGCGCGTGTATATTCGATGCGTCCCGCGTCTCATCACCCGTAGCGCGGTAACTTCGCAAGATCGAAAAGAGCCGCCTCGCCGGCTCTTTTCAGTTTTCCCGAGGGATAAGACTCTGTCGTGCGCCCGGCGAAAGCCACGACATGGGGTACGCTAAACCTTCTCCCCTGTGGAAGAAGCGCGTCGGCCTATTGCTCTGCGCATTGCTTGCGGGTTGCGGAGGCGCTCTGCTGCACGCGTCGCCCGCGTCGCCAGGCCTTGCGTCGGCGTCGAGAACGAGCAGTCCGATCGCCCACGTCGTGGTAATCGTTCAAGAGAACCGTACTTTTAATAACTTCTTTGCGACCTTTCCCGGCGCGGACGGAACGACGACCGCACAGGCGGAGCCCGACACGGCGTGTCACATCGACAAGGAACAAACAATCCGCCTGAGAGCGAGGCCGCTCGTCGCGCTCCACGACCTCGATCATTACTACGAGGCCTACCGGACCGGCCGAGACGGCGGCAAGATGGACGGCTTCGACAAGATTCCGTACCATCGAGCGCACAGGAACGCATGCTTCACTCCCTATCAGTACGTCGATCCGTCGCAGATCAAGCCATACTGGTACATCGCGAAGCATTACGTGCTTGCGGAGCATATGTTCACGACGCAGGGCAGCGGCGGCTTTACCGGACATCAAGATCTGATTGCCGCCGGGACCGTCGTCATCCCCACCGAAGCGCTGGTCGACCTGCCGACGTGTTCCGGGTTCAAGTGCTACTGGGGATGCGATGCGCCTACCGATACGCGCACGTCGCTGATCGTTAAGAACGACGTCGTGCGCGATGCGAAGGGACCGTTCCCGTGCAGCAACGATTTCGCGTCAAAGTATCCGACCATCCGCGATCTGCTCGACGCAAAGGGCATCTCGTGGAAGTATTACGCGCCGGGAGCGTGCTGCAACGTCAACGGCCGGTTGCTCAACGGCTTCGACGCGATCTACCCGGTGCGGTACGGCCCAGAATGGAAGACGAACATTTCGTCACCGGAAACGAACGTCTTCAAAGACATCTCGGCGGGGAAGTTGCCTGCCGTGTCGTGGGTTGTCCCCACCCCGCAGAACTCGGACCACCCGGGAGGTGCGATCGACCACGGGCCGGCGTGGGTTGCAAGCGTCGTCAACGCGATCGGAGAGAGCTCGTATTGGAAATCGACCGCGATCGTGATCGTCTGGGACGATTGGGGCGGTTTTTACGATAACGTCGACCCGCCGCAGCGCCCCTACGGCGGCTTCGGCTTCCGCGTGCCGGCGATGATCGTCTCGCCGTACGCGAAGGCGGGATACATTTCGCCGACCAACTACCAGTTCGCCGGCATTCTCAAGTACATCGAAGAGAATTGGGACCTCGGCTATCTAGGCAGGGGCGACCGTAACGCCACCAGCATCATCGACTCACTCGACTACTCGCAGACGCCAATTACCTTTACGCCGATCCCCTCGAATTACGATAAGTCATACTTCCTCAACCACAAAGAACCCGATCTACCAGACGAAAGCGACTAGGGAGGCTAGCTTTAGCGGCGGCTGCAGTTAACGTGCAATTGTAAGGCCGTGGTGTTCGGGAACTTGATCGTGTACGCAGCTCGAGCGCCATCTTCCCACTGCCACGTACCAGCGCCCAACACGCGCGCGTGCGACGGACCCGTTCTGCAATGCACAACCCCGTCACGCACCATCGCCAACTCTCGCGACTCATTTCTCGGACACACCGCGCGAAACATGTCGGCGTTCGTAAACATTCGCAAGGCCACCCCGCTCAGGCTTTGCGTGTCGAGTGTTCGGGCGCAAGAAGTACAAGAAATGCCACGGTAACGCAGCATCACGGGCATAGGGTTAAGGGGTCAATTCCGGGCACCCTCGCGACATCCCGCCGATCCGCGCGACGTGCGAAAAAGCCTGTAAAATAAGGGCTTTTTCGCTATCGCGACCCGACGCCGCGCGTGTGCAAACTTTGCACGGTCGGCTGCAAAAATCGGCAGGCGTTGAAAACGCTATAGTTGGCAAGGTTTTCCCGCGCTCCGTCGCTATGCATATAATCGTTCAGGGTGCAGCGGTGCTCATCACCTTGGAGTGGCAAAGCGAAGCCCCTAGTTATCCAGATGGTCTCTCACCCTCCTCGCTCTGTTCGCGCCGCCGGCATATGCTCAGGGCGGGCCGTGTTTTGCAATGACGGTCGCCGCGATCGTCTCATTATCTCCCGCGTTACCATCATGCCCGCGACAGCGAGAAGTATCGCAACTAGCGAAACAATCAAGGGAAGAAATAAGCTCACGAAATGCCTGTCTGACAGCGATTCGGAGCCCGGTCGAATCCAAAAAACTGCCAGTACCGTGGTCATCAGCCCCGTAACGAGGCCCATGTACGCGCTAGTTAGAGTCAGAAGACTCCGGCGGGACCTTGCAGCGTCGCTTTCGATTATGCTGCTTTCCAATTCTTGAGAGTGATCAGGTGCGCCGAGCTCAAGCAGAGCACCACAGAGCTTGGCCTTCCGCTCGCTCTCGATGAAGTCGGTGTCCATGATTTCGCGCGTGAGATCGTCGCAAACGTCTTGAACCGTAGCAAGAAGTTTCGGGGATATGTGATACTTTCGTGCGAACGAGCGGATAAGCGCATCGATGATGTCTCGCGATGGAATTGTGCCTTGCGATAGGCTCGGCCTTACTGCGTAGATGATTTCCTGGTTTGCCTGTTCAACCCGCTGCTGTAGTATTCGGTCATCTCTGTTTGAAAGCAAGAATCGCGAGATGCCCGTCACGATTAGACCGCTAACGATTCCCGTAGCGGTCCCAACCACCCAACCGTTCGTCATTACCGAGGCAAGCGTCATAGTAGGATCAAGCTCCTCAGAAGGACCTAGGGTTTTGACTGGCCTCGGCGCATAGCCTTCAAGATGGCGCCGCCGCGGACGCGGGGATTGGCGCTTCTTACTGCCGCGTGGCAGCGCTTTGCGTGGCTCTCAGGAAATCCGGGATTATGCGAAGGTTATCTCCGTCTGTGTACCACAGATTGCCGCTCTTATCCAACAGTAATCCGTCGGGCGTCCCCGGCACCGTAAACTCCACGAAACGACCCCGCGGCGAGACGATGCCGATGCGCCCGCTGCTTTCGCTGAATGCTGCGTCCCCGTTGGGAAGCGAAATGATTTCGTCCGCGCCGCTATCGCTTCGCGGCACGGTGAACACATGAGGCTGATTATTCGAATCAAGATAGCCTACGTCGTAGGAGGACGAAAACCACAATCCATTTTGGCCAAACCCGAGGCCAAATGGTCCGTCGCCTTTCGCGTTGAGGGGGATCTGCGTAGTCTGACCCAGGGGCGTCAAGCGCACAATGCTTCCAATGCCGAACTCCGCAACCCAGATATTTCCATCAGGTCCGATCCGAAGCTCCGTGGGCTGGCTTCCGGCGGCCAGCGGAAAGCTCTTTTTGGCGACGGTTCCCGCGATTTCACTAACGGTGCCATTCTCCTGGCCATATGAAAACCACACGTTCCCATCGTCAGCCGCCGCGATGCCGCCGACGAACTCTCCCTTCTTAAAGGCCACCGGCTCCGAGATCGTTCCGTTTTGCGCATAGGTGGCGATGCCCGAATGGCGGCCTCCGACTACTGCAAAACCGCATTCGGTAAACCAAATCGTACCATCCGGCGTTTCCGCCAAGTCGCCAGGCATCGTGCCGGGTGGAAGAATAACCTCATGCGCGAAGTGTCCTTTGCCGATCTGACCTAAGCGGTCAGCGCCATTCTCGGAAAACCAGATCGAGCCGTCGCGAGACTGTAGGATTCGCTCAAGGGCGCCGCCCTTGTGGGTAAAAACGATCGTCGAGTTCAGCCTTGCGTAAGTGGCGCGCGGCTCGCAGTCAGAGGGAACCGGACGGCTCAAACATTCATCGGTATATCTTGATGGTAGGTCGACAATGCCGCGGTCGTTCTCGGCCAGGGTTCGCAGGTGTCCGCGCTCCGTTATGTATACGTCCCGAACTGTCGCTCTATCGTGTAAGACCGTACGCTCTTCCTCGCGCTTGTAGAGGAGGAAACGGGTCTCAAAGTCGCGCGCAGCGGTTGGCTTTTCCGCGCGAACGACGCGGACGTGACACATATCGACAATTTGGTGATCGGTCTTCTGTAAGTGGAACGGTGAGTTGTTAGGTTCGGCGAAGGGCGCCCGATACTCGGTTATAACCGAAATCGAGTGATAGCCGACAAGCGAAAGTCGCCCGGCGGCGCACGATCCTTTCGCGTCCTTGGCCATGGTGGACTCAACCGTCCGCTGACCCATAGCTGTAACGCCGCTCAACCGTACCGCTGGAAGAGGCGAGTAGCGATCCTGGACCGCATAGATGGCTGAGCCGGGCGCTACGTTGAGCGAGAAAGCGGCCACCGTGCCGTACTGCGAGCGGCGGCCAAGCGCGAGCATCGCCTCGGCCTGCGACCCGGTGTATCGGCGAAAGGTCGCGGTTGCCTTGTCGGCAATGATCACAATCCTGCGCTGACGGTTAGCCAATTGGATCGACTGAGCCGTTTCCACGCGCGTCCACCCATCAAAATACGCGACGCGGTGCAGGGTTGCGTACTTGTGATCGTTGTCTCCGGTCTGGGTGTCAGCCCACCGGTAGTCACGCTCGAATGACCCGGGAGGTGAGTCGATCGTCTTTTCGCCGGGTAAATAGTACAGCGATATTTCAATCTGGTCGTATGCAAAGCGAGCCGGGGCAGCCGGGATTATGCTGTGAGGCTTGCCCGAACCACCGGCGGCTATGGATGCCGCGAGCGCGACAACCATGCCCCGCGCTCGAAAAGCCATGAAAAGGCTCCGCATGCGCTTAGTTTTTAGTTTTCTGCTGCTCAGCCCTTCGACCAGAGTAATCTAAGGGCTTTGCAGTTGCTCTAGCGCGGCTTCCAGCTTCGCGATCGTTGCTGCCTGCGGCACCGTACCTTGATTCACGAAGGCTTGCACGGTGGACCGGCTGACCTTCGCGACGCGCGCAACAGTCGAAACGCCAGCTGCGCGGATGCGCGCGCGTAGCCCGTCATAGCTCTTGCTCGCATTGCGATAGACGACGGGATCCGTCGCGTTGAGCAGCTCGGCCGTGAGGTCTTCGCTCGTGTCTGTGGGATCGACGATGACCTCTTTGCCCATGTGCTCGATCGTCTCGACGTTGACGGGCCGTGGAATCGTCAGACCTCGCGCGTTCCCTTGTACCGGTTCCGAGCCGTCTGCCATCAAGCGTTTGAGTTCGAATGAACCCGCGAGGCTCGCGACGACGCGTCGGTAGGTCTTGAAGATCGGCTCATCGGTATCTGCGAGGTACGGATCGATGACCGCGCCGCAGCTCAAACAGCGCCAGGGATGCTCCGCCCATTTTGCGAGGTTGAATAGTCGCACGCACGATGGCCGCGGCGCCTCGCAGCAGCGCAGTAGCCTCGGATATGCGAGTTGCGCGACGCTCACGAAATCGAAGGGTCCGCTTGTCTCGACGTAGCTGCGCATAATGTTGGCGGTCGTGAGCGTGAGCTGCGAGATCGCCGGTAGATCAAACCACGGCGGATCGTCGACCGGTGGACCGAGGTCCTTGCGGATCGTGTACTCCCACGCCTCGCGGATCCAGCGCCGCTGCGGGTCGCGGCCGTACGGCGAACTGTACTGACCGATCGTGTGCGCGCTGTGCTTTTCGACTACGGGCATGCCGGTCGCGTCGTAGGCGTAGAGCGCGTACGACTTCTCGCGCGTACCTAAGAACCAAAGCTGCCGCTGCCTTCCGGTTTCGTCAAAATTTTGCGGCTCCAACTTGAACGACGAGCCGCTTACCGCCGCGCCCCTGTAGACCTTCAACCTCGTGAGGTCGTCGACGATCGAGTTGACCTGCGCCCACGATAACGCGCGCACGGCGCGCCGGCCGTCCGCCATAACGTACGGGCCATACTCGCACGGCACGGAGCCACCGTGCTCGGTGGCAACGATCACGAGCGAATCGGTATCGCAATAGGTAACCTCACCGCCGGCATCGCGCACGAGGCGTTCCGCGACTGCCAGCAGCAATCGCGCGCCGGCCGTCACCAGCGCCGCGATCGGAAATGAGCAGAGCGGACTATGGAACTCCGGGCGGTCGACTTTCGCGATGAACTCTTCCAGACCGCGCACGTGCACGCGCGTCAGCGATCGCTCCGCGCTCGGGTCGATGTCCTCGGGCGAGGTCTCAACGCATACGCCATAGGCGCCGCTATTGGACATGACTTTATAGCCGTCCGAGCGCAGCTCGTCGTCGCGCGCGTCGCCGCTTTCACGCTTGCGCAGTTCGACGAGCCGCCGCCAAGGGTTCGTCGTGCGCGGGTCGATCCGATCGTCTTCGTCGCCGCGGAACGGTACGGATTGCAGCGTTGCTTGTACGCCTTCGGGTTTGAGGCGCCACGCGCGCAGGATGCGGGGTCGCCCACCGCCCGCAATCGCCGCGCCGGCGAGGTCTGGGCCGGCGAACCATAACGGCGCCTTCGAGGTTAGTGGGCCGATGCTCACGAGGCGATGCGCGGCCGGGTCGACCTCGGGCTTGGCAATTTCGGCGGCCGCCTCGCGGCGCGCCGCTTCGATCGACGGCCGCACGTGCGTGGCAAAAAACTCCAGCACGCCGCTGGACGTCAGGTCGGCGTCGCCGATAAGGCTGCGCACGGCTTGCGCTATGCGGTCGGTATTCCCGTTAACGCGACCGCTCGGGGCGCGTCGACGATTCGCCTTTAGCAAGCCGCGCGGAATGTCCGCAAACTCGCCGGCCGGCCGCCAACGCTTCCCCTTTGGATCGTAAACCATGTCAGGCACGATCTTGCCGCCGCACTCGTCGAGCGCCGCCCAGAACGGGGCTTGCGCGGCCGTTTGCTCGTCGAAGATCCGCTGTGCTTCGAGCGCAACCAGTTTGCTGCGGGAAAGCAGCGGCGACGGAATTGTGGGACGTGCCGGTAGATGCGCGCTGTTTGGCTCGACGAGTGCAAAGAAGGCCAGCTGCCGCCAGTACCGTGGATCGAGGAGCCGGCGCGGATCGCCGTGGATCTCGTCCAGCAGCGCCTGAATCTCTGACGGATCCATCTCCTCCGGTTCGAGCCGCTTCGGGATCACTTGGTCGAACCAGAGATTGAGCAAAGTGAAGATGGTCGGATACATGCTCACGGCGTCGATGTAGACGCACGGTGCGTGCCCGAGGATGCGGCATTCGACCCGTCCACCGAAGTACGTCGTGGCCGCAATGCCTTGGTGCTCCTTAGAGAAGTCCGGCTGCACGATCGAGCGCGGAGCGACGCCGAACGCGCGCAGGTATGCTTTCGCGAGACTCGCACCCGACTGCGCGCGCCACGGTGTGAGGTCGACCGGATGCCGGTCGTACTCGCGGCCGGCCGCGTAGAGCAGTTCGCTCGTCTTGGCCACGTCGTAAAGGCAGCCGCGGACATTCGGTTCGCTAATCGTGCCGTCGTGGTAGCCCGGTCGGTCGAACGGCACGCCGAATGCCTCGCACGCGCGTTCGAGGGAGTAGACTCGATCCGTCAGCGTGTGCGTCAGCGTCGCGAGGTCGAGCACCTTGGCGCGGGCCATGTCGTAGCGCACGTGGTGCCGGTCATCGCGTCGCACGCGCGCGAAAACCGCGTCGACCGTGCGGAACTGTAGTGCTCCGTTAGCGTCGCGCATCGCTTGGCCCTGCTCGTCCTTGGCGGTGCGAAAGCGGCGGACGAATTCGAAGCCGTTGACGAAGCGCGCGCCGCGCCGTTGTTTCGCCGTCGCCGAACGCCAGCTGCTTGCGAGCC
>DASZGC010000039.1:0-30024 GCA_035939175.1 Candidatus Cybelea sp. | reverse complement strand
TCCCATCGCAACAGGAGGCCGGGAAAACATGAAAACGACCGTCGGGGTCGGCTTACTCGGGTGCGGAACGGTCGGCTCCAACGTCGCCGATCGGCTGCATCGCGAACGCGAAGTGATCGAACGTCGCAGCGGAGTTCGTTTCGAACTCCGGGCGATTGCGATTGCCGATCCACTCAAGCAGCGCTCGAGCGCGATCGAGCGGCGCCTTTTTACGCGCGACGCGCGCTCTGTCGTGGACGATCCGCAGGTCGACCTCGTGATCGAGGTCATCGGCGGGACGAACGAAGCGGCGGAACTCGTCGAACGCGCGCTCGAGCGTGGGCGCCACGTCGTCACCGCCAATAAAGACCTGATCGGCGAACAGGGGCCTCGGCTGCAGGCGCTCGCGGCTTCGCGGCGCTGCGCGTTGCGCTTCGAAGCGGCGGTGGCCGGCGCGATCCCGATCGTGCGCACGCTCGACGAGGCGCTCGCGGGAGACGAGATTCTTTCGGTGGCCGGCGTGATGAACGGCACGTGCACCTCGATTCTCTCCGCGATGGAGTCCGGCGCCGGATACGCCGACGCGCTCGCGCGCGCCCAACGGCTGGGCTACGCCGAGAGCGATCCGACCAACGACGTCGAGGGCGTCGATGCAGCGCACAAAATCGCCATCGTCGCACAGCAGGCCTTCGGGCTCTCGGTGATCTCGCCGCGCGTCGCGCGCCGGGGCATCTCCGGTGTAACGCAGCGCGACGTTGCGCGCGCCCGCATGCTCGGGTATCGTATCCGGCTGGTCGCGGCGGCGCTGCGTTCTCCCGCGGGCGTCTTTGCCGACGTGGCCCCGGTGCTCGTCTCGGAAGATCACGAGTTCGCGCGCACCGCCGACGCCGACAACGTCGTGCGGCTCGAGGCGCGCGCCGCCGGAACGCTGGTGTTGCGCGGCGCGGGTGCCGGCGGCGTCGCAACGAGTTCGGCGGTGCTCGGCGACGTCGTCAGCGTGTTGCGCGCGCTGGGGCAGGGACGGGGATTCGATCTGCGCGTCCGCTCCAACCCGCTCGAGGCGGCCGTTCGCGTCGATCCGTTCTTCCGGCGCCTCGCGCACACGCTCGAACTCCCCGGATACGCGATCTGGGAAGATGCTCCGACGAGCCTCCCGCTGCAGGATTTGGTGAACGCGTGATCGCGCAGGAGACGGTGAAGATCGGCGCGTTGACGCTCGACTGCGGCGAGACGCTCCCGGTCGTCGAACAGCGTGTAACGCTCTACGGACGGCCCGCGGCCGACGGCTCGAACGTCGTGCTCGTCGAACACGCGCTGACCGGCTCGAGCGAAGTGGCAGAGTGGTGGCCGGGCATCGTCGGCAAGGATGCACTCTTTGACGCGCGCGGGTGGTGCGCGATCGGCATCAATGCCCTGGGCAGCTGTTACGGCTCGACGGGCCCGGGTGCGGGAGCGTTTCCGCGCGTAAGCGTTGCGGACATCGTGCGGGCCGAGATGCGCGCGCTGCGCGAGCTGGGCGTTCCTCGCGCCGAGGTCGTGGTGGGCGGCTCGCTAGGCGGCATGCGCGCGCTGCAATGGGCGCTGGCGGCACCGGGCCGCGTGGGCCGCGCGATAGTCGTCGGCGCGCACGACCATCACAGCGCGATGGGTATCGCTCTGAACTCGCTGCAGCGCGATGCGCTGGCGCTCGATCCCGTCTCGGGAATCCGGCTGGCGCGCAAGATTGCGATGCTTTCATACAAGAGCGACGAGCTGCTGGCGCGGCGCCACGAGCGCAAGCTCGATCGCAACGGCAAGCCGTGCTTCGACGTCGAGGGCTACCTCGAGCATCAGGCCGGCCTTTTCGAGCGGCGCATGAGCGCGGGGAGTTACGCGGCGCTCACCCACGCGATGGATTCGTTCGACGTGCGAGACGCGGCTGCGCTCGGGGCTGGCGCCGCGTCGGGGCCCGCGCTGACGTTCGTCGGGATCACCTCCGACTGGCTCTTCCGTCCGCAGGACGTCCGTGCGGCCGGCGAGCGCTTTGCGAGGCTCGGCTACGACGCGCGGTATCTCGAACTGCGATCGCACCACGGTCACGACGCGTTCTTGGCCGAGACGCGCGCGCTGAGCGCGCTGCTAAAACCGCTGATTGCCCCGCCCGTTGCGGCGACTCTCTAGGAGCACCTCATGCATAACGACTTCGAACACTCCGACTCCGGCTACGGGTTTGCTACGCGCGCCATCTGGAGCGGCCAGGATCCTTGTGCGGCGACCGGAGCTACGGTCGTTCCGGTCTATCAAACGGCGACGTTCACGCTGCCGGAGATCGGCGTGACCAAGGGATACGATTACTCGCGCACCGTTAATCCCACGAGGAGCGCGGTCGAACGGCAGCTCGCGTCCTTGGAGGGCGCACGGTATGCGTCGGCCTTCGCCTCGGGCATGGCGGCGGTCGCCGGCGCCGTTTCGCTACTTTCCAGCGGCGATCACCTAATCGCGACGCGCGACCTCTACGGCGGAACGCACCGCCTCTTCACGACCGTGCTCTCGCGTTACGGAATCGACGTGACCTTCGTCGATACGAGCGATCCGCATCAAACGTGGGCCGCAGCGCGGCCGAATACGCGGATGCTCTGGCTCGAAACCCCCAGCAATCCCCTCCTGCGCGTCAGCGATATCGCCGCGCTGGCGCGACTGAGGCCGGCTGGTACGGTCATCGTCGCCGACAACACGTTTGCCTCGCCGTTTCTCCAGCAGCCGCTTGCCCAAGGCGCCGACGTGGTCGTCCACTCCACCACGAAGTACATCGGCGGCCACAGCGACGTCGTCGGCGGCGCCGCGATCACGAACCACCGCGAATTAGCCGAGCAGATCGCCTACCACCAGAACTGCGTCGGCGCAATACCGGGCCCGTGGGATGCCTACCTGACGCTGCGCGGCGCAAAGACGCTCGCCCTGCGGATGAAGGCGCACTGCGCGAACGCACAGGCCGTTGCCGAGTTTCTCGCCGCGCGCGATGACGTGGCGGAGGTTTACTATCCCGGCTTGCGCTCGCACCCGCAGCACGAGCTCGCCAAACGGCAGATGAAGGGCTTCGGGGGAATCGTGTCGTTCCGGCCGCGAGGCGGCGTCGAGCGCGCGCGCGCAATCGCAACGTCGACCGAGATCTTCGCACTCGCGGTCTCGCTCGGCGGCGTCGAATCGCTGATCTGCAGCCCCGCAAAGATGACGCACGCCTCGCTCACGCCGCAACAGCGCGCCGAACTCGACGTGCACGACGACCTGCTGCGCCTTTCGGTCGGCATCGAAGACGAGGCCGATCTTCTCGCGGACATCGCCGGCGCGCTCGACCGCGCCGCTTGGCGGAAGGCGGAGCGCCTGGCCAGCTAGCGACCCAGATGGCTAGCTTGCCACCAGTCTAGGGGTAGGCAGCGCTTTGCTCGAACTCCGCAGCGAACGGCATGCAATGCCGGGGAAGGGGAACACGATGCGCTCGTCGCCGTTGCCTATCGGCGTCACGTGGTTTTTGATGGCCGCACTGACGGCATGCGGCGGAGCGTCGGGCGGTGGCTCCGCGCCGGCGCTCGCGACGTTTGGATCGGGCGCGGCGCGCGACGGCCCGGCTCCGCTCGTGCCTCGCGGCTACATGAGCCCCAAGCGCATGCTGGAGCTCCAGCTCGCCGGCAAACTTCCCAGCGCGCTGCACCATCGCGTTTTGGAGCACATTTTGCGCGACGTCGAGGCTCACCGGAGACTCGACCTGCGCGTCAATCCAAACCTCGCCGTCGGCATGTGGGTGAGCGGCGGCTACTTCGGCTACATCTTCGGTCAGATCTCCACCGGTCGAGAGACCGCCACCGTCATCAACACCGTCAACAACGGCTGCTACTACAATTATGGATTGAAGGTCGACCATCTCGAGAACCTCTGGACGTCGTGTTTCAACAATGCGTATGCCGAGGGCGGCGCCATTCAAGAGTACGCTCACAACAAGCCGAATAAGCCATCGGATACCTATTTCGACTACGCTAGCTGCGGCAGCGGCTGCAAGTTCTACGGATTTCCCAACGACGTCGCGACCGACGAGTCGGGGCACGTCTTTGCCGCCAACGTCCTCTCGGAGGTCTGTAATTCGTCGAGCGGATGCTCGTACGACGAGTACGCCGCGAGCTGGTGGAACGCAAATGCGCCGAACTCGACCGCGACGGGCATCATCGACAGCAACTTCCAGCAAACGTTCTACGCCGATACCGACAAGTCGGGCAATCTCTACCTCGACGGCTACGGCTGCACGTACTCCAGCACCTGCGGCTACCTTCTCGACGAGATCAGCAACCCGACCAGTTCTTCCCCGACCATCACCAACATAATCCCGTTGGGCAACGCTTACCTCCAGGGGGTCTACGTCAGCAACGCCGGGACGGTTCTCAACGTCGTTGAGCCGAACTCGCGCAAGGTCGCGCGCTACGCGTTGCCGTTCGTTCCCAGCGAGACGCCGACATATATCGGCCCGACCAACGAGAACTACGCAGGCTTTGGTTCGCCGATCGACGGCGGGGTCAACCGCGCGGAGACGTTGATGGCGCTCGGCGACGCTTGGGGCTGGGTCGACCTCGGAAATTTGCAGACGAAAAAGTGGAGCACGACGATCAACATCAACATCAACCAAGACAACCTCAGCGCCCAATACGTCCCCTCGGATAAATGAAGAATGGAGCCGCGCTTCTGGCGCTGACCGCCGTCGCGGGATGCGCCGGTGGATTTGGCGGCGAACCGCCCGCGCACGTCGGCGGGTCGCTGGCCGCGCAGCATCTCGTCACGAAGTCCCCGATCACGCACGTGGTGATCATCGTGCAGGAGAATCGAAGCGTCGATAATCTGTTCAACGGCTTTCCGGGGGCGAGCACCGCGCAGAGCGGTTTGAACTCTCAAGGTCAGACCGTGCAGCTGCAGCAAGTCTCGCTCACGGCTCCCTACGACGTGTCCCATCAGCATCCGTCGTTTATGACCGAGTACGACAACGGCAACATGAACGGCTTCGACCTGGTCCACTCGCAGTGCCAGAACAACGCGCCGCCCAAAGGGTGTCCGCCCCAGAACGTGCGCGCCTACGCCTACGTTCCGGAGAGCCAGGTGCAGCCGTACTGGGACATGGCCCAAGAGTACACGTTTGCCGACGAGATGTTTCAGACCAATCAGGGGCCCAGTTTTCCGGCGCATCAGTACTTGGTAAGCGGCACCTCGACGATCAATTATGCATCGACGCTGCGCGCCTCGGAGAACCCGACCACGCCCAAGGGTGCGTTTACCGGCGGCTGCAACTCGCCGTCGGGATCGACGGTGCCGGTGATCGACGCCCGAGGGAACGAGAACCGCTCAGTCTATCCCTGCTTCAACCGGATCTCGTTGATGCAGGAGGCCGACGAGTCGTACGTTACGTGGCGCTATTATCAGGGCTACTACGACGGCGGCCTCTGGCACGGTCCCGATGCGGTGCGGCCAATCTACAATAGCGGGTACGAGCAGAACGTCATCGTCCCGCCGAAACAGGTGCTGTCGGACATCTCTTACGGAGATTTAGCCAGCATCGTTTGGGTCACGCCGACGACCAAATCTTCGGATCATCCGGGCCAGAACGACGGCAGCGGCCCGTCGTGGGTCGCCTCGGTCGTCAACGCGATCGGCGCGAGCCAGTACTGGGATTCCACCGCGATCTTCGTCGTGTGGGACGACTGGGGCGGCTTCTACGATCACGTCGCGCCGCAGATCATGAATTCATACGAACTGGGCTTTCGCGTACCGCTCATCGTCATCTCGCCGTACGCGCGCCAAGGCTACGTGTCGCACGTGCCGCACGAGTTCGGGAGCATCCTAAAGTTCACCGAAGAGACGTTCGGCCTCCCAACGCTCGGCACGACCGACGAACGCGCCGACGACCTCTCGGATTGCTTCGATTTCGGCTCGCCGAAGCACGCCTTCAAACCCATCCGCGCAAAATTCTCCGCGCAATACTTCCTACGCCAATCGGCAACCCTACAACCACCCGACGACTAGAGCTCTTCCAGGGTCACAGGGGCTAGAAGCGCATGTCGACGATCGCGAGTTGGTTGTTGACGATCGCGACGGGGCGCGCGCGGGCCGACGTGAGAAAGATATACTTTCGATCGTCGGGGCCGATGCCGCCCAGGTCCCATTCGCTCACGCGCGCGTCGGGGTAACCCGACTTCTTGATGGCCTCACGCACCGTTGCGGTCAAGCGCGCAAAGTCGAACGTCTTGGGATCGAAGGCGCGCTGGTCGACCGAGGCGGTAGTGATCGGACCTCCGCCCATCGACATCAACTTTACCGGAGTTGGGCCGGTCATCGTACCGTCGGGCGCGATCGCGTAGTGATCGACGTTGATGCGGTGCTGCGGCTCCTGCACGTCGACCAGTAGCCCGTTCATGCCGTCGGCTCTCAGCGAGGTGACGCGCAGCGGGCGTCCCGAGCGCGCGGCGATTGCATCGAGGGCGCGCAGCACCGCGTTGCCGTCGGTGAGAAACGGATCGATTGGGCCGCCCCCCGGATTGGCGGCTGCCAGATTTGGGTCGCCCGAGCCGTATGCCGAATGCCCGGCCCCAGAGCCGGAGCACGCCGCGAGCACGCACAGAAGGGCAACGGTTGAGGCTTTGCGCATGTGCGGTCGCTTCCGCGGCGAGCAAGCTTTCTCCGCCCGACAGTGCAGCTGGGCCCGCGCATGCCTTACGGCTTGAATTTTCTACGGCGCTATGGTAGAGTCTGCCGCAATAATGTTCGTTACGACCTCGGCGTATTATTACTACTATTACGGCTGCTTCGATCGAAGCCGGCAAGGTACGTCATTGCTTTAACGAACGAGTTCGTAAAAATGCAAAGCCGCCTCGCCGACGCGAGGCGGCTCTTTTTTTTGGAGAGTTGATATGACAACCGTCGTCACCACCACATCGGGGCTGCTCGAGTTCGAGGAGGCGGTCGCGCGTGCGATCGGCCGGCATCCCGTCGTTTCCGGCAACGCCTATACGGCCTGGTTCGCGCGCGGCGAAGCCTCGCTCGACGAGCTTCGCGACTTTACGATCCAGTTCTCGGTATTCAGCCACCTCTTCATCGAGGCGCAGCTGCGAAAGTGCATCAACTCGCCGGACCTCCAGAGCTATCGCGCGGGCAAAGAGATCCTGCTCAACGAGCTGGGCGTGCTCTTTGCTCCGTCGGGCAGCGTCGAGGGCGGCACGTTTCGCTTTTCGGCCGGACACTTCGAGTGGCTGGCTCACTTCGCGCAGTGCCTCGGGCTGCAGTGGCACGAGATCGGCAAGCGGCGCTTCGGGCGCCCCTCGACGCTCGCCTTTTGCGACGCGCTGACGTCGTGGTACAGCGCTGAAGACGAGTCGACCGCGGCCGGCGCCTCCTACGCGATCGAACACTGGGCGGCCGCCGGGTTCTGGAAGCAGCTGATCGCGGGCCTGCGCGCGATCAAAGGCAGCCGAATTCCCGATCTTCCGCTCGGATTCTGGACTTGGCACGACGCGCTCGAGGAGAATCACGCCGCGCACACCTCCGACGAGCTACGCGAGGCCTTCGCCAAGCCGAGCTTCGATCAGCAGCGCTTTTTGACCGCGGGAGAGGCGATGCTCGACGCCGTTGAGGGGTTCTGGAACGGCCTACCCCGCGCAACGCAGACTGGGAGCGCGTAGCCGGGCTAGGGCGTCTTTTTCGTATCGGTATCCCAGTATTCGCGAAACTCGCCGAGTGGTTTGGATTCGATGCGATAGCGTATCGCGATAAGCCGCGCGACGAAGACGACGACGATCATGATCCACGCCGCGGAAAACTGCGAGAGATGCAGACCGTAGATCAAGGCCACGAAGAGCAGGCAGCCCCCCAGCGCCAGCGTCTGCGCGAGCGTTCCGGGCATGAACATATCCGGCTCGGAGTTGATCAGCACGTCGCGCAGGATGCCGCCGCCGACCGCGTTGACCATGCCGACGACGACGACGCCCGGAAGGCTGATGCCGGCGGCCAGCGCGCGATTCATGCCGACCGCGGCGTACGCGCCCAGGCCCGCGGCGTCGAAGAGCACCACGGCCTGCGTCGCCCGCCGCGATCGCGAGATCCAGCGCCCGAAGACGAGCACGACCACAAATCCCGCGGCGACGAGCCACAGATACGTGGGGTCGCGCATCAAGACGGGCGGGCCGTCTTGGATGAAGATGCCGTCTCGCAGGAGGCCGCCGCCGGTCGCCGAGACGAGCGCGATCGTTAGGATGCCGAGGACCGCGTACCCGCGCCGCGCGCCGAGCAGCGCGCCGCTGATCGCCCAGACGAACGTCGCCGAGAGATCGAAGAGCGGCGGAAGGAGAAACGCGTTGCCGTTCATCCGGCGGCGCGAAAGACCGACGCGCCCTCCTTGAACGTCTCGACGATCTCGATCTCTTTGATTTCGTCGACGGGCACCTTCGTCGGATTGCGATCGAGCACGACCAGGTCGGCGAGTTTGCCCGGCTCGAGCGTACCCTTTTCGCGCTCTTCGCCGTACTGATACGCGGCATCGATGGTGAGCGCGCGCAATCCCTCGTGCGGCGAGAGGCGCTCGCCGGCGCCGATGATTTGGCCGGAGCGCGAGGTGCGGCTCACCGACGTCCACAGGATGAACATCGGATTGAGCGGCGTTACCGCGAAGTCGCTGTGGTTGGAGAACGGGATGCCGCGGTTTTTCGCCGAGCGCGTGGGGCTCAAGAAGTAGGCGCGCTCCTTTCCGAGATTCTCGACGTGGACGTCGCCCCAGAAGTAGGCGTGATTGGTGAAGAACGACGCGAGGAATCCGTATTCGACGTACTTGTCGAGCTGCTCGGGACGCACGAACTGTGAATGGATGATCGTGGTCCGCGTATTCGCCGGGGCGCCGGCCGCCGCGTGCGCCTCGAGCATCATGTCGATCGCCGCGTCGCCGTTGCAGTGCGTCCATACCTTGATGCCGTTGTCGTAGGCGAGCTTGATCAGAGCGTTGAGATCCTCTTGGCTAACGTTGGGCTCACCGCGCCAATCCTTTTCGCCGCCGGGACCTGGCGTGAGCAGCGGCTGCGTCCAATAGGCCGTCTTGCCTTGAGGCGAGCCGTCGGCCACGATCTTTACGCCGCCCACGCGAAAGCGATTGGAGTATCCCTCGTTCACCGGCTCGCTGTGCTTGGCGAGCACCTCGGGGAATTCGAGCCAGTTCAAGAAACCAACGAAGTCGATGAAGAAGCGGCCCTGGTCCGCCGCTTTATGGTAAAGCGGGCGCGTCGCCGGTTCCATTGGCGCGTCTTGCGCCGTGGTGTAACCGTTGCCGGCGTACGTTTTCTGCGCGGTCTCGAACGCGTCGAGCTGCTCCTGCTCGCTGGGGGCGGGCATGTTCATGTACACCGGCAGAAACGAGTGCTCCATCAGCAGGCCTGCTGCTTCTTCGGTACCGGGGATTCGCGCCGTCATGCCGCCCTCGGGCGCGGGCGCGTTGACGCCGATGTGCGCCGCCTCGAAGGCGGGGGTGTTGAGCACGGCGCCGTGTAGCGAGACGTGCATCGCAACGACTGGGTTCTCGGGAAAATGCGGATCGAGATCGGCGCGGGTCAGCTCGCGTCCGTCGGCGAGCGTCGTGCCGTCGTAGCCGTAACCGATCAGCCACTGCCCCGGCTTTAATTGCTGTTCCTCTTTGGTCGCCTGGAGCGTCGCGATCAAATCCGCGATGCTGCGCACCTTGCCGACCGGGGGCGCGGATAAGTTTGCCCAGCTCGCCATGCGGATCGCGTTGATGAAATGGCTGTGTCCGTCGAGAAATCCGGGGAGCAGCGTCTTTCCGCCGAGGTCGATCCGTTTCGTCGCCGGACCGGCGTGGACGCTGACGTCGGCGGCGCTGCCAACGGCGAGAATGCGCCCGTCCTTGATCGCAAGCGCCTCGGCGGCGGGTTGGGAGTCGGTCATCGTGATGATGTCGCCGTTGCTGAAGATCGAATCCGCGAAGTCCATGGCAGGCCTTTACTACACCGCGGCCCTACGTTCCGGCGAGTCGCCTCGCGATCCATGCGGCGACGTCGCTCGCCGACTCGGCCAGCACGGAACCGTGCGTCGCACCCGCGTACGTTTTCACCGTTACGGGCGTTCCGCCGCGTCCCAGCCGCTGCGCGACGGTCAGCGTGCTGCGCGGGTCAATCGCCGCATCTGCGGAGCCTTGGACGAGCAGCGTGGGAACGGCGATCGAAAAATTTTCGGGATCATTGGCGAGCAGGTCGCCGTAGAGCGCTTCGACCGCGCCCTCCGCTTGCGGTGCAAAGATCGTTCTCGGTGGGAATCGGCTCCAGGCGGAGTCCCGTCCAACTTCGTCAAGGCAATCCTTCTGCAGCTCGGGCAGTGCGGCCGCCGCCTCTGGTTCGAGCATTTCTGAGGGAACGATGCGCGGGTCGACCGTCGCGAAGCCTTCGATCATCAGCGCGACGATCGTGAGCCCGGCATTGGGCTCGTCGCTGAGCGTTTCGTGCTGGAGGACGCCTTGCGCAAATGCCAGGGGCGCGTACGCGACGGCGCCGGCGAGCTGCAACCGTGGCGCAAGCCGTTGGCCAAGCGCGGCCGTTGCCAGCGCCGCGGCCCCGCCTTCGGAGTGCCCCATCGCGACCCAGTTGCGGCCGATCTGTGGATCGACGTGGCGCGCGGCGAGCGCGATACCGGTCACGTCGCGCGCGGACGCAGCGGCGACGAAATACGGATGGATGCCCGGCGTTCCGTTACCTTCGTAGTCGGTCTGCGCGACGGCATAGCCGAGGCGCACGAAACCATCGAGCATCCGCTGCTCGACATTCGGGGCGCTCGAGCGTGAGGGCGCGCACTGCGGCGCGTTTCCGACGGTTCCGTGCGCCCAGGCGATCAGCGGCCACCCCTGCGGCGGCGGCGTCCCCGGTGGAATGGCGACCGTTCCCGAGACGGCAATCGGCGCGTTCGACGAGGAAGTCGTCTCGTAGAGCACCAGCTCGTTGACGGCCGCCGACGGCAGTGCCGCGCCGCCGCGTAGCGGACGTGCCCAGATAAGCGCGCCGTCTTCAAGAACGGGAAGCGGCTGGGGCGGCCGGTAGAACGCGTCGCCCGGCGGTCCCGGCGTAATCGCAGCGATGCCGTAGGCGAGGGCGGCAAGCAGCATTGCGCCCCGAGCAACGCGCGGCGCGCACACCGTGTGACATGACCCTCCAGGAGTCGCGCAAACTGGCCCGGAAAAGGCGGCCTCCCATTCGCTTGCTTTAGGAGATACGGCTCATGCGCATGATGCTGAAGGTTCAAATGGCGGTCGAACCGTCGAACGCCGCGATCAAGGATGGCCGCTTGATGGAGGTCATGCAGAAGGCGATCGAACGCCTCAAACCCGAGGCGGCGTACTTCGCGGCCGTCGGCGGCGATCGCGGCGGCTACATCTTTTTTGACTTAGCGGATCCCAGCGACATCCCGTCGGCCTGCGAACCGTTCTTTATGGAGTTGGGCGCGAAGTGCGAGTTGACGCCGGTCATGACGCCCGACGACGTGCGGGCCGGGGTGGCCAAGGCTCTCGGCTAGAACGGCAAGGGGTCGAGCATCGCTCGCACCCTTACCAGGAGGTTATCGTATGGCTTATCTCGCGCGCATGCTGCTCGTCGCGATGGCCGCAGCGTTTCTAACCACAAGCGTAACGTTCGCGCAGAACGCGCCGCCGCAGCCCGCAGCCTCGGCCGCTCCCAAGCCGAAGCCGAAAAAGAGCAGCAACAAGTGCAAGCAGCAGCCTCAGGGATGCCAAAACAAGAAGAAGAAGCAGGCCAAGGGCCAGGCTCCGGCTGCGGGAGGAATGGCCCCGGCGTCGCCTCCGGCATAAAAACGCCCGCGCCCTAACCGAGGTAGGGCTACGCTCGCTTCTTGCGCGTGCGCGCCGCCTTCTTGGCGGCCTTGCGTAGGGTCCCCGTCCGCTTCTTGGTCGCGACCGCTTTCTTCGCGGCTTTGCGCGCGCTGCCGGAGCGCTTGCGCGCCGTAGCGGATTTTGCTGCGGTCGCCCGCCGATTGGCCTGGGGATGGACGCCGAAATCCTGCGCCGAGCTTTCGCTCAGCTCGACGTCATAGTAACGCGCGGCCTTTTTGATGTTGGCGAAGGCCAGCTCGCGCTCGGCTTGGGTCGCATCGGTGACCTGATCGAATCGGGCCGCCGCATTGCGAACGTGACGCGCGTCGGTCATCGGCTCTTTGCGCTGTTTGGGAAACGCGTAAACGCTCGAGGGAAGGTCGCTGCGCATCGTCAAGCGCCCGTGCTTTTCATGGGGTTTCCATGTCGCTCTCATGGTCGTTTTCTACCCAGGTCGAGCGCCGGCGTATCCTTCGTTAGGAAGCGGCCAAAGCAGCCGGCTAATGGACCAGCGTGACCTCTCCGCTGGCGAGGTGGTAGAGCGCTCCGACCACGAGCACTCCGTCGGATTGGACCCCTTTGGAGATCACGGGCGGGGCAGCTTTCAGCCGTGCGACCGCCGCGCGCACGTTCGCGATGATCGCCTCGTCGGGCGTGCCGTTTGCGTGCACGGTAGCGGCGATGCCGGGCGCGATCAGCTGCTCGATCGTCGAAAGGTGCGCGGGCAGCGGCGCGTTGTTCGCGATGGCCGAATAGACGGCCTTGACGGCACCACAGTTCTGGTGCCCGAGGACGACGATCAACCGCGTCCCGAGGTGTTCGACGGCATATTCCAGCGAACCGATCACGAGGTCGTCGGGATAATTGCCCGCGACGCGAGCGATAAACAGGTCGCCCATACCCTGGACGAAGACGAAGTTGGGAACGACCCGCGAGTCGGAACAGGAGAGGATCGCGGCGTAGGGGTGCTGAGTTTCGAGCAGCACCTCGCGCTTCTCAGCCATCCTGTTGAGCGGCGGAAAGTCGTTGTCGAGAAAACGGCGGTTGCCGGCCATGAGCCGGCCCAGCAGCTGCTCGGGAGGAACCGTCGACGTCTCGGCGGGAGCCGCTGCGCCGGCGCGCGTTGCGGCTGCGACGCCCGCGGCGGCCAGAGATCCGGCGAGAAACGCGGCGCGGTTAAAGCGATCCATATACGCGTCTTGGTCTTCCGCGTGGGAACGGGGCTTGCCTTGCGCGCCGCGAAAGGCGGCCTGATGAACGGCGCAATCGGCGATCCCGCAAGCGCACTCGACGCGCTGGCCGGCGAGCACTGGCAGCGCCAAGTGCGCGACGATTACTTTCTGCGTCAGCGGCTGGGGCTGCCCGTCGAAACGATTCGTCCGCTCACCGTTGAGAACGCTGAAGACGACGCCTCCTTCGGGCGCGGCGTGCTCGAGCGTTTGCGCAAAATCGATCCCGAATGCCTGGATTGGGAGCGCCGGCTCACGTATCGCGCTCTGGCGCACGCGGCCTCGCAGGGCGTCGCTTATGCGCGGCATTTCTGGCTGCGCCAGCAGATCACGCCGTACGCCGGCGGCGCAAACGTCGCCTTCGTCGAGTCGGCGTTCAAGCAGTTCGTCTTTGCGCAAGCGGGCGACGCGGCCAGGTACGAAGCGCTGCTTCACCAGTACGCCGCCTTCGTGCGCGCCCTCGAAGCGATCGCGCGAGGTCAGCACCAGCGCGGGATCGTGCTGCCCAACGTGGAGATCGATGCCGCCGCTGCGGTGTTCGAAGCCTACGCGCGCGACCAATCTTCGCTGATTCCTGGAGAGACGGCGCTGGAGGCACTCGCACCGAGCCGGCGCACCGCGCTGCGCGAGGCGGCGCTAGCCGTCGTTGCCGACGAGATCGTTCCGGCGTTTGCGTCGCTGGCGCACTACCTCGGCGGCCCGTATCGTGAAGGCGCGCCGCAGCGCGGCGGCCTCTCGCAATATCCCGGGGGTGCCGACTTTTACCGTCATTTGATCGTCGAGAATACGACGCTCACGATCGAGCCCGACGCGTTGCACGAGTGGGGTCTTCGGGAGGTGGCGGAGCTCAACGAACGGCTCGGGGCCATTGCAAGCGAGACGAACTTCAGCGGCAGCCTCGACGAATTTCGCGCGTTCCTCGCCACCGATTCGCGCTTCTTCCCCGAGACCCGCGAAGCGTTCGGCGACTTGCTCGAAGGCTACGCAGCGGTAGCGGCCGAGGCCGCGCCGAGTTTTTTTGCGCGCTTTCCCAAGGCGCCGTACGGCGTCGCGCCGCTGCCGGAGGAACTGGCCGCTTCGCAGACCTTCGGCTACTACGATCAGCCCACCGCCGCGCGCCCGAGCGGCCGCTACCTCTACAACGCGTGGCGCCCGGAACGCACCTCGACGTTGACCGCGGGCGCGCTGATCTGTCACGAGCTGGTTCCCGGACACCATTTTCAGATCGCGCTGCAGCAAGAGAACGAGAGCCTCACCGACCTGCGCCGTTACGACTTCGGCTCGGTGGGTTTCATCGAAGGCTGGGGCGAGTACGCGGCCGAGCTGGGCGGCGAGATGGGCGTCTACCGTACGCCGTACGACCGGGCTGGGCGCATCATGCAGGATATGATGGTTTCGGTGCGTCTCGTCGTGGATACGGGAATGAACTACTTCGACTGGAGCCGCGAGGGGGCGATGGAGTACATGCGGCGTAACCTAACCCTCAGCGAGACGCAGATCGAAACCGAATCCCTGCGCTACTCGACCGATATTCCGGCGCAGGCGCTCGCATATAAGACCGGCGAGCGCACGATGCTGCAGCTCCGCGAGCGCGCACGCGCCACGCTCGGCAGCGCGTTCGACATCCGCAAGTTTCACGGCTGGCTCATCGACCATGGCTCGATGACGCTGGATACGCTGCGGGAGCACGTCGACCATCAGGTCGACGCCGTCACTGCGAGCGCCTAGGTGCTCGGCGTCGCGAAGAAGCCGTGCGTATTGCCGGCGCTGTCGACGTAGTAGCCCACGATGTCACCGTGAATGTTGATGTTGGTGATCACCGTCGTGCCGGCGGCCAGCGGGTCGTCGATCGCCTGCCACGTCGCGCGTTTGTTTAGGGCGTTCGTCACGAAAAACCCGTGCGTGTTTCCGGACGCGTCGGTATAGGAGCCGACGATGTGGTCGTACGTCGTGATGCCGTACGCTCGCGTCGCGGCGGCACCGGGATAGGAGAACTCCGAGCGCACGGTCCCGATCAGAATCCACGCGACGTCGTTGCCTGAGGACGTTTTGGCGTAGCCGACGATATGGCCGTGGCCGCTCATCGCGGTCGCGACGGCGCTCTCGCCGGCCGGCGTCTTGATCTTCTGAAAGAGGCCGGTAGCGAGGCTCATCTGGACGGGCACGTCGACGCCGTTGGCGTTAACGTAAAAGCCGACGGCGTCATCGCTGTCGTTGAGGCCGATCAGCTCGGTAACCGGCGGGCTCCCTTCGGCGAAACGATCGGCGAAGTTGAAATAGAGGCCCTGCCAAAAGGTGAAGCCGAGCGTCGCGCCTTTCTGGCCGACGTAATAGCCGGCGACGTAGGCCTTGTCGTTTACGGCCGAGACGATCGTATCGGCCGAAGACGGATAGACGACCTCGTGGAAGTTGTTAGGTCCGTACGGCGGAGTCGCGTAGAAACCGATGCTCGGATTGCTGCCGTAGTAGCCGACCAGTTTGCCCTCGTTATTCATTCCGAGTACTTTTGTGTACGTAGACGTTTGCGGATCGTCCAACGTGGTGAAGTCGTACTTTTGCGAGCCGCTCTGCGAATGCGCGCGTTGGGTCGCCGAGGGGACGACGCTGCCGGATGCCGGTGAGGAGTTTGTCACCGAGCATCCGGCGAAGGCCGCTGCGAGACAGCCGAGCGTCGTTGCAGCGAACATTGCGCGATATGAGTGGGATGAAGAGTTGGACATATTCTTAAAGTTGCTCGCTAAATCAATAACGTGGTTGTCTCTTCTTACGTTTCGGAAAGCAAACCTGTGCATTTAACGTGCGGAAAACCGAAGAAATGTTCGTTAACGCATAAACGCGTCAACGCACAATATCTCTTAACTGCAGAGCAATATGAATTTCGTTTGCGCGGGCGCACGCAAACGCGCGAAGGACGCGTGCTCGGCCCATCTCGAATCGCCTGCTCGCTCGACCCGGCTCACGCAAGCAGCCAACGCTGGAGAAACGTGCTTGATTCAGCATGTCCTAAGGAATTAGTTGACAGGAACCGCAGGTTGGGTTAGGATGCAACTAAATCGTTAAGAGTTTTCCACGGAGGCATACCATGAACCAGCGGACCCGTCCGGTCAGCTCCGACCTTCCCCCCACAGCCCGGACCCGCGTCAGACTTCCCGATGCGATGGCGCCGGCGCAGATTTTCCCCGGGTGGGGGCCCACGGTCTAAAGCGCTGCTCTTCCCAAGAAACCCCCGGGCCGGTTGGCGCGTATTGGGGGGTATGCGCGCAGCAATCTTCACCTTTGCCCTCGTTCTCGCACCCCTCGCGGCCTCGGCCGCATCCGTTGCCCCCGAAGACCTCTTCAAGATGACGTTTCTCAGCAGTGCCGCGCTCTCGCCCGACGGCGCGCATGTGCTGGTGGTAGCGTCGCGCATGAACGGCCCGAAGAATAGTTACGATCGAACGATCGAACTGGTCGACGTTGCCGGGGGGAAGCTCACGCACAACGTCACCCGCAAGCTGGGCGACGGCGACTTTGCCTGGAATCCCGACGGACGGTCGTTCGTGTTCGTTCGCAGCGTGGATAAGGGCAAGCCGCAGCTCTATCGCTACACTCTGGGCAGCGGCGCGATCGTGCGTCTGACGAACGTCGCGCAGGGCGTCTCCTCGCCGGTCTTTTCGCACGCCGGCGATCGCATCGCGCTGACGGTTACCGACTCGGATCCCGCGCCCAACGCGTTCGTCGACTTCACACGCGCGGGATTCACTCCGAAGGCTTCGCAGAAGAAGAGCGACATCGAGATCATCGACCAACTCTTCTTCGAGACCAACGGTCAGGGTTACACCTATCGCGACCATCAGCACATCTGGATCGTCGCCGCCGACGGCTCGCATCCACGCGCGCTCACGTCGGGCCCGTACTCCGAGAACTTCGACGCGTGGTCGCCCGACGACAAGACGATTCTCTTCGACTCGCTGCGCTACGAGAGCGTCGACAGCGGCGTAGGAGACGTTTACACGATTCCAGCCGCCGGGGGCACGATGGCGAAGGTCGCTTCGCCGCTGCCGTCCAACGGCGGGCTCTTTTTCAGCACCGACGGCAGCCGCGTCTATACGTTTACTGCCGACGTCAAGGATTCGGCGGAGCGGCCGGCGTTGGTCTCGTCAAATCGCGATGGTTCCGACCGGCGGGTCGTCGTCGAACGCAACGCGGCGGGCTGGGGAGATTCGCTCCTGGCCGACATGAAGGAAGGCGGGGGCCTCTGCGGCGCGCCGTTGCCCGACGGCAAACGCGCGCTGCTCAACATCGATGGGGCCGGCTACGCGAATCTCCGCACGCTCGACCTCGAGCGCGGTTCCTTCTCCGACGTGACGCCGGCGCACGGGGAGGCGTGGTCGTGCTCGATCACGACTGACGGACGGGAAGCCGCCTACCTGTACAGCGACTTCGAGCATCCCGCGGACGTCTATGTCGTCGGGCTCGCCGGCGGAACGCCGCGGCAGCTTACCAACGTGAACGGCGCGTATTTGGCGTCGGTGCAGCTTTCGCAGCCGCAGGAATTCAGCGTGAAAGATCCCGCGGGTTTCACGGTACAGGCTTGGTTCATGCCTGCGACGGGCGGCGCTAGCGAAACGAAGCACCCCACGCTGCTCGACATTCACGGCGGTCCGGAGACGCAGTTCGGCGATACGTTTTTCGGCGAGTTCCAGCTCTACGCCGCTATGGGTTACAACGTCGTCTTCTCCGATCCGGCCGGGAGCACGGGCCACGGTTACGCCCTCGAGGAGGCGCTCGAGAACAACTATGGCGACGCGATGTTCCAAGACGTGCAGGCGGTGATGGACGCGGCCGTGCAGCGTCCGGAGGTTGATGCGTCGCGCTTAGCGGTGCTCGGCGGCTCTTATGGCGGCTACGCGACGCTCTGGGTGATCTCGCACACCGATCGCTACAAGACGGCCGTCGCCGAGCGCGTGGTCAGCAACATGCAGACCGAGAACCTCTCGGCCGACTTCGCAGGCAAGAACGGCTTGGCCGGCGGGTATTACGGGATGGGTCCGCCCTGGGACCCGGCGAGCACCGACTATGCGAAGTTCTCGCCGCTGACCTACGTCGCCAACGTGCACACGCCGCTGATGATCCTGCACTCCAGCGACGATACGCGCACCCCGATCGAGCAGACGCTGCAAGAGTATACGTCGCTCAAGATCCTCGGGCGCACCGTCGAGTACGTTGCCGTACCCAACGAAACGCACGACCTCTCCCGAACGGGCTCCCCCATCCATCGCGTGGAGCGCCTGCACCTGATCCTCGACTGGCTAAAGAAATACTTGTCGTCGTAAACGCTCCGCCCCGCCTTTTCGGGTCGCCCTAACCCACGCGCAGGTGCCCTTCGACTGCGCTCAGCCCTTCGACTGCGCTCAGGATGACGAGGCGCGGGCTCAGGATGATAGGTGTTTCGAGGGGCGCGCTAGCGTTTCGTAAAGGGCGCCGGCGGCGACGATGAGCGCCATCACGATCAGCGTGATCCAGCCGTAGTTGAAGACCGCACGGCCGCTGGTCAGAGCGCTCGGCCAGACGATGTCGAGCAGCATCGCCGCTAAATAGAGCACGCCGCCGAGCGCCACCGCGACGCCCCACCGGCCCAGCGTAAACGGACCGCTGGGCTTCCAGCCGCGGAGGCGGGCCCAGAGCGCGCCGGCAACGGTGAGCAGAAAGGCGAGGTAGATGCCCGACGTCGCGAAAGAGACGAGCGCGTAGAGCGCGTTGACGTGTGCCGGATACTCGAACCACCCGATCCGCACGTCCCTTGCCGGATTGATCAGTACCAGCAGCAAGAAGAGAAAGGGAACGACGGTGCCGACGAGGATGGCGTTGGCCGGCGTTCGGTGCTTCGGCGAGACTGCGGCGATCTTCGAACTGAAGGGCAGCGCGCGGTCGCGAGCGAGGGCAAAGGCCACGCGCGCGCCGGCTCCCTGAACCGCCGTGCCGCAACTGAAAAACGCTACGATCACCATCACGAGAAAGAAGTACGCAAGCCAGCGCGGCAGCGCGCG
This sequence comes from Candidatus Cybelea sp., assembly GCA_035939175.1. Classification (GTDB taxonomy): domain Bacteria; phylum Vulcanimicrobiota; class Vulcanimicrobiia; order Vulcanimicrobiales; family Vulcanimicrobiaceae; genus Cybelea. Next base: position 10,909 of record DASZGC010000039.1, on the reverse strand, counting down.
CAAGAGCGTATCGATGCCGCCGCTTACCACCGGTGGGATACCGGCCGCCGGCGTTGCCAGCAGCAAGCCCAGCACCAGCACGAACGAGGCGATGCCGCCGTAGAGCAGCGCGGTGCGCATCGCTTTGGGAACCTGCCGTTGCGCCTGGAGCGTCTCCTCGGAGATGTCACCCGCCGATTCGAAACCGTAGAAGATATACGCGTTGGCGAGTACGGCGACGAGCGCGCATCCGCTCCACCACTGCCCGTGGAAGTCGAGTCCCAGCGGATTGCTTTGCAGATGCTCCACGCCTTGGGTCGTGAAGAGGAACCCGAGGTGTTGGTGGAATCCGAAGAACGCCAGCGCCAAGAAGACGCCGAACGTTCCGATCGTTTCGACGTATACGCCGAAGCGCGCCACTCGTCCCATGATTTTCGCGCCGACCCAGTTCAGAGTGGCTGAGAGCACGATGATCGCGCCGGCGATGGCGAACATCGTCGCGTGGTTCGCGGGATCGAGGCGCGTGCCCAGAGCGCCGTTCGAGAGCGTCGTCACATAGGCAACGGCTCCGGAATCGACCGAAGCGACCGTCGCCAGCAGCGCGAACCCATAGATCCAGCCGACGTACCACCCATAGCGCGGCCCTACGGTATATTTGCCGTATTGGTAGAGCGCGCCCGAGAGTGGATATTCGCTGGCCAGCTCGCCGAAGACGAGGGCGACCAGCGTCATCAGCCCGACGACCACCGGAATCGTCCAGAGATAGCGCGGGCCGCCCGTTCCCAGCCCCAGCGCGTAGAGCGAGTAGATGCCAACCATCGGGCTGAGGTAGCTGAAGGCCACCGAGAAGTTGTCGAAGAGCGAAAGCACCCGCGAAAGCTCCTGGCGATAGCCGAGTGCGGCGAGGCGGCCGCCCTCGTTTGACGGGTGATCCACATAGCCGGATTCGCCCCCGGTACGCCGGCACGCCCCCCGCTCAGGCTGCCGACCCGACCGGCCCCTCGGCAGGGACGTCCTTGGGCAAGCGCTAAATTGTATCAGTCTTCTTCAAGACTCGCCCGTAAACGGTAAGTCTACTCGGCACGAATGCCACAGGTCGCGACCTTCAGAGCAGCGGGTTCCCTGCAAGACGCAAGCATGAAGAAAGCACGGTGGTTGGCGGCGCCAATCTGAAAGGAAGAACATGAGCGACCAAGACAAGCCCATCCAAGAGAAAGACCTCGACAGCGTCAGCGGCGGTTACGAGCCCGGCAAGAGTCCGACTCCGATTCCGCAGCGCCCCGCTCCCGGACCGACTCCGACCCCGCCGGGTCGCACACATCCCGGAGGCGCGGAGCCCGACTAGGAGGTTCTCGCAATCCCAAAGGGGGCCGTCGCAACGCCGTCGCAACAAGGCGGCTCGCGCGACGGCCCTCTTTATTTGCGACCAGTTGCCGTCGCGATTCGTGATGGAAGGGCAGGCGATGAGCGAAACCGCGACGGCCAAATACCTGCGCGAAGCGCGCGAACGAGCCAACGCGGCCGCGGAAGAAAAGCGCGCTTGGATCGACGCTTCCGAAGAGGCCGCGCGCGTGCTCTACCGGCCGATCGTTGCCGAGGTTGTGGCCATGATGGCCGAGATCGTCGGCTCCGCCGGCTTCACCGAACTCGGTCGAACCGATGACGACCCCGCTGCGTTGACCTTTCGCGTTAGCGCTACCGGCGTCGATGGCGAGGTCGCGCAGCTCGACTTGGTCTTCGTGCCCAACCGCAAGGGCTTTTGCAATCCTGAAAAGATCTCGTATCAGATCCGTGCGGCAGGAACGGTTACCTATCGCGGCGAGCAAGAGATCATCGAAGCGATTCCCGAAAACGTCCGCTCGACGCGACCACCGCTCCAGCCGAACATCGGCCGCCGCGTGTTGACCGACTGCATTCTTGCGGCTCTCCAAAGAATCGTCGAGCCTACCCTTTAGCTACAATGGAACCTCTTACGGGGTTCCAACGGAGGAGTTACCTGATGAAAACGTTTCTGCGCTTTCTGAGCGCTTTCGCGCTGATTGCCACGGCCTCAACCGCCGTTGCGTTTGCCGCCGTGAAGGTGGAAGGCACGCCCACGCCGACCCGACCGAAACCCGATTTTTCGAGCATGACGTTTCTCCTGGGCACCTGGCAGTGCGCCGAGTGGAGCTCGCGCCGGCCGGGCCCGTTCGAAGTGACCGAAGTCTACACGATGGATCCCGCTGGGTACTGGATCGTCCGCGACTTCACCACGCATAAGGCGGCGTGGATACCGCGTGAGTTCCACAATCAATCAAAGTACACGTACGACGACCTTGCAAAGCGTTGGGTGCGCATCACGATTGGCGAAGAGGGCTACTTCCAGGTCGCGACCGCGCCGATGCCCACGGGAAGCACGAAAACGTACACGTTCGCGATCGAAACCAAGAGGCCCGACGTCGCCTCCTACGCTCCCGAAGTCTACAACAAGGTGAGCGACACCAAGAAGACGATGACGACGTCGTTCACCGAAACCAATGGGCGCGTAGTCAACGTCAAGGAGACCTGCACGAAAAGCTAAGCGAGCGGGTGATCGAAGGCAAGAAAAGGACGTAATGCTTCGAGCATCGTGTTTTCGCTGAAGGTTGCGGCAGCGGCGTCGATCGTGCGCCGCTGCTCCGGTGTAAGCGTCAGCATCACGTTCATGTCCCACTGCATCCGTTTGAGGCCTTCGGCGATCCGCTGTTTGTTCATAACGCGAATTACCTACCCAGAACGACCTGATGGCGAAAACGCGCGCCCATTAGCGCGTTATTAAGAAGTCGTCGATTGCGCGTTCTTCGGTCATCGCCGCACCAGCGGCGATCAGATCGGCGACGGCGTCTGCTCCTAGTGCGATGTCGAGCATGCGTCGCAAGCGCTCGTACTGCGGCTGCAAGAAGGGCAGTCGCGCGGAACCGAGCGCTCCGATGCGGGCGCCGGTGAAGCCTAAGGTGCGCGCGCTCTGCGGCAACGGTCCCGCCAGGACGGCGAGCTGCTCGAGCGCCCACGCGGCATAGATCGAAAACCGGTATTCTCCGGCGATTTCGAGCGCCTGGTTGGCGCGCGGCAGCGCCTCGCGCGGGCGGTTTAGCGCGGTGAGATATGCCGATGCGGCATGAAGCGCGCTGCACTGTGCAAACGCGTTGCCCGCCGGAGCGACCGCCAGCGACCTCTCCGCATGCGCCAGCGCGGCATCCAGGTTGCCCGCGCGGCACTCGCATTCGGCGAGGTCGAGAAGTGCCGCAGCGTAGCTGCTCTCGTGGCTGAGCGCGGCGTGCGTCTCGAGCGCTTCGGCAATGTCGCGACGGGCGGCGAACAGATCGTCGCTGGCGAGCGCGCGCAGCCGCAGCAAGCACGCGAGCGTGAATCTACTTCGTTCTCCGAGCCCACGCGCCTGCATAACGGCGTTCTCCGCAATCCCTCGCGCGCGCGCGCCGCCTCCGGTATAGATGAGGGCGTGAGCGAGCGCAGCTTGCGCGCGCACGGTGCCCAGAGCATCGCCCACCTCCTCAAAGCGATCCAATGCGATCTCGCTGCTCTCCAGCTCCGCGCGATACTCTTGCAGACTTCCGGCGATGCGCGCTCGAGCGTAGTGGAGCGCGGCCACCGAGGCGGCGGGGGTCTCCGGTTGCAGCAGGCCGAGTGCCGCGGCGAGCCAACGGCGCCCCTCTTCGTGGCCAAAGAAGAACGTGTTTCTCGCGGTCGCCAAAAAGAACGAGAAGTACGGACCGAGCTCTCCCGCCAAACGCTGTCCGAGCACGACGTCGGCTCGCTCGCCCAGCGTCCACCGGAGCGCGGCGCGCCAATCGCCGGAGTCGTAACCGCCGCGCTCGCGGACCACGGGCGCCGGCTCGCGGTCGAACGCGCGGTTGAACCAGGATGCGCAATGGAGATAAGCCTGCGCGTGACGGTGTGCGACCGCAGTCAGCTCGCCGCGCGACGCTAAGCGGTCGCGCGCGTACTCTCGGAACGATTCGAGCATTCCGAAGCGCGGTTCGTCACCGTGCAAATCGGCGACGACGAGCGACTTATCGATGAGTGACGAAAGGGTATCGAGCACGTCGCCTTCGGGCAAGTCGTCGCCGGCGCAAACCGCCGCTACCGATTCCTGCGTCCCCTTACCGACAAAGACGGAAAGGCGCTCGAAGAGCCTCTGCTCCGCCGGCGTCAGCAGCGCGTAACTCCAGTCGATTGCCGCGCGCATCGTCCGCTGACGCGGCACCGCCGTGCGTTCCCCGCCGGTGAGAATGCGAAAGCGATCGTTGAGGTTCCGTGCAATGGCCGCCACCGAGAGCACGTTGAGATGCGCCGCGGCCAGCTCGATGGCCAGCGGGATGCCGTCGAGGCGGCGGCAAATTTCCGCGATCAGCCGGGCGTCGGGACCGCCCGGGTGCAACCGCGCGTCGACCGCTCTGGCGCGATCGAGAAACAGTGCGGCGGCTTCCTGGGCGTCGAGCGACGGGAGCCGTAAGACGCGTTCGCCGGCACACTTGAAGGGCTCGCGGCTCGTGGCCAGGATGCGAACGCCCGAGCAGCGCTGCAGAAGAGCCTCGACGATCCGCGTCACTTCCGCGAGGACGTGCTCGCAGTTGTCGAAGATCAGCAACGCGCTGCGACGTTCGAGCGCCGCAATCAGCGTTTCGAGCGGCGGCCTGCGAGGCACGGCCTGCACCCCGACCGCTGCGGAGACGGCGGCGGCGGCCAAGCGAGGCTCGCGCAGCGAAGCGAAACCGACGAAGCATACCGTCGCGTTGCGTTCGCGTTGCAGCACGTCGGCGACGCGCAGCGCCGTCTGCGTCTTGCCGACGCCGCCGGCTCCGGTGATGGTGACGAAGCGTCGATCTCGCAGAAGCTGCTCGATCTCCGCGAGTTCGGTCGTTCGACCGATGAAGCTCGTGAGCGCGAGCGGCAGCGCCGCCGCCGCAGGCGCCGCCGGCCAGGGGCCCTGCGTCACCGAGGTGTCGGCGCGGCGGCGTGGCACGCTGGGGCGCGCGGCGGCCGCAGCCAGAGCGCGCCGCTGCTCGGCAGATAGGCCCAAGGCTTCGACGAGCAGCTCGAGCGTGTCGCGCTGGGGACCCCGACGATAACCGCGCTCTAGGGCTCCCACTCCATTGGCGCTCATCCCCGCACGCTCGGCAAGTTCTTCCTGCGAGAGCCCGGCGGCGATCCGGTAGCGGCGGAGAAGGAGGCCGAACTCCCCAGAGTACGGTCTTCCGGCATTTTCCACGAGTGCAGCGTACTTCGGCGCCGCTCGTGCCCGGCTCCTTAGGAAGCAAGCCCATTGCAGCGGTGGGCGGCCGCGACGGCCTCGTCCTCCGTCATCCCGGCGCCCGCGGCCAGCAACTCCGCAAGTCTCTCGGGCGGAAGTGCTCCGCGCAGTCGCTCCATGATTCGCTCGCGCTCGTCGCGCGTAATGATCGTCTGCCCGGATCCGATTTCGACGAGGCGTGCGTCGACAAAGCCGACGATCCTCGCCGCCTCGATCTCAACGTCGAGCACGCCCGTGCGCTCTGCGCGAGGCTGCATCAGCGCGATCGCCGCTAACTGCTGTAAGGCCCAGGCGGTCTCCGCGTCGATGCTCTGTTCGCGTGCCGATTCCAGGCACTCCAGCGCTTTTTCAGCGGCCTCGTCGTAGCGGCCAACCGCCATGAGATACTTGGCGGTGTTGCTCAAGACGACGCTCATGAATCTTGTGATCTTGTGCGCGCGGCCGAAGGCGGCGCTCTCCTCCATCAGCGCGCACGCTCGTTCGACGTTCCCTGCGCGAAACTCGAAATAGGCCAGATCGTTCATCGCTGCCCACCAGCTGAACTTCGCGCACATCGCTTCGTAGATACGGCAGGCCTGCTCGACGAAGTCGCGCGCGGCGCCAATGTCGCCTTCGATCGAGCTGAAGTAACCTAAACAGCGCAGGGCATACGCGGTGAGGCGCGGATTGCCGAGCCGGCGGCCGCCGGCGAGCGCCTCTTCCGCAAGCGCCTTCGATTCGGCAAAACGCCCCAAGGAGGCGTAGCCGTAACCGGCGATGGCCTGCGCCCACGCAACGCCGAGCCCATCGCCAAGCGCGCGGGACCGGGCGATCGCATCGTCCGCGCCTTTGATCTGCAGGCCGTAATCCCGGTGCTGCCACGCGTTGGCAGCCTGGGCGAGGGAGAGCGCTGCGAGAATATCGGACGGCGTATTTGCGTCGGCACATTCGGTGGCCGCACGGAGCCACCGTTGGCCTTCGACGGGTACGAAGAACGTCCAAAGCGGCGTCAATGCGCTGACGATTCGCTGCCCGAGCAGCACGTCGTTGCGGTCGGTAAGCGCCCACCGCATGGCGGCGCGCCAGTCGTCGATCTCCTCGGCGCCCATATCTCGCCACACTTCATCCGCATCGTAGTCGAAGGCTCGGTCGAGACGGTGTGCCAGGTCGAGATACGCCAGGGCGTGCCGGTGCGCGAAGCGCTGTCGCTCGCCGCGCGCGGCGAGTCTCTCGGAGGCGTACTCGCGAAACGATTCGAGCAGGCGCAGCCGCGGCGCCCGGCCCTCACGCTGCGCCGTCAGCAGCGACTTGTCGACGAGCGATGAGATCAGATCGAGAACGTCGTCCTCGCTCGTGCCGTCGTCGCTACAAACGGCGACCGCGGTTTCGATCGTGCACCCGGCGGCAAAGACCGAAAGCCGCTCGAAGAGCTTCTGCTCCGGCTCCGAGAGCAGCTTGTAGCTCCAGTCGATCGCCGCGCGCAGCGTCTGTTGGCGCGGCACGGCCGTGCGGTCGCTGCCGGTGAGCAAGGCAAAGCGGTTTCCGAGTCTCTCGCTAAGCGCCTTGAGCGGGAGCACGTTCACGCGCGCGGCGGCCAACTCGATCGCGAGGGGAATGCCGTCGAGCCGGCGGCAGAGGTCGGTGACGATCGTCGCGCCTTCCGCGGTGAGCGCGAACCGGTGGTCTACGGCGCGCGCGCGGTCGACGAAGAGAATCATTGACGACTCGACGCTCAGCGACGGCAGACGGTAGGCGTATTCGCCGGCCGAACGTAACGGCTCGCGGCTCGTTGCGAGGATTCGCAGGCGGGGACAGGCAGATAGCAGCGATTCGATGACGCGAATCACTTCGGGGAGCAGATGCTCGCAGTTGTCGAGCACGAGGAGGGCGTCGCGATTGCGCAGATAAGCGATCGCGGTTTCCAGCAACGTATGGTTCGGCGTCTCGTGTACGTCGAGCGCGGCTGCGATGATCGTCGCGACTAGGGCCGGATCGTCGATGGGGGCCAGCCCCGCGAAATAGACCGGTGCCTGCACCGACTCACGCACCGCGTCGGCGCTACGCAGCGCCGTCTGCGTTTTTCCGACGCCGCCGGCGCCGGTGATCGTGACGAGTTGCCGTTCGCGTACGAGCGCCGAAATCTCGAGCAGCTCGGTTTCGCGGCCGACGAACGTGCTTAACGCGAGGGGGAGGGGAGCGGCTGCGGCGAGCCAGGGTCCTTGCGTGACCGAGGTCCTTTCGCGCTGCCGTGGATTGCTGGGCCGCGCCGCGGCCGCCTCAAACGCGTTGCGCTGCTCTGCGGTGAGAGCGAGGGCGCCCGCCAGGAGCGCGAGCGTTTCACGCTGAGGCGAACGGCGGTATCCGCGTTCGAGCGCGCTAATTCCATTCGGGCTGAGCCGCGCCAGTTCGGCGAGTGCCTCTTGTGAGAGTCCTGCGTCCAGCCGGTGATGCCTCAAAAGCGCCCCGAAGTCGAGCGGCTCCGTCGAACGGGCGTTATTCTCCACCGACGTGGAGATTCGCGCCGAGGTTCGCGAAGCTTGCTTGCTGTAGGGTAGAGGGTGAAGCCGCTGGATTTACGGATCGGTCCGCCGAGAGGTTGCTATGCCGAACTGGACGGCCCAATGTTCATGCCCCGCACGATCGACAAACTGCGCGCGCAACTACCTGGGGGCGATCCCGGCGTCTATTTCATCAACGGCCGCATCATGGGCATTTCCGGCTATCTGCTCACGCGGCTCGGCGTGCAAGAGGATGAACTGCGCGAAGCCATACGCGAGGCCGCATCCGAAGATGACGTCGCCGCTTGGCTGCGTGGGCGAACCGACGCTTCGCAATACCCCGCGATCAACGAGACGCTCCGACGCATCAGACCCAAGCACGCGCAAGACGAGGTCTACTTCCGTGAGGAGTACGCGACAACGTTGGAGCGCCACCCGGAGCTCGAGTTCATCGTCGACATCGTTGACGCCGACGACCGCCGGCTTTTCGGCTCAGGCTAAGAGGAAGCGGCCGCCCGCGCTTCGCGTGACCCGGCCCTTTCTGGACCGGGGCATCGCCATCGGCTTCACGCCAGGCGCCGTCTTCGCACCAATCGCCGCCTTCGCATCAGCCGCCATCTTCGCAGTATCGCTGAAGGTACTCGGCGCGGCGTCGTCGTCGGCCGAACTCGAGTCGTCCGTCGCAGCGTCGGCACGATCGGGCTCCGGCGAAGAAGCGGTTGCCGGCGCAGAACCGGTTGCCGTGGCAGTGTCGCTCGTTGTGGTGGGCAGCATTGGCGTACTCTGCATCCCAGCGCCTCCACAGCCGGCCAAAGCAAGGGCCGTAGATACCGCGAGCGTTGCCACGATTCGCATACCACCTTATACTGCGTTTTTCTGAGAATGAACCGCGAAGCAGCCCCCGCTTGCGTGCAAAAAACGATTAGAAGGCCGCCCGCTTCTGCGCGAAGTGAAAGAGAAACGCTTCGGTATCGGCCAGGGTGTCGATCATCGTTTCCCGCGAGCCTGCAATGTGGCCGCGGTTGGCCGCAACGTAGAGCAAAACGGGCTTGCCGCCGGCCTGCGCCCACTGGAGCTGCGCGGCGAACTTGTACGAGTGTGCGGGCGACACGCGGGCGTCGTTCTCCGAGGTCATCACCAGCGTGGCCGGATAGTCGACGCCTTTGCGGATCGCGACCAGCGGCGCGTATTTGTACAACCATTCGAACTGCTGCGCGCTGGCAACGGGCGAGCCGACCTCATCGGCCCAGACGGCCTCGCTGCCGTAGGTGTAGCCCCGGAGCACGTCGACCGGGCCCGCCTCCTCGGCGACTGCGGCGAAGAGCTCGGGATGCTGCACTTCGGTGGCGCCGACGAGCAGACCGCCGCCGGAGTAGCCGTAAGCGGCCAACGTTTCGTGCGAGGCATACCCGCGTGCGATCAGCATCTCTGCGGCCGCCGCGAAGTCGTCGAAGACGTTCTGCTTGTTGCCGAGCATGCCGGCGCGATGCCACCGCTCGCCGTACTCGCCGCCGCCGCGCACGCAGGCGATCGCGAACACTCCGCCGTGCTTTAGCCAGGCTGCGCTCAGGCAATAGGCCGTAGCCTTAGGTGGCGCCGTTGCTGTCCCGGCGAGGAGCGTCTGAGTGTTGGGGCAGCCCGAGCTTCCGTCGGCTTGATATTGGGAAGGGGTTTCGGTATAGAAGATCGAGCCATCCAGGTAGCGGCAGTAGTGGGACTCCTGATCAACCATCCTGCCTTAACGCACTTTGCCCTAAGCGTGTCAGTGGCCGGCATCGGCGGCGCATTCACTAGAACCTTTTACTTCGTAGTACGGGGAGCGAAATAAAAGGGGCCCTTTTTAAGGCCTGGCGCTCGCAACGCCTTTATGATGCGCGGCGTCGGGCCCGTGTTAAGAGCATACGACCGACCGCACGGGGCCCGCGAGAGACCGCCCATGCGAAGATGCGCGAGAGGGCGGGTAGAAGACGGTAGCTATGAACCTCATACCGCCGGCGATACGCCGACGACCGATAACCTCGTCAACTTAAACAACGATCAAACAAGCCGTGCTGACGGCGGCTCAGAGCAAATCTTCAAGTTTAACCCCCGTTGAAGATGTCAATCAGCGCCTCGATGGCGAGACCGAGTTCATTGGGTTCGTCATCGGGTCTTAGTCCGATTTCCGAAAGCTTCCCGGACAAGATATCGACGATCTGCTCTTTCCTGACATCTGTTAGAGCGGCAACATCCTCAGGCCTGAGTGAGACGGCATTGAGTAAGCCATCGATCTCTGGGTCGAGTCTTAGCAACTCCATTTGCTTGCGACTGATCATTCGCGCAGCCTCCACTACTCTACTGTGGCGCCTTCGGTTTACCGACGACCGTGATAACCTTCACCCCGCCATTGAGAGCCTTCATTACGATTAAACCTCCTCTGCCTCCCACTTTCAGAATGTTACCGCTGTCTTGAAGCACTGCTTTGGTTGTTGTCCGCAGTGTGCTCACTATCGACGTGTTAGCGACGCCTCTGCCGGCGTCCCTTGAGATAATTTGGTTTAGCGCATGTTTTGTAAAGGTAGTTATCCCTCGGGCAAACTTTCCAGTTGTATCTCCAGCCTGCCTTGCAAGGGAGCCAATCTCCCTTGAAAAGAGCCCGTTTGCCTGCGATACACCTTGTCGGATTGAATTTGCCGCTGAGGCATTCCCAGCAGCTTCTTCGACGCCAGCAGCTACTTCAGCACCGCCTTCAGCGAAAGCGACGCCAATAGCCGCGTCGCCAACCGCGGTGGCGGCTACCGCACAATCTACACCGGCGTCCTCCACACAATATCCTGTTGGATCACTCCATTCTGCGGGATTGTTATTGTTCCACATGAACGGCTTTTGCGACATCGGGTCGTGAACGTCACCAGCATACGCATCAGGCGTCAGCCATTGGCCACTCGTCGGGTCGTAGCTCCTTGCACCCTGCACCCAACCTCCGAGCATACTGTAGCCATCAGGTCGCTGCATCTGAAAATACGGGACGAAGATCGGACAATAGTAGCCCGTTTCGGTTGCGCTGAAGCCGCAGGAGCCTTCGATTTGTTGGGCGTTCTGGGGCCAATACTTGCTTAACTTTGAAATGTAGACGTTCCGGGTCGCGCCGGCCGTCCAACTGCCAAACCACGGTCCGGCCCGT
>DASZGC010000038.1:0-14735 GCA_035939175.1 Candidatus Cybelea sp. | reverse complement strand
ACCTCGCGCTCGCACTCAAAGCACGCATACCAGTAGCCAACGTTGTGCCTCACCCAGGCTCGGCCCCAGCCCACCGGAACGACCCGTCCTTTTCGCAGCTTTACGGCGCCGACCCCCGGCACGGTGACCCGGTCCTGCCGAGCATCCATCCGCAGCGCACGGCCGCCATGAGGAAACTCCAGTTGCTCCCGGTCGCTGCTCCGCTCCGGCTGCGCACGGCACCAACGGCCCGAAAACTTTGGATCGTCGGGCCTTGCGACGGCGTCGTTCACATCCTTGTTCACTACCATGGAACTACTTGGTTGTTTTCCTCGTTATACATCCGAATCGCTCGATTCGTCGCTCAGAGCTTAATGAAAGCAAGAAGGAAGCAATTTTCGTGAAAATATCAAGGTTTGCCGCGTACGCCCTGGGCGTAATAGCGGCTACCGCGCTCGTCGCCGGCTGTAGCAGCAACCCCGGGTTACAGTCCTCCAGTCAGGCTTCGACGGGCTTTAATCCCGCCGGATCCTCGATCGGGCAGCCGACTGTGCTGCGGCACCGCAGCCATGCCGTCGCCGATGTCGCGCCGCATCCCGACCATCGCAAGTCTTGGGTATCGCCGGACCTCGTAAAGACGCAGGCGCTGCTTTTCGTCTCCGACTATAGTAGCGGTGACGTCTACATGATGGTTCTGCCGCAAATGACGCTCCGGGGAACCCTAACGGGGTTCAACCAGCCGCAAAGCCTCTGCAACGACGATCAGGGCAACGTTTGGATTCCCGCGACCGGCAGCAATCAGATCTTTAAGTATTCGCGCGCTGGTACGTTGCTGGCGACGTTGACCGACCCCGACGGCGGTCCGGACGGCTGCGCCGTTGACAGCACGACCGGCAACCTCGCGGTCGTGAACCAATATAACGGCAGCGGCCCCTCGAGTGGGCCCGGCGAGGTGTTAATCTACCCCAACGGCTCGGGCTCACCCGTGGTCTATGCAACGAACTCCATCTTCTCTTACTGGAACGCGACCTACGATCCCCAGGGCAACCTCTACGTCGACGGTTGCACGTCGTCCAGTTATTGCACCTTCGCTCTCGCGGAGCTGCCGGCCGGTTCGAGTCAGACGTTGACGCCAATCACGCTCACCGGCGGGACCATCTACTTCACGGGTGCCGTTCAGTGGGATAAGGTCGAGAAGAACCTCATGATCGGCGACCAGGAGTGCAACGGTCAGGGGCCGCCCAACGAGACGAGCTGCGTCTACAACGCGTCCGTTTCGGGTTCCACCGCTACGATCACCAGCACGACCCCGCTCAACAACTCAGCCGGCGGTCCGTCCTGCGACGTCGATCAGCCGGTCCTCATCAGATACTACTCCCGCAACGTCATCGCTGGTCCCGATTTGGAAGGCGCCGGCTACTGCGGCCGCACCGACACCAGCATCGGCCGCTGGAACTTTCCGGCCGGTGGTAGCATGACCAACTTCGGCACCAACGCGGCCTTTGACGAACCGGTCGGGGCAGCAATCAGCAACAAATAGCCCACTTTTCAACGGATCGACAACACCGGGCTCGCTTCGGCGGGCCCGGCGTTTTTTTGTAGGAGTGCCGCTCGCGACTAGTAGTCCTCGTCGTCTTCTTCGTCTTCTTCGTCGTCGAAGGGGCCCTGATCGAACGCCACGTGCTATATCCCTACCTTAACGGTGAACCAGTAGCTGCGGAATGGGAGGCCGTACTGCTCGGTGCCTTGCTGGAGTCCGCTGGTCGACGCCGAGCCGTAGTAGTTCTGCGCGACGTAGACGCCGTAACCGATGTAGCCGTACTGCTGCGCGACGCTGTTGAAGATGTTGTAGACGCCGAGGTTGAGCGTCACCGGGCCGCTGCTCTTCGAGACGCTGGCATTCGCGAACCAGAACGGGTTTCGGTTCCAGGAGTTGTTGGCCCCGATGTACGTGCCATCGAGGCGCGCGCCGAAGCCCTGGTTGTCCTGATAGGCGACGCCCGCCGTGCCCTGACGCAAGGGAATGCCGTAGATCTGGCCGCCGTCGAGCAGACCGGTGTTGGAGATCAGGATGTCCTGCGGGATCCCGAGATACGCCGCCGACTGCACGTCGAACGAGGCGTTGAACGAGACGTTGCGCGTGATCCCGGCATTGGCCGAGAGCACGATGCCCCGGTAGCGCGCTGCCGAAGCGTTATACGTCGTGCTGAACGCGAGGTTTGCCTCCGTGGGATGCAGGCCGGGGCACGAATCGAGGCGGTGAATCGCTTTGTCGATGTAATCCTGCGGTACGGTGATCCCGGGGAAGCCCACGATCGACACGTTGCCGGCCAGCAGCGCCTGGTTCTCGAGCGACTGATAGACGTCGGCCTGCACGTTGGTCGTCGCATTGAAGCGATGGCCGTAGGCCAGCTCGAGATCCGAGGCGGTCTCCGGCTCTAACACCGGATTGGCGACCGAGGCGATCGAGACCAGCGAGCCCGAGCCGCTGGTCGCCGTCGGACAGTTAATGCTCGAGGGCGCGCCGTAAACGGGCGGCGCGAACGCGATGAGCGACGGATCGGGTTCGCTGTACGAACGCCCGCCGGTCAAACGAATCACGTCGGCTGAGTCGGGCCGGTAGACCAGCGAGACGCGCGGATCGAAGTGCGTCGACGACGTATCGAGCGATCGCTGAATCCAGAAACTGCCGAATGCAGCGAACTTCTCGTTGGGCGTCCACGAATCGCGCAGAAAGTAGCTAGCCGTCGCGAGATAGAGCGGCGCATTGGTTCCGAACGTGTTGTACGTGGTGCCGTCGGGCAGCGAGTATGGGAACTGCCCGTTGGTATTGGCCTGATGCAGCCACGTGTAGCCGAAGGCGAGGTCGTTCTTCGACATCGCGAAGTCGTCGCTGAGCAGATAGCCGCGATTGCCGTACAGATCGAGATAGTTCGGACCGGGGCCGTAGGGTCCGATCGCCACGCCGGGGCCCTTCTGCTCGTTGTAGTTGTACGCGTCGGCGAAGCCTTCGAGCGTAATCGTACCCGCGCCCATCTGCTGGATCGCCCGCGCGTCGTAGTCCTGGTTGCCCAGCGTGCGCCAGCGGTCGATGCTGCCGCCGAACGGCCCGTAGAACGCCACGGCGTACTGATCGGCCGTCATGCACGTGTACCCAGGCGCCGCATCGACCAGCACCGCGATGCTGTCGTGACAGGAGCGCGGCTTGCCGTTGACTAGGATCGTGTTGTTCCCGTGCTTGGTGGCTTCGATCGACGCCAGCGTCTGCTGCGCGCCGTAGAGCACGTACGGGAATGTCTCGTAATCGTTATCGCCTTCACCGGTCGAGTTCGACCAGTCGTTGGCGGAGTAGGCGGTGAACTGCACCGACGTCTTCGGCGAGAAATCGTAGACGAGCTTGCCAACGAAGTTGCGCTGCACGTAGCCGCCGCTCACCGGATAATAGTTGACGAGATTGTAGGCGTTGGCGTGCGTGAGGTCGGGCGGCGGCGGGCTGGCGTGCGACGCCGGGCGGAACGGCGTGCCGATGCCGGGATTCACGACGCTGCTCTGCAGAAGCGCGGTCTGCCCGATGAAGCCGCCGGGGAAGTTGCCGGTCGTGCCCTGGCTGCCCCACGCCACCGCGTAGCCGAGCTTGCCCAGCGTACCCGTGCCGAGAAGGCCGGTGAGCAGCTTGTTGTTGCTGCCGACGCCCTGCGTGACCGAAACGTGATTGCCTTGGGTCGGATTGATCGTCTGGAAATTCACGGCGCCGGCGACCGTGGTGGCGCCGAAGAGGCCGGTCGCACCCGAACCGAAGATCACGTCGGCGGCGCTAAGCCCCCAAAAGGGCGACACGTTGTAGTTGTATCCGTTGCCGAAGGCGCCAATCGGCCCGATCGGATGCCCGTCGAGCAGGGTCGCGGTCTCGGTGGGATCGTAGCCGCGGATCGAGAGCGTCATGTCGTCGCCCACGGAGGAGCTGGTCGCGGTGATCACGCCCGGCACGGTCGTCAGCACGTCGCCCAGACGTTGGAAGCCTTCGCTCTGCAGGATCGTCGTATCCACGTGCGTGTTGATCGTCGTCGTCGTTTGCAGCGTCGTGCGCCCCGACGACACCACGTAACCGATCTGCTTGAGCCCCTGCGGGGCGCGGCCGATCCCCACTTGAACCGAGGCTTCGACCACCTCGTTGGTCACCAGCAGATCGGGCGAGACGCGCGTCGTTTGATAGCCAGACGCTCGGATGTAGATCGCGTAGCTCCCCGGCGGCTGGTCGAGTATGCGGAAGTTGCCGTTCGCATCGGTGTGCGCGGTGGCAACGTGCACCCCATTGCGCTGCAGCTCGACCGTTGCATTGGGCACCGGCAGACCGCCGGTGGTGTCGAGGATTCGTCCGGAGATCGTCGCGCCGCCGGCCGCGGGAGCCGGCGGGGCGCAGAAGAGCGCCGCCGTCAGCAGCAATGCCGCGACGTAGGACGGTCGCATCGTAAAGGCTCGCATAAAGCCGACGATGGCCCATCAAGCTTATGAACGACTTATCGCACCGTTAAGACGCGCGATAAGAGAGCGTTCATGTTGAGTTCATTTGCCGGCCGTACAATGACGTGATGCTCTTGCGTACTCTCGCCGCAGCAGCGGCGCTCGCGCTCGCGGCACCGACCGCGGTTACCGCGCAATCCGGCGATACCAACCCGCCGAGCGCGCGCATCAAGCACGTTTTCATCATCTATCAAGAGAATCACTCGTTCGACAATTACTTCGGCACGTTTCCCGGCGCCGAGAATCTCGCCTCGCCGCTGGCGCAGTCGCACGGCTACCGCCAGTACGATCCGCTAGGCAAAACGTGGGTCACGCCGTTCCGCATTGCCGATCCCGATACCGAATCGCCCTCGCAATCGCGCGGCGTCGTCGCCGAGAAGATGAACGGCGGCGCGATGGACGCGTTCGTTGCTACGCAGGAACGGCTCTCCGAGAAGAAGTTCGGCCAAGCGGGCGCGCGCGCCGTCGGCATGCTGACCATGGCCCACTACGACTGCGACACGATTCCGTTTCTCTGGAAGTACGCGCACCAGTTCGCGCTCTACGACCATATCTTCAGCGCGTTCGTGGGTCCGTCGACGCCCAGCGCGATCTCGCTGATCGCCGGACAAGCCGGCCAGGCGCAGTGGGCGCGCGATCCCTCACAAGCGGCGCCCGCGCCCAACGCGCCGGGCGTGCCGATCGCCAACGACCTCGATCCGGCGTACGGGCCCTACTCGGAGGCCGATAAAGCGCACCAGATTCCCCAACGGTACGCCACCCTGATGCTGACGCTCGCAGGCGCCGACGCCTCGCAGGCCACCGTGGATACGCAGGGCGTGCAGCGCGATCTCGGCGCCGTCGCCGCCAGCGGACGCGCTGCGGTTCCCTGGGGCTGGTATCAGGAAGGTTATGTCTCGCCGACGCAGGCGCTGCCGGGCTACGAAACGCACCACAACGCGCCCCAGTACTTCGGCTACCTGCGCAACAACGATGTCTTCTGGAAGAACGTGCACGACGTCAAGGCGATGCTCGCCGCGCTGCGCGGCGGCACGCTGCCGGCTCGCGGCATTTTCTACATCAAGGGATCGTCGCGCAATTACTTCGGCTGGAAGCCTGCCAATCCCGATCCTTACGTTCAGCAGCACTACCTGGGCGACGACGACCATCCGGGCCCCGGCGATACCGACGCGCAGGTCGGCGAACGATTCGTCGCCACCTTCGTCAACGCGATCGCGCGCAGCAAGTATTGGAAAGACTCGGTCATCGTCATCACCTGGGACGATCCCGGCGGCTATTACGACCACGTGCCCCCGCCGCAGTTTGAAAAGTGCGCCGACGGGCAGCCCTGCGGCGAGGGTCCCCGGCTGCCGTTCATGCTGATCTCGCCCTACGCGCGCAGCGGCGCGATCGTGCACGACGCCGGCGACCAGACCTCGGTTCTCAAGCTCGCCGAACGGCTCTTCGGCGTGCCGTCGCTGGCCTCGCTCCCCGATGAGGCGCCCTACGAGCCTCAGGGTCCGCGCGACGGTAATCCGGCGATCACCGATCTGCTGGGCGGCCTCGATCCCGCGCGGCTAGCCGGCGCCTCACCGCCGATTCCGGCAGCCGAGGCGCAGATCCCCGATGCCGTCGTCGCGTCGGCTCCGGCGGCGATGAGTTGCCGTTCGTTGAACCTTACGCCCGTGGGCCTCCCCAACGAAGAACCCCCGCCGGGCTTCGCCGCGCGCCCGAAGCGCGTAACGCCACAAGAGTAGGAGCGTTCCGATGCCAATCGTTCCCGCGGCGCCGCCGCAGAGCGTCCAGGTCTTCAGCGGATTCGATTACGTGACCGTCGACGAGGCGCACCATCGCGCCTTCGCCGCGCACACCGCCAGCAAACGGCTGCTCGTCGTCGACACGTCCAGCGGCAAAGTGCTCGGGCAGGTCGACGTCGGCCCGATGCACGGCGTGGCCGTCGACCCGGCGACGGGCATCGTCTTCACCGGCGACGGCACCGACCGCGCGCTCTCGAAGGTCGACCCGGAGTCGCGCAAGGTGCTCGGCAGCGTCGACGTGCCCGGCGACATCGACGCGATCGCCTACGATCCCGCGCGCGGGCTCATCTATGCCGACCAAGACGGCGGCGGCTCCGTCTACGTGATCGACGGCAACACGATGAAGTTGCTCGGCACCATTGCGATGCCCGCCGACGATCTCGAATCGCCATCCGTCGACCCTAAGACCGGCGTGCTCTATCAGAACCTCGCCAACGGCGGCGGCTTCGCGGTCGTCGATCCCGCGACGCGCAAGGTGATTAAAGTGGTGAAGACGCCGCAGCTCAAAGACAATCACCCGCTCGTTTTCGCGCCCGGCGCGAATCAGGTGATCGTCGGCGGCGTCAACGGCGTCATTTCGGCGTACACCCCGACTGGAGAGCACGTCGGCGATGCGCAACTACAGCCGCGGATCGACCAGTGCAGCACCGGCTCCCGCGGCAACTACGTCGTCTGCGCCGGACGCGGCATCGTCAGCGTGCTCGCCGTCGCGGCGGGCAAAGCGCCACGCGTCGTCGCACAATCCGATACCGGGCATCGCGGCCTCCACACCGCCGGCATCGACGAGAGCACCGGCGATATCTGGGTGGTCTACGCCGACGAGCGCGGCGACTGGGTGCAGCGCCTGCGCTGGTCGCCCTAACGGATCAGTCTCTCGCGTGCGCATCTTGCTGATCGAGGACGACGCGCCGCTCCGGGCGCTGGTGCGCCGGGGCTTGGAGGAGGACGGCCATGTCGTCGACGCGTTGGCCGACGGCGTCGACTGCGCCGAGTACCTGAGGCAGGCGCACTACGACGCGTTGATCCTCGATCTCAACCTGCCGCACGAGGACGGGCTCTCCGTTCTGCGGCGCGCCCGCGCGGACGGCCACCGCGTGCCGGTGCTGATCCTCACCGCGCGCGACGCCCCGCGCGATGTCGTCGCCGGCCTCGACGCCGGCGCCGACGATTATTTGCGCAAGCCATTTGCCTTCGACGAACTTGAGGCGCGGCTGCGTTCGCTGGCGCGACGGCCGACCAACTGGGTCGAGAGCGAGCTGGTCTTCGGCGACCTCTCCTTCAATGCCGAGACGCGCCAAGCGCATCGCGGCCGGCGCGACCTCATGCTCACCGCGAAGGAGACGCTCTTTCTCGAAACGATGCTCCGCCATGCCGGACGCACCGTCACGCGGCGCATGCTCGAAGAGCGCTTGTGGGATCGCGAGAGCGAACGCGCCTCCAACGTGCTCGACGTCTACGCGCGGCGCCTGCGCAAGAAGCTCACCGAGGACGGCGAGCCCCAGCTGCTGCACACGCAGCGCGGCCTCGGCTACCGGTTGGCATTGTCGTGAGCATTCGCACGCGCTTTACGCTCACGGTCGTCGCGGTCGTCGCGGTGACGGCGGCGCTCTTCGCCAGCCTCTCGATCCTCACGCAGGACCGCACGCTGCGCTCCAGCTTCGACAGCAGATTACGCTCCGCCGCGGCAACGATCGCCAGCACCGTCGACGTGCACCAAGGGCGGCCGTCGCTCGATGCCGGCGACCTGCAATCGCTCGCGCCGCTGCGTGCCGGCACCCCCTTCGGGGTCTTCGACACGTCGGGAACGCTCGTCGCGGGCGACCCGCCGCCCTCGGGCCGCGCCGCCAAAGACGTCGAAGTCGTTACCATCCCGCTGGTGCGCGACGACCGCACGGTCGGCAGCGTCGCGGTGTGGCAATCGGCCGAGTGGATCGACGAGTACGACCGTAACGCGGCGATCGTCTCGGCAGGCATCGGCCTGCTGCTGATTCTGCTCGGCGCCGCGGCGTCGCGGCGAGTCGCTCGCCGCGTGCTCGCGCCGGTGGGCGAGATCGCCTCGCTGGCCGAGAGCATCGAAGGTGACGACCTCTCCGTGCGTTTGCGCGCGCAGAACCGCGACGAGCTGGGCCGCCTCTGTGCCTCGTTCGATCGCATGCTCGATCGTCTGCAGGCGGCATTCGCGCGCGAGCGCCGCTTCGTCGCCGACGCCTCGCACGAACTTCGTGCGCCGCTCGCGGTGCTGCGCGCCGAGACCGAACTCGCGCTACGGCGCGAACGCAGCGACGCGGAGTACCGCGCCGCGCTCAGCTCGATCGCGCGCGAGGCACTGCGCCTGCAAGAACTCGTCGACGAGCTGCTCGCCACCGCGCGCGCCGAGGTCGATGCCGCCGCCGCGCAGACGCTCGATGCCGGCGAGCTGATGCAGACGCTCGGCGAACGCGTGCGTCCTGCTGCCGCCGCGCGCGGCATGGAGATCGAGTTTCGCGGCAACGGTGAAGCATTCGCACAGGCCAACCGCGCGATGATGGAGCGCGCGCTGCTCGCCGTCGCGCACAACGCGATCACCTACGGTCGCGACGACGGCATCGTGCACTTGAGCGCAGCCCGCGATGACGACCTGGTGCGCCTCGAAATCGCCGACGACGGGCCAGGCTTCACTCCCGACGCCTTGGCGCACGCGACCGAACGCTTCTGGCGCGGCGACGCATCGCGGCCTCGCGGCGGCAGCGGCCTGGGTTTGGCGATCGCGCGCACGCTCGTCGAAGCGAACCGCGGCCGCTTGGAGATCGCCAACGGCGCCGGCGGCGGCGCGGTGGTCACGATCGAACTCCCGGGAGCAGAGAGCGCAGGTCGATGAACCCGGCGCGCTTTTCGCTGCGACACGCGCGCGCGGTCGGCTTTGTGGCGCTCGCGCTCTCGTGCGCCGGCGCCGTCGCGTACGTGCGGACCCCCGCGGCGATCTTTCCTGAGATGCGCTTCTCGCGAATCGACGTCGTTGCCGATGCCGGCGACCTGCCGCCCGAGCAAGTGCGCGTCGCCGTCACGGCGCCCTTGCAGCGAGCATTTCTGGGCTTGCCTTCGATCGCGCGGGTCACCGCGACGTCGAGCGCGGGCAGCTCTGAGCTGGTATTGCAGTTCGACCCCGCGAGCGACGCCACGACCGATCTGCAGTACGTCGACGCGGCCATCGCGCAGGCGCGCGCCAATCTTCCCGCCGAGGCAGCGGTGCAAGCCAACGTCGTGACGCCGCAGACCGAGCCCGTGCTTTCCTACGCGCTCACGTCAAACGATCTCTCGCCCACGCTGGTGCGCGAATACGCCGCGCGCGCGATCCTCCCCACGCTCTACGGCATTCCGGGGCTCGGGCGCGTGCTCGTCGTCGGTGGTGGCCAGCGCGAGTACCACGTCGACCTCGACGCTGCCGCGCTGGCGGCCTCGCACGCTACCGCGCAGGATGTCAGCGGCGCGCTCGCCGCGGCCAATCGCGTGACCGGCGTGGGTCTGGAGCAGGGCGCAGCGCAACGGCGCGCGCTGCTCGTCGACGCCGGCTTGCGCGACGCCGCCCAGCTGGCACGCGTGGTCGTGCCTCTGGGGCAGGGGCGCGGCGTCACCGTCGGCTCGCTCGGACGGGTGCGCTTGGGCATCGCGCCGCCGACGCAAGCGATGGCCTACGATGCGCAAGAGGCGGTGGCGATCAACGTCTACGCGCTCGCCGGCGCCGACACCGTGGGGCTCGCGCGAACGGTCGGCGAGCGCATCACCGCGCTCGAGCCGCAGATGCCGGGCGACGTCGTCGCGCATCGCTACTGGGATGCCAGCGATCTCATCGTCGCCTCACAGGCGAGCCTGCGCGACGCCATCCTCGTCGGGGCGGTGCTCGCACTCGGCGTAATCCTCTTCTTCTTACGCGACTGGCGGATGACGCTGGTCGCGGCGCTGGTGATTCCGGCCGCAATGGCGATCGCGATCTTGGGCATCTCGCTGCTGCACGAGACGCTGAACATCATGAGCGTCGGCGGGCTGGCGATCGCCGTTGGACTGATCATCGACGATGCGATCGTCGTCGTGGAAGGCATCGCGCGCACGCGCCGCGCGTCGCCCGAGCTTTCAGCTGCCGAAGCCGTCGAGGCGACGATGGAGCGCCTCGTGCGGCCGATGACGGCTTCCACGCTCGCGACGGTCGTCATCTTCATCCCGCTGTCGCTTCTCGGCGGCGTCGCGGGCGCGTTCTTTCGCGCCCTCGCGCTCACGCTGGCCTGCGCGCTGATAACCTCGCTCGCGCTCGCACTCTTCGTCACGCCGTTGCTGGCGCGGCGTTTGAGCGGCGCGCGTTCCTCAGGCTCCGCCATGCCGCGCGTCGAGCGCAGCCGTTACGAGCCGGTCCTGCGCTGGGCGCTGGCGCGCCGGTCCACGGTCTACGCGATCGCCGCGGGCGTGCTCCTCGTCACCCTCGCCGCGCTGCTGGCGCTCCCGACCGACTTTCTGCCGCACCTCGATGAAGGGCAGTTCGAGATCGCCTACCGCATGCCGGTGGGCACGACGCTGTCGGCGAGCAACGCCGCCGCCCTCGCATTGGAACGCGCGGTGATCGCCGATCCGGCGGTCGCTGCCGAGGGACGCTACACCGGCATCGACACCAACGGCTTCTCGCCGACGCCCGCCCGCGCCGGAACGATCCGCGTGCGGCTGCTTCCCTTGAGGCGGCGCGCGCCGTTCGACGTGGTTGCCGAGCGGCTGCGCGACACGCTGCACGACGTCGTGCCCGCTGCCGCGCTCGACGTGCATCAGATCCTCGAGGATATGATCGACGACGTCTCCGGCGCGCCCGCGCCAGTGCAGGTGCTGATCGGCGGGAGCGATCAAGCGACGCTCGCAAGCGCGGCGCAGAGGCTCGCCTCGGCAATGGCGCGCGAACCGGGGCTCACCGACGTCGCCTCGAGCGTGACGCTCGACGATCCCACGCTGCACGTCGTCCCCGATCTCACGGCGCTGGCGCGCAGCGACACGAGCGTCGACGCGCTGGCCGCCCGCGTCGCGGCCGCCACGCAGGGCACCATCGCCACCCAGCTCGCCGGCGCCACCGCGACGGTTCCCGTGCGCGTCGCGGTCGACGGTGCGCCGCTTCCCGTCGATGATATCGCGCGGACGCAGCTCGACCGCGGCGCGACCGACGTCACCGAGATCGACGGCGAGCGCGTAGCAATCGTCACTGCGAACGTCGCGGGGCGGAACCTCTCCGGCGCAATAGCGGGCGTGCGCGATGCGATTAGGGGCGCCGCGCTGCCGCCGGGCTATCGCGCGCGGATCGAAGGCGCGTACCAAGCGCAACAGGAATCGTTTCGCGAGTTCGCGTTCGTGATCGCTGCGGCGATCGGCCTGATCTTCTTCACGATGCTGGCCGCGTTCGGTTCGTTCCGCCAGCCGGTGGTGATCTTGGCAGCGGTGCCGCTGGCGCCGATCGGCGTGGCGCTCGCGCTCCTCCTCACCGGCACCCCGTTCAACGTGGCCTCTTTCATGGGGATGCTGCTCCTCGTGGGACTCGTCGTCAAGAACGGCATCCTGCTGGTCGACGCGGCGAACCGCCGGCGCGCACTGGGCGACGAGATGACGGCCGCGCTCGCCGGCGCCGGACGCGAACGTCTGCGCCCGATCCTCATGACGACGTTCGCGACGATCGGGGGACTGCTGCCGCTCGCCTTCGGCGTCGGTGCGGGCGCCGCGATGGAGCAGCCGCTGGCGATCGCGGTAGTCGGCGGCCTCTGCACTGCGACGTTTTTTACGCTCGTGCTCATTCCGGTGCTCTACGCCTCGCTCTGCACCCGGGAGGTGGTGGCGTGAGCGTGCTGCTGCTCGCCGCAATCGCGGTCTTCTCGCAGCTCTCGCCTGCCGATGCGATGTCGCGCGCGGTCGCCAACAGCGCCGCGGTACAGAGCGCGGTCGCGGCGGTGCGCGAGCGCGAAGCGGAGCTGAACCTCGCCCGCGCAACCGCGATACCGCACCTCAGCGGCGACTACACGCTGGCGCCGCAGGCCGGTCCCAACGATATGGGCACCGTCGAGCAGCACTTCTTCGCCGTCGGTGCGGGGATCTCGCTCAACGATCTGCTCGCCGCGCCCGACGCGGTGCACGTCGCAGCCGGCGACCTCGTCGCCGCGCAACGCAATGCGGCCGCCGCGGAACTGAGCGCCCGCGAGAGCGCGGCGAAGCTCTATTTTGCGGCGCTGCAGGCCATCGCCGTGGAGGGCATTCGCAGCGAAGCGTTGCGCGGCGCACAAGCCGACCGCCGAGCGGCCGGGCTGCGCACGAACAATGGCGAGTCGCCCGCGCTCGACGTGATGCGCGCCGACGTCACGCTCGCACGAGCGCGCGCCGACCTCTCGCGCGCGCAGGCCGAACGCGCCGACGCGGTCGACGCGCTCGCCTCGGCCACCGCCGTACCGCCGGCATCGCTGGCAACGCTCACGATTGCGCCGCAACCGCCCACGCGCTCCGTCGACGAAAGCACCGCCGTCGCCCGCGCGCTCGCGATGCGCCCCGAGCTTTCCGCGCTCGTGGCCACGCTACAGGCGCGCCGGGCCGGCGTCGCCGGCGCGCGCCGCACCTCGCTGCCCATCGCCACGCTCGAGGGCGGCTATCAAGCCGGCGTCGACACCGGGATTTTGGTGCGCGGTCCGCAAGTGAACGCGCATCTCGACGTGCCGCTGAACCCTGCCACGGGCTCGCGCGTTGCCGCCGCGCAGGCGCAAGCCGATGAGGCGTTCGTGCAGCTCATCGACGAGCAACGTACGATCTCGCTCGAGGTGGCCGCTGCCATCCGCGATGCGCGCGCCTACGACACCGCGCGGCTTGCCGCCGCGCAGGCCGAGAGCGAGGCGGCCAAGGCGCTGGCGGCGATCGAGGTCGGTTATCGCGAAGGCGCCAGCTCGAGCCTCGACGTGGAGGTTGCGCGCCGCACCTACGAAGAGGCGCGCATCGACGCGCTGGTCGCCGCCTACGATAGCGCGCGCTCGTCCGCTCTCGTGGAGATCGTCGTACCGTGAGCCGCAACGCGCGCATCGGGAGCGGCATCGCCGGCGCGATCGTCGTTATCGCAGCGATCTTCTTCTTCGTTTCGCGCAGCCGAGCACCGGTTACGACGGAGCGTGCGTTCGCGCCGGCGGTTTCGCTCTTCACCGTGCGCGAAGGCGCCGTCGAGCAGACGATCTCTCTCTCCGGGCGCGTTGGGTCGCCGGCCGGCGCGTCGTCGAAGCTTTCGTTCGCCGTTGCGGGCTCGGTCGCGAGCGTAGATGTGACGCTGGGTGAGCGGGTAACGCCGGGTCAGCCGCTCGCGCAGCTCGACGCCACGCCGTACGCGCTGGCGGCATCGCAAGCGCAAGCCGAAGCGCAGGCGGCCTCGCAGGCGGCACAGGCGGCGGCAATCGATCGCACGTCGCGGCGCGTGCGCGTCGACGAGATCGACCTGGAACGCCAGCAGCGGCTCTTCCAGGCCGGCATCGTCGCTCGCAAAGACGTCGAGGCGGCGCAGACCGCGCTCTGGGCCGACCGCGGCGAGGCCGCCAGCGCGCGCTTGCAATCGAATCAAGCGCGGGCCCAGTCGCGCGCCGCAGACCTGCACGCCGCCGGCGCAACATACGAAGCCGCGCGTACCACGCTGCGGTCGCCGTGCGCGTGCGCGGTCGCCGCGGTTTACGTCACCCCGGGGGAGAGCGTCGATACCACGACGCCCGCGATCGCGCTGGCCTCGAGCGCACAAAGCATTGCAACGCTCGAGGTGCCCGCCGCGCAGCTCGCCCATCTCGCCGCCGGCGGGCTCGTGCGGCTGCGTGCCGGCGATTCGATTTGGACGGGCCGCATCGCCGGCGTAAGCTCCGCAGTCGATTCGGCGACCGCCGTGGCAGCGGCGAGCGTCGTTGGCGTCCCGGCAAACGTGCCCGCAGGCACGCCGGTCGACGCGTTTGTCGTCGTGCGTACGGTGCGCGGCCTCGTGGTGCCGCGCGACGCGATCGTCGAAGATCCGCAAACCGGCGCGCAGCTCGCGTTCGTGCGCACCATCGACGCCGCAGGTACGCCGCACTTCGCCGCGCGCCGCGTCACCGTCGGCGTCCGCGACGACCGCTTCGCCAACGTCACTTCAGGTTTGCATGTGGGAGAAACGATCGCATCCAGCGGAGCGATCGATTTGTTGTCACCGTCGCTGACACCCTGAGCGCACGGTTTATCCCTCCCTTTCGTCGTGTGTGCCTACGCCGCCACATCCTGGTGGCGGCGACCGGCGTCCTCGGCCGGGTCTGGCTCACATTGGAGCGCCAACTGCGCTCGCCGCCGAATCACCAGCGCCGCATTCACGTCAGCGTGATTGGTATAACCACACGACACGCACGCGAAACGCCTTCTTCGGCGGCTCTCGCTCGCCACGTGATCGCACCGCGAACACGTCTG
>DASZGC010000037.1:0-12423 GCA_035939175.1 Candidatus Cybelea sp. | reverse complement strand
CCAGTCGCCCGGGCAATCTCGCGGATTCCCTTTCCCTGTTTGTGCAAAACGTGGACTTCCACCTGACTCTCCTTTGTAAGCATCGCGAACGAGTATTCGCGATTGGGCCAGGTGGGTCAATTTTCGACGTCCGGGGTGGGTCAATTTTGGAAGTCCGCTAACATTGCGCATAGCGGCGATGGATTGAATGCTGGGGCATTTCGCCGCTTTTGTGGCAACGCGCCGTTCTTGGCGAAGGCCTCGCGGAACGTTTGTGCGAGGCGCGCCGCGATTCGAATCGGCCGCTGCGAGCAAGGCTCGCAGCTTGTCGAACTCGCGCAGATCGGCGCCGAGCCGAACGAGAATCCGGCGCTGACCGCCGAGGGAGTCGCTAGTCAACGTAGAGCCAGTGGTGGTTGACGCCGCTCCTGGTGAGGTCGTTTACGGTATCGAGAGCGTACGTCTCATCACTTTCACGGAACAGCAGCGGGCGAGGGAACTCGACATTGATGCCGACATCACTCTCATCCCGAATTCGCACGATCAGCGAAGTAGAGTCTCATCTCGTCCAGAAGGGGCTGTTTCAACAGAACTTCCGTGTGGAGCGGCGCATCGATTGCACTATTCTATAAACCCCGTCCGAAAGCCGCGCCAGGCCTGTCGCTCCCGCATCCGCGCCGCACTACGGTGCCGCATCCTCGGCGTTGGGATGCCTTGCTAACGCTCTGCCACAAAGTATTCCTCTGATGAGGTATGCTGTTAGGCCAGAAGCGTAGCCTTCGAAAGCTCGTGCGGAATCGAGTGGAGAGGTTTTGACTGGCTGCTGAGGGAATATTTTGGGCACGACCGGGTTCCTCGCGGTCGGAATGGAGCGGCAACGTTATGAAGATCCTACTGGGGCTTTCCCTCGCGACACTGACGTTGCTGGTGATTGCTTTTCCGCTACCCATTCGTGCCGATGGCACTCAGATCGAAGGTGTTACGATCACCGCTGCTGACATCACTCAACTACTCACGGCTTTGCATAAAGCCTTAAAGCCGAATGACAGCACAATCCCAATCATGGTGTCTCTAAAGTCTTCGAGCGAAATGCCCGCCTACGATCCACAATGGCATTACGCAGGTATCCAGGAGCAAAGTAATGGGGTCAAAGCAATGAGTGTTTGGATTGACTCGGGGCTCAAGGGTACGGATCAGCAGAACGCGATTGAAGCGTCCTTCCTGCTTGCGCTCACGGATGGGGGCTATGGCGGAAAAGCATTTAAGCAGCTGTACGATATTTATGCGGCAAAGGACGCACAGCTGCCGCCGAGCAGTCCTGACCCAGCGTTAAACCGCCAGAAGTATGCTGCTGCGCTCGTCAACATGCTCCATCTCGGATCGTAGCGGACGCTCCAGATCGCAGCCGCAGGTCGGCGCACCAGGCGCGACCTACTTTCCACGACGGCTAGGTGTTTAGAGAGCTTAATTTCGTGGACCTAACGCAAAAGCAATTCTGGAAGATCTACCTGAGGCTCCTCGCGCCTTTTTTGATCTCCGTTACACCGTGGCCGTTCACCATCATCCTTATGCATAATGCAACTTCCTCTGATCTCGAAGGAGACTACTACCTAACCGCGTCTGTTGGCGTCTTATCCTTTATTCTGACAGGCCCGCTAGCGGGGGTAGCCCTTGAGCGGTTCCTTCGCGAAAAGGAGTTACCGTTTTCATTCTTCGCGGGGCTTTTATTCTTGGTCAGCCTGCCAACCCTCAGCTTTCAAGTCATCGCGTTCAGCAGCTCAATGGGACATGATCGCTTCTCGCCGCTGTCGCTTTATCAGTTGGGTCACTGGGTATCACCGTCTTTCGCGTGCTTCATTCGTAGCGCTACCGGCCTTAGAACTAACACCCCGCCGCCTTAGCCACACTCACCGCGCTAGCGTAGCGGATAGACGGCTCGCAGCTGCGCAGCCAGGCGCCGATCGGCGTTGCGCGTCGCAGTACGGCTCGCAGCGTGCTGGCAGTCTCGCGGCTTAGGTCATTGCAGCGACGTAGCCTGGCTGGCATGGCAGCCGAGGGGGCGGCGTTTTGAGTTGCTTAACCTTAGGTGGCGGTGCCGGTCGGGCGGGCGCGGGGACTTAGCGGGCTATGCCGATCGGCGGTGCAGCTGCAGCGCTGGCAGGGCCACGCTTAGCGGATCGGCGGCGACGCTGCCGCGGATCCCGACGCGGGCGAGGCGGCCAGGGTAACGAGATACGGATGGCAGCGATCAGTTTGATCGAGTGGCGTTCGTTAAATGGCGTCCGTCTCAACAAAAGTTGTGTAGCACCTTTTCTTTGCCGCTTAGGGTGATGCTGAAGACGGTGCCATCGTTGCAGGCGCCTCCATAATACGTCGTGCCGTAGAGTTCGCCGTTCAGCCTGGTCAGCTCCGCCACCGGATATGAGCCGTCGGCGCTCGTTGAACCGAAGGAGTACAACACCTTCACTCTGCCGCTCGGGGTAACACTGTACACGGTTCCGGAACCGTCACAATAGACGGA
This sequence comes from Candidatus Cybelea sp., assembly GCA_035939175.1. GTDB lineage: Bacteria > Vulcanimicrobiota > Vulcanimicrobiia > Vulcanimicrobiales > Vulcanimicrobiaceae > Cybelea. The sequence goes on along the minus strand of DASZGC010000037.1, from coordinate 9,923 downwards.
GCTTCCGTATTTGCCTCCGGCAGTTGTCGTGCCGTAGAGCGTGCCGTTGACATCCATCAGGGGCGCTGCCGGGCGAGCGCCATCGACGCGTCTGCCGCATTCTGCGTCGAAGTTGTGCAACACTTTCCCGGTGCCGTTGCTGGTAACGCTGAACACCGTTCCCTGGTCGGTTTTATATCCTCCCGCGTACGTCGTACCGTAGAGCACGCCACCGAGGTCGACCAGGCCGCCATTTGCCCCTGCGGAATCACCGCTGGGACCCTCGTCGATGAAGCTGTAAAGGTCTTTTGTTTGCCCAGTCATGCTCATGCTGAACACGACTCCGTCATTCTTCGCTCCGCCGCTCCACGTTGTGCCGTACAGCCGGCTGCCGACTTCAAGCAGGCGTCCGTACGGTTTATAGCCGGCCTCGCAATACCTGCTGTTGCACCCTTGCCCAAAGCTGTGTACCACCTGCTCCACGCCGCTCTTCGTGACGCTGAAGACGGTTCCAAAGCCGTAAGCGCCACCGGCGTATGTCGTACCGTACAGCGTTCGGTGGACGTTGGTAAGTCCGGTAGGCTCATTTCCGTCGGGTGGCTTACCGAAACTGTGCATCACGTGCTCCTCGCCGCTTGTTGTAATGCTAAACACGACGCCATTACCGTGAGCGCCGCCGCTCAAGGTGGTACCATAGAGCCCGTCGCCGACGAAGATCATACTTGACGGCCCGATACCGTCAGACCCTTTGCCGAAACTGTGCAACACCGTTTCGGTACCGCGTGTCGTGATGCTGAACACGGTCCCGCAGCCGCCACGGCTGCGTGTAGGACAATAGGCGCCGCCCCATGAGGTCGTGCCGTACAGCTTGCCGTTTATGGGGACTAATCGGGTCATCGGAAAGATGCCATCGGTGCTGGTTCGCCGCCCTACCGATAATCTAGGATGCTGAAAGGGCTGAGCCATTGCGAGGCTTTTCGGCATCGCGCCCGGCACGCCGATCGGCGGCTGCGATGCACCGCATCCAGAAACTAGCGGCGCGACAAGAACGCAACTTATCAAAGTGAAGTTGTTGCGTAGAGCTATCTTCATTTTATCAACCTACTGCAGCTGCCATGAAATAATGATTTTAGCGCTTCCAGAACGCGCCGCACCTTGACGGTTTTTCAAAACCTTCGCGCTCGACTCGACGTATGATGATCCGCCGCCACCGGTGTCTCCGAATGCTGCCTCGCCTCCGCCGCCACCGCCATAGAACCCACCACCAGCACCGCCGCCCCCTGGACTGGTGAGTTGCCTCGCTTTGCAGCAGCCGCCGGTACGCCGCTCCCGAGTTGTCCTCGCTTGCCATGCGCGGCGTGGCCACGGCCTTGCGTGTACGCGCCGCCTGCGCCGCCTTTACCGCCGCGCATTTGCGTTCCACCAAAACCGCCTGCGCCGTCGGTGGGGCTATTGCCGCCTTTCCCTTTGCCGCCGATCTTTCCGCCGCCAGCTCCACCGGAGCCGTTGCTTCCTTGAAAAAAGGCTCCGCCGGCACCGCCGCCGCCGCCCGCGACAAGAACGCGGTCTGCTAGAGCGCTACCGCCCTGCCGCACATCAGAAGCGCCGCCGCCACCGTTACCTCCATTCTCACTGCTATTGGTATAACCGCCAGCACCTCCGGCGCCTCCCCCGTTGAATCCGCCGCTACCAGCTAACCCATTGTAACCGTTGACGCCCTCGCCGCCGACGAGGACATAGAGCGTTTCTCCCGACGTAACAGGCAGCACGGCTTTAACCACGCCGCCGTCACCACCCATAACGTAATTCGTGCCGTCTTTGCCGCCGCTCGCGCCGTAAGCGGTGACGGTAATTACCGTCACGTTATTTGGCACAACGAAAGTCTGCGCTGCGCCGGTGAATTTGAAAGTTTTTGACTGTGCCTTGTTATCCGGTGCTTGCGCCATCGCGCCCGTCGCACCGATCGGCGGCTGCGATCCGCCGCAGGCCGCCAGCATTGCCACCGCAACGCAACTGCCTAACGTATAGCGACCAAAATCCAAGTCCTTCATCTCTTGCCTTGCTCCTCGCTTCCGTGCACGGATCAGCGGCTCGGTACGTTCGCTGCGCCGCGGCGCTATCCCAGCGGAACGAGCGCCTACGAGTCCACGAGCTTGCGCAAAGCCTCCCAGTGCCTCGGATGCGCCACCTTTGCTCCCGTCCGGATACGCGAACAGGCTGCGAGCGACAGCCCTGTCGCCTTGCCGATTTCCTTGAGCGAGAAGCCGTCGAGCTTCGCCGCCATCTCGCGCTTGAACCACGCCTCGTTGCGCGGGCCGGGATGCTCGCGCTTCCAACTGCGATTGCGGCGATGTCCGTCACTGATCGCCTCGCCTCGCACACGGTTCACCGCGGTGCTGCGCCGCGGGTCGTGCCCATCTGAGGGTCGCAGCCATGTGCAAGCAGTGCGAGGCGTGCCTCCGACTCCAGCACGCGAAGAGGTAATTCCGCATGGCATTGATTGGCGAGGTCGCCGCGCGCGGCGCGCCGGTCAGCACCGAAGCACGCGAATCGCTCCGAAGCCATCGGGTCGGGATTCGTGCTAGGTCACGCTCGCGGAACCGAATCCGCACGCCGCGCCAGGCCGGGAAATACAGAGCCGCGGCATTGGCTTCGATCACGCGCACTCGCTCGATCGAATCGGCCGATGCGCGCGCGGCTCGCAGCTTGTCGAACTCGCGCAGATCGGCACCGAGCCGAACGAGAATCCGGCGCTGGCCGTCGAGCTTCTCGCTGATCAGCTCGCGAGGCGCGCTGGTGCAGCGCAAGCTGCCGCGTCAAGGGCTGCATCGCTAGGAAGGCCGAGCCGTCGTGACGCCCGCCGATCGCGAGCGCATCGGAAGATGCTGCTCGAAGACCCGCCGCCGTCGTGCCGAGCGGTCTCGCGTGCGACAGGCTATTCAGATTGGACCATCCGCAAGATCGCTCGCGAACTCGACGATGATCCGCGCCCGATGAAACAACGGCGCTTGCAATCGGACGAGCTACCTACTGAGGAGATTTCTCCATGGACGGGCTGGCTAATCTTCGGCGGCGTCGTCGGCTTCCTCGCGCTCGCGACCTGGGCCGGTGTGCGGTGGATGCCGCCGCCTGAAGCGTGAGACCTTTTCTCTCACTTTTCTTCACCCTAACCAACTTACATAAGGAGACACCGTGAAACAGACTACGACTAACAAACCCAAAAACACGCGTGGAAATCCCAGTTCCGAGGAGACCGCTGAGAACTTCTCTTTCGGTTCCGGGAGCGTCTACGGAGACGTCGCGGACTATGTCAGCGAAAATCGTACCTTCGACGTTCTCGCAATCACCTTCGAGCCGGGACGCGGATACGAAGGGCGCGACCGCTGGGCGCTGACGGTTAAGGCGGCGGATCGCGAACCCGAGATTCTCATCCTCGGTTCAAATCCCAGCCGCGACGAGCAGCTGCGTTCCGCGTAGGCTCACCTCGACGGCGGTGGCACGATCAAGAACAAGCGCCTGCGCATGTCGGGCAACGCGTACTACCTCGTGGACGGAGATCGCTAAAAGGTGAGGGCCGAGACCTCTTCCGTCTCGGCCCTTTTCTCTTGCTGAACTATGCCAAACGTACCAAAGCGCTGTCGCGGCGGTCAACGTCGCCGGCTGCCCAAGACGCTCGCGCAGTACGACGTGCTCCCACGCCGATGAAGGCCTCTCGGTCGGCGAGAACTCACGGCGTTAAGGCGAGGATTCACGGCGTTAACTCGAAGACGGTCCCGCACCCGGGAAGGCGACCGTTGGTTTTGCATTTGCCGGTCCCGCCATAGACGGTCGTGCCGTAGAGTGCGCCTTTCAGGTCGACTACGTTCGTTTGCGGCCACGCCCCGTCGGGGCGGCCCGCGAAGCTGTACAGAACCTGCTCGGTGCCGGACACGCTCGCACTGAAGACGGTCCCACATCCCTTATCGTAGTCTTGCTTACAAACATGGGCACCACCCCCGCTCGTGGTGCCGTAAAGCAGGCCGTTGACGACGATCAGGTTCCCGTACGGAGCCGAGCCGTCCGGGCTACCCTTGAAGCTGTACACGACCTGCTCCGTGCCAGACGTGCTGGCGCTGAAGACTGTCCCATCGCCCTTCGCACCACCGATCCCCGTGGCGCCGTATAGCGTGCCGTTCACATCGGTCAATGCCGTGTCGGGGAAGGCGCCGTCGGCGCCGCCTTGGAAACTGTGAAGAACGCTTTCCGCGCCGGTGGACGGATTCACCTCAAACACGGTTCCATCATTACTCGTGCCACCGGATTCCGTCGTGCTGTACAGCTCGCCGTGCACGGCAATCAGGCTCGCGGCCGGAGTTTGGCCGTCCGCGCCACCTGCGAAGCTGTATAGCACTCCTTCCGTGCCGGATGTGGTCACTTCAAAGACCGTCCCGCACCCATAGTAACTGGCCGCACACGAAACGCCGCCCATAAGCGTCGTGCCATAAAGAGTGCCCTTCACGTTGATCAAGCCCGCGTAAGGCAACAAGCCATCATTGTTGTAGACGCCGAAACTGTGCAGGACCTTCTCCGTCCCGGTCGTGGTCACGCTAAAGACTGTCCCGCACCCGTTACCGCCGCATCCCGAGCCCGAAGGGCCGCCGTACCGCGTCGTGCCGTAGAGCGTGCCGTTCACGTCGATCAGGCCCCCTCTCGGCCCGGCGCCGTCCGGGTTGCCTTTGAAGCTATAGATTACCGTTTCTTTGCCGGCCGTCGTGATCTTAAAGACGGTCCCGAGGTCGTGCGCACCACCGATACTAGACATGCCGTAGAGATTGCCCTTCACCTCGATCAGGGTCGTGCCAATCGGCGCCGCGCCATCCGGACTACCTGTGAAGCTGTATAGCGACTTGTAGCTGGGACTCGCGCCCCGTTGCCGAGTAACCGAACGCTCCAAACGCTGCGACGCTGAGCCGACGGATAGCGGCGCAGCGATCTGCGGGGCAACCGACACAGGCGTTGACGAAGAGAGGCTGTTGTTGCCTGCGCCGCACGCGGCTAAAACTGCCGCGCCGAGGGACGCGCTAATGACGTTGTTCGGTCGTTTCATTTTGCTCTGACTCGCGATCGCGAAGCCGTGCATTGGGGCAGAGGCGTGGGGACCCGTCGCTGATAGCCTTCCAATGCGCCGTTCACAGTGGCGGCGCTAAGCTAAAGAGCAGGCCTTTGTTATGCACGCCACCCGCGGGAAACGTACCATAGAGGTTGCCGTTAAGATACGTTACGGCGGCCGACGGATTGCAGCCATCGCCCCCTGACCACTTATACAGTACCTGAAGAGAGCCCGACGGCGTAAGGCTAAAAAGTGTACCGCAGTCGTTGATCCCACCGTCTTGAGTCGTGCCGTAGAGCACGTCATTGTGTACCGTTAGCGGGGCGACCGGATATTCGCCGTTTTCGTGGCCCCCGAAGCTGTAGACGGTATGCTCTTTGCCGCCGGTCGTGACCGAGAATACGGAGCCGTTGCTTCCGGCGTAATACGAGGTGCCGTACAGCTTGCCTTTCAGAAGCACGACGCCACCCATCGGCCCCCAGCAATCATCCTCGCCACAGCTATAAACAATCTGTTCTGCGCCGCCCGGGGTGATGCTAAAGACGGCCCCATCGTCATTGGCGCCGCCGCCGAGGGTCGCCCCATATAGTTTGCCGTTAAGTCCCGCGAGACGACCCGTCGGGAAATTACCGTCGGGCTTAGCTTTAAAGCTGTAGAGTGTCTTGAAGCCGCCGGACGGGCTAACCGTAAAAATGGTTCCGTGGTCGTTTGCTCCACCCCCGGACGTCGCGCCGTACAGCGCCCCCTCGAACACCACGAAGTCGGAACTTGGGAACGCGCCGTCGGCTCCGTCGAACTCATGGACGATCATGTAGTTTTTCCCCGAAGGGGAGATGCTGAAGATGATGCCGCAGCCGCCGTAGCTACAGCTGCCGGTGCCGCCGTGGGGCGTCGTCCCGTAGAGCGTGCCGTGAAGCTCCGTGAGGCCAGCTGTTGGGTGACTGCCGTCAGAGCCGCCGGCGAAGCGATGAAGAACGCGTTCTTTTCCGTCGAGTCCGACCTCATAGACTGTCCCGTTATGTCGCCCTCCAGCCTTGGAAGCGGTACCGAAGAGATTCCCTCCGTGACCGAGGAGCTCTGAGTAGGGATGCGTGCCATCGATCCAACCGAAGCTATAAAGCACTTGATAGCCGTTCGTCTGCGGACGGGTAGTCCTAGTCACCGCGTGCGCCTTCTGCATCGCGCCCGGCGCGCCGATCGGCGGCTGCGATCCGCCGCAGCCCGTAAGTAATGCAACTGCCACGCCTCCGCGTAGGGCGTACTTGCCAAGGTTAATGCTCTTCATGCTCCGCGCTTCCCCGATCCACGTAACGGATCGACCGCCAAGGAGTTCGGGGCTGACGCTCAGTTCCCGGCTTCAATCAGCGCGAGCAAGCATTCCCAATGCCTCGGATGCGGCACCCTGGCACCGGCCCGGATGCGCGAGCAGGCTGCGAGCGACAGGCCTGTTGCGGCGGCGCGATCTCCGCCAGCGTAAACGCGTCGAGCTTTGGTGCGATCTCGCGCTTGAACGATAACGGTCGGCCGGCTGCGTGGTTCACTTTCGATTGTCGATGAGTCACAGAGCGCCCCAGGTAGTCCGTCCCTGCGGTGTCGAAAGCCACGTATTATCCCAATCGGCGAACGCGTCAGCTATCGCGTTCCGATCGTCCCCAACGCTTACCGCGGTAGTGAACAGGATGTGAACGACGCCGTCGCAAGGCCCGACGATCCAAAGTTTGCGGGCCGTTGGTGCCGTGCGCAGCCAGAGCGGAGCAGCGATCAGCACGAACGACGGTTTAAATAAGACGAACGTGTGTGCCAGGCTGTTGGCATTCGGCCGGGTTTCGCGCTCGAACCACGCCGCGTCGCGTTGGCCCGGATGCTCGCGCGCCCAGCTGCGATTGCGGCGATGTCCCTCGCTGATCGCCTCGCCTCGCGCGCGGTTCACGGCGGCGCTGCGGCGGGGATCGTTGCCGGCTACGGCCTGGGCCGCGAGCGCTTTGCGTGCGGCCTCGATTGCGCGGCGACCATGCTCGCGTCGCGCTTTGGGCATGCACGCTTCGCAATGCCGACGCCTGCGTTTGAGCACGGGCTCGCCGCACTTCGCGCACGCGATCGGCGAGCTCGGCCGCGCTTCGACGGTTGGTGTGCGCCATGCGCGCGTTGCGTACGGCCGCGGCTGCGAGGCCTTGCGAGGCCTTGCGAGCAGCGGTGACCGCGTTGGGCCGGGAACGCTACGCTGCTTATTTCCTGTTTAGCGGCGAGCACGCGAGGCGCTGCGCATGCGTTGGCCAGCGATTCGCGGAACGTTTGCGCGAGGCGCGCAGCGACTGGCCGCAGGTATTCGCGCCAATGCGGCAGCATGAATGCGAGCTCATGCGTCAGCGGCGCCGCGATCCGGCATATCCCGTTCGGAAGCTCGCCGAAGTCGCGGTTGTGAACGTGCGATCTTCCAACAGATCGAGCAGAAAAGCGTCTACCTCGGATCGCACTGGCTCCATCGCGTCGAGTGCGAGCGAATCGCGGTTCCGCTGATCGGCATGCAAAACACCCATCTGAACGTCGCAGCCGTGTACGAGCAGTGCGAGGCGCGCTTCCGATTCGAGGCACGCGAAGAGGTAGTTGCGCATGCCGTCGATCGGCGAGATCGCCGCACGAGGTGCACCGGTCAGCACCGAGGCGCGCGAGTCACACCGAAGCCAGCGCGCTGGTATCCGTGCGAGGTCGCGTTCCCGGAAGCGTTCTTGACTCTTAGAACGCTCGCTCCGCTGGGATAGTGCCGCGGCGCGGCGAACGTACTGGCCGCCGATTCGTTCGCGCTTCAGGGAGCACAGCAGATGAAAACCTCCGGTCTAGGTCGCTACACGCTCAGCAGCTGCGCCGCCGCAGCGATGCTCGCCGCGTGCGGCGGATCGCAGCCGCCGATCGGCGTACCGCTCGCGGCGCAGCAAGTGAATAGAGTTGTCGCGCATCCACTCAATAATGGCGGCTACAAGTTGCTATATAGCTTCAAGGGTGGCTCAGACGGCCAATACCCTGCTGGTGGCTTGATTTTCGTAAAGGGCCTGCCGTACGGCACAACTTCGAACGGGGGTTGTTCGGAATCGCCATGCTGTGACAACGGCTGCGGGACCGTTTTCCGCATGAGCACGACGGGTTCGAAGAAGGTCATTTACAGCTTCAAAGGTCCTCCGGACGCCGAATGGCCACAATTTGCGTTGCTCAATTTGAATGGGACGCTGTACAGTACGACGCAGGGTGGCGGCGCAGGATGCTCAGGGGACGGTTGCGGAACGGTTTTTTCGATCACGACGTCCGGCGCAGAAAACGTGCTTTATAGCTTCAAAGGCGGCACGGACGGAGAAAGTCCGTTTGCGAGCTTGATCGCGGTAAACGGCAAGCTGTACGGTACGACGTACTTCGGTGGCGGCAGCACGCGATGCGCCGGAGGGTGTGGCACCGTTTTCGAAATGGACACGTCTGGAAGAGAACGGATAGTTCACCGCTTCAGAGGCTACCCGCACGACGGCGAAGGTCCAATAGGGGCATTGGTTGCGGTGAATGGAGAGCTCTATGGCACTACGTGGATCGGCGGCAGCGGCTGCTCTCAGGGTTGCGGAACGATCTTCGCGGTCTCGACGTCCGGCAAAGAGCGGGTGCTCCATAATTTTAACGGCGCACCCGATGGCGAGAATCCGGGAGGAGGCCTCGTCAACGTAGCCGGCGCGCTCTACGGCACGACCGCCTTCGGCGGCGCATACGGGTCTGGGTGTGATGGCTACGGCTGCGGCACGTTTTTTCGACTCATTCCATCCTCTACGAGCGAGAGCTACAGCGTCATCTATAGCTTCGTCGGCGGTCGAAATAGCGCCGAGCCTAATGGCGGCCTTCTACCGCTCAACGGAATATTTTACGGTACTGCTGCGGGCGGTAACAGATGCGGGTCCAACAGCACGTGCGGGACGGTCTTTGACGTAAGTAAGTCGGGCAAGGAACGTCTTCTTCACAGATTCCACCAGGGGGGCGGGGGTCCTGGCTGGCCGCTCGCTGCTAGGAATGGGCGAATATATGGTACGACGTTCTACGGTGGTGCAAGTAAGCTTGGCGCCATCTATAGCATCGAGCCGTAAGCATGAAGATGTTTGACCTTAGATATTACATGGCTGGCGCTTACGTGGCTGTTGCATTGCTCACGGATTGCGGCGGATCGCAGCCGCCGATCGGCGCGCCGGGGGCGATGCTTCAAAGCCACGCGATTGCACAAACGAGGTCCGCCGCGGATCACGTCTTGCCTCCGTGGTCCTACCGCGTGTTGTACGGCTTCGATAACTATTTCGATAACTATGTTACTGGTGCGTTACCGGCAGCGGGGCTGGTCGCAGTGAACGGCATGCTGTACGGCACAACCAGTTACGGCGGCCAAAAATGCAGCTGCGGAACGGTGTACAGGATAAGCACCGCTGGCAAGCTCAAGGTTTTGTACCAGTTCGCCGGCGGCTCCGACGGGGCGCATCCGCTCGCAGGATTGATCGACATGAACGGCACGCTCTACGGCACGACTCTTGAGGGCGGCGGTTCACCGTGCTACGCAGGTCAGGGCTGCGGAATCATCTACAGCATAACTACGGCCGGTGTCGAGACCGTGCTGCACCGCTTCGCCGGCGGATCGGACGGGGCGACTCCGGTTGCGGGATTGATCAATGTGAATGGTACGCTGTACGGCACGACAGTGTATGGCGGTTCGAGCGACAAGGGAACCGTCTACAGCATTACACAGAGCGGCGTCGAGACGATCGTGCACAGCTTTCGCGGAGGCGGAGCGGGAGCGCGCCCGTTTGGCGGCTTGATCGATGTGAACGGCAAGCTATACGGC
>DASZGC010000036.1:0-32950 GCA_035939175.1 Candidatus Cybelea sp. | reverse complement strand
CGCGCGGGGCGGTGGAAGGAGCGAGTCCTTTACGGCTTTCCCGACGTTACCCTGGGCGCGTACCCATGGGGTAGCCTGGCCTTCGATGCGTCGGGGAACCTCTATGGCGTGGGCAACGGCGGAAAAGTCTGCGGACCTTACTTCTGCGGCGAGATATTCAAGCTAACGCCGCAGAGAAGCGGAGGCTGGGCGTACAGCTTACTGCACAGTTTCTCTGGGCCAGACGGAGAGTATCCGTACGGCGGCCTGGCAATCGACAAGAACGGCCACCTCTTCGGAACCGCGTTGGGCGGCGGAACGTACAACTACGGCGTGGTCTTCGAGATCTCGACGTAGCGTCAGCGGCGTGCCGCCGCAAGCGAACGCTTCAGCGTTTGCTCGAGCGGCTCGGCCTTCTTCTCCCAACCCTCGACGAACCGAAGAGTGAAACGCTCTTCGGATGAGAGCATTCTCGACGAACCATTTGCCGCCAATTTTCCTTTCGGCTGGGGCAGGCGGTGCTGCGCCAAATACGTTTCCAGCACGGCTGGGTGCACGTAGGCTTTGCGGCTGACCGCCGGCGTGTTTCCCAGCCGCGCAGCAACGAGTTCGAGGGCCGCAGTAATGTTGTGCTTAGCCTGCATCAGGGTCTTCGCCGGCTTCGTCAGTGCGCCCATGCAGGTGACCGTGCCGATCCACGTGCGGAAATCCTTCGCCGAGAAGTCACCGCCGGCGATCTCGCGAAGGTAAGCGTTTACGTCGTCGGAGCCGATGCCGTGCACCACACCTTCCTCGTCGCGGTATTCGAAGAGGTCTTCTCCGGGAAGGTCGCGGCTGCGCTTGATGATGCGCGCGAGCCGAGCGTCGTCGAGCGAGATACGGTGCTCCTTGCCCGTCTTGCCGCGGAAGTGCAGCTTCACCGTTGAGCCGGCGAACGTAACGTGGCGCGCGCGCAGCGTCGTTAAGCCGTACGAGTGATTCGCGGTCGCGTACTCTTCATTGCCGACGCGAATCCCGGTCGCGTCGAGCAGTGCGACGACGGCGGCCAGCACTTTGGGCCGCGGCAGCTCCGGAACCACGAGATCCTTCGCGACGGCCTTACGGATCGCGGGCAGGGCCTTTCCGAAGGCGACCAGCCGATGGTACTTCGCCTCGTCGCGCACCTCACGGAAAAGCTTGTGGTAACGATACTGCTTGCGGCCGCGGGCATCGCGCCCCGTCGCCTGCAGATAGCCGTTGGCGATCGGCGAGATCCACACGCGCGTGTAGGCCGGCGGCACAGCCAACGCCTTGATGCGGCGCAGCTCGGCCTCGTCGTCCACCGGCTTCCCGTCGGCATAGAAATAGGCGAACTGACGCCCACGTTTGCGCCGCGTGATTCCCGGTTTGCGATCGTCGACGTAGCGCAGTCCGGCCTCGCGAGCCGCCACGGCCGGATCGGCCGCCGCCGCGACCGGATCGGCGCTCACGCTAGTTGTCCGGATCTTTGAAACCTATGTACCAGTGCGTTCCGTCACAGAACGGTTTGTTCTTGGAGTGACCGCACCGGCAGAGCGCGTAGTGCTCGCGCGAGGCGCCCTGGTTGAAGGGCTCGCCCCGAAGCTCGATGTTGCCGCGCACGTAATAGCTCGCATTTTCGGCGACGTAGATCTCGGGCTCGCGCTCCTCGCCTTCGTAGGTGACGCCGTCTTTGACGAACCCCAGCGCGCCCGACGGGCACGCACGGACGATCGCCTCGACTTCCCCGGCACTCGCGGCGTCGGGCGTCGCCCAGACTGCGGGGGGCTGGTGAAAGACCTGCGGCAGGTGGTCGGTGCAGTTCCCGAAGTGGCAGCACGTTCCGCGATTGTCGAGCACGACGATCTCTTTACCCTCATACGTATCGAGGCGGTCGGGCGCACGATCGGGCGTCTTCTTGCTGCAGAACCCGTTGGTGGCGTGCGTGCCGTCGCAGTACGGCTTGAGCTTCGAGCCGCCGCACCGGCAGAGCGCCACGATCGGCCGCACGGGCAGCGCTTTGCCTTTGGAGTTGGTCAGCTTACGAAGATTGCGCACGATGAGCGGACCGTCGCAGTCGGGCCGAATGCTGGTGCGCGCATTTCGCTCGCCGCAGTCGGCGCGCACCACCTCGGCGAACTTCTTCGGGATGAAGGGCGCGATGTGCTCGGCAACCGACTCGAGCACTGCGGCCGCCTCCTGCACCTCTTGGGGAACCGACTCCTCATTGCTCAGATGCGTAAGCCTCGTCTGCAGATCGTAGAGCCGTTCGTAGAAGTAGATCCACGCGGCGCCCTTGTGCGCAAGCAGGTGCACGTTCTGCGCCAGCCCGAAGCTCGGGCCGGCATTTTTGCCGGGATACTCGGGGCCGGCGGGAGTCTGCGCAAGTGCCTCTCCCAGCGGCCGCAATCCCGACGCCATCAAGCGCAGCGTTCCGCGCGCCAGCATCCGCAGCTCCTCCTCCTTCTCCCCGCCGTGCGCGAAGAACCGGACCAACATCGTGAGCATCAGCTCGTAGGTGCTGTTGAACAGCTCGCCTAGCTCGTGCGCCAGACCATCGGTGATGCGGTTTGCGCGATCGTCGCTGCCGAAGCCGCGCGTTTTGGGGTTGCTGACGAGCGGGCGAAACGGCTCGAAGACGCGGTTTTCGTCACGCGCGCGCTGCGAAAGCTCGTCGTACTCGTCGAGGATATGGTTGAACACGAAGAAGTGCGCGTCGGGGTGGTGGCGGGGCGGCGCCTCGCCTTGCTCGACGATCCGCTCGATGGCGCGCCGCGCGGACGCGACGTCGCGTACGGGGATGAGTTTGTGCTGCAGGTCGAGGAACGCCGGCCGGGCCTGGTCCGCGGGATCGCCGATGAAGAGCCGGTCGGGCTCGATGACGTCGAACGCCGATTCGATCTTGCGGTAGAACTCGCCGATCGTGCGAAAGTCGATGTCGAAGGGCTCGAGCGCGTTCTGCTGGCGCACGATCTCGGCGTGATCGATCTCCGCCGTGGCCTCGCTGCGGATCCGCTCGCACCGCGGGCGTAGATGCACTGGGACGTCGTTTGGAGCGGGCATCTCGTAGGCCATGAAGCGCTCGAGAATGCTCCGCGAAAGCGGCTCGAGCGAGATCTCGATGCCGAACGGAAAGGCCGTCGGCGGCAGCGGGAAATCCGCGCGCATGAAGTGCGGTGCGCCGCCAACCGCTGTTAGGATATTCGACACCTGCGCTAAGTGCAGCATTTCCTCGACCGCGACGTGGGCGATCTGCTGCTTCCAGCCGCGAACGGCCTTATGCTCTTCGAACGTGAGGCCGCCCTCTTCGGGATGCAACTTGATCGAGTAGCCCGCGTAAAGGTAGGCGCAGGCGAGGTCGTGCTCCAACTCCGACGCGCGCGCGAGCAGATAGAGCAATTCCTCGCGCGATTGGACTTGGGCGGGAGCGGAAACGATCACGTCGAGGGCGCGACGAGCGCTGCGGTTGCCTGCGCGATGGCGTTGAGCGCGCGCGTCACTCCCTGTTTGTACTGATCGGGTTTGCTCGCCGTGTACGCGATCTCCGGGAGGCTGGTAAAGACGCGGTCGAGCGTGTGATAGTAGGGGTTCACCAATAGCCCGTCCGGCACATAGAACGCGTCGCGCGAGGCCTGCTCGCGTGCGGCAATCGCCTGCATCGCGGCCACATCGCCGGCCGCTTCGGCTTTCTGCATTTCGACGTCGGTCGCGTGCGCGGCGGTGCGGTAGGCGTCGAGCGCGGCTCGCACGTCGTCTAACGTGACCTTTCCGTCGGTGCGCGAAAACGCGGCGAGCTGCAGCGGCATCAGGTCGCGCAGCATCTGCTCCGGAATTTCCTCGACGCGCAGCGGCTGCACCGTGGCGTTAGCGGCGCGCATCGCTTGGATGCCGGTCACCTGGGCGGTGACGACGGCCTCGCGCATGCCGGGATCGTAGGTGCGCAGGCCGTCGAGATTGTCTTCGGCGGTGTGGTGGGCGCCGAAGGCGCCGTAGTACCCGTTGGTCGTGCTGAGCACGCCGATCATGTAGGCGAAGTTCTGGTGATCGGAGCCGCCGGAGATCGGATTGAGCAGCGGTCTCACGCGCTGGTCGCGCTGGCCGAGCATGCCGCTGCCGTCGGCCGCGGGCACGACGTTGCAGATCTGCTGCATGAAGGCGTAGAGACCCGGCGACGCGCTCACGACGAAGGGATTACCGGTGGTGAGCTGGTCGGTGTTGATGTACTGAAACACGCTCTTGCGCAGCTGCGGTCCGTACTCGTAGATGTAGGAAGCCGAGCCGAACAGGCCCAGCTCGTGACCGTCCCAGGAGGCGAACTCGATCGTCCGTTTCGGGCGCCAGCCCTGTTGCGCGAGGGCGTGAAAGGCGTCGGCGTCTTGCAGGAGCACGGTCGTGCCGCTTCCGGGGTCGATCGCGCCGTAGGTCATCGCATCGCGGTGGCTGCCGATCATGACGATCGAGTCGGGGTGTTCGCTGCCGCGCATGTCGCCGAAGACGAGCCAGATCGTTTTGACTTTGCGCTCGAACTTCGTGTGCACGCGCACGATCTCGTTGCCCCCGAAGTGCTGCACGAACTCGTACATCGGATGCCACGTTTGCGGCACCACTTTGCCGGTCAGGCTCGCGAGCAGCGTGCGCGCCGTACTCTGCGTGATGCTCAGCTCGGGGATCGTCGAGTGGGGGATATCGTTCCAGCTCTCGTGGGGTACGCCGGGAAGCGGCGCCTTCCCGGGCAGCGTCGGGTCGCCCGGCGGATTTACGAGAAAACCGCGCGGCGACATGCCGCTCATCCGCTCGGCCATGTTCGTGTTCTTGTAGTTTCCGGCCGGCCACATCTGGCCGCCGCCGTAACCACTGGTCGCCGGTTCCATGAATTCGAGGATCGCCGCGACGCCGCGCTTGCGGAGCTCGTTGTACGCAATCCAACTCGGGTCGAGCGAACTGATGCCGCCGGCGCTCGGCGCACCCAAGCGCACCAGCGCGACTGCACCGTTGAGGCGAACATGCTGGGCGTCGAGTTCGGCGAGATCGTCTTTCGAAGCGGCGTTCACGTAAACGACCGGGCCGGTGACCGTGCCGTCACCCGACTCCTCGAGAAACGGCGGCCCGGCCATGCGCTCCCACTTGGTCGGCTGGCCCGGCACGCCTTCGATCATGCTGAAGCTCTGCTGACGCGGCGAGAGCATCGTCAGGCTCTCCTCGAGCGGGCCGGTGAACATGACCTGGTACTCTTTGATGCGCGTCGTGAAACCGTCGGCTTTGAGGCGCTCTTGTACGTAGAGTGCCGTCTTGTAGTCGGCTGCCGAACCCGCGCGATGCGGCACCGACGACAGATGATGCTCGATCCCCATGGCATTCGCGCTGCTCGGCACGCGCATCATCGTCTTCTCGGCTTCGAGTTCTGCCGAGATTGTCGGCCCAGCTGCCCAACCAACCAGCGCGGTGTCCGAGGTTACCGTCGTCACCTTGATCGGCGGCGGCGTCTGCGCGAGCCCGAGCGACGCGTTAGCGGCGATGCAGGCGAGCGTGCAGGGGATGGCGAGAGCTTGACGATTCGTTCGGCGCATGCCGGAAATCGTGCGGGAAGCGCTCGCTCAAGTCCTGCGCTTCCCGAAGACGTGCTGGCTCTTGACGCGGCGGTATCCTTTCCGCTCATAGAACCCGTGTGCGCGCTCGCGAATTACGTTGGAGCGCACCATCATTGCAACGGCTCCCCGCGCGAACGCCCAGCGCTCCGCATCGTCGAGCAGCCGCGCGCCGACGCCGCCGCTGCGCGCGCTCTCGTCGACGACCAGGCCCAGAACCACCCCGCGCCGCCCGACGATCAGATCCTCGGCGACCCCTACCGCCGCGAACCCAATCGCGCGCGATCCTCGCATTGCGAGCAAGACGGTAGAATGCTCGCTTGCT
Source organism: Candidatus Cybelea sp. (assembly GCA_035939175.1). Classification (GTDB taxonomy): domain Bacteria; phylum Vulcanimicrobiota; class Vulcanimicrobiia; order Vulcanimicrobiales; family Vulcanimicrobiaceae; genus Cybelea. The sequence goes on along the minus strand of DASZGC010000036.1, from coordinate 27,064 downwards.
GCCTCCAAGCGCGCACGGATCTCGTCGGCGCTGGTAGGATAGCCGAGCTGTTCGAAGAGCGGCACTAGTAACTCGGCATCGCCCGGATCGGCGGGGCGAATGCTTTCGGTTACGGCTGGCGTTCGTCCCATTCTTCGCGCTCGATGGCGTAGACATAAATCGGCGTTTTCAAACGGTTCTCGTCGAGACGTTTGATCCGCGTCATACCGTTTCGTTCGGCAACCTTAATCGAGGGCGCGTTCTCCACCGAGATGAACGAGACGACGCGATCGGGATCGAGATTCTCGAACGCCCAATCGCGGCACGCGCGCGCCGCCTCGATGGCGTAGCCGTGCCCCCACTCGTCGGCGCAGAGCATGTAGGCGACCTCAACGTCCTCGCGAGCGTCGACATCGTCCCAATGGAGCAGACCGATGTGCCCGAGGTAGGCGCCGTCAGAGAGCCGTTCCACCACGAGCAGCGAGTAGCCGCGCTTCTCGTAGGATTTGATGAACGCGTCCACCCACGCCGCCGCCTCTTCCCGATCGTACGTTTGGGGATAGTAGCGCATGACGCGCGGATCGGCGATGAGGCGGGCAATGTTGTCGAGGTCGGCGTCATCGCGAGTGTAGCGCCGCAAGAGCAAGCGCGGGGTGACGATGCGATCGAGTTGTGGAGTTGAGGACATGGTGACTGGCATCGTAGCACGGCCGACGCTGGGCGGCCAAGGGGCGGCGCGGTTGCCGGATAACCTATACCCGCATGGTGCATGGTTCGCGGCTGGGCGCCGTTATTGCGCTGCTCGCCTTTGCGGGGATCGACGCGAGCCTCTCGGGGCGGTACCGGTTCGCGCCGTCGTGGATCTCGAGCGCATTGGGGCTGGTTCTGCTCGTGCTCGTGCTCGCACCGCGTTTCGCGCGCGACCCGCGGATGGCTCGGCTGGGCGTCAAAATGATGACCTTCTTCATCGCCTTGATCATCGTGCTCAACGCAACGAACATGATCGACGTGGTGGGCGACGTGCTCTTCCACCCCCAAGGGATCGACGCGACGGCCCTCATCCTGACGACGCTGGCAATTTGGTCGGCCAACGTCGCGGGATTTTCACTGCTCTATTGGGCGCTCGACCGCGGGGGCCCCGACGCTCGTGCCGCGCACGAGCCCGCGAAGTTCGATTTCGACTTCCCCGCCTACCAAGATGCCGACAAGGTCGGCCCAGGGTGGGCTCCCAACTTCATGGATTACCTCTTTTTGGGATTCACCACGGCGACCGCATTCAGCCCGACCGAGGCAATGCCGCTCTCCTCGCGGGCGAAGGCGCTGATGATTTTGCAGAGCCTCGTCTCGCTGATAACTGTGATCGTCGTCGCGGCACGAGCGATCGGCATCATCCCGTCGTAGCCATCCGGTATCGCAGCGCTTAAGGTGACAAGTGGGCGGTCTTTCGTGTACATTAGGCGCATGAAGCTTCGCAGTGTTAGCAGCGCGTGGCTGTGCGCGTCGTTCCTAATGGCGGTCGCCGGCGTCCTGCCGAATCCTGCCTGGGCTACGGGTACGGCGCTCATCGCGCACCCCGACGGATCGGAATCTACCTACCATAACGTCCGCGTCGTCATCTGGAATGAAAGCATGGCGCTCACGTCCAGCGACGGCAAAGGCACCGTCGTGCTCGGCAAAGCAGCCTGCACCAAGGTCGGCGAACTGGTGAAATGCATTCCTTACGACGCAACCCTTTATCAGAACGGATACCGGGTACACATTCTGCTCGTCTCGGGAACCGTATGGCTCAACCCCAGCGAAACCGTTCAGAACCTGCAGGATTCTTCGACGCAGCTTCCGCCTCGCGGCGTGATGCTCGCGGTGAAGACCAAGCACGGAACCTACGTAACGTTGACCGGCACGGTCGATGAGGTGCACCGATGACGACGAGACTTGCATTGGCCGCAGCGCTGCTGCTCTCGGTCATTCCCATCGCGAGCCAAGCGGACCGTGGAGGCTACGCGCGCCCGCCAGGCGGCTTCGACTTCCACGGCGAGAGCGGCGGGGCGCGGCCGCCGCAGGGTACCTACAATCACTCGAGCACCGGCCCAGCCGGCACCAGCCGCACGACGACGGCGACGAACAACGGTAACGGCTACAACCGCACGACGACCGCGACGAATGGCAACTACAACCGCACCAGTTCCGGCGGCGCCAACTCCAACGGCAACTACTATCACAGCAGCACCGGCAGCAACGGATACGGCACGCACAGCAGCAGCACGACCGGTAACTACAATAACGGGAATTATTACCACAACGGCAGCGGCAGCAACCCCTATGGGTCGTACCACACCTCGGGATCCGGCAACACCTACAACCACTCGTACTCCGGATCGGGCACCGCGACCAACGCGTACGGCCAGACCTACCACTCCAGCACCTACGTAAACAACGGCTACGTCTATCATGGCGCGGTCGTGACCAACCCGGTGTACCACGGGACGTGGGGCTGGAACGGCGGCTATGCGTGGTACCCGGCGCCATCCTATTGGGGCGGCGGGTTCTGGGGCGCTTTCGCGATCGGCGCGACTTCGGCAGCGGTGTACGGTTCGATCGTCGCGGCGAACAACGCGACGTACACGTCGTATCAAGTGCAGAGCGAGAGCCCGGGCGCGAAGCTGCTCTCGAGCTACCACCTCACGCAGACGCCTTGCGGGCCGCCCAACCTCGTAGTGATCTACGGTCAGAACAACAGCGTGATCTGTGCCTACCCGAACAACCTCGTCTCGGCGGGCAACTACAGCGTTAACACGCAAACGTTGACGCTGGTCTCGCAGAACGGGTAAACGTTCCCCCTCCTTCGTCCTTCGTCGTAGTTTATCCCGAGCGCAGTCGAGGGCCCTTCGACTGCGCTCGGGATGACAGGACCGGCACGGCCGTGTATAATGCGGGTATGAACGGGAAACTGGTTTTCATCGGTCGCGTTTTTGCTTTTGTCGCGGGGGCCGCAATGGCCGGTTGCGGCGGCGCGGCGCAGCTTGCCTCGCCAAACGCGATTCCGGCGGCCGGCGCATCGTGGGGCAATCCTAATGCGAAGGCGCAGTCGCTGCTTTACATATCGGACCTCGGCGCAAACGACGTGGCGTATTATACGTACCCGGGCGGCACGCTCGAGGGTAAGCTCACGGGCTTCGGTTCCGTCGCCGGGCTCTGCAGCGACAAGGCTGGCGACGTATGGGTCGTCGACGAGGCCGGACCGGTCGTGATGTACAAGCACGGCGCGACGTCGCCGTCCAGAAAGCTCACGACGGCGGGCGCGCCCTTCGGCTGCGCGGTCGACCCGCTCACCGGCAATCTCGCCGTCACCAACGGATCGTCGTACGACTATGGCGTGATCTCCATCTATCCGAAGGCCAACGGCAGCCCCAAGGTCTACTACGATTCGTCGGTCATCGATGCTACGTACTACTGCGGGTACGACCCCAAAGGCAACCTTTACATCGACGGTTGGAACCGCTCCGGCCAATTCATCTTCGTCGAACTCCCCAAGGGCGGGTCGAAGTTCGCCGTAACCGATCTCAACCTGAGCCCCAACAACCCGGGCGGGGTGCAATGGGACGGCAAGTACGTCGCCGTCGGCAACCGAGGAAGCGGCAAGGTCTACCGCGTCACCGGATCGACCGGAAAGATCGCAGCGACGATCGCCCTCAACGGCGCAACCAACGTTCAGCAGTTCTGGATCGACGGCGCGACGCTGATCGGCCCTAACGCAGCCGGCGGCGGACCGGTGGGCTACTGGAAATATCCCGCCGGCGGATCCACCACCAAGACGATCTCCGGCTTGGCCTATCCCATCGGGGCGACCGTCAGCGCGGCGCAGTAGCGCCGCTCTTCTCCTGCTGGCCGCCGCGCTCGCAAGTTGCGTGCGCGGCGGCGGCCAGCGTCCCGGGCCCCCTCACGTGCTGCGCGTCGCCTTCGCCGGCGACCCCGCCTCGCTCGTTCCGTTCGTTGCGGTCGACCAAGAGATCATCGCGCTCGACACGCTCTTCTGCCAAACGCTTGTGGGGCTCTCCGCAGAGAATCGCGACGTTCCCATTCTCGTCACGCGGATTCCCGCGCGCGACAACGGCGACGTCTCCACCGATGGAACGCGCATCACCTACCACCTCCGGCCTGACGCGCGCTTCGCCGACGGCGCCCCGCTCACGTCGGCCGACGTCGCGTTCACGTACCGCGCGATCTTCGATCCGCGCAACCGCGCGACTTCGATCGAACCATACCGCCGCATCCTTTCGCTGCAGACGCCCGATGCGCACACCGTCGTCATCCGACTGCGAAAGCCGTGGAACGCGGCCGTGCGCGTGCTCTTCGCGCAGGCCGACTACGTTTACGGCATCCTGCCCGCTCACGCGTTTGCCGATACGAAAGTGGTCGGCTCGGCGTGGGAGAACGCGCCGTTCGGAACCGGTCCGTTCAAGGTGGCGCGGTGGCTGCGCGGCGACCGCATCGTGCTGGAGCCCAATACGTACTTCCGGCCACGGCCGAAGCTGAACCAGATCGTCCTGCAGATCGTGCCGAACCTCAACTCCAACTTCGTCGCGCTGCGTTCGGGGGCGGCCGACGTCGGAACGCTCACGCCTGAGAACGCTGGCCTCGCCGCGAGCACGCCCGGGCTGCGCGTACTGCGGACGCCGGAGAATGCCGCCAACCTGCTCTACTTTCAGACACAGACCGAACCCACGCGCGACATCCGCGTGCGCCGCGCGATCGCGAACGCGCTCGATTACGCCACGCTGGCGAGCGCGTGGCGCAACGTCTACCCAGCCGCGACGTCGTTTCTTCCGCCCCCGATCGTGCATTGGCCCAGCGTCGCTATTCCCGCCTACGCCCACGATCCGGCCGCCGCCGCAAAGCAACTCGACGCGGCCGGCTGGCATCTGTCGCACGGCGTGCGCTACAAGAACGGCGTGCCGTTGAGCGGACTGTTCGGCGTCGACTCCGAGAACCCGATCAGCGTGCGTATTGCCACGCTCGTGCAGTCGCAGCTCGCGACCATCGGCATGGGCGTCGCGATCAAGGCGAATCCAAGCCGCATCTGGTTCAGCCCCGACGGCCTGCTGCGTAACGGCAAGGCCACGATGGTCGCCGAGACGTGGGTCGGCGGAAGCGATCCCGAACAATCGCTGAATCTGCGCTGCGTGCAGGCGGTCAAGGGCGACGAAAACCACTCGTTCTACTGCTCCCGTGAGTTCGAAGCGCTCTTCGACGAACAGGCGCGCACGCCGGATCGAACGCAGCGCGAGCGCGACTTTAACGCGATGCAACTGCTCGTCCATCGGGACGTGCCCGTCATTCCCCTCTACTATGAAGACCGGCTCAACGGCTTGAGCGACCGCGTGACCGGATACCGGCTGAACATGCTCTGGATTCCGGTCGACTCGCAGACTTGGGATGCGCGCTAGGAGCGCCGCACCTCCTCGCGAATCTGACGTGCCAATAGTGAGAGACGGGAGTACCGCATGAAGAATCTGTCGTTCGCCGCCGTGCTGCTGCTGGCGCTCGTCGCCTGCAACGGCAACTCTAAACAGAGTTCCGCGCAAGCCTCACCAGAGGCCAGCGGCCAAGGCATGGCCCAAGCCACGTCCCAGAGCTCGGCATCGGGCACCTACCGCGTCCTGTTCGAGACGAGCAAAGGCCCCGTGACGATCGAGGTCAACCGGGCGCTGGCGCCCAACGGTGCGCAGCACTTCTACGAGCTGGTGCAGGCGAAGTACTTCGACGGTGCCCGCTTCTACCGCGTGGTACCGGGATTCGTCGTGCAGTGGGGCGCGAACGGCAATCCCGCGGTGACCAAGAAGTGGGACGTCACCATCCCCGACGATCCCGTTAAGGCGTCGAATACGCGCGGTACCGTCGCCTTCGCCGCGACGGGGTCGCCGAACAGCCGCACGACGCATATGTTCATCAATTTCGGCAACAACGCCCGGCTCGACGCCATGGGATTCGCGCCGATCGGCAGCGTCACCAGCGGAATGGGGAACGTCGATCGCATCTACTCCGGCTATGGCGAACGTCCCGATCAAGATCTTATCGCTCACCGCGGCAACGAGTACCTTATGCGCGTCTTTCCCAAGCTCGACTACATCAAGACGGCGCGGATCGAGGGCGGCTCGCAATAGCGCCGCCGCCTGCTCCCGTCGCAGCGTTGGATAAAGCGACGCGCCTCGCGTACGACCGTACGTGGCTCTCCTACGAACGCACGATGCAGGCGTGGGTGCGCACCGCGATCTCGCTGATTACGTTCGGCTTCAGCGTATTCAAGCTCGCCGAGATCGTCGATCCCAATAAGCGCGATCCGCTCTTGGCAGGACCGCACGAGTTCGGCATCGCGCTCGTCTGCATCGGCTTCTTCGCCCTGGTGATCGCGACGATCGAGTACCGCCGGAACATCGCGCAGATTCGCGCCGAGTACGGCCAGTCGCCGCGCTCGCTATCGATCTTGTTCGCGGCGGTCGTCGCTGCGCTGGGCGTCTTCGCGTTGCTCAGCATGTTCTTTTAGGCCCTTCGACTCGCTTTTACGATGACGTGAAACGGGAGCACGCGCGTACGGTCCGCGACCTGATCGAGGTCGTGGCGATCGTGCTGGCGGGCGCCTGGGCGCTCTACGTCTTCGTCTATCAGAACGTTATCCTGCCCGGTCTCGCCGATCCAACGCCGACGTTCCTCGTGACGATGCGACACGTTGGCAACGACGGGCCCTTCGCCGTGATTCGCCTAGAAGAGACGGTTCGCAACATCGGCACCGTCCGCGTGCACTTCGCGGGTCATTCGCTCACCGTGCTCGGCATGAACGTCCTGCCGGCGAACGCCCGCGCCACCCCGCCGCCGCCGGGAGAGCCCCTCGCAACGTACACGCGGTTCACCAAGCCGGGCGTCGTCTACCGCGATGCCTTCGTGACGCAGCTAGGCGATCGCACGCAGCGCCAAGACCTCTTTCTCGAACCGGGCCAGCAGTTTACGATCTCGCACGAGTTCTACGTGCCCAAGAACAAGTACGAGCGTCTCGTCGCGTGGCTCATCGCCACGTACACCAAGTACGACAGCGCAACGATACCTACGAAGCTGACGATTCGGCCCAGCGGACTGCCGCGCTTCGTATGGAGCTCGTCCGCCCTTCTTCAGGCCGCCGAGCCGGTTGCCGAACTCGACCTGCGCGCCGAGTAAGCGCTAGGGCGAGCGGCGCATCATCAGCAGCGTCAGCTCCGTACGGTTGCGCAGACCGAGCTTGGCGAAGATCGAGGTGATGTGCTTCTCGACGGTGCGCTGACTGACCGCGAGGCGCTCCGCTAGCCGTTTGTTCGGAATGCCCTGCGCGACGAGTGCCGCGACTTCGCGCTCACGCGCTGAGAGCCGCGACGTGCTCGCGCTCAACGGTCCCCCGACCAGCGCCGCGCTCGCCGCATCGCCTGCCAGCTCGCGCACGCGCGCTTCGTGCGCGGGCCATCCAAGGCCGCGATAGAGCGCCGCAGCCGCCGCAGCGTGCGACGCGGCAGCAGCTTGCGCGTCGCCGCCGCGCCGCGCTTCGAATGCGCGCATGTCGGCGGCCGTCGCCGCGTAGAGCGCCTGTTGCGCCATCGCATCGAGCTTGGAGAGAAATGGCAGCGCGTTGCGGCGCGTCGCTTCATCGCCCAGCTCGACGGCGGCAATCAGCGTTTCGGTCGCTCCGAACGCGCCTCCGAGCGTTTCTACGGCCGTTCGCAGCACGGCCGCGGCGCCGTCGTGATCCCCTCGAGCGTAGCGCCAGCGCGCGTACGGTCCAGCGATGCGTCCCAGCGTCGAGTTGATGCGGCTGCGCAGCGCCATCTCCACCGCCTCCGGTGGGGCGCTGCGCAGCACGAGATCCTCGTCGGCCAGCGCCACGCCCACGGTCAGGCCGGCGGCGGCGAGCGCCATCGGCCCCGTCGTTGCCGGCTCGGGAACGGCCAGCCCGCGCTCGATGGCAGCGCGCGCGAGATCCCAGCGGGCGCCACGCGCGTGGAGCAACGCCGCGTTGGCGCAGGTCAAGACTTCGAGCGAACGCAGTCGCCGTTCGGCCAGCTGCGGCAGCAAATCCTCGAGGACGTCGAGCGCCTCACCGTCGACGCCGAGCGCGCAAAGCGTAAAGCCGAAGTTGAAACGCGCCTGAAGGACGGCCGCGACGCCCTCCACGTTGCAGCGCGCGAGATAGAGCGCGGCGGCTTCGCGCACAGCCACAAGATCGCCGCGAACTGCCGCGGCATAGTTGAGCGCGCTAGCATAGGAGGCGCTCGTTTCGGCGGCGCCGCTCTGCTCGATCAGCTCGGCGGCCGCGCGGTTCTCGCAACGGTCGAGATAGGTGAACGCCAGCGCGAGCGACAGCTTCGCGCGCGGCGCGATCAACTTCTCGGGAAATCGCGCGAGGGCGCGACGCAGCGCCGTGCGCGAGGCAATCGTATCGCCGGCGACGCGCGCCTGCGAGCTCATCGCGACGTAGAGATCGGCAACCCGCGTTTCGTCCCCCGCCTCTTCGAACGCTCCCGCGGCGCGCTCATAGAGCGATGCGGCAACGTCGGCTTTCCCGTCGCGCGCGGCGGCGTCGGCTGCTTTGCCCAGAAGTCGTCCGCGCTCGGCGGCGCTCTGTGCTCCGCACAGTGCGCGCTCGTAGCCGCGCCGCGCGTCGGCGTAGGCGTGAAGGTTCATCGCCTCATCGCCGGCCTGCTCGTTGTGGCGCAGCGCGCGGGGGCCGTCGTTCGCCGCCCAGGCGTGGTAGCCGAGATCGAACGCGCCGGCGCCCGTCTTTTCCAGCACCTGCGAGATGCGACGGTGAAGCGGACGCACCTCGTCGAGCAGCATCGTGTCGTAGATCGCTTCGCGCGTCAGCTCGTGGCAGAAGGCATAGCGCGCGGGAGTTTCCGAGATCTCGTCGACGATCTGCAGGTCGCGTAGCCGCCGTAGCGCGCGCAGCACTACCGGTTTCGGCCGCGCACAGATCGCGGCGAGCAGGGCGGCGTCGAAGCGACGGCCGAGCACCGCGGCGCGGTGTAGAATCTCGCGTTCGCCCTCGTCGAGCGCGGCGCACCGCTCAGTAACGGCGGCGCGAATCGTCAGCGGGAGCGAACGTCCCGCGTGCGGCTCGCGCCGTTCGAGCGCGCTCTTGAGCAGCTCTTGGGCGAAGAACGGATTCCCTTCGCAGCGTTCGACGATCTCGGCAACCGCGCCGGCGGGCAGGCGCGCCCGATCGCCCAGCGCGAGTCGAACGAGCCGGCGCACGTCGCGATCGGGCAACGGACCCAGCGCGATGCGGTGCGTCTCCGGCGCGCGATACAGCCGCGAAAGAAGCGTCGCCAACGCATTGCGGTGGGGAAGGTCGTCGGCGCGAAACGTGACGATCAGCAAGAGGCGCAACGAACCGATCGCCGATGCGATCTGCAGCAGCGCGCGCAGCGTTCCCTCGTCGGCCCATTGCGCGTCTTCGAGGATCAGCACGCGGTGGCGGCGCCGGCAAGCCGACTCAACGCCGGCGGCGACCGCCGCGAGCTGTTCTTCGCGGCTCGCTTCGCGAGAAAGGTCCAGCGCGCAGTTCGCCGCCGCCAGCGCCTCGCGCAGCGGCCCGTACGGCGCGTTTCCGAACTCGCGCGCGACGCCGATGCCCACCGAGGCGCGGCCGCCGCGCACCGTCTCGCGAAAAGCGGAGATGAGACGGCTCTTTCCCATGCCCGCGTCGCCCGAGAGCAGCACGCACGCGCCGCGCCCGCGAGCGGCCTCGAGGCGCCGCTCGATCAGTTCGTACAGCTCCCCAACCCGGCCCACCAAGACCGGGGACCTCAACGGCGCGAACGACATAGCCAGTGGTAGGGTTTTCCGACATATGCGCGGCTGGAGCCTCCGGCTAGGATTGTGGTAGGAGGATCCCCCATGCGTCTTTCGATCGCCGCACCGCTGCTCGCGGCTACGCTCGCCGGCTGCTCGTCCGCCGGCCTCTCGGCCTCTCCGGCTACGCAGCCTGGCTTCGCCACGGACGGCGCGGGGCTCCGCGCCGCCCACAAGACTCTGCACAACGTCTACTGGACGCTCTTTGCGAGCTGCAGCTATCCGCAGATTCAGTACGCGCCGGTTCCCCTCAAGAGCGACACCATCGCGTCGAACTACTTTTGCTCGCAGGGAAATGGCCTGAACTACTCCAGCGGGCTGCGGATCGATAAGTCCGGGCGGTTATGGGTGATCTGCTTTGGACCGGATGCCGGCGATCCCGGCGAAGTGGAAGTGTACAAGCTGCCGCTGACATCCGCGGCCGTGCCGCTGTACGAGATCCTCCTCTCCGGGACGAACGATCCCGATCATCTCATCTTCGACAAGTCGGGCAATCTGTGGGTGACGTCCTACAAGGAAGGCGTGACCGAGTACAAGGGGCCGTTCAACAAGAGCGGCACGCTCAAACCGGAAAAGACGATTACCGCCGGCCTGGACGAGCCATCGGGGATCGCGATGGACAAGAACGGCAACCTTTACGTGTCAAATTTCGCGGGCGGCACGAGCAAATCGATCGCCGTCTTCAAGGCGCCGCTATCCAACAAGCTGTCCTACTATCTCGAAGGTTTGACCAACGCGGGTGGGTTGATCTTCGACAAGAGCGGCAACCTCTATGCGTCGAGCAACGGCACCTCTGACGACAGCATCGTGCGTTACGACAGCAACGACCTCGGCAGCGGCAAGATGCCGAGCATCGTCGACTCGACCGGCGCCTCGACCTACGAGAACGATTTCGCATGGAGCGCCACGGGCGATCTTTACTTCGCTAACTGCGGCAGCACGGGAAGCATCTACGTGTATCCGACGAGCACAAAGAAGTTCAGCTCCACACTGGCGCCCACCGTCGACTATACCGACGCCGATCTAACCCAAGCCGGCTGCGCCTGGGGCATCGCGATTAAATAGGGACGGTTTCGTTGCGCGCGCTTGTGGCCGCCTGCGTGGCGCTGTGCTCGTGCACGGGGCGTACGACGGCTGGGCGTTCGCCCTCGACGCTGCCGAGCGTAGGCGAGGTTCAGGAGCACTTCATCAAGGCGCTCGGCGGCGAGGCAGCAATTAACCGCCCGCGTTCGGCGACGTTACGCGCCGAAAACGTGCTCTACGGCCCGAACGGCAAGACGATTCGCTACACCGGGACCCTCTATCTCGGCGACTTCAAACGGCTCGAGATCGATACGGTTCCCGGTCGCGGGCGCTTCTACAGTGGAACGCGCGGCGCTGTTGGCGGCTCGCTTGACGACGGCAATGATCGCGATCTTCGGGCTCCCGGTCTGGCTAGCAGTGGCGCTTGCCTACCCAACGATCCTTACCGCGTGGGCCGGGAACGCGGAGAACTGGGCGATTGCCGGCGCGGCGTGGACCGTCGCGGATTGGCTCGGCTCGTCGTCGCGGCTTCGGCCTTGAGCAGGCGAAAGCGAACGATGCGCTCGATCAGGTCGAGCGGCAACGGCTGCTCGAATGGAAACTGGACCGAGCCTTTCGCGCTCTTGTAGGGCGCCAGGTCCCCCTTGAACGCCGCAATCGCGTCGGCTCCAGGGAAGAAACCGACGTGCGTCGTGAACGCGCCGAACCAGATCGCGACCCTCCCGCCGATTCTGAAAGCCGGAATGCGATAGCTGATCGTCTCTGCGGCATCGGGCGCAGCCGCCTTAATTGTCGCGCGCACCTTACGCAAGAGCGCGCGCACCTTTGGAGGAAAGCCGGCGAGATAATCGTTGAAGTCGTCAGGCGCGCGTTTGCCCATGGCCCACCTTTAGTTAAAGTCGAGGATGACTCTCTTTGCCAGGGGTTCCTGGCAAACGCTGGCCTCGCGCGTCCCAGAAGAGCTCGTGTATTTACCGCCGGCGCAGATAAGCTCCTGAGGCGTCCAATCGCCCGACAATTTCACGCTTCCGTGTATCCGGGTCTTACCCTGGGCGATCAGCTTGCCGTTGGGCCACGTTTTGAGCGTCAAGGTCACCGCAACGCCCGAGATCGGACGTTTGTTCAGTCGAGCCGTCACCAGGACGTCAGAGGTTGCCGCACGAGCATCGCTCGACGACACGGCTACAGTTCCGGACGCGCCAGCCGTCGGGCCGACCGCCGTTCCACCGCACCCCGAGAGAGCGACCGACGACAACAACGCGAGCGCTGCGATGCGTGCAATTTTCACAACTCGGTTCTCCTTCATTTTCATAAATCTAAAACGCGCCGTCAGGCCTTAGGCCGGTCCCGGAGCTAGCGAGCCACCTTCGAGCAGCGGCTTGAGAAACCCGCCGTCGTTGACGCCGACTTCTGCAGCGATAAGGTCGTTGAGCAATCGGTTCATGCGCAGAATCGTTTCGCGGTGTTTCTCCGGCTCCAGAATTAGGTTCTCGACTTCATGCGGGTCGGCATACAGGTCGAAGAGCTGCGCGTCGTTGTCCTTGAGAATCTCCTCGAGCGTGGTCGGCGTGTTGAAGGCGGTTGGCGCGTAATACCGTCCCAGCTTATAACGTCCATCGAACGCGAACGAAACGAGTCCACGCTTCGTCAACTTCGCTTCCGAAATTGAGGGCTGCTTTGTGGATTCCAGCATCTGCGAGTCCATCACGGCTTTCAAGTACTCGGCATCCACCGTCCCGAGACCCAAGTAATTGAAGAGCACGCCTTCTCGCACCTCATGGATGGTTGCCCGGGTGGGATTCATCAGCAGCCTCGAAAAGTCGCGTCCCGGCAAACCTTTGACGGCCTGCGCCCGCTTCTCTTCCGCCAGCCCGGTGAGTCCGACGAACGTCGGCACCAAGTCCAGATGGCTCGTGAGAGCCTTGCACGTCGCGCCCGTTGCGCCGGTTGGATGGGCGATGAACATCGGCACGTGCGCGTTTTGCTCGTAGACGAACGGCCCTTTCCCTTTGAGGCCGCCGTGCGAGCCTCCCATTTCGCCGTGGTCGGCCGTGAAGATCACGACCGTATCGCGCCACAGGTCCATCTCGTCGAAAACGTCGACGATCTGTTTGACGCTGCGTTCATTATCCTGAATAGTATTCAAGTAGTAGTTGTAGAAAATCGTCCACATGTCTTTGCGGTCGGTCGGGATCGTGCCCGACCACCCGTCCCAGCCCTTTTTGTACTGCGAGAGCGCCTCGGGCATTCCGGGAGCGCTCAACGACTCGGAAAGGCTCGGAGCCAGCGACAGCGGCCACCTCTTTTCGTAGATCGAGTTCGGAGGCGGAGGGGGCGTAGCGGAGGGCGTAACGGGCTTCTGCACCGGTGGCTCGCCGGGAACGTTGGCGTCGCTATACATAATGTCGTGGGGGTTGACGAAGGCAGCGACCATGAAGAACGGTTCGCCATGCTTGCGCGATTGCAAGGCCGCATTGCGTAGCCAGCGCACGCTCTCCCCGGCAATGAAAGAATCGTTTTCAAAGCCGCTCAGGGGAGCACTGCCGATATCCCCGCCGGCGCTGAAAACGTCGAAACCATAGGGCTGAGCGACGCGGCTATAGTTCACCGTCGGCTCGGGGTTCAAAATGTTCTTGTCCATCTCGAACTTGCCGAAATAGGCGGTCTTGTATCCGAGGCCCTTGAGGATCGAGCCCATGTTGGGGATGCTCGGATTGAGCGTCGGCACGAAATCGAACTGCATTTGATCGACAACGTGGTGGTACTGCGGAGGCCGCCCCGTTAGGAAGGTCGCACGCGACGGCGAGCACTGCGCCGACGCGATGTAATGGTTCGCAAACGTCACGCCGTTGCGCGCTATTCGGCTGGTACCGGGCAGCGTGTATTCAGGTCCGCCAAGGAGTTGATGCGTCTGCTGGTCGACGATGATGAAAACGATGTTGTAGGGGGGCGCGCCCGGCGGCCCTTTGCGATCGTGACGTTCCTGCGCCGGCTGCGCGGCTGACGACGCCGCGGCGACGCTCGGCATTCCGAGTGCGGCGGCCAGCGTCGATGCTCCAACGAGCACGTCACGGCGGTTTACGGAGGTCTTAGACTCCGTCTGTTCCATCAGCGAAACTCCTTCAATGCGGGCGTGGTCAGACTGCGTTCGACCAGTTGCTTCGGTCCTTCGTCAGCTCAAGAACTCCCTCCGCTCTTTACGAGCGGCACTTTCGGAAGCGCGAACGTCAGCACGACGGCCGTTGCAACGTTGAGCGCCAGCGCGACGAAGCCTGGACTCAGACCTGCAAGCGGAAGTGGATGCACGGTGAGGCTCAGCGCCGCGCATTCGCCGATTGCCAAACCGATCGACACCGACGCTAAGGACGCACGCTTCCAGAAGAGACCAAAAACGACGCCGGGCGTAAACTGCACCGCACCGTTGAACAAGAACAGCAACAAATCGACGAGCGAGGCCTTTAAGAAGAGCCATAGCAGCAACGCGACCGATGCCACGAGCATGATGAAAATGCGCGTCAGCCACGTCTGTACGGCACCCTCCCGGCTGACGCCGAGGAGGTCGACTGCCACGTTCTTCATCAGTTGGCTCGCTGCTGCGAGAAGTCGCGCGGCCGACGGGATCAGCGCAGCGAGTGCACCTGAAGCGCACACCGCGCCCAACAGCGCGAGCGGAAAGTGCTCGCGGAGTACGATCAGGTAAGCGCTGTCGGCCTGCGGTCCGCGAAGCCCCGGAAGCACGAGCGACGCCGTATATCCGGCGAAGTAAACCGGCACGAGCGATAGCGTGTAGAGGGGCAAAAGCATGACGTTGCGCCGCACGATTCTTTCGCTCTTCGCCGCGTAAGTCGCTGCCACGGCGCTGGCTTGAAAGAACCCGACGGCGTTGAGAATCACCGTCGTGACGAACCAGAGCTTACCGTTCCCGGCGGTCCACGCTGCGATCGTGAAATCGTGCGGCCGCGCGGCGATGGCGCGGTCGAGCATGGCGGCCGGCGAGCCGAAGAACGCAATCGGAAGCCACAATCCCACCGTAAGGATCGTGCCGAACATCAAGACGTCTTTGATCACGCTCGCCCACGCCATTCCTCGTAGCCCGGCCGTGAACACGAAGAGCGTGATGAGCCCGAAAGCAATCAGAACTGCTTGGGTGGATCCCAATGCACCGAGGCCGGCCATGCGCAGGACGATCTGTAAACCGGTCAGATAGACGAGCAGTCCCAGCGACTCGATAAAGGCGGACAAGAGCGCCACAACGGCGCCGAACCTTTTGCTGCCGTAGCGCGTTGCAAAGAAATCGGCCAGCGTAAGTAGGTTGTGTTCCTTGGCGTAGCGCCACAGTGGCGGCAGGTACAGATAGGCGACGATGTACGCGATGCCGACCGCCGCAATCGGATAGTAAATCTCCGCCCCGCGGCTGTAGACGCCGCCGGCGATTCCGAGGAGCGAGAAGGTCGTGAAAAGCTCGCCGCACATCAGCACCCAGAGCAGCAGGGTTCCGAACGACCGGCCACCGACGATGAACTGCGTCGGATCGTTTCCGAATCTGCGCACGGCGAACAGGGCGAATGCAATCGTCGCAAGGACCGTCGCGCCCACCATGACGACCGGAAGCGGCACGCTTTACCGCTCCCGCAGCCGTTCGACGGAGAACAGGCAAACCGGCGTGAGCGCGAGCCAAAGGACGGTCCACCACATGATGGGCGGCGCCCCAAAAATGCGCGGCGACGTGCCCGAGATGAAGATTGGCACCACGCCCAGCGCGACCAGCGGCAGGACGATCAAGGCTATGCGCGCGAGCTTCGCGAGGCTTCGCATGGGGCGAGATTACGCTGTCGCCGGGAGCGAGCCCCTGCCCGTATATCTTATACCGGTTGGCCCGATCGGGCGAACGTCAACACGCCAGGCGGCCGTCGTCGTTGCGAATGTCGCGCTCCGCTATCGGTCCGCGCGGCAGTTTTCGCTGCACCAGCGTGCGGCGTGTTCGCGGATCTCGTCTCGTATCGCTCGCGTTGCAGCCAAGCGCGTGTCCCAGGAACCCTGCAGGGAGGCCGGATCGGCGAGGCTCCACTGGAGTCGGCGAGCCTCGCCGGGGAATACCGGACAGCGCTCCGCGCTGGTTTCGTCGCAGACCGTGATCACGTGAGAATAGACTCTCCCCGCGCCCAAGAGATCGGCGACGCTCTTCGTTTCGTTCTGCGAAATATCGAGCCCGACTTCGTGCATCGCCGCGACTGCCAAAGGACTGAGCGTCCCCCGCTCGAGTCCCGCGCTTTCGGCTGCGAACTCTTCGGGGCACATCGCGTTGAGGAAGGCTTCGGCCATCTGACTGCGCGCCGAGTTGTGAATGCAGACGAACAGTACGTTACGTTTCATACCGCTCGCCCCGCACTTCGACGGGATGAGGAACGACGATCGCGCGCGGCGATCCCAACCCGAGCCAGGCAAAGAGTGCCGTCGCCGCAGCCGCTCCGAAAAGCTCGGCGACGACGAACCCCGGGACGTACCGCGGCGCAATGCCGGCAAACGTATCGCTCAGGGAGCGCGCGATTGCGACGGCGGGATTGGCGAAGGACGTCGAGGCGGTGAACCAATAGGCGCCGACGATGTATGCGGCGACCGCGACGGCCGTGACGTGCGAGCGATAGCGCGAACATCCCCAAACGACCGCGAGCAGCCCGAACGTCGCGACGAACTCGCTCAGAAGAATGCCCGGGCCATTTCTGACGCGATGCGACCAGAAGAGCAGCGGTTGCGCGAACATCGCGTTGGCGCACGCAACGCCCGCGATCGCGCCGGCGATCTGCGCGCAAACGTACGCCGGCACCTCGGCCCAACTCAAGCCGCCGCAGGCCGCGTCCGCGAGCGTTACCACGGGATTAAAATGGCCTCCCGAGACCGGCCCGAACGAGAGGATGACCGCGGCGAGTACGCCTCCGGTAGCGAGCGCGTTCGCCAAAAGCGCGATCGCGACGTTGCCGCCGGAGAGACGTTCCGCCATGATCCCCGAGCCGACGATTCCGGCCAGCAAAATCGCCGTGCCGGCGCTTTCGGCAACTGCCCGCCGGCTCAGGCTTGGCAACATTCGCCCTCTGCGACAACGTCCTCGTGGACCGTGTAGATTTCCCAGCGCCGACCATCGGGATCGTTCGCCCACACCTTCGTTTGATTGGCGTAGCAGCACGTTTCTTCGCGTTGCACCGACGTGACGAGATCGGCGGCGCGGAGCCGTTCGATGGCGCGCTCGACCTCGTCGACCGTGTCGACGCAGATCCCGAAGTGGCCGCCGCTCGGCGTCGGCGCGGGCGGCGAGTGGTCGAGTGCGAGTTCGAGCGCGGGCTCTTCGGTAACGAATAACGCGTAATCGGGCAGCACCTTGGCGGGCGCGGCGTCGAGCAGCGTCTCGTAAAAGGCGACGCTCTTGCCGAGATTTGCGGTGGGCAGGCTGAGGTGGGTTTTCATGCGGGCACTTTCTGACGAAAGACTAGCTTGAGCGCATCCGACAGGCGTTTGCGAGCTGCGGGTGCGAGCCGGTAGTAAACCCACGTACCGATGCGCTCGCTCGTGACCAGCTCGGCCTCGCGGAGAATGCGCACGTGGTGCGAGACGGCCGGCTGATTCAGCGGAAACGCGCCGGTGAAATCGCAGACGCAAACCCCGTCACGCGAGGCGGCAAGCGTCGCCAGTATCGTGAGGCGATATGGATCGGCGATCGCCTTGAGGAGCGCGGCTGCCGGCTCGAAATCGGTATCCACGACCTCGGCCGGCGGGCAGCACCGCTGCATCGACACGTTTCGATGCTATCGGTTGAATCGACATTTGTCAATGCAAGCGGGGGCCGGCGAAATGCCGGCCCCCGTCTAGCTAGCGTTAGAGCTGAGTTGCCTAATCCGGCTCCGCTCTGCCAACGATGATCGGCGGGTCCACGATGATCGGACCGGCGCCGGGCTGGTGAGTCGGAGGCGTGCCGCGCGGAGGAACCGGGTTTGTTGGCCGTCCGCCGCTGACGTCATCGAGGTTCTTGTCGGAAGCTTCGCGGTTTTGGTCGCTCATGAGATTTCCTTTCGGTTTGAGTTTGCTTAAGGGCGCTGCGTATTGCGCAGTAGCTCAATCTCATGCTATCGCGACCGCTGCTGCGGCACCATTCACAACTGACTCGTGCGGGTAACTTGTGTGGCCCGGGGACGTGTGTGTGCCTCCCAGACATCACTAATCGATTACGATCTCGCCGTTGCCGCGATTGGCGACTCCGCGCCGGTCGAAGACGTTCGTGGCACTGGCCTCGACGTACGACGACGCGCCGCCGCCGCCGCCGAGACCGAGTTTGCCGCGGTCTCCATGCGCGGAGACGGGAAAGCTGCCACGGTGAATGCCATGGCCGCCTCTGCCGCCCGTGTTTTGCCTGCCGCCGTGCCCACCGGACCCGCTGGGACCGCTGCCGATGTGCTGGAACTCACCGTCTGCCCCGGCGCGGCCGCCTCCCGCTCCGCCGCCGACGAAGATCGCTAGGGTCTCGCCCGGCGTGACCGGTATCGTCGCCGTGACAAAACCGCCTCTGCCGCCTCTTGGATCGAATCGAGCGCGCCTGCGAACCTCACCGGATCTCGTCACGCCTTTAGGAACCGTAAAGTTTTGCTGCGTGCCCGTGTAGTTGAAAATTTGCGAATGAGGTCTGCGCCCCTCGAATGTCGCTGCCGGCGAACTCGGCAAATGCGAGCTTCCGCATCCTGCCAGGACCAGCGCCGCGGCGCCTGTGCACCACGCCTCATTCATCGGATCCTCTCCTTTCCGAACGGCCCGTCTCCTCCGCAGCGAATGCCGCAACGCTATCCCCCGGACGAGCAAAAAGCAAACGGAGGTCGGCGGAATGCCGGCCCCCGTTTAACTGGCTCGAGCGCCGAGTCGTTTAACCCGGATGCGTCTTGGGCGGCGGGGGCGGGTCGATGCGGACGTGTCCCGCGCCAGGCTGGTGAGTCGGCGGAATGCCATGGGGAGGCACCGGATTGGTGTACATGCCGCCGCTAACGTCATCAAGAGTCTCGTCGGACGTTTCGCGCTTCGTTTGATCGCTCATGAGATTTCCTTTCGGTAACGAGTTTTTAGGGGTGCTGCGCACTGCGCAGTAGCTCCATCTCATGCTATCGCGGTCCGCGCCGGAGTGCCATGCACAACTGCCTTGTGCGGGTAGGTTGTGTGGATGAACGAGCGTGTGTGGGTCGGGCGCCTGCATTAAAGGGAAACCGGTGGACCGCGCCTGACTATTGACCATGAGCCCACCTTCCGACGGCGCTCGGTTTTCCGCACCGTCCGGCACGGTAACGTTTCTGTTCAGCGATATCGAGGGCAGCACGCAACGCTGGGCACGCGATCGTGCCGCCATGCAAGAGGCGGTGCGCACGCACGACGAGCTGATGCGCGAAACGATCGCCGCGGGGCACGGCTACGTTTTCAAAACGATCGGCGATGCGTTCTGCGCGGCGTTTGCGACGCCGGAAGCGGCGGCCCTCGCAGCCCTCGACGCGCAACGCGCGCTCGGCGCCGTCGACTTCTCGAGCGTGGGCGGACTTCGCGTGCGCATGGCGATCAACACCGGCACGGCCGACGAACGTGAAGGCGACTACTTCGGGCCGGCCGTCAATCGCGCGGCCCGGCTGCTGGCGCTCGGTCACGGCGGACAGATCCTGCTCTCCGGAACCGCCGCGGATTTAGTACGTGAGAATCCACCCAGCGACGCATCGCTCGTCGATCTCGGCGCGCACGTGCTAAAGGATATCGCGGGGCGCGAGCGCGTCTATCAGCTCGCAGCTCCCGGCATGCAGCGCGACTTTCCCGAGTTGCACGCGCATAAGGCGCTGGCACCGTGGCTGCTTCCCGAGGCGCTGCGCACGCACTACTTCACCGGGCGCGAAGATCTGCTCGCGCACCTTCGCCTGCAGCTCCTCGAGCGGCGCCGCGCGGCGCTCTGCGGCCTAGGCGGCGTCGGCAAGACGCAGACCGCCATCGAGTACGCCGTGCGTCATCGCGCCGAGTATCCCGGCGGCATCTTTTGGGTTAATGCCGAGACGGTCAGCGGGTTGACCAGTGGGTTCGTCGCCATCGCCGCGTCGCTGCATTTGTCCGGTGGCGAATCGAGCGATCACGAGCAGGCCGTTCGGGCCGTCCACGAATGGCTTCATGAAAACGACGGCTGGCTGCTGATCCTCGATAACGTCGACGATCGCCGCGACGTGCAGCCGTTCGTGTCGGAGCAGCACAGCGGGCGATCTCCTTATCACCTCGCGCGAGCCGGTCTTTGCGGAACTGGGAATCCCCCGCGCGCTCGAGGTTCAGGATCTCGGCGTCGAGGAATCCGTGCGGTTTCTGCTGGCGCGCACCGGCCGCGCCAGCGACGGATCGGGCGAATGCGCTGCCGCTGCCGAACTCGCAAGCGAACTCGGAAACCTTCCACTCGCATTGGAACAGGCCGCCGCCTACGTTACCGAAACCGGCGCCGCCTTCGTCGACTATCTTGCCGCATTTCGCAAGCGGAGAGTCGCACTGCTCGAGAAGGCCAGCGCGTTCGTCGCGCACGATACCGTTGCCGTCACCTGGGCGGCAAACTTCGAGGCGGTCGAGCGCGCATCGCCGGCGGCGGCCGACGTCCTTCGCGTCGGCGCTTTGCTTGCACCGGATGCGATTCCGTTCGAGCTTTTTTTGCACGGCGCGCCGGCGCTAGGCAGTTCGATCGCCGAGGCACTCGCCGACCCCGACGACTTTACGATGGCCGAGGTGCTGCGACCGCTCGTGCGCTACTCGCTCGTGCGTTACGACGCTGGGCTGCGCGTCTTCGGCATGCATCGTTTGGTCCAAGAGATGGTCTGGGTCGCGCTCCCGCTCCTCGAGCGGCCGGTCTACGTCGACCGGACGGTTCGCGCCATCGACGCCGCGTTTCCTGAAGGCGATTTCGCAACGTGGGAACAGTGCGAGCGGCTCGTACCGCACGTCGCGTCGTTGGCCGAACGTCTCAGCCACGACGATGCACCGGCGCCGACGGTGTTCGTGCTGAACAGAACCGGGCGCTACCTCTACGGACGCGGCCGGTACGACGAAGCGCAGAACCTGCTTGAGCGGGCATTGGCCAGCGGCGAGAGCGCGCTTGGGACCGATCACCCCGAAGTGGCCAGCAGCCTCAACCACCTCGCGCTTGTGGATTGGGATCAAGGCCGCTACGCGGTGGCGCAAGAGCGGCACGAGCGCGCGCTGGCGATTCGCGAACGCGCGCTGGGGTCCGACCATCCAGAGGTGGCGCGCAGCCTCAACGGGCTCGGCATCGTCTATTGGGGCAGCGGCCGATTCGCCGAGGCTCAGGCCCTGCACGAACGGGCGCTGGCGATTCGCGAACGCGCGCTGGGGCCCGACCATCCCGACGTTGCGCGCACGCTCAACAACCTCGGGCTCGTTCATTGGGACCGGGGGCAGTACGTGCAGGCGCAGGCGCGCCACGAGCGCGCGCTGGCGATTCGCGAAGACGCGCTGGGTGCCGATCATCCGGAGGTCGCCAGCAGCCTCAATAATCTCGGCCTCGTCAATCGCGATCGCGGCCGGTACGCGCAAGCGCAAGCGCAGCACGAGCGAGCGCTGGCGATTCGCGAACGCACGCTCGGGCCCGATCACCCCGACGTCGCCAGCAGCCTCAACAATCTGGGCCTGGTCCTTCGCGACCGTGGCCGTTACGCCGAAGCTCAGGCGGTGCACGAGCGCGCGCTCGCAATCTGCCGAAGCACCCTGGGCCCCGAGCATCCCGACGTGGGCTACAGCCTGCACAATCTGGCCAACGTGTACGTCAACCTCGGACGCTACGACGACGCGCACCCGTTGCACGAGCGCGCGGTTGCGATTTGGGAGACTGCCTACGGGCCCGATCATCCCGACGTGGCGCTCGGCCTCAACGGGCTCGGCGAGAGCTGTGCCAAGCTCGGGCGGCTCGAGGAAGCGGAGCGGCACTTCGAGCGCGCGATGGCGATTCACGAACGCGTGCTGAGCCTCTCGCATTCCCAAGCGGTGCGCAGTCTCGTCGGACTGGCCTCGTTGCGTCGCGATCAAGAACGCCCCGCTGAGGCGGCCGACCTCTACGAGCGCGCTCTCGCGATCAAAGAGCGGAGCTTCGACGAGAACCACCCGGATCTCGCAGAGCTTCGGAGGTCGATCGACGCGCTGCGCTCGTAATGCAAACAGAGGTCGGCGGAATGCCGGCCCCTGTTGTTTGGACCTCGAGTTGGGTTGTCTAGCCCGGATGCGTCCGCGGCGGAGGCGGCGGGTCGAGGTGGACGTGACCGGCGCCCGGCTGATGAGTCGGAGGGATGCCATGGGGAGTCACCGGGTTCGTCTGCATTCCGCCGCTCACGTCGTCGAGTTTTTCATCCGGCGTTTCGGACTTCTTTTGATCGCTCATGTGGTTCCCTTTCAGGTCAGAGACCTGTGTGCTCTTTGTGAAGCCGAGAGCGAGGCCGGCGGCGGCATTGCGCTGTGGCGTTGCTCTCATGTCAGCGGAATTCGGGGCTCGCGGGCGGCCCCCCGTCGCACAACTAACTCGTGTGGCTAAGTTGTGTGGGTAGGGCACTTGTGAGGCCGATTTCCCCTAACCTCGGGCCCGCGGCCGCCCTCGGGCGAACCTATTCGAACTGGAGCGGGGCCTTTAGCGATTGCGCAGTCTTTCCACACGTGACCTTACCCGCCAGCGTCGCCGCTCCGGAATACTTCGGTCGGGGTCGCGCGACCGCGTAAAGCACGAAGCCTCCGGCACTGGTGAGGTTCAAGGACGCCGAGAAACTATCGATGGTCTTCTGTCCGGCGGCGATCGCCCAACTCAGCTTGCATTTGCCTTTGTAGCTAATGTCGGTGAACGATAAGGCGTACTGCCAAACGAAGTTGGATAGGACGTAGCTCGACGGTCCAGTCATCCCAACATTGTCGCTGGTCGATGCGCCGTTGACGCAGTTAATGCACGGCACCCCGCCTTGATTGGGGCCATTTGCAAGGAAGTTGATCAAGATCGGCGGCGAGCCGGCATTCGGATGAATGGGCAGCCTCTTGAAAACTTCGCGCCCTCCGGAAACCTCGGGCGCGGAATCCAAGATCGCGTCTAGCGAGGAGGCTGTTGGAGCGGCCCGAGCACTTCCAGCCAGGGGCGTCGCGCTTCCCCCGTAGCCACCAGAACAAGCGACGATGCCGATTACCAGCACCGTGAAAAGTATGCACCGTGCAAACATGAACGATCTACCTCCGATTAAGCGCAGGGATGCCGTCCTATTCGCGTCGTCGCAGCCGGCGTCCTCGGCTTACTCGTAGCAAGGAATCGGATCTCATCCGGGCGCGCTCTCGTCGCTGCTGCGCCCCTACTACAAATGATGCGGCGCCCGGAGCGGCCATGAAAACGCCGTTCCGCAGCCACGCTCCTCACATCCCGACACGGTACCCCCTGCGTTAGTATCACCATACAGCTTACCGCCCACAGAGACGAGGCCGGCGTACGGGAACGCTCCGTCGGAGTCGCCGGTGAAAGCGTGAAGCACGTTCTCCGAGCCAGATTCGCTGAGGCTATAGATCGTTCCGCAGCCCAAATCGAGGTAACCACATGGATACGCTCCGCCCGTAAAGGTCGTGCCGTAGAGTGTGCCGTGTACGTCGATCAACGGTGCAACGGGATTCGACCCATCGGAGTTGCCGCTGAAGCTATAGAGCACGTGCTCCTCGCCGTTCGGCTTAATGCTAAAGACCGCTCCGCATCCGAGGTCGGCGCGACAGTTTGAGATGCCGCCACCGTAGTAAGTTGTGCCGTACAGCGTGCCCTTTACGGCAATGAGCGGTGCCTTGGGGTACGCTCCGTCCGAACCGCCGTGGAAGTTGTAGATTACTCTCTCCCCGCCACTGGTCGTTATCGCGTAAATAACTCCCTGATTCGATGCGCCGCCCGCATACGTCGTGCCGTATAGCGTTCCGTTGAGATCGACCGGCGCCGCATAAGGTGACTTCCCATCGGAAGCGCTGAAGCGGTGCAGCACGGTTTCCGCGCCTGACGGGCTTACGCTATACACCGTGCCGCACCCGACACCGTTATAGCAATCCGAGGCACCGCCTGCGTACGTTGTCCCATAGAAAGTACCATTTACGTCGATCAAGCCGCTGTACGGGTACGCTCCGTCGGAGCCATTTTGGAAGCTATAAAGTACCTTCTCCGCGCCGCTCGTGGTAACGCTAAAAACAACGCCGTCATTCGACGAGCCTCCGTATTGCGTCGTGCCGTACAGCGTGCCATCGACATCGAGCAATACACCTCGGGGCCCGGCCCCGTCGGGTCCATGAAAAACGTAGATCGTTTTGGTGACGCCGGCAAGCGTCATGCTATAAACGGTACCTTGGCCTCGTCCTCCACGCCCGTACGTCGTGCCGTACAGCGTGCCGTTCACATCGATCAAGCCGGCGCTGGGATCACCCTTTCGGGAAAAGCGATGTACGACGTCGTAGGACGACGACGGTACAGCACGCGCGCCCTGCGCCACCGAACCCGGAGCGCCGATCGGCGGCGTGTCATCCCGAGTCGACTCAAGCGTACCGCAAGCCACGAGTGTCGTGGCGGCAGCGGCGATGATTAGCGCGCCTAGGCTCCGTGTGTGAATCGCCATGGGAGGTGCCCCCTCGAGCAGAATCAAGTACTTTCGCGGCTATCTTCGACTTCCGTAACCCCAGAACCGTCTCAGCGTCGTTTGACAAAAGCGAAAGGCCTCCGCGGCTTGCAGGCCCTTGGACCGATGCACGCCTTTAGCGTGCGCCTCGGCTAACTGCCGTGCCTACGTAATCGTGAATGCTGAGCCGAACTTGCATTTGTTCTTAACGCCATCGTTGCGGCTCTTTACGAGAGAGTGTAGTATGTGTTGTAATGCTCGCTGCGCTCGGCCTGACTGCGCTCTTACTGGCTTCTGAGGTCAGCCCGTCCGCCTCGCCGGGTTCAAAGCTCTGCGCAACGACGGAGGCCGCGCCGGTTCCGAACTACGGGCCGGGAAGGTGCGCCAGTCCGGTATTCCCCCACAGCTCCGTTCGTACACTCGTCTGGAACTGCGAGCATTGATGCCGTAGCGATGAGGAGCGCGCGCGCCGCCAGGTATCGCCCAAAGATGGTGAATTGCAAACCCGTTAAGGGAACGTTTACGCAGGTCTACTATTGGGCCACGGAATGCGGTTAGGCTCTCAGCGCGCTTAGGTTGAGCTAGAACCGAGCGCGACGGAGCAAAGAAAATCTCTTCAATCGAAATCCTAAGCCGCATCGACTCTGGCGCCCGTTCGCAACACCCCCCCTCCGAACTGCGATTTAAATGCTGGCGTCGATGCGATGACTAGCCGATGGGATCAACTCGCGGCCTGAAGCCGCCCGTGTTCAGAAAGAGTGCCGGGCACCGAAGCAAGCCAGAAACGCGCTAAGTACCAACGTGTGGGGTTTCTTGGAGTTCCCGAAGAACTTCCGCAGTCTGGAGGAGGGCTACACAATGCGGAACAGGGCGCTATCAGTCTTGCTCGCCAGCGCGTTTGCTTTGGCGGGCTGTGGCGGCGCACGAAGCCCAGGGTCGCCGCCGGACGTTTCGCTAAATGCTCATCGGGGTTCAGGGTCCAGTGGTGACCTGCTATACGTTGCTGACACCACCGCTTTCACCAGCGCCTTTATTCTTATCTATTCGTACCCGCCAAGTAAACAGGTTCGTACCGTTAAGGGATCTTCTCGTCTAATGGGGGAGTGTGCGGATGCGAACGGCGATGTATTTGTCGTCTCGCCCGTTCGTACCGTGAGCGGAGAATATAGCAGTCCCACGACAATCTACGAGTTTGCTCACGGCGGCACTGAGCCCGTGGCTACACTGGTCGAGCAAGGCTACGGCAGCGCCTGTTCAGTTGACCCTACTACGGGGAACCTTGCGGTCCCGAATAGCATTGACGTTGACAATCCTTATCAGAAAGACAGCGGTGACGTTGCTGTCTTTTCGGGGGCTCGTGGAAATCCCAAAATGTACTATAGCGAGACCCTATCTCACTTCACAACGTGCGGCTACGACGACAAAGGCAACCTCTATCTTTCGGTTGCCGTCACCGGCGGCTATGAATTGGCGAGCCTTGGCTCTGGAAGCAGCAGTGCGATCGAACCGCTGAGCCTGAATGCAAATCTGTACAGCTCGTCTGCTTTCGCTCCATCGGTTCAGTGGGACGGCCAGCACATGACCGTCTCTTCTCCGGCGAAAAAGCCTCGGAACAGTCAGAACAGCGGACCCATTAACGTGTACCGACTAAGCATTTCTGGCAGCGGCGCGACCGTTATCGGCACAACAGCCCTGAAGGACAACCCCGAACGGCATCGTGGGCAGAGTTGGATTCAGGGAAATACCATCGTCGGGGTCAATTACGACGACGGAAGGCCGTACATCACCGTTTGGCCATATCCGAAAGGCGGCGCCCCGACGACGAAAATAAAGTATAAGCAAGAGCTGGACAGTACGCTGTACGGCGTCACCGTTTCCGTCGCACCCTCCGAGTAGTCCGGCTTTTAACTCCCTAGCCAGCGAACGGCCCGGGCATGCAAGCGTCGGCATAACGCGCCACGTCTACGGCGCGTCGGGCACCCTTAACGTCCTGCGCAGGGTGACGTTCCATCCCGCGCCGCCGACTGGAAGCGTGCCGCAGCCGGAGAACGCGACGGCACTCCCGATGCTAAACGCGTAACGAGCAAGACCGGAACACTTCATCGATGCTGCCTCGTCACGCGCGCGCGCGCGCAAAGAGCGGCGGCGAATGCCATCGACAAAGCGGCTCCTGTTATCATGATAGCAACCACGCTTCGAAGGCACCCTGACCGCTCTTCCTGGGCCAACGCTGCTACAATTTGCTGGCGCGGCCCGTGAGCGGATTGCGGTGACGCGCCGAGCGAGCTCCGAGGAACGCCAAAGCGCGGCTTTCCCAATTATAGCAGCACTTCTCGCCCGGAGGGTATGAGGTCGTGCCGATTTCCGGGGGAACGCTGCGAAACAGCGTAGCTTGATTCATTTATATCATGCAGCCTTGCGCAGTGCAACGACTTTATCGGTGCGTTTGTCGAGCATCGCTTGATGCACCTGCGCGAGGAGCGTGTAGCCATTGAAGCGGCGCCAACGTTCCTTACGACGCATTAGGAGTGCCC
>DASZGC010000035.1:0-8780 GCA_035939175.1 Candidatus Cybelea sp. | reverse complement strand
GCAAAGCACGGCGATGCTGCGGCTGCCGCTGAGGTCGGCGTCGACGAGCGCGACCTTGCTCTTGTCGCGCATCGCCCGCGCCAACTCGCGGCAGAGCGTCGTGGTTCCGGAGCCGCCTTTCGAACCGATGAAAACGGAGATGGGAAAACCGGTCATGCAGAACTACTGAGCGGCGCCAGGGCTTACGACTTGGTCGCCGACGATTACCTGTACGGGATTGGGAAGGATGCGGATCGCATTTGCTGGCGGCACGAGGGGAACGGGTGGACCGGCGACGGGTGGACCAACGGGTGGGACCGGTGCCGGTGCGGTCCCAGGACCGCTGCCTCCGCTGCCAGCGAGCACCAGTTCTTCGGTAGGCTCAGAACGTACTGGCTCACGCGGCGAGCGGAGCGCCAGGCGCAGCGTCGAGTTGGCGTCGGCCCACGCAAGCATGTCGGCCTGTTTGGGGTTGACCTCGAGCGTCACGGTCGCGGCGGTCTGCTCCTCCGGCGAAGGCGTCGCCGAGGCATTCTCGAGCGCCGTTCCCACCGTCAGGACGCGAACGCCGCGGAAGATCGTTACGGCCTTTGGCGGTGGCTGGCCGCTGGGGGCCGGCGGTATCGCGATCACGTCGACGCGGTCGCCGGGCAGGATCATACCCGAAACGCCTTTGACGCGATCTACCGGGATGCTGACGGCCCGCATGCCGGGCTGCAGGCGCACCGGAAGGGCAAAGGCCACGTTGCTGCCGACCTCGGATTGCGTGAGCTGAGCGCCGGCGGGGATGGTGATCAAGGCGAGCGAGCCGACGGCCTGATTCGGATTGCTGATCGCGTCGGGCTCTAGCGACGACGCTGGACGGTTCTCAACGGTAAACATCGTGTCGACCAGGCGCGAACGGGCTTGGATCTCCTGGGTCGCGATCAAGACGGGCTTCTGTTCGTTCTGCGCCGGCCGGAGGGACGAGAGATAGGTGAGTGTCAGCCAGCCGGTACCCACGGCCAGGATAATGGCGATGAGCAGCGTGGTTCGGCGAGTATTCATTTAGATCGTTATCCTCAAGAACGGTGCGACACTCTGAGAGAGCGCAACCATAAGCGCGCCGACTGCAAAAGCCACCGCATACGGTAACTTTTCGCGTTTGTCGGCCGCCAGGCCTGGCGTCCCCGCAAGCGTCATGTAGACGGCGCGCGTAAGCGTCGCTCGCCCGTTGGCCCGGGCAAGCAGAAACACGATGGCGAGAACGCCGCCGGCGATGCCGGTGTAGAGGAGGAACGGCACGCAGAGCGGGTAGCTGAGCATGCCGGAGCCCGTTATGGCAAGTTTAACGTCGCCGGCGCCGATACCACCGCGAGAGTAGACCAGCACCCCAGCGAGGGTGAGGACGATCATCACGACGACGCTTGCCGCCAATGGCCGCGCTCCGTAAAAAGCGTGAACGATCACTGCGCCGAGCGCTAGCGATCCCGTGAGAGCGTTGGGGATGCGACGCGTTTTCACGTCGCAAAAGCTGGCGGCAAGACAGCCGGCGAGGGTCAACCAGACGACGAGCGGCATGTGTGCCTTAATCGAGGCGTGGGTTTGTGATGAGGGGGTGGCTGCGGGGCGCGCTCGCCTCCAAGTTTACGCGCTCCGCAGCCATTGGACTACCGTCTATTAAATGGAACCTGCGACGGTGGTGTAGAGCGTCTTCAGGTTGGTGCCCAGGGTGGTCACGCCAACGAGGGCAACCATGGCGATGAGGGCAACGAGGAGACCGTACTCGACCATCGTCGCGCCTTCTTCGTCGCGGATCATCGATGTGAACGTGTTAAGCATAATTACTATTATATCTCCTTAGTAAGTGTATTCTTCGGCTAGTGAGTTGTAGCGTTTGTGGATACCGTCGAATTTGCTTAGACCGAGTTTCCAACGGTGTTGAACAGAGAGTTGACATTGACGCCGAGGGTGGTAACTCCGACTAGAGCGACCATTGCGATCAATGCCACAAGTAGACCGTACTCTACCATGGACGCGGCTTCTTCGTCGCGTACAAGCGAGTATATAAGATTAAGCATCAATGTCTCCTTGGTTACCTTGGTTTCCCTATACCAGTTATCGGCTCGATTTACGATCCGCTTTACCAGATGCCGCCTGGGGTGGCCTCGGCTGGGACCTTAACGCCGTTGTTGGGCGCGTGCACCAGGAGCTGCGCACTTGCAGAGATGACGCCTGGCGTCGATGTCGCTAGGACGTGGATGATTGAGTCGCGCAGATAGTCGGGCGCAATCGGCACTATGGCCTGGAACTTCCCGTCTGGCCCGGCCGTCAGATTGTGACGGCTGAGCAGTACGTTGGGCAAGTCTGAGGAGAGCGTTGCTAGAAGCGTGATCATCACTGGGACCGACGGCGGGGCCTGCCCCGTAATGAGGAGCGCCTCTGCTCCCTGCAGCGGCGCAACGTTGAGAGCGATCGTGCCGTGCGTTTCACCCGCTGCCACTTCATTCCGAACGTAGCCGGCCTCACTTACCGCTTGTGCTTCCTGTGCCTCGATGAGCAGCTGCTCTTGCCGTGCGAGATTGGTAATGTGAGTGGCAAGCGCTTGTGAGACGTAGACATCGTTTGAAATGTAATGAGGGGCTTCCGCAGTCACCTCGACCCGATCATTCACCTCGTACAGGTTTTCGCCGGGGCGAACGACCAGCACGATGCCGGGACCACTGAGTTGTACCACACGGCTTGCCGAAAGCCACTCATATTGTAGACCGGCATCTCGGGCAACCCGTGCGAGGGGCACTTCTTGACTCGAAGCCGCCCCGACTATAAGCGTCGAGGACAGCGTGAAGAGTACAAAAAGAACCACCGACTGAAAAGGCCGCATGCGAACCTCCTTGCTCCTGGTGCGGCTGTATCATGACATTGACATCGGCGCATTGGCAACCCAGCCGTCTACCCCCGCGTCCAATTCTAACTCAACGTCGTCGTTTCGTTAACGTATAAACGCCGAAGTTCGTGCAATAATGCCCGGGATAGCGGACGCCTATTTGACGCCCGTTGCTCCCTATGGAGGAGGCAAATGGATTCGATCACGCGCCGGGTCGTCGCACCGGCATCCGCGCTGGCCTTTCTAGCGCTGGCTCTTCTGGCATTTGTGCGACCTGTAGCGGCCGACCAAGTGTCGCTCCTTTCAATACAATCCGGCCATTCGGTGTTAGTGCAGGCCGAAGGTCTGACCCGCGTGGCCGTCGGGGACGGCCGGATCGCCGGCGCAGTTCCGGTTGGCACATCGCAGGTGATCGTCAACGGCAAGTTACCCGGCCACACGACCCTCCTGATCTGGGCGGCCGGACAGCGCCTTACCTATGAGATTACCGTTACAGCTCAGGAGTTGGACGACGTCGCCCAGATGTTGCGCAGCGCACTGCGCTACCCAAGCGTGGAGGTACTTAGCTTCGATCATTCGATCGTCGTTCGGGGCTCGGTTTCCGACGGCGCCCAATTCCAGCAGTTGGCAGACATCGTGAACCGGTTCGACCCGATCCTCAAAGCTCAAGGAGCAGTGATGGTCAATGCCGTCACGATCTCGCAGAACCTTGGGAACCTGCAGCGTGCCATCGCAAACATCCCGGGTGCCAGCAATATCCGCGTCGATCCCGACGGCCACGGCAATGTCATCGTGAGCGGTAATGCGACCGACGCCGTCACGGCACAGGCGATCTTGGACCGCGCGCGGGGTTTGGCCGGACCGTACCTCGCTAGCAACGGCCAGCTGATCGACCGGCTCAACTCTTTAAGCAACAGCCAGGTCGACATCAAAGTCTACGTGCTCGAGATCGACAAGACGGCCCAGTCCAACTTAGGCCTCTCGCTCTTCGGCGCTCAGCTGCCGCCGGGAGCGACGGTTCCAACGCTCGTTCCGCCAATCTTTCCGATTACCGAGACGCCGAGCTTGCCCGGCTCGGGTCTTGCAGGACACATTCTGCCGTTTTACCGGGCCACCACGCTCGCCCCTACTCTCAACCTATTGATGCAGGAGGGACACGCGCGCGCGCTCGCGAGTCCGGATCTCGTGACGAGCCCAGGAAGCAAGGCGACGTTTTTGGTCGGCGGCCAGATACCGGTGGTGACGTCGTCGGGTCTCGGCGCGACAAACGTTCAGTACCAGAACTACGGCGTGCAGCTCAACGTTACGCCGACGATCCTCGGCAACGGCTCGGTCGAGGCCGTGATCGCCCCGACGGTTTCGGCGCTCGATTATGCAAACGCCGTGGTCGTCTCCGGGTTCACGATCCCCGCGCTCACCGTTAGTCAGCTTTCGACCGACGTCATCACCCGGCCGGGCGAGAGCATCCTTCTGGGCGGCTTGGTCCAACGCGTCGAGCAGAAGACGATTTCGAAGATTCCGCTACTGTCGGAGATCCCGATCCTCGGTAAGCTCTTCACGTCCACTGCCTATCAAAGTAAAGCGACGGACGTCGTTTTCGTAATGACTCCGGAGATTATTACGCGATGAGACGGCGTGGACAATCCGGACAGGTTCTGCCCTTAATTGCGGTCGTCCTCAGTGGGCTGATGGGATTCGCGGGGATGTCGGTGGACGTGGGATACCTCGAATATTGGCAGCAGAAGCAGCAGAATGCCACCGATGCGGCCGCGATCGGCGGGGCGGAAGTGCTGGCGCGGTCCAATTGCGCTAGCGCCGCGAGCGCCCAATCGGCCGCGGTAGCCGATGCTCAGGAAAACGGTTTCAACAACGCCGGCAATACCACCGTGACGGCCGTGAGCCCGCCGACGAGCGGGCCGTATTCGGGGAACTCTTGCGCGGTGTCAGTGCAAATCCAGACGCAACACGTGACGACGTGGTTCAGCCGCCTCTTCGGCTACCCGAACGGAATGACCGAGTCGACGCAAGCGGTTGGGACGATCAACGCGAACGGCGGGGCCTGCATCTATTTGCTCAGCACAAATAGCTGGTCGAGTTTTAGCGGAGCGAACCTCGACGCACCGGGGTGTGCCATCGCGATCAACTATACAGCCGATTTCAATAGCGGCTCAATCACGTCGCCGAGTATCGGTTACGCAGGTGGCTCTCCCAACTACGGCAGCATGACCTTTCCAATGGCGGCGCCGGCGCCGATGCTCCCGGTAGCCGATCCGTGTTCGCAAATCCCGGGCTGCGCGTACCTGACGTCCAATCCGCCCCCGACTAATTGCAGTTCCGGCCTGAACACGAGTGGAAATCAGACCATAAGTCCCGGCTGTTATCAGTACCTGAATTTTCAGTCGGGGACGACGATTACGATGAGACCAGGCTTGTACGTGCTCGATCA
The DNA here is from genome assembly GCA_035939175.1 of Candidatus Cybelea sp. Lineage (GTDB taxonomy): Bacteria > Vulcanimicrobiota > Vulcanimicrobiia > Vulcanimicrobiales > Vulcanimicrobiaceae > Cybelea. The sequence goes on along the minus strand of DASZGC010000035.1, from coordinate 3,489 downwards.
GATGAACACCAATGGTGCGACCGTTACGGGGAGCGGGGTGACGCTCTACATTCCCTCGGGAGCAAACGGAGCGAATTTCGACAATCAAACCGTCACGCTCTCCGCCCCAACTAGTGGCAACTACGCGAACGTGCTGTACTATCAGGTCCCCGGAAACAGCTCGAGTATTAACTTCAATGGTCCCAACGTTTCGGCGAGCGGCCTAATTTACGCTCCGAGTTCGACGAGCGTGAACTTTGACGAGGGCGTGAGCACGTACGCGGTGCTCGTATTCGGATCGATGAACTTCAACGGGCCTAACGCCATGGACCTCGCGACGCCGGCGCCAGGGCAGTCGCTAATCAAGCAGGCGGTGCTTGGAGAATGAGGATGGGATTTCTTCGTTCGGAACGGGGAACCAGCGTTGTCGAGTTCGCCATCGCCGCTCCAGTGATGATTCTGTTGGTGATCGGCCTGATCGAGATAGGAAGGTACACCTATTTCTCCATCCTGGCCCAAAATGCTGCCGCGGCTGGGGCGCGCTACGGCGCGCAGAACCTGCAAAAGGCCGTAGATAAGACCGGGATAACGAACGCTGCAGTCAACGATGCCCAGAATCTTTCCCAGTGGAAAGTCACCACGCAGCCGATCTGCGCCCAGAACGGTGCCGTTATATCGTGTCCGTCGACAACTCCACCGCCCGGAACCTTTTACTACGTCGAGGTCCAGGTGAACGGAACGTTTCACTCACTGATGAACTACCCCGGGGTTCCCACCAGCATGCCGCTGGGCGCGACGTCGATCGTGAGAGTCGAGTCGCAATGAGGTTCCTCTGCGAATCTAGCTGCTCAATCCGACCCAGCAGAATGACCTGAGCAACAGCTACGTGAGGCTGTTACACCACCATGCGAGTACAGAATCAATGAGAGACAATCATCTGCAACGAGGCTCGAGCCTGCCGGAGACCGTCATCGTGATGGGGGTTTTGCTAGCGATGATGTTCGGCATCATCGATTTCGGACGCGCTTTGTACACCTACTCGTTCGTCGCTCAAGCGGCGCGCCAGGGCGCTCGCTGGATGATCGTGCGCGGTTCAAGCTGCACCGTGCTCGACCATTGCAACGCTGCCTCGTCCGATCTTCAGACCTACGTCCAAGGCCTTTCGATCGGGGCCACCAAGGCGAGCAGTATCACGGCCACCGCATCGTGGGGGACCTGCACGACACACGCCCCGGGCTGCACGGTGACGGTGACGGTGAGCTATCCCTTCACTTTCATGCTCCCGTACCTTCCCAGTACGGGCATTACGATGTCGAGTAGTTCCACGATGGTCATTTCCAATTGAGCGGTGCGCTGCAACCACTGCCGAGCGCGTTACCTCCGCGCCGGGCCACCCAGCTCGGCACGGCTCGGCTTCGAGGGGGAACCGCGCTGCAAACGACTGCCGGGAGCGTTTCCGCATGGTTTTCGCTGAGCAGTTTCGATCGGCGTCGCGGAGTTGCGACGTACGTTCTGCGCGTGATCAACCGCTCGAAATCCGTGCTCGTCTGCCGCACCTGGGTGCTCTCGGACCAGGAGCCCATCCTTGCCTACCCGGTCCTCTTCGAAGTGGCTCCGTACTGTACCAGCTCGACCGAAGTACCGGTTTGGCCGCGCGATTTTCCGGCTTTCGAACGCGCGATCGCCGAGGTCGTCGGCGATGGCGTTCACTGCATCGTCGAGGCTGCGGCGCCCCCGCAATACAAGCGCGCGCGGACGCACGCACTCGTGGCGATCGCCTTATTGGCAGCCGGAGTCTTATCCGTCGCGTTGGCGGCGATGTTGAGCGCGGCGCTTCCGCGCATCGCTGCGTTCGCGGTTGCGCCGCAGGCGATTGCTGGGACGACCGTCGAGGCCGAGTACAGTGTCTCTGGAGTCGGCCGGCTCTCGTACCTAGTTACGGCTGCAGACGGGCGGCGTATTGCTGGAGGGCCGCTCTCGCAGGGGGCCGGTTCGATCTTCATCCCGATTCCGGCTAACGCCCCATTAGGACCGTACGCTATCCGGCTCGGCATGCAAGGTCCGCTCGGAGGTACGAGCGACACGCGCATCGTCAATCCGGTGCAGTCGGCCGGGCAGTCGGCGCACATCAGCGATGTCTCGGTGCATCCGATGATCGCCAAGCCTGGAGAGCTCGTAGAAGTCTCCTATTCTGCAACGGGTGACGGTGGTTACGTGCGCCTCGAGGGTACTGACGGAACGGTCTGGTCGGAGCAACCGTTCTCTAGCAGCGGACAAGCGACGCTCGTGGTACCGCCTTTTGCTGACGGACGTGAACTTCATGTCGCTTTGCACGTCACGAAGGGAACCTCAGTCGCGGAGTCCGAGGCTGGATTACTGGTCGCCGCAGCGTCGAAGCCTGCTGCGGCGGCACCTGCGGCGATTGCGGGAGACGACAGCTCGGGCGACCCCGCGTCGCTGTCGAATGACGCCCCCAACGGAACGTTCGAGGTCGCGTCGACGAGCGTCAGAGGCGGCGCACCGATCGTGGTTCGGATTCTATCGCCGCGCAACGACATGCGGATCTCACTCTTCGATCCTGCATCGCATGAAGTAACGGGAATCTCGGCCGGGGCCGACGCGGAGGCGGTTACCTTGCGTGCTCCGTCGGTAAGCCTCGCAACGCGTTATACCGTCGTCGCGAGCTTTACCGATGGTTTCGGGCAAGAAACGGTCGTCCAGCCCATAACGCTTCTACCGTAGCCGACCAGACCGTACCTCTAAACCGTGCCGGTCAACGGAACGAAGAGATTCTTGACGCTCGTTCCGAAGGCCGCAATGCCTGCAAGGGCCACAAGCGCGACCAAGACGAGCAGCAAGCCGTATTCGACCACCTGAGTACCGCGATCGTCTGCAAGCAGCTCCTTGAGTTTCTTCAGCACGGCTGCTTGCCTTTTTGCGGCCTAGAACCAGCGACCTTGTCCGAAGCTTGACGTAGATGGCGGCGCGTTAAAAAGTGCGGCGACGTTTCCGCCGAGCTGGTGGACCCCGAATATAGCCACAACCGCGATGAGCCCGGCCAGCAGACCGTACTCGATCACCGTGGCTCCACTCTCGTCGTGGATAAGGCGAAGCATGGGCGTTGTCTCCTTAGCTGACGCAGCAGTGCTCATTTCGGCGTGGGAATGAAGCGAGAGGGATAAGCCAAGCTAGCGGTCGCCGACGTTACTAAGAGAGCATCGTTGCGAAACGATCCTCCCTTAGTGTCGTCCGGCGTGCCTAGATCGAGCCCGCTACCGTGTTGAAGAGGGTGCTAACGTTTGTGCCCAGCGTCTTGACGGCCGTAATGGCAACCAAGGCAATTAGGGCGATGAGCAGGCCGTACTCAACCATGGTGGCGCCTTCTTCGTCCCGGACTAGGCGCTTGAGAGTCGTGATCATCATTTCTCCTTGTGAAAATAGGCTGACTGGGTGAGAAACGTAGCGAGCATCGGCCGCGTTTCTTAGGCGGTCGGGGCTGGCAGCGCCGAA
>DASZGC010000034.1:0-14221 GCA_035939175.1 Candidatus Cybelea sp. | reverse complement strand
AGGACCCCCGCGCGCGGACGAGGATTGATGACCCGGACGAGGACCGGGACCCGCGCGAGGACCAGGACCCGGACGAGGATCAGGACCCGGACGTTTTCGCGGTATCTGTAATATCCCTCGGCGAAGCCCATCGTGTCCATCAGGCATTGGTTGGCGACGACGCCGTCGACGCCGCGGCCGGCATCTTCGGGATGCGCTCGCGCGTGCATCGCGATGCCGTCGGAAATTGCTTTGGCGATATCGGGCATCGTCATGACGCGGCCGTCGGCAGTCTGCAAACCACCGCCGTCGCCGCCGCCGTGGTCGACGAGGTCGACCCACGTCTGCTTGGCGCCCACCGACTCCGCATTATCGAGCGTGCGAGCGACGAATCCGGCGAGGTGCGACTCATCGCTCATCATCGCCGCGGGACCCTCGTGCACGCCGTCGATGGCACCTCCGGCAATCGTGTAGCGCTCGGTGTGCAGGCGGCCCTCGACGATCCCGTCTTTGAGGGCATGCAGCCGCGTCGTATCCTCGACGGTGAACTCGACGCGAGGATCGCGCTCGCTCGTTCGTAAGGCTTGGGAGAGGGTCGCCTCCTGAATGGCGTCGAGGTTGTTGTCGCCGTCGCGATAGATGCCGAACTCGAGATTGCGGCGCGCGGGCGTGGCGGAAAGGTTCTGCAGCATGGGGACCTCCCTGGTTTTGTTGAGTCGGGAGGCTCACTGCGACGTAGCGCCGCGCCCGCTAGGGCTACGAAACGCATATCGGCTCGAAAGGCCCCTTGTTATCCTGGCTTGGCAGCATCAATGGACACCCTAATATATCGAACAGGCGTTCGGAATGGCGCGGCCCCTTTTAGGGAAACTACCGCCACGTGACCAAGGACCACGACGTAATCGTCCTGGGCGCCGGCTTAGCGGGCATGCGAGCCGCGCTCGAAGCGGCGCGCCACGGTGCCGACGTCGCCATCGTGACCAAGGTGCACCCCATTCGCAGCCACTCGAGCGCCGCACAAGGGGGCATCAACGCGGCGATCGGCGAGACCGATAGTTGGGAGTCGCACGCCTTCGATACGGTCAAAGGCAGCGACTATCTGGCCGATCAGGATGCCGTCGAGGTGATGACGCAAGAGGCCCCTGGCGACATCATCGAGTTCGAGCACATGGGCGTGATCTTCTATCGCGGCCCCGATGGCAAGCTCGGCACGCGAGCCTTTGGCGGCGCCTCGCAAGCGCGCACCTACTTCGTCGGCGACATCACGGGCCAAGCGCTGCTCGTCACGCTCTACGATCAGATTCTCAAAGCCGGCGTCAAGGTGTACGAAGAGTGGTTCGCCACCTCGCTCTACATGGAGAACGGCGGCTGCCGCGGCCTCGTCGCCATCGAGATGGTGACCGGTGAGCTGCATTTGCTGCGCGCGAAAGCGGTGGTGGTTGCCAGCGGCGGCCTCGGTCGTCTGTACGAGCCGAGCACCAACGCGCTGATCTGCACCGGCGACGGCTACTCGCTGGCCTATCGCGCTGGCGCTCCGCTCATGGACATGGAGATGGTGCAGTACCATCCCACCACGCTGGCCGGCAGCGGCTTCTTGATGACCGAAGCGGCGCGCGGCGAAGGCGGCTACCTGCTCAACTCCGAGGGCGAACGCTTCATGAAGCGCTACGCCCCCAACAAGATGGAGCTGGCCGCGCGCGACGTCACCTCGCGCGCCGAAGCGACGGAGATCGCCGAAGGCCGCGGCATCGACGGCAACGTGCTGCTCGACGTGCGCCACCTCGGCCCTGAGGTGATCCTCAAAAAGCTTCCGCAAATTCACGAGATGGCGCTGGATTATCTCGGCATCGACATGGTCAAGGATCCGGTTCCGGTGCGCCCGGGGATGCACTACCAAATGGGCGGCATTCGCACCGACGTCCACGGCGCATCGAAGATTGCCGGCCTTTACGCTGCCGGTGAAGTCGCCTGCGTGAGCGTGCACGGCGGCAACCGCCTCGGCGCCAACTCGCTGCTCGACACGATCGTCTTCGGCCGCCGTTCGGGCAAGGCGTCGGCGGAGTACGCGAAGCAGACGCCGGCGAGCACCGGCGGTGAGGAGCTGCTGCGCGCCGAGCAAGAGCGTCTGCAAGCGCTGCTCGCGAGGCCGTACACCGGTGAAACGCCGGCGGGACTGCGCCTCGAGCTGGCGACGATGATGGATGCCAAAGTCGGGCTTTACCGCACCGACGCCGGGCTGCACGAAGCGCTCGACGCTCTGGCAGGCTACCGCAAGCGCTACGCAACGATCGCGGTCGGCGATAAGGGCCGCGTGTTCAACCAGGCGCTGACCTTCGCGCTCGAGTTGGGCTTCCTGCTCGATTGCGGCGAGACGATCATCCGCAGCGCCATCGAACGCAAGGAGAGCCGCGGCGCGCACACGCACGTCGAGCATCCGGATCGCAACGACGTCGATTGGCTCAAGCACACGATCCTCACGCGCGCTGCCGACGGGCAAGCCGAGATCTCGTTCGCCCCGGTTAAGATCACTCGCTGGAAGCCCGAGGTACGCACCTACTAAATGCAGTTCACGATCGAAGTCGGGCGTTATAACCCCGAAGGCATCTACCCCGACGACGCCGCGCCGGGGCAGCCCTATCCGGCTCCGTGGGACCGCTCGCCGGCGCGCCGCTACCAAACCTTTACCGTCGACCTCCCCGAGCACGCCGTCGTCCTCGACGCGCTGATCCAAATCCGCGAGTATCAGGACCAGTCGCTCGCCGTGCGCTGCGCCTGCCGCAGCGCGATCTGCGGCTCGTGCGCGATGTGGGTCAACGGCCACGCGCACCTTGCCTGCAAGAGCAAGCTGCACGAGTTTACCAAAGACGGCAAGACGCGCGTCGAGTCGCCGCCTTCGATGCCGCTGATTCGTGATTTGGTCTGCGACATGGCGCCGTTTTGGGATAAGCATCTCGCCGTCAAGCCGTGGCTGCAGAACAAGAAGCCGGTGCCCCCGGCGAACCAAGAGTACACGGTTCCCAATGCCTCGATGGAGGAGCTGATCCAGGAGGTCAGCTGCATCAGTTGCGGCGCCTGTCTGATGGACTGCGAGTCGTTCGCCGTGAACCAAGAGTTTCTCGGTCCGCAAGCGCTCGCGCAGGCCTACCGCTACGCCGGCGATCCGCGCGACGCCGAGACGAAGGAGCGTCTGGGCGAGCTCAGCAAGAGCGGCGGCATCTGGGATTGCACGCACTGCTACGAGTGCGTGACGCAGTGCCCGAAGGGCGTGGCGCCGCTCGAGCAGATCCTCAAGCTGCGGAGAATGGCCGTAGACGCCGGCTTTACCGACAATCCCGGCACGCGTCACGCCGATGCGTTTGCCGAGTCCGTTCGCGATAGCGGACGGCTCAACGAGCTGACGCTGATGCCCAAGTCCATCGGCTTCTTCAACGTCGTCGAACAACTCAAGACGCTGCCGAGCGCGTTCAATCTGATTCGTGCCGGCAAGCTTCCCCCACTCATCCATAAGAAGATTCCAGGAGTGAATAGAATCAAAGCGATTTTCGAGCGCGTCGGAGGGCGGTTTAAGTGAAGGTTGCATTCTGGCCCGGCTGCGTCTCGAAAGGCGCGTGTCCCGAGCTGTACGTCTCTACCAAAGCGATTGCCGGGCCGTTGGGGCTTGAGCTCAAGGAACTGGAGTCGGCTCCGTGCACCGGCGCCGGCGTGCTCAGCGAGCAGAATCCACCGCTCGCCGACGCGCTCAACGGGTTGACGCTGGCGATGGCCGAGTCCGAAGGCGCGTCGCTGATGACGATCTGCAGCACCTGCCAAGGCGTGCTCTCGCAGCACAACCACTATCTGAAGAACGACAAAGAACGCATGGAGCGCGCCAACGCGACGCTCGCGCCACAGGGCTTCACCTATCGCGGCACCACGACGGTCAAGCACATGCTGTGGATGCTCTTTGAGGACATCGGCATCGACCGCGTCGCCGCCGCGATCAAACGCAAGCTGACCGGCTTGAAGGTCGCGCCCTTCTACGGCTGCTACATCCTGCGGCCGTCCGAAGCGCTCGGGCTCAAAGAACGCCCGGAGCGCAAGACGTACCTCGAGAAGCTGATCGCGCTGCTCGGTGCCGAGCCCGTGGAGTATCGCGGTGCGACGAAGTGCTGCGGTTTCCCGATGGCCACCTTCAATCGCGACAAGGCGCTAGCGATGGGCGGCAATCACATTTCCGAGGCCAAGGAGAAAGGCGCCGACGTGCTGGTAACGCCGTGCCCGCTCTGCCACCTCAACCTCGACGCACAGCAGCCCGACGCGGCGCGCGTGATCAAGAAGACGCTCGACGTTCCGATCTTCCACCTCCCGCAACTGCTCGGCTTGGCCTTCGGCATGGAACCCGACGAATTGCGGCTCAACCATCACGTCGTTTCGACAAAAGGCGTGCTGGAGAAGGTCGAACTCAAAGTCTAGCCTTTTGAAACCCTAGCCGACCGGTTCCGGTAGTAACCATCGAAGTAACAACGACACGAAATTCGAAAGTTTGAACGAAAAATGATGGCTACTACGAAAGTCTTGGATCGGTCGCGAGCGCCGGAGGCGGTCGACGATACGGTCAACGGCAGCGTCCACGAGAGCACGTGCGATTACAATCTGTACGGCACCTCGAGACGGAGAGATTTCATCTTCAGCGTGCGTTAGCTTGCGCTGGGGCGAGGCTCTTCCGAGCGCTGCATTGAATAGCCCGGGCGGAGCCAAGCATGTATTTTAACGAGCGCATCGACCAATCCACCGTCGAGGGGCTGGAACTGGTCGCCGAATTAGACCTCTTTGCGATCTACGCCCTCGGCAACCAAACCTACCTGCTGGTGCAGCGACACCAAGGCACTCCTTGGATGGCACTGCGGGTCTCGGGCGACGGCTTATTCCGGATCTCGGCGCTGCTCAACGACGCGATGCGCCACCTGTATCGCGGCCTCGCCTCGCGTCTTTCACCGAACTACGTCGACGAGGAGCAGTAGCGCGCGCTACGGCTTCGCCGGCGCGCGATCCTAGCCGGCCGGACAGTCCTTCAGTAGCGTCAGGCCGTCGGGCGTGCTATGCGCGACGACGTAGCGAACGAGTTCCGGTTCGGCTGCGAGCTGGCTCTCCGGCGGCGGCTGAAAGCGCGTCGGGAAATCGGGATTCTTTGCGTTCTGCGACGACCACGGGTTCGAAGTTTCGTCGGGGTAGTACCACGGATAGTCGAGGATCAGCGTCTGCGACGAGCCGTCGGCGAAGTGCACCGACATCCGGATGTCGACGTAGAATCCGTGCGAGCGCGCGTCGTACTGCGAACCGTGAGGGTCGGAGAAGGTAACGAAACCGCAGGGCTCCGTGCCGCTTGCGGCATCTCCCCCGTTCCCCCGCGCGCCCGCGCCGCTGCCCGAACCCGCCGTCGCGTTGCCGTTTGACTGCGCTGCCGCAACCGCCGTTCCGGCCGCGCCGGCGACATCCCAGACGGGTCGCGTTGCCGTCATGCGCACGACGGCCGGATACGAGGCGGCGCGAAAGCGGCGGGCGCCGGCGCGTCCCTCAAATGAACGGACTATATGCCGCGGATGCACCGGCGGCGGCGTCTGCCGCAACGCCACCACGCGCACCGGCTGCGGCGGCCGCGGCGTGGGCTTGGGCGGCGGCACGCTGACCCGCGCGAGCCGCGCGTGGGTGACGATCTCGCGCGCCGGCGGCGCGTGCGCGGCTTGCGGCGGGATGAACCCGGCGACGATCTCGTGCGCCGCGATCGAGAGGGCAAACGCAAGCGCGAGGCGCCGCGGCGCGGGGCCACCAAAGAAGACGCCGAGCCAATCGCGATTGAGAGGCTCGGCGTCGTGCTTGCGCTCCTGGTTACTCAGGAGTCTTGTTGTATGTCTGTACGTACCACTGCTTGAACTGATCGTAAGTCGGATAGTAGCCGTACTTGTGGTAGAACCAGTCGCGATAGGCGTCTTGCCGCCGCTCTACCTCTTGTTGCTCCTGGCGTTTTTCTCGGACCTTATGATTGTAGTTAACCACCAGGGGAACGGATCCGGCCGCGGCAGCAGTTGCGAAGATAATGGTGTTGGTGCTGCCGCCCCCGTTGGCGAAGGCCGGCGCGGCGCTTGCGGCAAGCGCGGCCACCATTGCGGCAGCCAGAACTTGCGGTCTCTTCATGTTCTCCTTTCCTGCAGGCGATTCGACCCCCCGACACAAACCCGGCACGCGTGGAGATCGAAGCCCTGATTCGAGCGATCCCGGATTTTCCGATTGCCGGGATCCTTTTCCGTGACATTACCCCGTTGCTCAAAGATAAGCAAGGGTTTCGCAGTGCCGTCGACCTTTTCGTCGAGCGTTTTAAAGGGCGCAACATCGACCACGTGGTCGGAATCGAGGCCCGCGGCTACATCCTCGGAGCGCCCGTGGCCTACGCGCTCGGTGCCGGATTCATTCCGGTTCGCAAGCCGGGAAAGCTGCCGTACGAGAAGTTCAGCGAAGAGTACGCGCTCGAGTACGGCACCAACATGCTCGAGATTCACGCCGACGCCGTGACCCCCGGCGAGCGGGTGCTCGTGGTCGACGATCTGCTCGCCACCGGCGGCACCGCAGCCGCGACGGGCCGCTTGCTGGAACGCTTGGGCGCGAAGCTCGAGGCCTACGCGTTTTTGGTCGAACTACCGGCGCTGCGAGGACGCGACGCGCTTGGCAGCACGGAGATCGTTTCGTTCGTTGCGTACTGATTTTCCGATGAGAGTGTGGACGGGTTTCGTCATCGTGGTCGTGGCGCTCGCGCTGGCGGCGCCGGCATCGGTGGGCATCGCGCGCACGCACGCGACCCCCACGCCGGCCCCAACACCGACGCCCGTCGCCGACCCCGCCATCACCGCGCTGGCGCGCCAACAGTTCGTCGCGTGGCAGGCCGGGGTGGTCAACGAGCACCTCTATTCGCAGCAGGTGCTCGACAAGCTCAACGATACGAAGATTGCCCAGACCTCGCAGGCCCTCGGCGAGCTCGGTGCGCTCACCAATACCGTCTATATCGGGCCCTGGCTCGACGCGAGCTTTCCGCCGGGCGCCCGCGGCTACATCTACCAGATGCAGTGCCAGTCAGGGAACATCTACCTCTGGCTGGCGCTGGATCCGCAAGGCAAGATCGCGACGATCTTCTTCAAGAACCGGCTCGATACCGAGACCGAGACGGTGACCCCCAGCCCGAGCCCCTCGTAGCCGCCGGGCCGCAGGTCCTGGGGTCGTAGCGCGCCCGGGTTATAATGGTGGGACGGTCATGACCATTTCAGAACTGATCGAGCGCGTGCGTTCCTATGACCCGTCGGTGGACGGGGATCTGCTGATGCGCGTCTACGCGATGGCCGATGCGGCGCACGAGGGTCAGCGCCGGGCCTCCGGCGAGTCGTATATCGAGCACCCGCTTGCCGTGGCGGGCATCCTAGCCGAGCTGGAGATGGATCACCAGACCATCGCCGCCGCGTTGCTCCACGACGTGGTCGAAGACACCTCGATCACCGGCGAGCAGGTGACGGCGCAGTTTGGCGAAGAGGTGGCGCGCTTGGTCGACGGCGTCACCAAACTGACGCGCATCCCGTATCAGTCCAAAGAGGACGCGCAGGTCGAAAACCTGCGCAAGATGTTCCTGGCGATGACCAAGGACATCCGCGTGATCATCATCAAGCTCGCCGATCGCCTGCACAACATGCGCACGCTCGCGAGCCTGCCGCAGGGCAAACAGCAAGCCATCGCGCGCGAGACGCTCGACATCTACGCGCCGATCGCCCATCGTTTGGGAATCTGGAAGATCAAGTGGGAGATCGAAGACGAGTGCCTGCGCTACCTCGAGCCGGCCTCGTTCCACGACATCGTCGAGCGCGTGGCCAAGACGCGGCGCGAGCGCGAGGCCGACGTCGAGAAGGCGATCGCGCGGCTGCGCGACGAGTTCAAGGAGATGAAGGTCAACGCCGAGATCCACGGCCGGCCGAAACACTTCTACTCGATCTACTCGAAGATTCGCAAAGGCCGCGACTTCTCCACGATCTACGATCTCACCGCGATCCGCATCATCGTCGACAGCGTCAAGGATTGCTATGCGGCGCTCGGCGCGGTGCACGCGATGTGGACGCCGCTGCCGGGCCGCTTCAAAGATTACATCGCGATGCCCAAGCCGAACATGTACCAGTCGCTGCACACGACGGTCGTCGGCCCCAGCGGCGAACCGCTGGAGATCCAGATTCGCACGTGGGAGATGCACCGCACGGGCGAGTACGGCATCGCCGCGCACTGGCGCTACAAAGAGGGCGGCAAGGCCGATCAGTTCGAGAACAAGCTCTCCTGGCTGCGCGCGATGCTCGAGTGGCAGAAGGACATGCGCGATTCGCGCGTGTTCATGGAGAACCTCAAGCTCGACCTCTTCGATAGCCAGGTCTTCGCGTTTTCGCCGCGGGGCGACGTGTACTCGATCGTCGCCGGCGGCACGCCGCTCGACTTCGCCTATCAGGTTCACACCGACGTCGGCAACCACTGCGTGGGCGCGAAGGTGAACGGACGTATCGTTCCGCTCGATTATCAGATGAACAACGGCGACATCTGCGAGATCTTGGTCAACAAGTCGAGCGGACGGCCCTCGCTCGACTGGCTCTCGATCGTCAAAACCTCCAGCGCCAAGCACAAGATCAAGCAGTGGTTCCGCAAGGAGCGCCGGGAAGAGAACGTGCTGGCGGGCCAAGAGGCGCTCGAAGGCGAGCTGGCGCGAGCCGGCCTGCGCACGGATCTCGCGCGCGGCGAGCTGATCGAGCGCATCGCGGGCCGGCTCAACTTCGCGACGCCGGCCGACCTCTACGCCGCCATCGGTTTCGGCGACGCCTCGGCGCAGTCCGTGGCCAATCGCGTACGCGACGAGGTGAAGCACGACAACGTCGTCGACTTCACCAAAATCGGGCGCAAGCCGCCGCCGCGCAAGACCCGCGACTCCAGCGGCGTGCGCGTCGCCGGCGTCGACGACGTGCTCGTGCGGCTCTCGAAGTGCTGCTCGCCGGTTCCCGGCGATCCGATCATCGGCTACGTGACGATCGGGCGCGGCGTCAGCGTGCACCGCGCGGACTGCCCCAACGTCGGTTACATGAACGCGACGCCGGAGCGCATCATGCAGTCGCAGTGGATCACCGACACCGGCCTCACGCACCTCGTCGACATCGAGGTTGAGGCCGAAGACCGCGTGCAACTGCTGCAAGACATCATGGCCGTCTTCGCCGAGCTAAAGACACAGGTCAGCTCGGTCAACGCGCGGGTGCGCAAGGACGGCGGCGCCCTTGCGAGTCTTACGGTTCAGATTCGCGACCTCGATCATCTGCACAAGTTGATTACCAAGATCCAAACGCTCAAAAACGTTCGCCGCGTCTATCGCGTCACCAAGCGCGAGCGCGCAGCGCTCTAAGACCCCGGCTCGCGCGGCGTGACGCCGGCTCAGTTGCTGCTGCCGGGCGCCGCTGCCGTCGTCGCCGGCATGATGAACAGCGCCGCCGGCGGCGGAAGTTTTCTCTCGTTTCCGGCACTCGTCTTCGCCGGCGTCCCGCCGATCTCGGCCAACGCGACCAACAACGCGGCGATGTGGGTCGGCACGTTCGGGAGCGTGCGCGGCTATCGCGAGGAAGTTCGCGAGAATCGCTCGATGCTGCGCTCGGTGCTGATCGCCAGCATCGCCGGCTCGTTGATCGGCGCGTCGCTGCTGCTGGTCACGCCGCAGGCGGTCTTCGCACGGCTCATTCCATGGCTGCTGCTCTTCGCGACGATCGTGTTTACGGCGAGCCCGTTTTTGACCAAGCGTTCGAACCTCGCGCCGAGACACGCGCCGTGGCAGATCGCCGTGCAGTTTGCCGTCGCGATCTACGGCGGCTACTTTGGCGCGGGGCAGGGCATCTTGATGCTCGCCGTGCTGGCGTTCTCCGGCTTGCCGAGCTTCAACGCGCAGAACGCGATCAAGAACGTGCTCGCGGTGGCGATCAACGGCGTCGCGCTGGTGCCCTTTATCATCGCGCGCATCGTCGACTGGCGCTTCGCCGTGCCGATGGCGGCGCTTGCGTTGCTGGGCGGCTATTTCGGCGCGCGGATTTTCCGGCGCGTGCCCCAAGCAATCGCTCGCGCGACGGTCATCGGAATCGGCGTGGTAATGACCACGGTATTCTTTGCCCGTTCATTTTGATGAAAGATGACGGCGGTCGCTCGCTCCAGCAGGGCGCTCAAAAAGACGATTCGAAAGGCGGCTCCTACAACTACTCACCGTACCGACGAGGATCTCACATGCTCTTCACCGACAGGCGCGCGGCGCTGCTCGTGGCCGCTGCTCTCCTTGCAACGTCCGGATGCAACGGAACGGGTGCGGTGCCCGCCTCGGGCGGGGCAGGCGCGAGCGCAACTTCATTTTTGCGCGCGGCCGCATCGCCGGAAGACACCACCTCGATCCTCAAACTCTTGAAGAACAACGTGACGATCGGTTCGACGGTCGACCCGAAGAACCGCGATATGGGGCCGCGCGCGCTGGCAACGGTCCTCAACAGCAACGGAAGGTTGAAGAAAGGCGATCTCCTCGTCTGCAACTTCAGCAACTCCGCGGGCAAGGCAGGTATCGGTACGACGATCGAGCAGCTCGCGCCGAAGGCGAACTCTTCGCCGGCGCAGTTCGTGCAGAGCGATAAGATCGAAGGATGCAACGGCGACGCCGTCACCACCCTGGGCGACCAAGTCTTCGCAACGGGGCTCACGAGCAAGGTGATGGTTTGGTTCAATCAGGCCGGCGTGCTGAAGAAGACCTATGCTTCTCCCATCGTGGATCCGATCGGCGACGGCGACGCACCTCCGCTCTACATCTACTCGCCGGAGTTCGTCTTCATCGGCGACGCGTCCAACGGCAACGTCGACAGCATCAGCCTCGGGGCCTACCACGGCAACAAGAAGCTGCTCGCGGTGGTCAAGGGATTCTCGGTGAAACAGGGCGCCGGTTGGAGCGGGCTGGGGCCGTCGGGTTTCGCGTACAACTCGAACAGCAAGAGCAAGGCGTGGGACACGCTCTACGTGGCCGATGGCGCGTGCAACGCGGTCGTGGCGATCGAGCATGCCAGCAACCTGCTCAAGACGGGAGAGATCACCGTTTCGAACGGATGCAAGAGCTTCAAATGCCTGTATCCGAAAACGTCGTGCGCCACCCTGGTGAAGGATGGCAAGCCGCTCGACACTCCGGTCGCCGAGGCGATCCTGCCCAACGGCAACCTGATCGTCGCCAACGGGGCCGGCGGCAACACGCTCGTCGAGATGACGCCGACCGGGCAAGTGCTCGATACGAAGGTCGTCGACACCAGCAAGACGGCCGGAATATTCGGCCTGCTCGCCGTGGGCACCAACGATGGCAACACGGCGCTCTTCTACACCGATTCCAACACGAACACGGTGCAGGAGCTGGAGCAGTAGAGGAGTCCCTCGAAGGGCGCCGCGAAAAGCCGCCACTTACCTACTGCCCGCCTCGTCTCGAGGTGGGCCGCCCTCATGGGCGTCCATAGTACGGAGAATCAATGACCGATTACGAAGTAACCTATATCCTGCGTCCCGCGCTCGAAGAGAGCGAAGTCGAGGTGCGCGCCAACGCCATATCCGAGATCGTCAAGGGCCAAGGCGGCGAAGTGGTCGCCGTGGAGCGCCTGGGCAAGAAGCGCCTGGCCTACGAGATCAAGGACGCCCGCGAGGGCAACTACGTGGTGATGCAGTTCAAGAGCAATGCTGCCACGTCGAAGGAGCTGGAGCGCCAGCTCAAGCTCCACGAGGACGTGCTGCGAGCCCTGATCGTGCGACTCGACGGCAAGATGCTGACGCATATGGCCGCCCTAGCGGCCGCTCAACCGCCCCCGCTGGTCCCAGCACACCTGTCGCAGGCGCCTCCGCAGCGCGAGTTTGGGGCCCCTCCGTCGCGCGAGCCCCAGACGGTTCTCCCACGCGAGCCGCAGGCCTAGCTTTTCGCAAACCCGCAACATCTGTGCCATACAGGTGACACACAAGTCTGTCATAGTACCGTCACCCTGAGCGCAGTCGAAGGGCACCCTGTCCCCCTGAGCGCAGTCGAAGCACCCTGTCACCCTGAGCGCAGTCGAAGGGCCACGGTCGACAACCTTTAGCACAAATCATAGAGCGTAGCAAGAAAGAGAGATAAGACATGGCAGCGTCGTTTAACAAAGTGATCCTCGTAGGCAACCTCACGCGCGACCCCGAGATCCGGTATATCAACTCCGGATCGCCGGTCACGAAGTTCCGCATCGCCGTCAATCCGAACAAGCGCGATGCGAAACCGGAAGACACGATGTACGTCGACATCGTTGCTTGGGAGCGGCTTGCCGAGACGTGCAACACGTATCTCAAGAAGGGGAGCCCGGTACTCGTCGAGGGACGGCTCTCGATCCGCTCGTACGACGACGCGAAACTCAAAGACGAGAGCGGACAGCCGATCCGCCGCACCGCCACCGAGGTCGTGATCTCGGGCATGCAGATGCTCTCATCGCGGCGCGACGATGCCGAGGGCGGCGATCACGGCGGCTTCAACGGCGGCCGTGCTCCGGCCGCAGTTGGTGCGCAGCCGCGCGGCGGCGAGTCCCACGGAGACGACCTGGACGATGAGATTCCGTTCTAGGTGATTTTGGCCGCGGCGGTTGCGTCTGCGGTACTAGTGGTGAAGCGCTCGCCGATGGCAGTCGCGGGGGAGCCAACTGGCACCTCGGGTTGGTTCGACGTCGTCGATAACTCTGTACCGCGCGTCTTCGGTAGCGCAGTTCAGAAAATCGCCGTCGCGGTCCCGCCTGGCCGTTATCTCGCGGTGGTCCGGGGCAAAGGATGTACCGGATCGGAATGATTACATCGCGGTGCTCCCCGGCCATCCCCGCTCGGTGCTCTTGCTCGGCGAGACTGTGACGGTGGTGCATCTTGACGGTCCCTGTCGAATGATTGCCGGGACGCTCCCCTCGCCCGGCTGGCGGGTATCAATCTTTTACCCCGAGCGCCGCGTTCCAGGCCACTCGACTTACTTTGGCGGGAACGGGTATCTCGAAAACGAGGCCGACGTTGAGGACGGCGCTTACTATGCCGTAGCTATATCTGGACACGTTGTGGTTCGTCTGTCCGATAAGCGCGACGAATACCGCTACGATTTCGACGCCGGAACGGCGGATTGCCGAGACGGCCTTCAGGTGCGCAATATTTCCACGAAGGAGTTGCTGGAAGCAATGGCGCGCCCCCGACCACTCATCGTTGAAACCCTGAGCGAGGGAGCGGTGGGCGCGCTCGTCGCGGAAGAAGGACGCGCCGGCGCGACGTACGAGTTGTGGACGATCGTTCCTGGGTCGACGAAACTGGCGCATGCGAGTTACGACGTCGACCGCCGAAACTACCCGTTTCTCGTGAACGACATTGGCGAGGTCGACGAGGGAACGCGCGGATCCGAGACGGCTTCCGTAAGTCGCGATGGGGTGCCCTGTGGTGCGTTCACGGTCACATGGATTCTAGCAATGTTAAAATTGCGTACGGGCCTACGACAACATTTACGACAAGCAGTTTGTTTTATCCGAAAGAAGAACTTAACTCACGCATTGAGGACCTGGAGGACCGGGCCGCGCGCCCGGGCCGAGCGCCGACGCCGCCGCCGGCAGGCAATTCGATGCAACCAATAGTTCCGATCTGTGTAAGTAAGCAAAATGTCGACCAGGAACGCAGACCACTCTGATCACGCGCAACGCTTCCGAAATAGTTCATCTCGGAGTGCGGTGCTGACAGTGCTCGGCTTGCAGTTCAGCTCGTGGGAGGGAGTCTACGTTTGTGTGCTTGCGGGGGCGGCTCTTGGCGTGTACAACTCGCGGCGGATGAGTTCCGTTTGGAGAGCTCTGCTTGTTGCCATCGACGCGCTTGGGGGATTTGCCGTGGGACAGGCCGCCGGATTCCACGTTGGACCGCTCGCAGTTGAATGGACCGTCATCAGTTGCGTACTCATAATACCTGACGGCATCGTCAGGCATTTCGGCGCCCGCACGGCCTACTGGAATCAGTTCAAAAACGTGCGCGATCGGGTTATCGCCGGCGGGGCCGTGACGCCGCGGCCGGCCGACGACGTCGACGTCGACCTGCTGCGTGGCTGGTTTGCCGATCCGGCCTTCGTTATGTGGTTGGGTAGCCCGAAGGCTGGTGTCGAAGTTGCCGGTCAGTATCTCAA
>DASZGC010000033.1:0-3592 GCA_035939175.1 Candidatus Cybelea sp. | reverse complement strand
CCACACCCAGGCGGCCAAACACGACTCCAGAGCAGCCGAAGGCGTCCGCAGACCGAAGCAGCGAGCCCGCATTGGCCGGATCGTTGACGTCGGCCAGCACCAAAGCCAGGTTCCCACGGGCCAGCAAGGTTTCTATTGGGTCGAGGCGTATCGGCGCGATCGCAAGGACGCCGCTCGGCGTTCTCAGGTCCGAAAGCTGTGCGGCTCGGCCCTCATCCACGATGAAGACCGGGATCCCGCTTGCGTCGAGTTCGCGTACCAGCGGCGACGCATCGTACCCTGCGGCGGTGCAGTACAGCTCGTCGATTGGAAACCCGCTCCTGCGCGCCTCCTCCAGCAGCGTGGTCCCTTCGAATGCGAAGCGGCGTTGCTCGCGCCGTCCCTTCCCCGATCGCAGCGCGCGGACGCCCGCGAGCCGATCGGCACGAATTCCGAGATGGACGGCCATCGGTTACCGCGGAGCCTTCCGCTTCGTCAGCCAGGCGCGGGCGAAGATCACGATCAGCCCGGCGAACATCGCGGCCAGCACGATCGCAATCTTATCGTTGAAGTGGTGCGGCACCAGCGATCGCACGAACAGATAGACCGCGGCCACGAAGACGACGAGGAAGAAGGCAAGCCAGCCGATTTCGGTTGCGATGGACGACTTCGCCATTACGGCTTTCCTTACGAGGCTCCGTTCCGCCGTTCCGCCAAAGCCCGATCATGGAAGAAGCGCCGCGCGTTCTCTCCTCTCGCCAGTGCTTCGAAGGCCGCGTCTTCAAGGTCCGAGTCGACGACGTTCGCCTTTCCGACGAAAGCGAGCATCGCGTCGACGTCGTCGAGCACGGCGCTTCGGTGGCGATCGTCGCGACGCCGGCTCCCGATTCGGTTGTCCTCGTTCGCCAATACCGCCATCCGGCGGGCAAGACCCTTTGGGAAATCCCGGCCGGAACGGCGGAGCCCAACGAGAGTACGCTCGAGGGCGCGAGGCGCGAGCTGCGTGAGGAAACGGGCTATCTTGCGGGCAGCGTGCGACCGATCGGCGCCGTCTGGACGACGCCCGGCTTCTGCACGGAGGTCATGCATTTCTTTCACGCGGATCTGCTAACCGCCGGCGAGCCGGCGTTGGACGAAGACGAGCGAATCGAAGTCGGGGTGTTCGGCCGCGAGGCGGCATGGCGCCTGGTCGCTGAAGGAACAGCCGACGCAAAAACCGTGCTTGCCCTGTTTTGGCTGCAGGGCGGCGAAGGTGAATTCGGAAGAGACTTTGGTCGATAGTTACTGTACGAGAGGAACTTTCGCGCCGTCGTTGCTACCGACGGCTGCGGAATCGGTCTTGGAGGTAAGCGTGGAAATACCGAGCGACATTGAAGCCGTCCTAAAACGATTGCTGGAGCCCAACCGTTGCGGCGCAGACGAATCGGTCTTAGCACCGGAAGACGAAGCGTACTTAAGTTCGCTGATCGAGGCCGTTCGCGGCGGACGTCGCGCCGTGCTGATCGTCGAAGATGCCGACGAACGTTTGCGTTACATGTTCAGCAATGCCACGCGCGCCGAGGCCGTGACCATGCTGGGCAAAGTCGTAGAGGCCACCGGCCGACGCCTGGCCGACGGCGAGGAATAGACAATCCGCCTATGCGGAGAGGGTGATTCCGTCAACCTTTCCGTCGTGTGTAACCTCGAACAAGTAATGGTATTGGGCCCGAGGGTAACGCACGAGAAATTCGTACCGTGTATCGCCGTTTGATTCGGCGCTACTTGCAATTGGCACGATCGACTGCAGCGGTCCCATCGCCGCGAAATTCTCCCTCGCGATGAGGTCGTCGGTCAAATAGGTGCTGAAGGCCGGTGTCAGCTCGGAGCGATCGAGGTGGCGGGAAGCCAGACGCTCGAGCCACTCCTTCGCCTGGGTTACGATCGCGTTGTCGAGCCGCGTGGACGTTGGAGGGACGACGATATCCAGGATCCTCGCACCCAGCTCTTCCGGTATCGTGACCGACCCCCCGTGCAGGGAGTCGACATTTGAGAAAACGATGACGCCGACTTGCTGTTCCGGCAGAAGCGCATTCATCGCCCGATAACCGGAAATCTCGCCGTTGGCCCACACGAAGTCCTTGCCGCCGCGCCGGTCGATGACCCATCCCATTCCGTAATGCGTTGGGCCGTCACTCGCCGTCGGGCTGAACATCGTGCGAACGGAATCCACCCGGAGCAAAACGGGCATTTCGATATCCCATTTGGCGAGATCGTAAATCGTGGAGACCAAGCCGGAGTCTCCGCCTAGCCACGCGGGATCCCACGTCGGGGCGACCGCGAATCCGCGGCCGCTTCGCGCGTAGCCCGTAGCATGGCTTGGCGAGATGCCGTTGTCTCCGGCCAAGAACGAATGATTCATCACCAGCGGTAAAAAGATGTGCTGCTCGAGATAGTCGGAAAGCGGAACGCCGCTGACGCGCTCGACGATCAATCCGGCCAGCAAATAGTTCACGGGGTTGTTTGCGTACGCCGTGCCCGGCGGTGCCACTGCTTTGAGACCGTCGACCAACACGAGCAACGCGCCCGGTTTTACTGTGCGGGTCAGATCCGATGCGATGCCCTTCACCTGCGTGTAATTCGGAAGCCCCGACGTCTGCGTCAACAGTTGTGCGATCGTAACCTGGGCACCCAAATGAAACTCGGGTACGTATTTTGTAACGTGATCGTCGAGCGTCAGTTTACCATCTTGCGCCAGCAGCAGGATCGCCGCGGCGGTAAACTGCATCGTGAGTCCCCCGGCGAAGAATTCGCTGTCCGGCGTCATCGGCACGTGCTTTGCGAGATTTGCGAATCCGAAACCGCGCGCGTAGACGAGCCGGCCGTCTTCGACGATGCCGATGGCGACGCCCGGCGTACGGCCGGCGTGCACTTCGTCCTTTGCCATGCGATCGATCCGAGCTGAGATCGCCGGCGTGAGGGCGAGTTCGTTCTCTTCCGCGATCGCGGTGGGTAGCTGGCAGGCGAAGTAGCCGACGACTAGAGCCGTCCCAAAGACAGAGCTCCAACGTCCCATAACGCGAAGATTAGAGATGCGCGGCCAACCGCCTGCGGGGCGGCTATATCCGCGCGGCGGCTATCTCTGTGCGGCTTGTTTCGCCATATTAAGGAGCATCCCGAACGCCTTCTCGTCCGAGACGGCCAGGTCCGCAAGAGCCTTGCGGTTCAAGCTCACACCAGACTTCTTCAACCCGTGCATGAACACCGAATAGGAGAGGCCTTCGCGGCGAGCGGCGGCGTTGATTCGGCTGATCCATAGGGAGCGAAAATCGCGCTTGCGAACGCGGCGATCCCGGAACGCGTAGGCAAGAGACTTGAGCAGCGCTTCGTTAGCGACCCGATAGTTGCGGCGGCGGGCGGCCCGGAAGCCCTTGACGAGCTTCATGACTTTGCGACGGTGTTTGAGCCCGTGTACTCCGCGTTTGATACGTGCCATATCGAGAGCCTCCGTTAGACCAGGTAGGGAATCGTCGGCGCAAGACGCTTCAGATCACCCTTGAACGTGGGCTGGTCCTTGCGAAACTTCCGCTTGCGCTTCCGGCTCTTTTTGCTGAGAATGTGGCCGCAGCCGTCGAAC
>DASZGC010000032.1:0-30439 GCA_035939175.1 Candidatus Cybelea sp. | reverse complement strand
GCCAATCGGAGGCGTAGGCCCGGCGCGTCGCCGTCGATTGCGAGGCGTCTACGAACTCGCGAGCCCGTTCGACGACGGTTTCTACTTCGCAGAAGGTATCGCAGTTGGAGCAGCCCGGGCATGGGTTCGCAAAGCACTTGGAACGATCGACGAGGAGCGTCCGGCCGTTGGCCTGGGCGACATACTTGCGGTTATCGGCGCTTGCGCCTTCGGGGAGGGTTTGCGGTAAAATGGCCGTGGTCATCGGAACTCATCCTTTCGGTGACGCGGCCTCGGCGAGTTCGCCCTCACCGGGGCCTTCTTCTACCCCCGACTATAGCAGAGGTGTAGCCACCTGTGTAGCCATTCACCCAAACTTTCCCGGACTCAGGCGGACTATAGCGGCTTAAAATAAAGAGGTTTCTGGCAGGCCGTGCGTGCTTGGTAGTCTTGACACGGAAGAGGTCATAAGTTCAATCCTTATACCGCCCACCATTTAAAACTTGTATACGTAGGACTTCTTGAACCTCCGAACATTCGGAGGTTTTCTTATTGGTTATCCACTTGGCGACAAGGACCGTCGTCCGCCCGTCTCCGTAGGGAAGTCGGGTGTCTCACTTACGTACGGCACCTGGGCCGCCAAAAGCGACGTCGCGCAAGGAAATACCCGACTTAACAAAAGGTCTCGTAGGGGATCGAAGAAGGTCCTGCCTCAAATGGGGTGGGAAGCAATTACGGCGCTGGCGACCCTCGGAACGGGGCTGGCTATCGTTGCGACCGTGCTATTGGGAATTCGGCAGCTGCAACTGACTCGGTCGCAACTGGAACACTTACGTCGTGCGACGCAACTTCAAGGCGCGATGAAGATCTTCGACGACCTCAACACCGAGGAGTTTTGGGGCTCATTGCATTTCATCGCGACCGAACTCCCGAAGCGGATGACCGATCCACGATTCCGCGATGATGTAGCGTTGGTCGGCATGGCAGATACCAATCTCCATCGAGAGTTGCCGCTGATGCGCACCTTCGAACGAATCGGCACCTATGTGAAGCATGGCCTAATCGACGGCCCGATTATCTACGATTACGCTTGGCCACCCATTGAAAAGGCTTGGGAATTGTTGGCTGACGTCGTGCGTATCCATCGTACCGTGCACGGGCAAGCCTTTTGGGAAAACTTCGAGATGCTCTATCGTGAGGGGAAGCGCTGGCAGGAGCTCACGCGAGAATCAGGACTGAAGCCGCCGCCATGAGGTAAATCGTGGTTCGGACGGGGCCGCGCGCTGCCATCCCGCTGTAATCGCGAAGTGCCGTTCCTATCCTCGCGGAGCACCCAATCGACGCGAAGACTAGCACACCCTGGCCGGCGTTGTCGTCGACGGGCGGCTCAACCCGACTAGGTAGTTCAGTCCTAACCCCGACCCGGGCTTCTAACGTTTCATAATGAGTTGCCCCAAGAGGTTTTCGTTGAAGATCGTGACGCTATCGGATCGGTTGTTCGAAAGAAACAGCGTCGGCCCCGAACCGTGGGAGAACTCGCGTGGGAAGAGACCGGCCGGAATCGTCCCAACGATGCGATGGGTGCCACCGTCGAGAACGATCACACGCCCGCTCGTCGTTCCCCCAGGGCCGAACCGGTTGGTGATCCCTACGAGGACGTAGCTCCCGTCTCGCGTTACCGCAACGGGCACGGGATTGGAGCCTACCGAGATATCGTTCACTCTGGCGGTTGATGCGTCACCGGTCATCTTCAGTAGATCGAAGAGACTGACGGAGCCGGATGCCCGATTGGTCACCCAGACAAAGCGCCCTCCGGGCGCGAGGGCCATTCTCACGGCACTGCATTGCGCCGGGGCAAACGTTAGACTGCTACCCGAACCTCGCTCGGCCTCTCCGACATCCAAAGAAAAGACGGCTCCAGAAGCAAAACGCGTCGGGTCGCTGACCGCGGCGCCCTCTGGACGACAGACCTTTGGGTAGCCAAGTTTACGGTGAACGATCTCGACCGTTCCATACAACGTCTTACCGTCGCTCGCAAAGAGCGTCGTAATCGGGGCGTTTCCCACATCGATATCGCCAACGATCGCACCTCGTGAATATCCGGTTGCCGCTGCTTTCACCAGGTCGACCACCGTGATCGTGCCGGCCTGCTCTTCGCTGACAAACGCGTACCGGCCGTCAGGCGAGACGCTGACGTACGTCGCGCCCGCGTCGTCATCCTCGATATCGCCGGTCTCGGCCTTAACGTACGTAATGGCATCGGGGCTGCCTCGGCTCAGCCGGTCCGTGCGCAGGAATGCGATGTACGAGTCGTCCGCGACGACGAGGACCTTTCCATCTGGAGTTAACGCTAATCCGGTAGGTTGCGGCGACATTGGAATCATGTGGTCGTACACAAACCGATCCGCCTTGCAGACGAGCACCGCTATTCCCGGTACCTGCAATGGAGTCTCCGGGTTCACGGAAACGAGCGCTGTCGTTGAGTCCGGAAGTTCCCTGACGGAAAACGGCCTGCCGGGAACGGTTACGGTATACGACGGTTCTTTGGCGACGCACTCGGCGTCGGCGCGACTCGTTCCGGCGCATACGCCCATGACTACTGCAACGAGAATCGCTACCAAACCAAAAAGGCGTTTCATGCCGAGGATTTACCTCGGTACGTCCGCTTTACCCCTGCGGGAAGATCCGACGCGCCCGCTCACCGTTCTCAAGAAACGTCAAGGCAACGGTCAAAACGCTCTCCGGCCGATGACGTTTCCCGCAGGGCTGTAGCGACAGACGAGTCGATAATAGCCGTCCGAACCGGTGCGGCCCGCGCAGCCGACAGCCGTCGTGCTCCGCCATACCATTTGCGTGTAGTGGCCGACATCCGACCAACTGCCCGTCGTGCTTACGTTCGGGAAGATGCCGTTGGCGAAGTAACGCCGTTCCTGGCCCCAATCGTCAACCATCTCGGTGAGCGTGAACGCACCAGCGGTACCCATCCAAAGGTTTTCACCTTGATTCTGCACGGAGGGGTCGTGTGCGAATCGCTGTTCCGAAGTAAGGGCGTTCGCCCACGCTTCAGCGGCCTTGGCCAGCTCGCTGGACCACGCGAGCGGCGCAACGCCGACGGCCGCGCGATACCTATTGTGTGCCTCGAGAATCTGTTGTGAAAAAGAACTGGGGGCCGCAGCTTCCGGCGTCTGGGCTCCCAGCGCCATCGGCATTGCCGCGGCGAAAGCGAAACAGGTTGCCGACCGCATCCAAAACCTCATGAAACCATCACTCCGTGGTCCTGCAGTGCGGGTGGAACAGGCCGCCCCTTACGACCGTGCCTTTCTTCAGTTTGCCGCCGGCGGAGGCGGTTGCGTATAGATTCGCCGCGCGATCGAGGAAGGGCGCCGCGTAGGGATCGGCGCCGTCGGCGCCCGTGAAGCTCTCGTCTTTCTCGACGTACGTGCTATGCATCGGCTCCAGCGTGAAAATCGTTCCGAGCCCCCTCGACCCGCCGCTGTAAGTCGTGCCGACGATCGTGCCGTTCGCGCTGACGAGCACGCCGCCGTAAGGATTGGAGCCCGCACCGGTATTGTGGAAACTCCACAGCGGCCGCTCTTCGGTTCCCGTGCTCGTCTGGATGATCTCGAAAACCGTTCCGCGATTCGCGGTACCACCGTTGGTGGTGGTGCCGAAAAGATCGCCGTGCGCATCGAGGCAGAGGCCCGAGTACGGGCTGGCGCCGTCGGGATAGCCGGCGAAGCCGTAGAGCACCCTCTCGGTGTAGCCCGACGAGGAGGGAACCAACGCAAACACGGTTCCTGCGGCGTAACTGCCGCCGGTAACCGTCGTCCCATAGAGCACGCCCTTCTGACCGAGGATCACGCCGCCGTACGGCACGCCTCCGTCGGCGCCGTCCTGGAAGTTGTAAAGCACGCTCTCGGCATAACCCGAAGCGGTCGGCGCCATTTTGTACACCGTGCCGCTGCCGCCCGTCCCACCCGTGCTCGTGGTGCCGTAGAGATTGCCGCGTTTGTCCTCATCGAGCAAACCCTGCGGGCTCGCGCCGTCGGGCGCGCCGCCGAAGCTGTAGACGAACCGCTCCGACCATGTGCCCTTGGAGCTCGGCTCCAGCTCGATCAGCGTGCCGTTGTTGCTGGAGCCGCCAGCGTACGTCGTCACGATAACGTCGAGAGCGTTCCTGCGCTTTGGATTGATAAAAACGAAGTTTGGATGCGATCCATCCTGGTGCGAGGTCCCGCCGAACTTGTACAGCACCTGCTCGCTCCAGATGCCGTCGGAGGTTTCGGTAAGGCCGAAGAGGAGGCCGTTGTTATCGTTGCCGCCCAAGTACGTTACCCCGAGCAGCGTCCAGCTCCCGACCGTGGGCGCGACCATTGCGGCGATCGGATCCGCCCCGTCGGGCGAGCCGCGGAAGCTATAGATAGGCGCGAGTTTCGCAACGCTCTGCCGAACCCGGGCGGCGCCGGTCGTCACGGTCCCGGGCAGCGCGAGAGCGCAGCCACAGAGCACGACGCTAGCAATGGCGACGCACATCCATCGTGTAAAACCTGTCATCGTTACCCCTCCGCTCGGGGCATTCGACGCACCGCCGGAAAGCCCCAACCTCCGCTCCCTCGGCAAAAACGGCACCGGAACCCGGCCCACACCCCACGCGGACCCTCACAACTTACCCACACGAGTTGGTTGTGCGATGGGGGCCACCGGAAGCGCGGCGAATTACGATGTCACGAAAGCACCATCGAAAAAAAGAGCGCACGGGTCTTTGACCCGCACTGAAAGGAAACGACATGAGCGATCAAACGAAACGCGAAACGCCGGACGAAAAACTCGACGAGGTAAGCGGCGGAATGGACACGAACCCGGCCCCTCCCCGTAACGCGCCTCCGACTCACCAGCCGGGCGCTGGACACGTGCACCACGTCGATCCGCCGGACGAGATTCATCCCCGTGGAGAGACTCGGTTCTAAAAGCCTGCGGAACCCGATGGATAACGCCTACGGCGCGATGCTCACGGCCTGTCCGTACGGCGCCCCGAAAGACCCGTTGAGCGTTTTGAACGGCAGGCCTCCCGCGGGATAGCGCCAGTAGTAGAACTGCGGATATCCCTCGTTGGTGCACCACAGATCGGCCGCGACGACGGTGTCGCCTTCAACGCGATTGACCGGCGTGTTCCTCTTGCCAACGATAAACGGATTCACGATATCGACTGCGCTGTTATCGCAATTGTCCGTAAGTTTCGTCTGGCCGACGAACGTAAGATCGCCTGACTTCGATTCCCTCGCCCGCTGGATCGTCATCCCCTCACCCGTCGTCCCCCCTTCCTGGAGGACGAACGTAATGTACTTGCCGTCCCACATTGCGCTGCCGGGAAACTCGATCGTTGTTCCGGAGCTCCTCACGGTTCGCATCGTCTCGCCGCCGTGTGGCAGCTCGCAGATATCGATCGACGAGTACTCGCCGACGCCGTAGAGATTGCCTTTGTCGTCGTAACCCATCGGCCGGTCACCTCGCCGGGGGAGAAGCTCGTCGCCGCTACATCGCCCTTTGCATCGACGGAACACCCGATGGGCTCCCCGCTCGAGTCGTACGTATTCAAGACGGTCGTACCGCCATGGGCGTACTCGACGGCGTTTCCGCCTTCGAAGTTCGAAACGTAAATGTCGCCCGCGGCGTCGACGCACATGCCGTAAGGTTCGTCGAAGCCGGTCAGCGCGCCGACGAGCTTCCCGCTCTTGTAATCGAAGACGTTGACGTCGTTGGTGTCCCAGTCGCCGACGTAGAGCAGCAGTTTTGCGGTGGCGGCCTCAGGCGACATCCACGATGCACCGACGTGAGGCAACGCGCGAACGGCCAACCGCGGCGCGGGCCCGGAGCCTCCAGCGTTGCACGCTGGCAAGGCAACAGCCGCCAGGGCCGTCACCGCCGCAAACGCGAGCCTGCGCTTCATGCCTAAGATCCTACGCCGTCGAACGGCCGTTCAGAACCGACGACCCGGACACGAGCCCGGACAAACTGCAGGGCCGTGCCGGGCCCGACCGAAGCGGGGCGCATGGACCGCGCTCTCCACCGCTCCTCCTTCCTTCGCGCCGCGATCGCCGCCGGCGCCGCCGCATCGTTCCCGCTGGCCGCGCGAGCCCAAGCGCAGAGCAACCCCTTCGCGGCGATCGAGCGGCGCTACGGCGGGCGCCTCGGCGTCTCGGTGATCGATCTACAAACCGGCGCTGCGAGCGGCCATCGCGAAAACGAACGCTTCGCGATGTGCAGCACGTTCAAGTTCTTCCTCGTTGCCGACATCCTCGCGCACGTCGATGCCGGAACGATGCGCCTCTCGCAATGGGTTCCCTATAGCACCAAAGATCTGCTCGAGTACGCGCCCGTAACGCGCGCGCACGTCGCGTCGGGCGGCATGTCGCTCGAAGCGCTCTGCTCGGCGGCGATCGAGTACAGCGACAACGGCGCTGCCAATCTGCTGCTCGGGCTTGCCGGCGGCCCCGCCGGTGCGACACGCTTCGTGCGCAAGCAGGGCGACGACACGACGCGCCTCGACCGAACGGAGCCGCAGCTGAACTCCTCGCTGCCGAACGACCCTCGCGATACCACCACGCCGCTCGCGATGCGCACCTTGATGAACGCGCTGCTGCTCGGGAACGCGCTGCAGCCGCGATCCGTGCAGCTGCTCGAGTCGTGGATGATCGCCTGCAAGACCGGCCTCTCGCGCTTGCGCGCGGGCGTGCCGAAAACGTGGAAGGTCGGCGATAAAACCGGCACCGGCGAGCGCGGCGCCGCCGGCGATCTGGCGATTATGTGGCCGCCCGGCCGCAAGCCACTGCTCGTTGCCGCCTATTACAGCGGCCCGAACACCGCGCCCGCGAACCGCGACGCCGTCTTTGCCGGCGTCGGCACTGCCGTCGGGCGCTCGATCTAGCGCCGAACGCAGTTTCCGGCGGTCGGCAGCGCGTCGAACAGCGTGAGCGAAACCTCGAGCTGCGCGCCGCCGCGGGCGAGCACGTAACGCACCGTGTCGTTCTTCGAAGCGGCGGCGAAGTCGGCGTCGCCCAGCTGCTCCGCCGCCACGCCGTCGAGCGACACCACGCGGTCGCCGGCCTCAACGCCCGCCGTCGCGGCCACGCTCCCGTCGACCACGCCATCGACGTCGAGTTCGCCGCTCGCGCGGCGCACCAGCGACAGCCCCGTCGTGTAATACGGTACCGATCCGTCTTCGATCGAAACTTCCGGCGGCAGATAGACGATCTCGGCACCATAGTCGACCGCAAGCCAGCCCCACTGCCGCAAAAGCGCGTTTCCCAAGATCACCCCCGGCGCGCCGTCGCCCGAAAGCACGTTGCTCCCGCTCGACTCTGCAACCAGCGTATCGCGCACCGCAATACCGCCCACCGTCAGGTCGTTCACCCGCATCACCGTGTCGCGGACCCTCCCGCCAAGGCCTTCATGCGTCCGCGGTATCGCCTTGCAGCGCGCGGTCAACCCGTGCGCCTGCGCAAACGCCGCGCTCACGATGCTCAGCCCGTTATTTCCGCTGTCGATCTCCATCGACGTACTCGCGCCCGACACCGATCCCGTAACGGTCACCGCGCCTTGATAGGCCGACGCCGACATGCGCTGCGCATCCGGCGGGGCAACGAACGTTCCCGGCGCCGCAAAGAGCGCGAGGCCGCTCCCGTAGTCGATCGTCACGACGAACTGCCGCAGAAACGTGGCGCCCAGAATTCCCGCGATCCTTCCGAAGCGTCCTTGGTAGGTCAGGTCCGGCGGCAGCGGCGCGATGACCGCGGCGACTTTCGACGCGCTCGCCTCGCCTACAACGACGCTCGGCAGCACGACCGCGCCGGCGCTCACCGCGCTCTTACCGCTGGTCCCGAGATTCGCCGAACCGTTCGCCGCCAGGTGCAGCTGCGCCGATAACTCCGGCGTGACGACGGTCGTGCCGGCGCCGGTATCGAGAACGAAGTTGAACGGGCCCTTTCCATCGATGCGAGCCTGAACGACGAGGACGCCGCCGAGATCCTGTAACGGAGCCATCGCCGCCGCGTCAGCCGCGATCGGTGAGCGGCACAACAACGCGCACACGAGCGCCCAAACCGTCATGCCGAGCGCAGTCGAAGGACGGCTCTTAGCGCGAGCCGGAAACGCTGACCTTCACCGGTTTTGAGGCGATGCCGTTGGCGACGACTTCGAGCGTGCTCGTCCCCGCGTCGATCTTCTTGGGCACGTCGAAATACGTCCACACGAGCTTCGTTCCCGTGGCCACGCCCATCGTGCTGTGATCGTGCGTGCGCGCGTAGAACACGTGGTGCGTCGAGTCGTTGGTGATGCGAACCAGCGGGTAGGCCGTCGCGTTCTGCTCCTCGTCACCGAAGGCCACCGCTTGCGAGAGCCCATTGAACTGCGTGCCGGTGATCTTGTACGTCTTACCCGCGACGACGCTGCTGGGAGCGGTCTTGATCGTCGGCGCCCACGCGGCCTGCGCTTTGCCGGTTGGCGTGTAGATTACCGTCTGGTTGGCGCCGAGCATCAGTACTTGGCCCGTCGGTAAAAGAACCGGCGGTCCCGCCGCGGTGCCGACCTGCGTGAACGTCGATCCATTGAATTCATCGAGCGTGCTGCTCGTCGTCAAGACGAGCACGTTGCCGCTGGGCTCGAGGATCCCGTACGAGTCGCCGGCGTTCTGGCCGGTCGGAAAATCGGGGCCGGCCGTCCACGTTCCCGCTGAGGTACCGGTGGTGTGATAGATTGCGGTGTGCCCGGTGCCATAGCCGCTGGCCTCGGGTCCGGCGCCCGTCGCGAAGACCGTTCCGTCCGGCCGCAGCAGCGCCGGGCCGATCTCGCCGGGCGGGTAGTAGCAGTCCTTGGTTTTCGGGCCGTAGCGAACGCAACCGGGTTCGCCGGGCGAGCGGAGATCGACGATCGTCGAGCCCGCACTCTTCCATACGCCGGTGCTCGGATTGTAGATCTCCGAGTTCGGGGAGTTCTTCACGTCGGCAGTGAGCACGGTGCCGTCGGGCAGGAGCGTCCAGCCCTCCTCGGAGTTGAAATCGGATTTTCCCTTGTCGCCTATCGCGGTCCACTGCAGCGTCTTGGGGTCGAGATACGCGTCGCGCTTGGTGAGCTTTTGCCCCATCAGCATCCGCCCGTCGGGAAGCATGGTCGACGGCGAATCGCCGATCCACGGCCAGCCCGCGGGGTGCCCCAGCCGCGTCCATTTATTCGTCAGCGGATCGTAGACCGCGCCGAGATTGGTGAGCTGGAGCGGATAATTGTTCCCGGGGTCGTTGTACTCGCCGCCCGAGACGACGAGCCGTCCATCGGCGATCACCTGCGAGGCATAGGCCGACGGCCCGTAGCCTTTCGGCAGCGAGGCCAACTGCGTCCACGTGCCCTTCGCGTAATCGCCCTTGCTGTCGGGAGCGTAACGGTACCAGTCGCTGCCGTAGTTGTTCTGCGTCATCACCGATCCGTCGGTCATCAGGAAGCCGATCATCATCTCCGTCGGCGGCTGACGTCCGATGGCGGCGATTCGCGCCAAGCCCCGCACCCCCATCAGAGACGGCACCGCGTTTGGAAGCGGTGAGTGCCCGGCGGAGCATCCCCCTGCGCCGACGGCCACCAGCACGCCGATCGTTACACCAAGTGTTGTCCTAACCAAACGCAGTGCCATGGTTCGACCAACTTTAGGTTCGCGTCACGCACTCCTTCCAACGCGAGCGAACTTCGTCGAAGTTTTGACGGTGCTTGATACTTTGCCGCTACGGCGACGCGGAAACCGTCACCGGGTGCGAGGCGATGCCGTTGGCGATCACTTCCAGCGTGCTCGCGCCCGCGTCGATCTTCGCGGGAACGTCGAAATAGGTCCACACGAGCTTGCTTCCCGTGGCCACGCCCATCGTGCTGTGATCGTGCGTGCGCGCGTAGAAGACGTGGTGCGTCGCGCGATTGGTGATGCGCACCAGTGGGTAGTTGGTCGAGTTCTGAAACTCGTCACCGAACGACATCGCTTGCGAGAGACCGTTGAACTGCGTGCCCGTAATCTCGTACGTCTTTCCCGCTGCGATCGCGTGCGGGTACGTGCGGATGGTGGGCGCCCACGCGGCCTGCGGTTTTCCTGAGGGCGTGTAGAGTACCACGTGCGGACCGAGCATCATGATCTGTCCCGTCGGCAGCAGAATCGGCGCGCCGGCATCGACGCCGACGCGTTTGAAGCCCGTGCCGTCGAACTCGAGCAGCGCGCCCTTCGCGAACACCAGCACGTTCCCGCTGGGCTCCAACGCCGCGTACGTGTCGCCCGCGCTCACGCCGGTGGGGAACTGCGGCCCCGCGCTCCATTTCCCCGCCATGCTGCCGCGCGTGTGATAGATCGCGGTGTATCCCGTTCCGCTGCCGCTGGGCTGCGTGCCGGCACCGGTATAGAAGACGCTCCCGTCGGGTCGCAGGATCGCGGGGCCGATCTCTCCCGCTGCGAAGTAACAGTCTTTCTTCTTCGGCCCATAGCGCACGCAGCCGCCGCCGACCGACGCCAACTCGACGATCGTCGTACCCGCGCTCTTCCATCTACCCGCCGCCGGATCGTAGATTTCCGAGTTTGGCGCGTCGCGCACGTCGGCGACCAGCACTTTGCCGTCGGGGAGCAGCGTCCAGCCCTCCTCGGCGTTGTAATCGGCCTTGCCCCTATCGCTCGCCGCGCTCCAGTGCAGCGTCGCAGGATCCAACACGGCGTCACGCTCCGTCAGCTTCTGGCCGATCAACAGCCGCCCGTCGGGCAGCAACGTCGACGGCGAGTCGCCGATGTAGCCCCAATACGGCGGATGGCCCAGCGGCGTCCACGAATTTTTGACCGGATCGTAGACCGCCCCCAGGTTCGTCAGTTGCAGCGGGTACCTGGTGAAGGGCTGATTGTATTCGCCGCCCGTGAGCAGAAGGCGCCCGTCGGCGAGTACTTGCGACGCGAACGCCGAGGGACCGTACCCCGCCGGCAGCGTTGCAATGCGTTTCCACGCGCCGTTGGCGTAACGTCCGTCGGCGCCGGGTGCGTAGCGATACCACGTGTTCCAGGTGCTCTGGCTCTGGGTGAGCACCGAACCGTCGGTCATCAGCACGGCAAACTGCATCGCTTCCGGCGGCGCGTGCGCCAGCGACGTCAACCGCGTAGCGTAGACCGAACCCCGGACCATCCCTTCGGGCAACTCACTCGCGGGCAGCACGCCGCGGGCGCCCGCGCAACCGGCCGCCATCGCAACGGCCGCCAACGCAAACGCGCGATGCATCGAGCGAGACTTTTCCCTTCGCAGCCGCGCCCCTGGCAAATCGTCGCAACGCTCGCGAACGTAAAACATTATAAAATGACCGGCGGCTGCAAGGTCTGTGCTCCGGCCGCGGATAATTCTTCGGCCCTGCGCGATGAATAAGGTGTTCTATTTCGGGCCTTTTACCCTCGATGCGGCTCAGCACCGCCTCTATCGTCGCGGCCTCGCGGTTCGCATCACCAGTCGCACGCTCCGTTTGCTGCACGTGCTCGTCTCCAATCCCGCAGTGACGCTGCGCTTCGAGGATCTCGTCGCAATGGCATGGGAGGACCGAGAGAACCGAAGCGAGGTCACCGAAGCGACGCTGCGCCAGCACGTGCTCATGCTCCGGCACGCGCTCGACGAAAGCGCGACCAACCGTTACATCGCCACCGACTACGGCCGTGGCTACCGCTTCGTCGGCGAGGTGACCGAACGTCCGTCGCCGCTGGTCGACAGCCTCGTCGAGCAGTTCTGCGCTGCCGGTGCGGAATTTCGCGACGCTGCGAGTCCCGCCGCGCTGACGGCATCGCTCAACCTTTACGAGCGCGCGCTCAACATCGACGACTCCAGTGCTCCCGCGCTCGCCGGCGCCGCGCTGACGCGGGTGCTCGTCGCCGATTTCCTTTACCGCCGGCCCAAGGAACAGTTGGAGATCGCCAAAGGCCTCGCCGAAGCGGCGCTCGCCGCCGACCCCAATTCCGTGGAAGCGCTCTGCGCACTCTGCAAAGTGCGTCTCGATTACAACTGGGATTTTGCCGCAGCCGAAGTGCTGGCACAGCGCGCGCTCGCCATCGATCCGCACCATCGCATCGCCGCGTTCATGTACGCTTGGATTTTGGTGCTCACGGGGCGCAGCACCGAGTCGTTAGCCTTCGTCGATGCGCTGCCGGGCGACGTCGGCGGCACAAACATCATGCAGACGTGCTGCGGCATCGCCGCGCTCTTCTCCGGCAAATACGCAAACGCCATGGAGCGCCTCGGCGCCGCCTCGAAACGCTGGCCCGACTATTGGTTCGCCCGCACGTTTCTGGGGTTGTCGCTGCTGCTCGCCGGCGGCGAACGGGAGGCGCTGCATCACTTCGACGCGGTGCGCGTCGCCGCGTACGATCCGCTCGTCGATCGTCAAATGAACGCGCGATTCTTCGCCGAGGGCTACGCCCTGTACGCCCGTTTTCGCATCGGCGAAAACGAAGAGGCCGCAGCGGCCTTGCAGCGCCTCACGCGTTTGAGCGAGGCGCAGTTCGTGCCGTCGACGTGCTTTGCGCTGGCCGAGCTGGGCCGCGGCGACGTGCAGGCCGCGCTGCGCCACATCGAGGCTTCGCGTGAGAACCGGGAGTGTTGGTACACGCACCTCGGCGTCGACCCCATCGTCAAGGATCTCCACCTCGACCCCGGCGCGCTCTACCGCGCCGCGTAAGAACGGCCGGCAACGGCGGGAACGATTCGCCGCGCCGTTACGTTACTTGAGTGTCGCTAGGGAAATCACCAATCGGGTCTGGGTTCCATCGTCGCATCAGAAACCTAGCGTTCTCCTCGAAAGGCTCGGAGCAACCCCGCTGCTGCTCCGGGTCTTTCCCAATTGCCGCCCCATCGTTAAGGTTCTACTCGCACGAATGGAGCTCCGATTTAGTCCAGGAGCTAAGGGCTTTCAAAGTGAGGCCCGCCACCGCCGAGGCGGCTTCCGAGACGCGGCGTCGAACGTTGGCTTCTGCGATGAAAGGGGGATTCGCCGCTATGCGTTTGTTATCGACCGCGATCTCGACCTCGCTCGCCGTAGTTCTTCTCGCGGGATGCTCGGGGAACGTATCCTCGCCGAGTTCCGCTATGCCGAACGCAGTCGGCCTCGCCGGACTCCACGGAGGCCCCGTCAGCGCGATTCCGCAGAAGTACCTGCCTGTTAGGATCGAGCCAATGCGCAAGCCGCCGTTGTATTTCTTTCCAACGAAGGGGATTTACGTTTCGGCGTTGTTGGGCTCGTTACTTTATGGGTTTCCGAGGAACAACAGCGGCAACGAGCCGCCGTTTTGCAGCGTCCCGGCCGAAGGCGTCAATGACTTCGGCGTCGACGGCTCCGGCAACCTCATCGTTCCGCAGGGCATGGACGGAATCACCGTCTGGGAAGGCCCGCAGATGTGCGGCGACAGTGCGCCGCCCGCAACGATCACCGATCCGTACGGTGAGGCCGCCGACGCTTCCGCCGTCAACGCGCTCACCGGAAACATTGCCGTCGCCAATCTTTTCGGCGTCAGCGGCGCCCCGGGCAGCATTTCGATCTGCACGGTAGCCAGCGGAACGTGCTCGACCAACCTGACCAACCCGAATATGAACCTCGTTGCGGGCGTCGCGATGAGCACCGCCGGCGATTGCTGGGCGAACGCCCTCAATCCGTCCGGCGCGGCCGTGCTCGTCTACTTCGCGGGCTGCACCGGTTCGGGTCAACTCGCCACCGGCTTTACGAACGGTTCCTACGGTGGCGTCGACATCGACAGGTATGGTAACCTCGTCACCACGAGCCTCTACGACGCGAGCGGGTCACTCCCGAGCATCGTCAGCGTCTATTCGGGCTGCAATCCCGCATGCACGCTACGCAGCGCTACGGCCCTTGCCGGCGAGAGCATCTACGGCCACGTCGGCAAACAGACTCAGCGCTATGTGACGACCGACCTCCTGTATGCGGACGTCGAGGTCTACCGGTATAGGGCGACGACCGGACTTTCTCTCAACTACAGTTTCACCGGTAGCCTCCCGTGCGCCACCGACCTATGCGAGGCTGCGGCGTACGATCCGAACGCGACGAAGTAAGCTCGCACGCAGGTCAATCGGCGTGACCTGCCCTGATGCCATCGTACAACGAGCCGAGTCCCGAAGTTTACTAATCGTAATCGAGGGCTTCGGCGACGAAGTCCTGGGCTAAATCAGAGCGTCCCGCTCTAGTGGGGATACAGGCTTGTGCTGGTACTCGTGCTCGTGCTGGTGCTATAGCTCTGCGCCACGCCTGCGGGAGAACAATCCGTGCGGCCTTGCACGATGCGGCAGACCTGATGTGTTATCCGGTCGATGCGCAAGACCGTGCCAGCGCTGGTAAGATATTCGTAGCGGAAAAAGAGCTGAAAGACCAGCGCCAAAAGCGCGACGACGCCGAGTGCGTACAGCACCCTCGTTCCGCCCCGGGGACGGCGCGATGGCAGATACGAAACGTCGAGGCGATCGTAAAAATCGCTCTCCATCTGGAAGGGCCGGTCCTCGAGGGCATAGTGGTCTACCCCGGACGGCCTGAACTCACTTCGTAAGCGGTTCATCCTAAAACAATACTAGGGATGCCGAAACAACCCGGTGCGTGGTCATGGTAGGCCGGGTATTATGAGCAGGCAGGCGCACCTCCTTCAAGCTCGCCAGCTTTGGCGGGTAACCGAACCCCCGGCCGGTGGGAATCGCCCCGCCGCCCCGGCAGGCTGCTAAGGGCCGACCTTGACGTCGGTCGGGTAACTCAGGCCGCCCAGGCTCTCGAGAGCCCGCTGGCCGTGAAAATCGCCCGCGCGATAGACCCAGACGTTGTGCGTCGTCCCTTGGCACGCCGCCTCAATGTAGCCGCCGCCGCTTCCCCAAGAGTAGCAATCGCTGCCCAAGACGATGCGTCTCCGCGGCCGGTCTGCAGCGGCCGGAGCAGCGAATCGAAGTCGGTGACGAGATAGCGGTATTTGCGGAGGCGGCGCTCATCTTTGCCGGCGCAGTAATCGAGGTACTCGAGGTTCGCGGTCGACGCCGAGGAACTGCACGTTGGGGATCGTCGCGAACGTTTCCTCAGGAAGTCTGCTGGGCAATCCGTCGACCAGCGCGTATCGTAATACCGCTCCGGCAGCCCCGATCGGCAACGTAAAGGTTTCTGCCTGCCTGCCGTGCGACCCGCCGCATCCGGCGAGCATCGTTCCGCTGACTAAGAGAAGCGCGATGCGCACGGTCCAAGTTGCCACGTCTAGCGCCCTGCCCTTTCGAGGAGGGCGCCTCGACGCGGTCGCCGCCTCACCCCCGAGCGGTGAAAGGCGGGACTCTTTGGGCCGCCCTAGGTGCCGACGCTTACCGCGATGCCGAACGTCTTGGCCGGCGCGGTGAGCTTCTTGAACGCCGTTCCGCCTTTGCGGTAATGCCAGTAGCCGACGAACGAGTAGCCCGTGCACGGCGCCAAGCCGATCACCACGTCGCTGACCGAGTGATTGGCGGGCGTATTCTGCTTGCCGAGAACGAATGGGCTGACGTCGGTGCTTTGCGCGCCGCCGCAGCCGCTCGAAAGGACGACGTGTTTCGAGGCGCTCAGCGTCGTGCCGCGCAGCGTCGCGGGCCACAAGCCGTTTTCAAAGGTCGCGCCGGGTTCTTGGTCGCCCAGCGAGATGTACTTGCCGTCCCACATCGTGCCGCCCGGGAACGAGATCGTGATCCCTTTAAGCGCGAGCGTGGTCATCTTCGTCGCGCCACGGAGCAGCGCGCACGCGCTGATCGTGCCGGTCGTCTCCCCGACGCCGATCAGATTTCCTTTGTCGTCGTATCCCATCGGCCACAGATCCGTGCAATCGGGATCGTCATAGGTCGTCGCGCTGCTCGGGTTGCCGCCCGAAAAGACGACGACCTCGCCCGGCGAGAAGTTCGTCACCGCGACGTCGCCTTTCGCGTCGACCGCGCAGCCGATCGGGCCTCCCCCGGTCGCATAGGTTGCGAGCACCTTCGTGCCGCCGTGCGCGTACTTTACCGCATTCTCGCCGCCGAAGTTCGTCACGAACACGTCGCCCTCGGCGTCGACGCACATGTCATAGGGATCGTCAAAACCGGTGAGCGTTCCCACCGTTTTGCCGCTGGGATAGCTCTGCACGTACACGTCCCTCGTCGACCAATCACCGACGTACATTAGCACCGAGCCCTTCTTCTGCGGCATCATCCACGCGCGGCCGCCATCGCGATGCGCGCCGGCTGGCGAGACCCTGGGACCGGTCTCGCCTGCCGGCTGCGCCGGTGCGCCACACCCCGCGAGCAACGCGACGGCAAAGGCCGCAAAAAGACGTTTCACCGCACGGTTCTACTTCAGCCGCTCCTATTTTCCGATACTCACGGCAATGACGGGGCCCGCATCCGAGGTTACGAAGCCGCCGTAGGGATTGCCGCCGGCGGGATAGTGCCAGTATCCGATGCTGTACGTGCTGCCGCAGCTGGTGTTGGCTCCCACCACGACCTTACCCTGATGGTTGTTAACCGGCGTGTTCTTCGCGCCCAGTACGAACGGGTTGACGTCGTCGAACTCGCCGCAACTTGCGTCGAGAACGGCCTCGCCCTTCTGCGTAAGTTGCGATCCCGAGAGGCTCGCTTCGTGCAATCCCGTCACGTACTTACCGCCGGCCTCTTGATCGCCCAGCGCGATGTACTTGCCGTCCCAAATCGAACCGCCGGGAAAGTCGATCGAGATACCGCTCGTAGAGAGCGTCGTCTCGGATTTCGAGCCATCCATCAGCGCGCAGACGGCGATGCCGCTATACTCGCCGACACCCATCAGGTTGCCCCTATCGTCGTAACCCATCGCCCACTGATACTCACAGTTTGAATCGGTGTAAGTGGTGCCTTTGCTCGGGTCGCCGCCGGCATAAACCGTCACCTCGCCCGGCGAGAAGCTGCTTACCGCGAGATCGCCATTCTTGTCGACCGAACACCCGATCGGCTCGCCGGTCGACGTATAGGTATTCATGATCGTCGTCCCGCCGTGCGCGATCTCGACGGTCTCTCCGGGGCTGAAAACGCTCATGAAGATGTCGCCTTTGGCGTCGACGCAGCCGCCGTAGGGTGCGCTGATGTTGGTCAGCACGCCGACGAGCTTGCCGCTCGGGTAGTCGAACACGGCGACGTCGTCCGCGCCCGAGTCCGCCGTGTAGATCAGGGTGGACTTCTTCTTGAGCGGGCGCATCCACGACGCGGCGGGACGCGCATGCCTCGGAATCTGAAGATAGTGCACCATGGTCTTGGCCAGTTCGTTCGCTACGGCGGGTGGGACCGCCGGCGCCCCGCTCTGCGCCGGCGATCCGCCGCAGCCGGCAATCACCGCGATTGCGGCGATCGGCGCGACTCCTTGCATGATTCTCCGAAAAACGTTCACGTTGTGCTCCCTTTAGTAGCGAAAGATTATTTGCCAATGCTCACGGCGGCACTGTAAGGCGCGCCGGGCGGATTTGGTAGCGACGACTGGGGTTCGCCGCCTTGTGGGTATTTCCAAAAATCGACCTTGGCGGTTCCGGCATCCGCGCACCACAAGTTGGCGCCCAGCACCGTACGGCTCTCACTGCGATTGACCGGCGTATTCTTTTTCCCGAGCAAGAACGGATTTGCCAGATCGACGTAA
This sequence comes from Candidatus Cybelea sp., assembly GCA_035939175.1. Classification (GTDB taxonomy): domain Bacteria; phylum Vulcanimicrobiota; class Vulcanimicrobiia; order Vulcanimicrobiales; family Vulcanimicrobiaceae; genus Cybelea. Next base: position 12,787 of record DASZGC010000032.1, on the reverse strand, counting down.
TCGTTATAACACGTGTCCTCCAAGGCCGTCGTTCCGGTCACCGTCAGGTCTCCCGTCGCCGGCGACTCTTTGACGCGGACTATCGTCGAGCTCTCGTCGGTAATCACCGTGAATACGAGGTGTCGTCCGTCCCATTCGAATCCGCCGGAGCCGCTGTAACTCGGGGGACTCAGCGTCACGGTGCGCATCTTCGTCGCTCCCGCCGGAAGTTCGCAGATCGCGAACGCACCGTACACGCCGCCGGCATACAGATTGCCCGCGCCGTCGTACGCCCCGGCCCACATGTATTCGCACGCGGAATCGCTATAGGTGGTGCTCTTATTAGGGTCGCCGCCGGCAAAGACAACGAACTCGCCGGGGCTAAAGCTCGTGACGGCGAGGTCGCCCTCGACGTCGACCGCACAGCCGATCGGGTCGCCTCCGCTCTCGTAGGTTTTCAGCGGCGTCTTGCCTCCGTGCGCGTACTCTTTCACCTCGCCCCCAGCGTCGGTCAAGTAGATATCGCCTTTGGCGTCGACGCACATGCCGGACGGCTCGGAGAGCCCGGTGAGCGTACCGACTGGCCTGCCGCCGGGATAATCGTAGACGAAGACGTCGTTGGTATCCCAATCGCCGACGTAGAGCAGTTCCTTCGCGGATTTGGCTTTCGGCGACATCCACGACGGGCGCTGATCGACCCGGACGGCGTGCGCGACGCGCACCATCGCCGGATTGGCACCGGGCACGGCACTCCCGGCAGCGCCACCGCCGCAGCCGGCGATGGCGACGAGCGGCAGCAGGGAGGTGCGTATCACGGAGCGATGCTGACCGCAACGCCGTACGGTTCCGCGGGTGGCGACGGGAGATACGATTCGGGCTCACCGCCCGCCGGGTAACTCCAAGTATCGACCTTGCTGGTGCCGGCGTTGGCGCACCATAGGTTTGGCCCGCTGACCGCGTAGCCTTCCTTACGATTCGCCGGCGTGTTCTTTTTAGCGACGATGAACGGCGCCACGACGTCGACGGAGTTATTGTAGCAGTTGTCGTAGAGGGTCGTCGTGCTCACCAGCGTCAAGTCGCCATCCTTTCCTTCGCGAACTCGGGCGATCGGCGAACCGCCGTTAACTCCGCCCTCCTGCGAAGTGAGTGTGAGATACTTGCCGTCCCACATAACGCCGCCCGGAAAGTCGATCGTGATATTCGCATTCGTCTTCACGGTGCGCATCGTCTTGGCGCCCTTCGGAAGTTCGCAAACGTAGATCGAGTTGCTCTCGCCGATGGCATAGAGATTGCCTTTGTCGTCGTATCCTCCGGGCCATGCGTATTCGCAATCGGGATCGCTGTAACTCGCGCTCTTGCTCGGATCGCCGCCGGCGTAGACGGTGACGGTACCGCCGTCGAAGCTGGTGACGGCGAGATCGTTGTGCGCATCGACGGAGCAGCCGATCGGCTCGCCTCCGCTGGCGTAGGTGTTGAGCAACGTGGTTCCACCGTGCGCGTACTCCAAAACGTCGCCGCCGCCGAAGTTCGCCACGTAGACGTCGCCCTTGGCGTCCACGCACATAGCGTACGGCTCGTTGAATCCGGTGAGCGTGCCGACGGCATTGCCGCTGGGATAATCGTAGACGAAGACGTCGTCAGTCGACCAATCACCGACGTACATCAACTGCTTGGAGGCCTTGCCCTCGGGCGACATCCGCGAGTCGCGGCGATCGGCGTGTCCCGGATGCGCCACGGGCGCTAAGGCGGGGCCGAGGCCCGGTACGGGGTTGCCGCCGTAGGGGACCGCAGCACCGCAACCGGCGAGCACGAATACGATCGGAATTGCGAAAGACTTCACGGGGCACCTCCAAGGCGATTATCACTCGCCAGCCACGCCGGCCGGAAGGGACATCCGGACAACTACCCGGACAAATTGAACGGCGTCCCTGCTATCCGGGACTGGCGATTAGTGGCGCCCGAATGTTAAGGCGCGAGGCTCGCCGTATGGACCGCTAGGGATCACGAGGGACGGCTTGCGCGCACCGGCCGGATAGACCGTGATCTTGCCATACTTCCCGCCGATGTTGGCTACGAAGAGGTTTTGATTGCGGTCGAGCGCCAGTGCGACCGGAGCGTCGATCCCCTCCTTTATCTCGTAGTTGGGCGAAGAGCTGCCCGCGGGATAGACCGAGATCCACTGCACTTCGCTATCGAACCAGTTGGGATTCGCGACGTAGAGCGTGCCCGAAGCGTCGGTGGTCAGGGCGTCGGGAGTCGCGATTCCCGTGCCAATGGTGCGCGCTGGCTCGTCGCTGCCGGAAGCGTACTCGAGCACTTGACGGCCTTCATTGGTCACGAAGAGATCGTCGGAGGCGTCGAGCGTGGCGAGTTGCGGATCCGTCAGCCCCAGCGTGATCGTCCTCGACGGCGAGCCGGAGGCTGGAGCGTAGACCGTCACCGACCCGCGCTTGTGCTTGATCTTCTGGTTGACCACGTAGAGGTTTCCCGAAGAGTCGAACGCCAGCGAAGACGGCTGATGCACGCCTTGCGTAATCGTGCGCAGCAACGTCGTGCTTCGGGCGGCGTAGATCATGATCGAATCGCGGCGTTCCGAGTCTGCGTGGTGGCTCGCACCGGAATAGACGCACGTATTGCAGTTGGCAACGTACAACTCGTCCGAGCGATCGAGCGCCAGCGTCGTTGCCCAGTAGAAGTAGCCGATGCGCCGCGCCGGTGTTTTCTCGCCCCGATCGTACTCCGTCACGGCAATCCCCTCGGGCCCTGCCGCAGATTCGTTGAGCACGTAGAGGGTGTCGCGGCTATCCATCGCGAGCGCCATCGGGAAATGCGCGCCCCGTATCACTCGCCGCACGCCCTTGGTCGCTCCCGCAGGATAGACCGTCACGTCGCCCGCATTGAGCACGCCGCAGCAATCCGCGGCGTAGAGGTAGCTGTCGTTGGCCGCCGCTCGTGCCGCGCTGGCCGCACTCGCCCGCTGCGCCGAACCGGTCGAAAGCGTTGGACCGACGCTGCAAGCCGCAACGCAGCCGGCAGCCAAGATCGTCGCCGTCATTCTGAGCGCCACGCTTGTCATCCTGAGCGCCACGCTTGTCATCCTGAGCGCAGTCGAAGGACCCATTCCCGGTTCCCTCCTCCCCGCGAGTATAGCAAAATTACGCGTATTGGAGCAGCGTGTAGCCCCGCGCCACGATGTTTTGAATGGCCCACACGCCCGCCGGCACGAGCATGGCATTCGGGACGAGGCGCGCGACCATCTCGTCGTACACGTCGCTCTCCGAAAGGTGCAGCTTCTTCGCGAACGACTTCGCCCAGCCGTGTGCTGCAAGATTGCAGGCGAAGAAGTGAACGTTCGCCGCGTCGACCAGCGCCGGCATCGAGGAATCACGTTCGCCGCCTTGCCGTTTGAGCAACGGGTTGCCGGATTTGCTCTTCTCTTTGAAAGGCGGCCCGCTGTTGGTGGGAAGCACGTAGCGGTTCCACACCTCGTCATCGAACGCGCAGAGCACCGCCTTGCCGTGATAGAGCGTAATTTGCGGCTGCACCTCGGCCGGCAAGACGCCCACCTGACCGTACGCGATCAGCGTGCTGCGCACGGCGCCCAACGCATCCTCGGCGTCGGTGATGCACGCGACGAGGTGCTTGTACGCCGCACGCGTCGCCACGGCCGCAACGAACCCGTTCATCGTGAACCCCGGCGGCAGCGCGTCACCCGCTGGGCTCGCGGCGGGCGTGGCGGCCGGCGCTGTCCCCGGCGAAAGGGCCGTCAACAGACCGGCCGTCGCGAGAAAATCTCCACGCGTTTGCATTGTTACTTCGTTGCCAGATTCATCGTCACTCCGGTAATCAACACGTCGGATTTTGCCTCGACGCACGTATCCTTTGCTGCCAGTAGCGATAGAGCACGAGTGGCAAAGCGAAATGGCGTCATACGTGGCCGAATTGGCTGCTTGCTACGGGCTCGCCTGCGTCGGCGTGCCACGAACATGACGTTAGTCATCGTTAGAGTACGTGAGAGTAAGCCACCGCGGAGGGATATCGCGCCAGAAATCTTTAAAGCGGAACGAACCAATTTGCTCTTTCAATAGAGGTACGAATGTCAATCCCCGTTAGCCGCCTTATCGCCGTCGCAGCAACGACGCTCTTTGCAGCCACGGCGTGCGGCCAAACCACTAGCGTGCCGACCAACCCGAGCGTCGGTGCATCGGCCCTGCGGACCACGCAGTACGCCGCTCAGCCGGAAGACAACACGTCGGTTCTCAAGTTGCTTACGAAAACCGTCGAGATCTCTTCCACCGTCGACCCGAAGAACGGCGACATGGGCCCCCGCTCGCTGGCGCAGTCGACGTTCTCGTCCGGCTCCATCAAGAAGGGCGACTTCATCGTCTGCAACTTCGAAGACAAGAACGGCAACGCCGGAGCCGGCACGACGATCGAAGTGATTCCCAACGCACCCGGTTCGAAGCCGACGACCTTCTATCAAGGCAGCGACATCGAAGGCTGCGACGGCGCGGCGATCGCCGCCGACGGCTCGGTCTATGCAACCGGTTTGGTCAGCAAGCAGATGGTGCACCTGACCAACAAAGGCAAACTGAAGAAAGCGTATACCGGCCTCTTCGATCCGCTCGGCGACAGCTACGGGCCGCAGCCGCCCGGCGCCAGCGGCCTCTACTCGCCGTACTTCATCTTCGTCGGCGATCTTACGACCGGCTCGATCTACAACGACAGCCTCGGCGGCTACGGAACCCAAAAGATCACGCAGGTCGTTAACGGATTCGCCACCAGCGGCAGCAGCAGCAGCGGCTGGGCCGCGCAAGGCCCCGAGGGGCTCTCCTATAACAACAAGATCGGCACGCTCTACGTCACTGACGCGCCCGACAACACGCTGGTCGAGATCACCAACGCTCCCAACCTGTTGGTGAAGGATGAGGTCACGGTGCAGCCGGGCGGCAAAACGTTCAAGTGTCTCTACTCCAGCGAAACCTGCGGGAAGCTCATCAAAGCGGGTAAGCCGCTCAAGGCTCCGGAGGCCACCGCGCTCCTGCCCAACGGCAACCTGATCGTCGCCAACGCCGCGGGCGGCAACACGCTGGTCGAGATCACGCCGTCGGGCAAAGTGCTCGACACGAAGGTCGTCGACACCAGCAAAACCCAGGCCATCTACGCGCTCTGGGCCACCGGCAAGAACGACAGCAACACGGTCCTCTACTACACCGACATCAATTCGAACACGGTCGAAGAACTCGAACCGTAATCGCACCGGTTACCCTGGTCGTCGTGAGCGCACTGCCACCCACTTGAGCCGTGCGCTCTCTCTTTGAAAATCCTTTTCCCCGGCGGGCGTCGAAGAGAGCGCGACCATGACGACCGCCCGCCTTACCACACTCGCGTTCCTTGGAGCCGCCACGCTCGCCGGCTGCGGCGGTGCGGCGACGCCGCCGGCGCAGCCGTTCGCCGCGGCCGTCCAGCGCGCCCCGGCAGCCAAGCCGGCGTCTAACGGCAACATCTCCTGGAACAAAAAGTCGCTGCGGCTGCGCTACGAGAGCGTCGGCAGAGCGGTGCTCACCTATTTTGGGCCCGACGGTTACTTCACGTACCCGCCGTATTGCAAGAACGGCGGAAGCATCACCGCGACCGCCGGTCGCACGTGGGGCAAGTCGTCAGGCTATCTGCACACCCGCTATACGTTCGAAGCCACGACCAAAGGCGCCGACGACTGCAGCTTCACCGCCGTGCTCAACAACACGGGCAGCCCGCCGATCGCGATCATCGAGCTGCACGTCCGCAAGTAAGGAGCGCAGCAACGCCTTTTACCAGTCGAAGACGATGAGGCCGCCGGGGTTGAGTTTCCAACCCTCCCACTGGTGCACGTTGGTCGCCGAGCTCTCGACCCACGACGAGCCGCCGCCACCGCCACCGCCGCCGCCGATCTCGCTGCTGCTGCTGCTGCTCGAGTAGTACTGGGCCACGCCGGCGCCGCCGCCGCCGCCTCCGAAGTAGCCGCCACCGCCGCCGCCGCCCAAGCCGCCGTAGCCGCCATTGCCGCCCGCGCCGCCCTTGCCGCGCGCGCCGTTTCGGCCGTTCTCACCGAAACCGCTCGAACTGGAGCCGCCGCTTCCGCCGAAGCCACCCTCGCGCGCTGAGCCGCCCAGACCGCCGGAACCGCCAAAATGCTCGTTGCGGTAGCGGCCGAAACCGTCGGCGCCGCTGCCCGCGATCTTGTCGCCGCCCTTGCCTCCGCCGCCATCGCCGTCGATGTTCTGACCGCCTTGGCCGCCGCCGCCGCCCACCACGAGAATGCGATCCCGAAGGCTTAGACCACCCCGGCGGATGTCGCTGGCGCCGCCCCCGCCGTAGCCGTCCTCGTAGCGCCGGTTTCCGCCTCCGGCGCCGCCGCCGTTGAATCCGCCGTTAACGATGACGCCGTTGCCGCCCACGTAGATCGCCAGCGTCTCGCCGGGCGTCGTCGAGATCACCGCGCTCACCCGGCCGCCGAAGGCGCCGAACCGCCCGCCGCCCTTGCCGCCGATCGCGATCACACGGATCAAGCGAACGTTCCTGGGCACGCGAAAGAGCTGCCCGCTGCCGGTGTACTTGAACGTGTGATGGTTGGGAAGCGAGTCGGGGATCGCGCTCGCCGCTTGCGGCAGCGCGTTGTCGCCGCCGCCGCGGGCGCCTCCGCATCCCGCTAGCATCACCGCCGCCGCGCCCGCGGCAATCAGAACTCTCGCGTAACCCTTGAAAGAAAGCGTGGTCATGTGCTCCTCCAAACCGCCCTTACTCGTAATCGGGCGCGAAATAGTCGCTGTCTTGCTGGTGCATGAAGAACTTTGGCGGCAGCGGCGCCGCGATCTTCACGAATGCCCGCGGCTGCTGGTTGAAATCGAAGCAATCCTTCGCCGGTGAGTTTGCGCGCCGGTCGGCCAGGGCGAGCTGACCCAATCCAAAGAGGTCTTCGGCGAAGCGCAGCACGCTCGCGGTCTCGTACTGCACGTGCGAAACGCGCCCCGCTCGGGCGTAGGGCGAGAGCATCAGCAGCGGAACGCGGAAGCCCAAGCCATCGCGGTCCTGATAGGGCGGCGGTACGTGATCGTAGAGCCCGCCCCAGTCGTCCCACTGGATGAAGATGGCCGTCGAGTTCCAGAACTTGCTGCGGCCGACGGTATTGACGAGCGCCGAAACCCACGACGGCCCGTAACCGTCGGGGCAGTTCACGTGATCGGAATCGTCACAAACCGGCGTGATCCACGTGAAATTCGCCAGCTTTCCCGCGCGCACGTCGGTGATGAAGCGCCAGTTCGGATTGATCACGTCCTTCTTCCAATCGGGCCCATCGTAGATGTGCTTGACCGCCTGATAGGCCGACCACTCCGCGCCGTTATCGTACGACGCGCCGTACGAACTGGCATAGAACCGCCACGAGAGGCCGGCTTTGTCCAGCTCGTCCCCCAGCGTTTGGTAGTCGTAGCAGGGCGGCTGCGTCTGCTTCGAGATCGTCCGCTGCGGCGTGATGATCGCCACCTGATCGTACGCCTTTCCGTTGCATCCCCAGCGGCCGTCGGGGAGGTCGACGCTCCACGCCGCCTGCGCGGCGATGACGTATTGATGCGCGACGAAACTTTCGTCGAGCTGCGATTGGAACATGTCGTCGGCGAGCACGCCTTCGTGCGCCATGTCGAAGTACGGCTTCGAATCGCTGTGCGGAACGTAAACGTACTCGGGGTTTGCCGGGCCGCCGAACGACTCTTCTTTATCGAAACCGTCCATGCGGCAATCGGTTCCGGGCAGCTTGCCGGTGCCGCGGCAAGCGGAAATCATCGCCTGCAGCGAGTGATCGATCACGTACTTGTCGGAGAGCGGCGCGGGCTGAAGCGTGATCCATTGGCCCTTCGAATTCTTGCCCCGCGAAACGGTATTCGCGCCGGGATAGCCGTGGAAGAGATTATCGAAGCTGCGATTCTCCTGCACGATGTAGATCACGTGGGTGATCTTACCCGCGCCCGTCTGCGCGAGGCTCCGCATCGCGCCGGCGTCGCGCATGTACGGGATGGCGGGCGAACCCGAGGAGCACGCTGCCAGCGCGGCCAGCGCCGGCAGCGCCGCGAGGCGCGCGAGACGTGCGGCTCGCATCGCTACTGCGTGTCGACCGGAAGTCCCGACGGTTTCTGGTGTAGGAAGAACGCGCGCGAATACTTCGACCCGATCGTCTGGAACTGTCGCGGCGTTTGATTGAAGTTAAACATGTCGGAGATGCTGTTGGAGGACTGGTCGGTCGTGCCGAGGCTGGGCAGATTGAACGTCTCTTCAACGAACTTGATGATGCTGCCGAAGCCGTAGACGGTGTTGGAGATGTAACCGGGTTGACTCGACGACGTCTCGCGAGCGTACGGCGAGATGACGATCATCGGCACGCGGAAGCCGGGGCCGCCCTGGGTATCGGCGGGCGGCGGGGCCACGGGATCGTAGAAGCCGCCCCAGTCGTCCCACACCACGATGATGGCCGTCGAGTCCCAATACGAACTCTCACCGATCGCGTTGACGACTTGGGTGACCCACGAAGGTCCCGTATCCGAGGAGTAGCCGGGATGGTCGGAGTTCGACGCATCGGGAATCACCCAGGACATCGCCGCCAGTTGGTTCTTGGTGATGTCGGTGAAGATCTTGGTTTGCGGCCAAGAGACGTTGGTGCCCCACTCGGACCCGTAACGCACCGGCGCGATCACGTCGAACGCATCCCAGAGAGCGCCGGGAAGGCCGGGCGAGAGCTGCGGGGTGTAATACTTCCAGGAGACGCTTTGAGCGTCGAGCGTATCGCGCAGCGTCTCGTAACCGGTGCCGGAGTACGGGAACGCCGTCGTGCACGGCAACGGTCCTGCGTTCTTCTCGTATTGCAGGCCCGTGGTGATCAGCGACGTCTGCGTGCCTGGGGCCGAGTCGCATCCCCAGATGTAGGGCGAGGTGGGATCGTCGATGAGACTCTCGCCGCTGGTGATCGCGGTGCCGCCGCGGATCAGGTCCTGGTGGGCGGTGAAACTACCGCTGCCCTGCGTCGAGAACATCATGTTCGCCAGTCCGTAGGTGCTCGCCATCGTCCAGTACGGTTGGATCTGCGCGGGATTGACGTACTGATAGGGCTTGGCGCCCTCCGTCTTCTTCGACGTGAGCATGATGATCTGGTTGAATGCATCCATCTTGCCGCTGTCGAGCCCGGTCAGATAGCCGGCGTACAGGTGCACGAGGTTGAGATGATCTTCGAGGTTGACCTCGGTTAAGTTGATCGGCTCGACCTTAGCTTTCTTTCCCGTGCCGGTCTTCTTCTTGCCGATAATCGTGCCCGTAGCGCCGGGAAACTGCGCGAAGAGGTTGTTGAACGTCCGGTTCTCTTGAACGAGTACCACGATGTGCTGGATCGGCGTGCTTCCCGAGCCCGAGGTGGGCAGCAACCCGCGCGGCACCGGCGACCCGCCGCCGCTGCTGCAGCCCGCCACGCTCGCGGCGAGCACGCACGAAACCAGCGAAAATCCGAGGCGCTTCAAGGGTGGCTCCTTCTTGACGAGTCTTCGAGGCCGGGCTATTCGGCCTCGATCCTTGTTTTCCATCGCGCTCGCTCGGCTTGCGCGTCAGTCGTCGTCGGGTGGGAAGTTGGAGTGCTTCTCGTGCAGGAAGTGCGCTCTGGAATACTTCGATCCAATCGCCTGGAACGGCCGCGGACTCTGATTGAAGTTGAACATGTCCGAGATGCTGTTCGAGGTTCCGTCGGTCGTGCCCAAAGTCGGCAGATTGAACGTCTGTTCGACGAAACGGACGATGCTGCCGAACTCGTAGAAGGTCTGCGAAACATAGCCGGGTTGGCTAGAGGACGTCTCGCGCGCGTACGGCGAGATCACGATCATCGGCACGCGCAGCCCGGGGCCGCCCTGCGTATCGCGACCGACGGGCGGGACGACCGGATCGTAGAAGCCGCCCCAGTCGTCCCACACGACGACGATGGCGCAGGAGTTCCAGTACTGGCTGTTGCCGACCGCGTTGACGATGCTGGCCACCCATGAGGGGCCCATATCGGCGCCGCTGCCGGGATGATCGGAGTTCGCGCCATCGGGAACGACCCACGACATCTGCGGCAAGTTTCCGCTGGAGATATCGGAGAGAACGTTGGTCTCCGGCGACGAGACGTTGGTGCTCCACTCCGGGCCGTAGCGTACCGGCGAAATCACGTCGAAGGCGCTCCAAATCGCGCCCGACGTCTTGAGCTGCGGGGCGTAGTACTTCCACGACACGTACGCCGCATCGAGCGTATCGCGCAGCGTCGTGTAGCTGGCGCCGCCGTTGGGGAAGTTGCTGCTGCACGGGAAGGGACCGCCCTTCTTCTGCAGCTGGAGGTAGATCGAGATCAGCGAGGTGCGCGTGGTTTTGGGCGAATCGCAGCCCCACACGCCGTTGGAGTAAGGCGGATTGTCGATCATGCTCTCGGTGGGACTGATCTCCGTCCCGCCGCGGATCAGATCCTGATGCGCGGGGAAACTCTCGCTGCCTTGCGTTGCGAACATCGCGTTGGCGAGACCGTACTGTTGGGCCATCGACCAGTAGGGCTGGATCTGCGACGGGTTGACGTACTCGTACGGATCGTTGCCCTCGGTCTTATGACTGGCGAACTGCACCTTGTTAAACGCGTCGAGCTTGCCGTTGTCGAAGGCGGTAAGGAAGCCCGAATACGAGTGCGTGAGATTGATCTTATCTTGTAAGTTTCCCTCAGTGAGTTTGACGGTCACGTCCCGCCCGTTCGCGCCGATCTTCAAGCCGCTGGTCGCGCCGGTGACGCCGGCCTCCGGAAACGTCGCGAACAGGTTGTTGAACGTGCGATTCTCTTGAATGATGACGATCACGTGGCTAATCGGCGAGCTGCCGGATGGGTTTCGCGATGTCACAAGCGCCCTCGCCTGTGACGGCAGGGCGCTCGAAGTGCTTCCGGCACTGCACGCGGCGAGGCTAACGGCAACCGCGCACGCCCAAAGGGTCAACGCAAATGGCTTCACAAGTGCTCCTTCTCCTGCGTGGCCTATTGGATCGACGGTTTCGCCAATAATTGCGCAGAATCATCGTTGGCGACCGCTCGTCTCGCCGCTCACCCCCCAAAAGCCTAACCTAAATCATTTTTTCCACTCTCACGCGCTCCGTCGTCCCGAAGCGCCCGCTGTTCTGTCATCCCGAGCGCAGTCGAGGGACGAGCGCAGTCGAGGGACTGAGTGCGAGCACCACTAGCCAGCACAGCGAGGAGGCTCACGACAACGCGACGCTGCAAGTCGAACGTTTGATGTCGCGTAGAAAGTGAATTCACCCCGACGGCGACTTGCCGAAGGAACGTGCGAACGGTCGACCAAAAATTCGTTTCCTAACCATGCGCAAAATCAACGTACTCGTCATCAGCCTGTTGCTTGCGAGTTGTGCTCACGGCGGCTCGCCTCTACCGGCGTCGTGGCCGAGCGAGGGAGCGCTCTCGCGGCCGTTCGCGGTCGTTTATGCGTTGTTATACAGCTTTAAGAACGGATCCGACGCTGCCTATCCATACGCCGGGCTGACCGATGTGAACGGCACGCTCTACGGCACGACGTACGGCGGGGGTAGCACCGGAGGCTGGGGCACCGTCTTCCGCGTGAGCGCCGACGGAACCGAAAAAGTAATCTACCGTTTTAAAGCCGGCAACGACGGCGCGCATCCATATGGCGATCTGACCGACGTCAACGGTATGCTGTATGGCACCACCTATCAAGGCGGCGCAGGCGGCAACGGCACCGTGTTCAAGGTCAGCACGGCGGGCGTCGAGCACGTGCTCTACAGCTTCAAAGCCGGCAACGACGGACAGTATCCGTACTGCCGGCTGCTCCTTGTCAACAGCGATCTCTACGGAACCACCTACACTGGTGGCGGCGGCGTCGGGTGGGGCGTGGTCTTCAAAGTCACCACCGGCGGTCAAGAGAGCGTGGTCTACCGCTTCAAAGCCGGCAAGGACGGCGCGCATCCGTGGGCCGGGCTCATCAACGTCAATGGCATGCTTTACGGCACCACGTATCAAGGGGGAAGCGCCGGCTCCGGAACCGTCTACAAGGTCACGACTTCCGGTAAGGAAAGCGTGCTCTACAGCTTCAAAGGCGGCAACGACGGACAGTATCCGTACGCGCCCCTGCTCTCCTATAACGGCGCGCTCTTCGGCACCACCTACCAGGGCGGCGTCTCGACGGGCTGGGGCATCGTCTATCGCGTGAGCACCGCCGGCCAAGAGAAGGTGCTCTATCAGTTCAAGGCCGGCAACGACGGCGCTCACCCGCAGTTTGGCCGGCTCGTCGCCCTCAACGGCGAACTCTACGGCACCACCTATCAGGGCGGAACCAGCGGCGCGGGCGCCGTGTTCGAAGTCAGCCCGGCGGGCGCCGAGCACGTGATCTACAGCTTCAAGGGCGGCACCGACGGCCAGTATCCGTATGCCGGGCTCGCGTCACTCAACGCAATGCTTTACAGCACGACCTACCAAGGCGGCAGCGACGGCTTCGGCACGATATTCAAACTGAAGCCGTAGCCGCCGGCCCGAAACGTTCCGGGGATAACGACGCGCGCGACTACCAATCGGTGTCAGGGGGCGCATACGAATGCTTCTCGTGCATGAAGTACGCCTTGCTTAAGCTCGAAGTGACCGGCTGAAACGTAATCGGCGTTTGACCGTAGTTGAAACAATCGATGATCGACGCCGACGTTCGGTCAGTCGTGTGGAGCGAGCCGAGGTGCCAGTTGTCTTCGATGTATCGCAGAATGCTGC
>DASZGC010000031.1:0-4584 GCA_035939175.1 Candidatus Cybelea sp. | reverse complement strand
GCCAATCGGAGGCGTAGGCCCGGCGCGTCGCCGTCGATTGCGAGGCGTCTACGAACTCGCGAGCCCGTTCGACGACGGTTTCTACTTCGCAGAAGGTATCGCAGTTGGAGCAGCCCGGGCATGGGTTCGCAAAGCACTTGGGACGATCGACGAGGAGCGTCCGGCCGTTGGCCTGGGCGACGTACTCGCGGTTATCGGCACTTGCAACGGCGGGGAGGGCTCGGGGTAGAATGGTCGTGGTCATCGGAGAAGTCATCCTTTCCGGTGGCTTGGCCTCGGCGGAGTTCCAGATCGCCGGGGCTTTTTGGATTGACTCTCTCTTTGGCTTACCAGCTACAACCTAACTACAACCTATCATTCGTTCTTTGGCGTACTTTGGTGGATGCTAGCGGCCTTATTTACGAAGCTTTTTCTCAACCCCCGCATGCTTTCCATTATTCGCATGTAAGGGGTTGGGGCGAGTCGCCCGATGCGACGAGATGGAAAGCCCAAGTTAGGCAAGGAAAGTTTTAACGATTTTACGTGGAAATGCGAAACGACTAGCAACACGTACGACAACCTTACGACGTTTGTGTGTGCGCGACAGCCTTGCCGATCGCAGAAGACCGCTTTTCTCAGCGGGCTACCTTGACCAGCCCTTCCGGTCCGAGCGTGATAGTGCTTCCATCGCTCAGCCAGAGCCGAGTGCCGCTGTCCTCGACGGCTTTGATGTCGACAACTACGTAAAAACCGGCAAGCCGCGGACGAGCATGCCGCGCGCGATCTCACTGACGTGCGCGAACGTTGTGCCATAAACTGACATCATCTGGTCCTCCCGCGGCCCGACAGATGGCCTGCCGCCCGGCCGGCGGAACCGCGCGCGCCGGGACCCGCGCGCAAGGCCGAAGCGAAGCGGAGCCGCCTCAGCGGTCGCCTTGCGCGTGGGAAGCGCCAGCGCGGTAGCCTTAATGGGCGGCAGACGGGATGGAGGGCCGCTCTCACCGTGACCTTACCGATCGCTGGCCGAGGCGCTTGAGGACAACAACTTGCAATTGACACGCTGACAACGCAGGTAGGATAACATTCGTACACGACAACACGCGATTTACACCCGCATAATAATGCGTGTAAAACCTCGAGCGAGCTCGCGCGGGGTTTTTATCTTTCTTTGAGTCGAGGCCGTATGACTAGAGCACCGATAGCGCTTGCCGATCTCGGCGACATTCTTACGCCTAGTGACGTGCAGCTTATTTTAGGCATCGGACGGAATGCGACGTACGAACTCCTTGCGTCGGGAAGATTGCAGTCCGTCCGCATTACGCCACGGCGCCTGATCGTCACGAAGAAAGCGCTCGAAGCATTCCTGGGCCTAGCGGCGAATATGCCGCTCGCCGGGACCCCGTAGGAGGCATATCCTTGGGGTACCTCAGGAAAATTGGAGATAAAAAGTTCCGCATCATGTATGACGTCGTGTTCGTCAACGGCAAGCGCCGGCAGAAGACCGAAACGCTCGTCGGAGTGACGAAGAAGCAGGCTGAGGCGATCCTCGCGAAACGCAAGGCTGCGGTCGTCGCCGGCGAGTACTTGCCGTGCGCCGACATGACGATGAATGAGCTGTTCGATCGGTTCATGCAAGCCAAAGAAGGTCGCCTCGCCGCGACGACGCTGCAGCGTTACGAGAGTTTGCTGCGGCTTTGCTTACGGCCAGCGGTCGGCGCCAGCAAGGTTGGCAGCGTGAAGGCTGTCGATTTACTTGCAACCTATGCTCGATGGTCGAAGCGGCCAGTCAGCGGACGTACGGTCCATCATGCTGCGGAACTGCTGCGTAACGTGCTACGGCGCGCCGTCAAATGGGAAGTGATCCTTCGCAGTCCGGCCGCGTCGCTCGATGCGGACGATCTGCCGAGGGCGGTAAAACCCGAATCGGCGGTACTCACCGAAACCGAGGCGCAGCAGTTGCTACAGGAGGCAAAATACCCAACCCATCGGTGCACGGCGCGGCATTACTTGACGGCACAGAGCGCGTTTTATCCTGCCGTGGCATTTGCACTCTACACAGGAGCACGTCTCGGCGAAATCATGGCGATGCGCTGGCAAGACGTCGATTTTCGTCAGCGGATCGTCACAATCAGCCGATCGCTGAGCTCGACGAAGCGGGACGGGCTTATCTACAAACGGCCAAAGAACGATAGGGTGCGCACGGTCTGTGTTTCGTCGCATCTGCTCGCGATTCTCGAATCCCATCGTGCGGTGCAGGCTGCTGAGAGGATTGCCGTACGTCCGGCCTATCACGACGAGGATCTCATCTTCGCCAAGGCGGACGGCACACCGATCTCATCTTGGCTGTTCAGCTCCGCGTTCCGGAACTTCATGAAACGCTGCCCGGTGCGGCGCATCCGCTTCCATGATCTCCGCGATACACACGCCTCGTTGCTTGCCAAAGCCGGCGTGCCGATCGAGGTTATCTCGAAGCGGCTGGGCCACAGTGACATCAGCATCACGTACGATCGCTACATCACGGTCTACCGCGACCGTGATGCCGACGCTGCGGAGGCGTTCGCGAAGATCGTGACCTTAAGACCTTCTGCCAAGTTCCGTTAGACGGCCGTTAGAATTGAGGCACTCACGGCCGCGAAAAGCACGCGAAACCCGTACAGGATAAGGAGATTTCTGGTAGCGCCAACGGGAATCGAACCCGTCTTTCCGCCTTGAAAGGGCGATGTCCTAACCGATAGACGATGGCGCCATGGGCTTCCGGAGCTTAGGCTTCAGAATCGACGGCGGTTTATCCCGCAGGAAGCGAGAAAGCACGCGCATGCCGCGGAAGTACCGCTACGGTGAGATGACCTGGCCGGAGGTGAAAGAGGCCGCCTCGCGCCCGTGCGTTGCGATCGTGCCGATTGCGACGCTGGAGGATCACGGGCCGCACCTTCCGATCGATACCGACCTGCTGCTCTGTGCGAGCGTCTGCGAGCTGGCCGCCTCGCGCGTGGCGGATCGTGTGGTGCTCGTGCCGCCGATCAACCACGGCTACAGCCCGCATCACATGGACTTTCCCGGCGCGATCACGATCGGCGCGCATACGCTGATCGACTATGGGCTCGACGTTTGTAAGAGCCTGGCACATCACGGCTTCAAGCGTATCCTCATCGTCAACGGACATGGCAGCAATACGCCCTTCACCGATATCATCGCGCGCCTCGCCGTCGTCGAAACCGGAGCGCTTGCTGCCGCGTTAAACTACTGGGCCGCACCCGGCGTTCGCGAGGTCGCCGAGTCGCTGCGCGAATCCGAGAAGGTCGGCGGCATGAACCACGCATGTGAGTTCGAGACGTCGCTCTATCTCGCGCTGCGGCCCGATCTCGTCGACATGAGCAAAGCCGTTCACGAACTCTCTTACCGCCCCACGGAAAACTACTGGACCGATTTGATCGCCGGCGACGGACCGCTGGCGATGATGGAACACTGGAGCCAACTCAGCGAGAGCGGCGTCATGGGCGATCCCACCAAGGCAACCGCCGAGAAAGGCCGCAAGCTCCTCGACGCCGCCGCCACCGGCATCGTCGAACTGGTCGACGAGCTGCTCGCCCGCGAGAGCCCGCCGCGCCGCGACCACCACTAACGCTTTCCGACCAACGTCAACTAAAATCAAACGCCCCGAAAATGCGCGAGCCCGCGAAACCCTCGGCGGCTTTTCCTTGTAGCAGCCTGCGGGACGCTCGAAAGTGATCTATGCAGCACGTCTGACGCTCCTTTTCGCGTTTGCGCTCGCGCTGACGTGCGTTAGCGCACGCGCCGACGTGGCCCAAAGCTTCAGCTTCACCGTCGCCCGCGCGCCGCATCCTCTGCCGCTCGATCCATCGCTGAACGATCCCGCATGGAAGACCGGTCAAGTTCCCGACGGCAACGGCCCGTGGGAGAACGTCACCACGCGCTCGCCGTCAAAATACCCGACGACCGCCTACCTGCTCTACGACGATAAGAACCTCTACGTCGGCTTCAAGGCGCTGCAGGACGGCGTGCCGATCACCGCAACACAGACCACGAACGACGTCGGCTTCGGCACCGACGATTTCGTCGGCATCGGCATCGTCAACGGCGGTGGCGGCAGCCAGGCCTACTACTTCGAAGCCACGCCGCGCGGCGTCACCTACGAGCAGTCCAACGAGAACGTGCGCTATCGCCCACGCTGGACTGCGGCCGGAAAAGTGACGGGCGGATCCTGGAGCGCGATGCTAGTCATTCCGCTCAACATCTTGCGCGTGCCACACGGCGGCAAGCAAACGTGGCGCCTGCAATTCGTGCGCCAAGTCGCGGCCACCGGCGAGCACATCGCCTGGGCATGGAACGGCATCATGGGCGACTCAAACAGCGGCACGTGGCCGACCTTCGCCAACGACACGCGCTTCTGGGCCGGCGGCGACTTCGACATCGCCGCCTCGGCCGCAGCGCGTCCCAAACCGCGCGCCGATATTTACGGCCTGGCGAGCATCGGCGAGGATCGCAACCTCTTCCAACAAGCCAATGGCACGTTCTTACCGATGAACGTGCGCTCGTTTGGCGGCGACGTCAGCTATCCGCTCACGCCGACGATCCGGTTCGTCG
>DASZGC010000030.1:0-18888 GCA_035939175.1 Candidatus Cybelea sp. | reverse complement strand
GCTACGGCGTTCGAGCGCGAACTCGAGGCCATCACGCACGACAAGTCCTTCGACTCGGTGGAAATCGTCGCGCACCACGCGCGCGTCGCGCGAGGCGCTACGGAACTGAGCGTCACGATCGACGCGCCGGGCGGGGTCGATCTTGCGCTGTGCGAACGCCTTGCCGCCCGCATCAATGCCGATCTCGCCGGCATCGAGGCGCCTTACAGCTTGGTCGTGGAGTCGGCGGGGCTCGACCGGCCGCTGCTGCGGCCGGCGGATTACGAGCGGTTTGCCGGCGAGCACGCGCGCATCGTTACGTCGCTCACCGTCAACGGCGGCAAGACGCACCGCGGCGTACTGCGCGGCCTTCGGGGCGAGGCGGTCGTTTTGGAGACCGATCGTGGGGAGCTGCTGCTCCCTGGGGCTGCGATCAAATCGGCGAATCTGGAATACGACGTACGGCTCGACTTACAACGCGACAAACGACAACGGAAACAACCACATGGCAACGATAGATCAAACCGGAACTGAAGACAAACTCATCGACGTTCTCCACTACATCGCGCGAGAACGGAACATCTCGTTCGAGATGCTCCTCGAGGCGCTGGAGGCGGCGTTGCTGACGGCCTACAAGCGCCACTTCGGGAGCGAATCAAACGCGATCGTCATCGTCGACCGTCAGACCGGTGCGTATCGCGTCTTTCACCGTCGCAACGTCGTCGAGACCGTAGAGGATCCGAAGCTTGAGATTTCGGTGAAGGAGGCGCGCGATCCGTATCAAGTGGGCGACTTCTTCGACGAAGAGGTAACGCCGAAAGATTTCGGACGCATCGCCGCCCAGACGGCCAAACAGGTGATCGTTCAGCGCATCCGTGAGGCAGAGCGCGACACGGTGTACAACAAGTACGTGCGCAAGCTCAACGACCTCGTCACCGGGACGGTACAGCGCTACGAGCAGCGCAATATGTTCGTGACGCTCGAAGGCCGCGACGAGGCGGTGATGTATCTCGACGAGCAAGTGCCCGGCGAAGCCTATCGCATCAACGATTTCATTCGAGCGTACGTCATCGACGTGAAGAAGTCGCCGAAGGGTCCCCAGGTGATCCTCTCGCGGACTGCCGAGGGTTTGGTACAGCGCCTGCTCGAGCTGGAGGTGCCCGAGATTGCCGACGGTACCGTGGAAATCATGGCAATTGCGCGCGATCCCGGCGGTCGTTCGAAGGTGGCCGTGAAGAGCAACCGTCCTGAGGTCGACCCGATCGGCGCGTGCTTGGGGCCGAAGTCCAGCCGCATCGCCAACGTTACCGACAATCTGCGTGGTGAAAAGGTCGACATCATCAAGTACGACCCCGTTCCCGCAACGTTCATTATGAACGGCCTGGCGCCCGCGAAAGTTATCGACGTCGAACTCTTTGACGACGACGGCGTCGCGTTGGTGATCGTTCCCGATTACCAGCTGTCGCTGGCCATCGGGCGCGACGGACAGAACGTGCGTCTGGCGGCGCGGCTGACCGGTTGGCGCCTCGATATCGCGAGCGAAAGCGAATCGGCCGCGGCGCGGGAGCGCTACCTCGTCGAACGCGCCGAGCGGGCAAGCGCCGGCCCTGGCGCCGCCGAGGCAGCCGAGGCGGCCGCAGCGACGGAGGACGAAGGCGAAGAGATCGATGCCGAGCTGATCCGCAAACTCGAGGAGTTCCGTCGCGAACGACTCGGCGACGACGCCAGTTAACCCGGTTCGCAGCTGCGTGGGCTGCCGCCAGCGCCAGTCGCAGGCGGATTTGTTTCGTTTCGTGCGAACGCCGGGAGGCTGGCGTCCCGACGCGCGCGGTACGCGCGGCCGGCAGCCCGGACGCGGGGCCTATCTTTGCTCGCTCGGTTGCATCGAGCGGGTTGCAAAAAACAAGCGCTATCCGGGTCTTGGCGCTGCGGCGGCCGAATATGGTTTAATAAGAGACTCGTGCGCACCATGATGAAGCAGTAGGATGATACGCAGCGACCGTGCCCTCCGATGAGGGCGCACCTTTGATTACTTAGCGGGGCCAGGCCATCGGTTGGGGCTCCGCGCACTCAACTGATGGGACTCGAGCGTCTCGCGCTCGAGAGGGAACTTGGCCGGAAAAGTACGGATATTCGAGCTCGCCAAAGAGGTTGGGCTCACCTCGAAAGAACTCACGACGCTCTTCAACGAGCGGTTGGGCGGGATCTTCGAGGCAAAGAATCAGCTTAGCGTCGTCCCCGATCAGATCGCCGACCTGGTCCGCAGCGTGCTGCTCAAGCCGGCGCCTAAGCCGTCGGCTCCCCCGCCCGCCGCGGCAACGGCGCCCTCGGCGACCGAGGCGCGCAAGCCGGCCCCGCCCAAGGCGCCCCCGCCGGAGGCGCCGACGCCTCCGCCACCGGTCGCCCGGCTGAAGCCCGTCGCTGCTACCGCGCGCCCCGCGCCTCGTCCGGCCGCGCCGGCTGCCGCCCAGACGGTCGCTCCGCCGATCGTTCAAGCGCCGCCCGCGGCTGCCGCCGCGCCGGCGCCTCCCCGCCTCGCCCCGCGCCCGGTTCACGAGCCGATCCCGCAGCTTCGCCCCGTGCCCGCCGGCCAACCGTCGATCGTCAAGAGGCCGCCCCCGCCGCCGACGACGGCGGCCTCGGCATCGCCAGGGCCGCAAACCGGTCTTCCCGGGCGTCCCGGCGTCGCTCCGCGCCCCGGCGAGGTTCTGCCCGGACAGGGCGGCAAGGGCGCTCCACCGCCACCGCGCGGCGCCGCTCCGACCCGTCCGCTGCCGCCGGCGCGCCGCCCGGCGGGCAACGGGCCGTTCCGGCCGATGACCCCCGCGGGTCCGCGTTCTGGGCCCGGCCGTCCAGGTGCGCCTTCCGCAACCGACGCTCCCGCGCCGTCGAGCGGCGCGCGTCCCGGCGACCGCACGCGTACCCACGAGGACAAGGCCGCCGCCAAAAAAGATCGCGAGAAAGAACTCCTTCTCGAGAAAGAGCGACAGCGTAAAAAGAAGGGCGAGACCGCCGCGGCCGCGCCCGCCCGCGCCCTCGAAACGATCGAGATTCCCGACCTGCTCACCGTGCAAGAGCTGGCGACGTCGATGATCGTGCCCGTGCGCGACGTGATCACCGAATTGATCAAGATCGGCACCATGGCGACGATCAATCAGAACATCTCGAGCGATGTCGCGACGCAGGTCGCCAAGCGCTTCGGTTTCAACGCGGTCGTAAAAGAGGCCGGCGAAGAAGTCACCGTCGAGCAGGAAGAGGACAAGCCCGAAATGCTCACGGCCCGGCCGCCGGTCGTCACCGTGCTCGGGCACGTCGACCACGGCAAGACGTCGCTGCTCGATCGCGTCCGTCAAGCCAACGTTGCCGGCGGTGAAGCCGGCGGCATCACCCAGAAGATCGGCGCCTACACCGTCGAGCGCAACGACCGCAAGATCACCTTCGTCGACACGCCCGGCCACGAGGCGTTCACCGCGATGCGCGCGCGCGGCGCCAAAGTCACCGACGTCGCGATCTTGGTGGTGGCCGCCGACGACGGCGTCATGCCGCAGACGAGAGAGGCGATCGCGCACGTAAAGGCGGCGAACGTACCCATCGTCGTCGCCATCAACAAGATGGACAAACCCGACGCGCAGCCGGATCGCGTAAAACAACAGCTCGTCGAGCAGGGTTTGCAGCCCGTCGACTGGGGCGGCGGCGTGGAAATGGTGCCCGTCTCCGCTAAGACCGGCGACGGCATCGAGCAGCTGCTCGATACCGTGCTGCTCGAAGCCGACATCCGCGAGTTGCGCGCTAACAGGAACCGCCGCGCCACCGGCGTGGTAATCGAGTCGGCGTTGCACCGCGGCCGCGGCGCGGTGGCCACCGTGCTCGTGCAGAACGGGACGCTGCGCGTGGGCGACATCGTCGTTGCCGGCGGTACCTTCGGCAAAGTGCGCGCTCTCATCGACGACAAAGGCAAGCAAGTGAAGAAGGCCGGACCCTCGATACCGGTCGAGGTGATGGGTCTCTCCGACGTGCCGTCTGCCGGCGACGTGCTCAGCGTCGTCAGCGACGAACGCGTCGCTCGCGAAACGGCCGAAAAGCGCGCGACGCGGCGGCGCGACGTGCGCATCTCGGCGACCGGATCGCAGCGCGTTTCGCTGGAGACGTTTATGTCGATGCCGGCCGAGGGCAAGAAGGTGCTCAATCTGATCATCAAGGCCGACGGTCAAGGCTCGCTCGAAGCGCTGCGCTCGCGCATGGAGTCGCTCTCGAACGAGGACGTCGAGATTCGCGTGATCCACGGCGGGGTCGGCGCGATTTCGCCCAACGACGTCAATCTCGCAAGTGCCTCCAACGCCGTGCTCATTGGGTTCAACATCCGGCCCGACGAGACGGCGCGCCGTCTCGCGGAGAACGAAGGCGTCGACCTGCGCTTCTATCAAGTCATCTACGAGATCGAAGACGACCTGAAGAAGGCGATGCGCGGCATGCTCTCCCCCGTGGAGCGCGAGGTCGTGCTCGGCCGGGCCGACGTGCGCCAGGTGTTCAAGGTCAGCCGCGTTGGAACGATCGTCGGCTGTTACGTCACGTCGGGCAAGATCACGCGCAACGCGAAGGCCCGCGTCATTCGCGACGCCGCCGTCGCGTTCGACGGCGAGATCGAGAGCCTGCGCCGCTTCAAAGACGACGTTCGCGAGGTCGCTGAAGGCTACGAGTGCGGCATTCAGATCGCCAAGTTCCAGGATCTCAAAGAAGGCGACGTCATCGAGGCGTACGCGCTCGAGCACGTCGCCGCGGAGCTTGCACGAGCGTGAAGGCACAGCGTATCGCCCGCATCGACCACGAGATTCAGCGAATTCTCGGGACGCTGATCTCGCAGCAGCTTGCGGACCCGCGGCTCGCTTTCGTGACGGTGACGCGCGTCGAAGTTGCCGACGACCTGCGTCGCGCGAAGGTCTTCGTCTCGGTCATCGGCGACCGGCACCAGGCTCGGCAATCGCTCGACGCACTCAAACACGCTGCCGGCTTCCTTCGCGGGGAGCTGGGGCGCAAGATCGACCTGCGCTATACGCCGGAGCTGGTCTTCGTCGAGGACCGTTCGGCCGAACGCGCCATCGCGCTGGCCAAGACGCTGCGCGAGGCACTTCCGGAGGAGAGCGGATGATCGAAAGCACGGCACGCGTGGCGACCGTCGAAGAAGTCGTCGCGGAACTGCGCGCCCGCAACTCGTTCGTGATGGTGAGCCACGTGAAGCCCGACGGCGATACGCTGGGTGCGGGCCTCGCGCTGGGCATCGCGCTCAAGCGGCTGGGCAAGAGCGTGCGCTACTTTCAGCAGGACGACGTTCCGCGCAACCTGCGCTTCCTGCCCGACGCCGATCTCGTGAGCGCCGAGCTGCCCGACCCGCTGCCGCCGCAAACGCTCTTCGCATTCTGCGACATGAGCGACTGGCGCCGCGCCGGCGACAAACTGCCGCAAGTGGCGCGCGAGAACATGATCGACATCGATCACCATCTCGGGAACCAGCTCTTCGGCAAGCTCAACTTCGTGGTCGAGAGCGAGTGCTCCACAGGCAGCGTGGTTTTGCGAATCCTCGACGCCCTCGGCGTCGCCATCGACGGCCGAATCGCCACCTGCATCCTCGCGGCGATCATGACCGATACGGGCGGCTTCATGCACTCCAATACCACGCCTCCGGTACTGGAAACCGCGGCGCGCCTGATGCGCGCGGGCGCCGACAAGGAGCAGATCACGCGCGAGATCTTCGCCAACAAGCGCATCGCCGCGACGAAGCTGCTCGGGCGGGTGATCGACGCGATGGCGTTCGGTCACGGCGGGCGCTACTGCTATTCCTACGTCGACGATGCGATGCTCGCGCAGACGGGCGCGGACGGCGAGGACACTGAGGACGTCGTCAACGTTCTGCTCGGACAAGAAGGCGTCGAAGTGGCGGCGCTCTTCAAAGCGTTCGACGGCGAGATTCGCGTCTCGCTGCGATCCGACGGGCGCCTCAACGTGCAAGAGGCGGCGGGACGTCTCGGCGGCGGCGGTCACTTTCGCGCCTCCGGCCTCACCTTTCACGGGACGCTGCCGCAGGCCATCGAGGGCGTCGAGGCGGCGCTGGTCGCGCAGGGTCTCTGAGACGCGCGGCAACGCGTGATCGGCTTCGTCAACGTTTTCAAGACCGCGGGGCCAACCTCGGCGCGCGTCGTTTCGCGCGTGCGCCGCATCTACGCGATCTACGGTGGGGACCGCCGCATCGCGGCAGGGCATCTCGGCACGCTCGATCCTGGCGGCGCGGGCGTGCTGCCCGTGGCGATCGGCAAGGCGACGCGGCTCATTCCTCTGCTCGAAGATCAACGCAAGGGCTACGCGTTCACGCTCGTGCTCGGCCGCTCGACGACCACGCTGGACTGCGAGGGCGAAACCGTGCAAGAGGCGTCCGTTCCGCCCGAGTGGCCGCGTCTGCTGCACGAAGCGCTGCCGCGTTTCGTCGGCAGGATCTCGCAGGTGCCCCCGATGTTCTCGGCAGCGCATCACGACGGACGCCGCCTCTACGAGCTGGCGCGTGAGGGCAAGAGCGTCGAGCGCAAGGCGCGCACGATCACGATCTACGGTTTGACGTTGCTGGGCGTCGAGACGGCCGCTGCGACGGGTTCCGGACGGGCGATCGCGCGCATGCGGGTCGCGTGCAGCGAAGGCACCTACGTGCGCGCGCTCTGCCACGATCTCGGGGCGGCGATCGGCGTGCCGGCGCACATGGGCGCACTCGTGCGCGAAGGCTCGGGATCGTTCGTGCTCTACGAGGCGCGCACGATCGACGAGGTGGCGCACGATCCCGAGCGAGCGCTGATCGCGCCCGAACACATCATTCCGTTTCCGACGATCGTTTTGGATTTACGCGGTTCGGCCGATTTTCGTGCGGGTCGCGTGGTTCCGCTGCCGGAAGGGGCGGTGGGCCGACACGTGTTCGTGCGCGACGAGTCGCGCACGCTGGTCGGCGTCGGCGAAGCGTTGGGAACGCTGCTGGCGCCGCGCAAGGTCTTCGTGTGATCCTGCATCACGAGATGGCGCGTGAGAGCAAGAGGCCGCTGGCGATCGCCATCGGCTTCTTCGACGGCTTCCATTTAGGACACCGCGAAATCGCGCGCACGGCGCTGCGCCTGCGCCGCCCCGGCTGGCGCTCCGGGGTTCTTTCGTTCGCGCGTCATCCCGCGGTGCATCTGCGGCCGGGCACGGAGCCGCCGATGATCAACACGCCCGAAGAGCGGCTCTGCCTCTTTGCATCGGCGGGTTTCGAGGAGTGTTTCTTCGTCGACTTCGACGACCGCATCGCGACGCTGGAACCGGGGGCTTTTCTCGAACTGCTGGTCGACCGCCTGAGCGTTGGGGCGATCGTCGTGGGAGGCACGTTTCGCTTCGGACACAAGCGAGCCGGCGACGCCGGCCTCATGCGCGCATTCTGCGCAGAGCGCGGCGTGCGCTTCGCGCCGGTCGAGCCGGTAAGCGAGGGTGGCGAACGTGTCTCGAGCACGCGCATCCGCGCGCTGATCGCGCGCGGTGACCTTGATAGCGCGGACCGTCTGCTCGGCGGCACGGGCTACGAACTGCGCGGCATCGTCGAACTGGGCGCCGGCCGCGGCCACCGGCTGGGCTTCCCCACGGCGAACCTGCGCGTGCCCGACAAACTGATCCCTCCCGACGGGGTCTACTCGGCGACGGCGCGCTACGACGGGCGCGACTACGCGGCCCTGGTCTCGGTTGGCGACAATCCGCAGTTCGGCTCGCAGTCGCGCACGGTCGAAGCCTGGCTGCGCGATTTCCCTTACACCGTCTACGGGCGGGAGCTGTCGCTGCGGGACCTCCGCTACGTGCGCGAACAGCGGCTTTTCCCGAGCGTTGGCGAACTGATCGCCCAGATGGAGCGCGACGTCGTAGCGGTCGGCTACCCCAGCTATGGGTAGGCGGCCGCAAGCACTTCCTTTCCTCTGCGCCTGCGCGCTGGCGGCCTGCGCGCGCTCCGGCGCCAGCGGCAGCGCGACGGCTGCCGCCCCGCAGGTCGCGCACGTCGGGCAGCCCGCGCCGGCCTGGACCGAGCAGACCCTGGGGGGATCGAAGCTTTCGCTCTCCGACCTGCACGGCAAAGCGGTCTACTTGAATCTTTTCGCGACGTGGTGCGAACCGTGCAACGAGGAGGCCCCGGACATCAACGACCTCCAGCGCACGCTCGGCCCGCGCGGTTTGCAAGTCGTCGGCGTCGACATTCTCGAGAATGCAACCAAAGCGGCGCAATTTCGCAAAGAGCACCACCTCGTCTATCCCGTCGTCGTCGATTCGGGCACGTTGCGCGATCAGTATCGCGTGAACGGTCTGCCCGTTCACGTCTTCATCGATCGGAGTGGAAACGTTGCGCGGATCGTCATCGGCGAGATGTCGGCGGCGGAGATGCGCAGCGCGGCAGAGCGTCTTTTGGAGTAACGTGAACGCTCGCATCCGCCTACCGCTAGCGTTGAGCTTGAGCGCAACGCTGGTCACTGTCGCTACTGCCGGATGCACCGGCAGCGGAGCACAGGGCGGCGTGATGATGCCCGCGTCGAACGGTGGTGCCTCCAACGGGGGAGGCGTGGGCAACGCCGTGGTGCGCATCTTCGTGCCGGCGGCGACGCCGGGCGCATTCAATAGAAATCCCGTGCCGATGCAGCCGGTAGGCGGCGGCCCTCCGGCTCCCGGAACGGGCCCCGGCGGCGCGCAGATATTCGGGGGAAACCCGCCGCCCGCGATCCCGACGCCGTCGGGTCCGACCGCCCCGCCGCCGCCCGGCGCGCAAGTGCTGGCGATCAACATCAACGGACCGTCGCCGATCGCTCAGACCGTAACGGTCGGGCCGAACGCAAGCGGCTGCGCGCCGGCGAGCGGCGGCACCAGCTGTCAGCTCTCGCTCGCGCTGCCGGCGGGCACGTATAGCGGAACGGTCGGCCCTCCCAACGCGGCGTCGCCGACGGCCGTGGCGTTCACCGTCACACCCAACGCTCCGAACCTCTTCGCACTGACCACCGGCGGCGTACCGGCCCAGCTGACGGTCGTGCCCGCTTCAGCGATGAGCGCGGTCAACGCGCAAGGGGGACTCGACCTGTACGGAGCCGGCCGCCATCCCGTTCTCGTCGAGGCGCTCGACCAAAATCAGAACGTCATCGTCGGCGGCGGCGCGAGCACGTTCACGCTCACGCAAGCGGGAGGAGCGCTCGCGCTGGCGGTGGCGCAAGCGAACAACGCTGCGCCCAATCTGTTCTATCTCACCCCAGGCGGCCAACCGAATGCGAGCACGGCGCTCCTGCGCGCGACGGCGTCGTATCTCGGCATGGGGAATCCGTGCGCCCAGGCCGGCGCCACGTGTCAGGGCAGCATGCGCGTCGACGTGCGTCAGACGCTGGCCGTCGCCAACGCCGGTGCCAACAGCGTCACGCTCTACGTCAACGCGCAGAGCGCTCCCATCGTCAGCGTGCAGAGCGCCGTGACGAGCCCGCAAGCGCTGGCGTTCGACGTCGCCGGCGATCTTTTCGTCGCCAATCAGCCCAACAGCGTGACCGAGTACGTGCCGCCCTACGCCACCGCGGCGACGACGATCGTCAGCGGCATCAATCGTCCGCAGGCGCTCGCCGTCGACTCGCGCGGCAATCTCTTCGTCGCCAACGGCAGCGGCAGTAACACGGTCACGATCTACGCGGTGCCCTACAACGGGCCTCCGGCGGTGACGCTGACCGCCGGCATCGGCGATCCGGTGAGCCTCGCCGTCGACCCGTCCTCCGATCTCTTCGTCGTCAACGAGGCGGCCGACACCGTGACGATCTATCAGCCGCCTTACAACGGCGCGCCGACGGTTATCTCGAAGGGCTTGAGCGCGCCGAATTCGTTGGCGCTGGACGCGCACGGAAATCTGTTCGTCGCGAATCTCAACTCCACGCCGAACTCCGTCGTCGAGTACTCGCCGCCGTTCTCCAACCAGAGCGCGCCGGTCGTCACGATCACGAACGGCATCAACGAGCAGGGCGCGATCGCTCTGAGCGGAACCGCGAGCCTCTTCGTGCCCAACCAAGGCGCCAACACGGTCACCGAGTACGTTGCGCCCTACGCTGCAGCCCCCACGACGATCTCCGGCGGTCTGAGCCAGCCGACCGCGCTCGCGCTCGACGCGCTCGGCAACCTCTACGTGGCGAACTACGGAAACAACACGGTGTCGGTGTACGCCCCGCCGTACGCGAACGTCTCATGGACGACGCTAAGCAACGGAATCAACTTACCGCAAGGGCTGGCACTATCGCCCGCGACCAACGCGGGTGCGGCAGTTTTGCCGTAACTGACAGGAGCTATGCTGCCCGCACCTGCAGCGCGTCGCCTTCGAGCGTGACGAGCGCGGCCGAGCCTTCGCGCAGCTCGCCGCGCAGGAGCGCCGTGGAGAGCGGGGTCGAGACGTAGTGCGAGACGGTGCGCGCGACGTAGCGCGCGCCGCTGCCGGCGCTCATCGAGACCCTCGCGAGATAGAAACGCGCTTCGTCGGAGAGTTCGAGGGTGACGTTGCGCGCGCCCAAACGCTGCGCGAGGGCGTCGACGTGCACGGTGACGATTGCTTCGATCTGCGGCATTCCCAGCTCTTCGAAGGAGACGATCTCCTCGATGCGGTCGAGCAGCTCGGGGCGCAGCGCGAGCGGCATCTCGTCGGCTTGGAGATTCGTCGTGAGCACGATCAGCGCGTGGCGGAAGTCGATGGTGCGTCCTTTTGCATCGGTAACGCGGCCTTCGTCGAGAATTTGCAGCAGGATCGCCGCGACGTCGGGGTGCGCCTTCTCGAGTTCGTCGAAGAGTACCACGCAGTACGGCCGCCGCCGCACCGGTTCGGTGAGCTGTCCGGCCTCGTCGTGGCCGGCGTATCCCGGAGGCGCGCCAAGCAGACGCGAGACGGTGTGCGGCTCGGTGAATTCGGAAAGATCGACGCGCACGAGCGCGGCTTCGCTGCCGAAGAGCGCCTCGGCCAACGCTTTGGCGAGCTCGGTTTTGCCGACGCCGCTCGATCCGCGGAAGAGAAACGTGCCCAGCGGCTTGCGCGGGTCGTGCAGCCCGGTGCGCGCCCGCCGGATCGCGTTGGAGACCGACGCGATCGCACGCTCCTGACCGATGACTCGCTCGCTCAGCAGCGTCTCCAGCTCGAGCAGCCGCGTCGCCTGCGAATCGGTCATCGCGCTCTGCGGAATTCCCGTCCAGCGCGTGACCACCGCAGCAACGTCCTGCGGGGTGACG
Source organism: Candidatus Cybelea sp. (assembly GCA_035939175.1). Lineage (GTDB taxonomy): Bacteria > Vulcanimicrobiota > Vulcanimicrobiia > Vulcanimicrobiales > Vulcanimicrobiaceae > Cybelea. Next base: position 7,635 of record DASZGC010000030.1, on the reverse strand, counting down.
GACGGCATCGCGACCGCACCTCGGTTGCCGAGCGCAACTGAAGCCGCGGCCTCGTCGATCAAGTCGATCGCTTTATCGGGGAGGAAACGGTCGGCGATGTAGCGCGCGGCTAGCTGCGCCGCGGCTTCCATCGTCTCGTCGTCGATGCTCACGCGATGGTGCACCGCGTAACGCTCGCGCAGGCCGCGAAGGATCTCGATCGTCTGCTCGATCGTCGGTTCCTCGACCATAACCGGTTGGAAGCGCCGTTCGAGCGCGGCGTCGGACTCGACGTATTTACGGTACTCGTCGAAGGTCGTCGCCCCGATGCATTGCAGGTCGCCGCGGGCCAGCTCCGGCTTGATCATCGAACTGAGATCGAGAGGTGCGCCTTCGGCTGCGCCCGCTCCGACTAGCGTATGCAGCTCGTCGATGAAGAGCACGACGTCTCGCGCGCTGCGCTTGACCTCGTCGAGAATGCGTTTCACGCGTCCTTCGAACTCGCCGCGATACTTCGTGCCGGCCACGAGCGGGCCCAGCGAGAGCGCGAGCAGCCGCTTTCCCTTGAGCGCTTCGGGAACTTTCCCGGCGGCGATGCGCTGCGCAAGGCCTTCGACGACCGCCGTCTTGCCGACGCCGGGTTCGCCGACGAGACACGGATTGTTCTTGCTGCGGCGCGCGAGGATCGAGATCACGCGTTCGATCTCGGTATCGCGCCCGATCACGGGATCGAGCTTTCCGTCGCGTGCGAGTTGCGTGAGATCGCGCGAGTAGGCGGCCAGCGTCGGCGTACCGCCGCGCAGGCGCCGGTTGAATCCCTCGAGCGGCGAATCGCCGCCGCCCTGGAGCTTGTCGGCGAGCAGCGCGGAGCCGGCGATGAGGCCGGCCGCCGCGATCGCCGCGCCGACGAACGGAAGGGCGCTCGCCGCGGTGCGCTTCTGCGCGCAGAGCGTGCAGAGCTGCCGTCCGCCAAGTGAGGTTACCGCCGGTCGTGCGGCGCAGTTCTGGCAAGTCGTTGTCATCGCTGTACTCTACCGCGGCCTCGGTCGTGGGGTTTCGGCCGCTTGCCTCCGGGATTAGGGCTGTGCCAGAAAGACCACCGAGACCGAGACCGTCACGCTGACGTTGGACTGGTCGAACTCGGTGGTCGCCGCTTTGCCCATCAGCATCGGCCCCGGAAGCGCGCCGCCGCCCAGCAGCTCGATGCTCTTGATCGAGATCACGCGCAGAGAGGCAGCGCCGGCAATCGCCTCGGCATTGGCGCGAGCGTCGGCCTCGGCTCGGGCAATCGCCTTCGCCCGTGCCGCGTTGGGATCGGAGAGGCCGAACGAAACGCCGTTGATCGCCGTCGCGCCGGCACCGATGCAGGCGTCGCTTACCGCTCCAGCCTTGCCGATGTCGCGAACTTTGACCGAGAACGCGCGCGAGACCGTATAGCCGTACCGCTCGTTGGTGGTCGGAGGCGCCGCCCGAGGCGGCGGGTTGTAGTTCACGTAATACGACGAGAGCGCGATGTCGTCGCGAGCGACGCCGGCCTTCTCGATCGCCGGGACGACGTTGGCATAGATGCGATTATTGTCGTTAATGGCATCTTGCGCGTTAAGGGCATTGGTCTCGATTGCGGCGGAGACCGTCGCGACGTCGGGCGAGAGCGTGATGCTGCCCGTTCCCGCCGCGGTAATTTCGGTCGTTCCGGGCTGCGCCGCGGCAGCCGGCGAACTCGCTACGGCAAAGGCCGCGAGCAGGCATAAGAATGAACGCTTCATAATATCGTAAGGTCCACCGTTTGGACGCTCGCCACCTGTCCGGCGGTGCTGCCGAAAGGCATCGTGATGATCGAAGCGAGGAGGATGCTATGTTAGGCGCAATTATTTTCTGGGTTGTTTTTGGGCTCGTCGTTGGCTTGGTCGCGCGTTGGATCGTTCCCGGAGAGGGCCCCGGAGGGGTGGTCGGCGACATCATCGTCGGCATCATCGGAGCGGTAATCGGCGGTTGGGTCTACGGCTTTTTCGGTCACGTCGGCGTTACCGGTTTCAACCTGCCGAGCATGGTGTGTGCCTTGATCGGCGCGGTCGTTCTGCTATGGATCCTGCGCGCGCTGCGGGGCCGCACCACCGCCTGAAGGTCGCCGCGGGACGTCGGGGGAAGCTGAATCGACATGGCCTACGTGATCACCGAACCGTGCATCGGCACCAAGGATAAGTCTTGCGTTGACGTCTGTCCGGTCGACTGCATTCACGGCAAGGATGAAGACGAGATGCTCTACATCGACCCCGAGGTCTGCATCGATTGCGGGGCGTGCGTTTCGGCCTGCCCCGTCGAGGCGATCTTCGCCGATTCCGACGTGCCGGAAAAGTGGGATTCGTTCACGCAGATCAACGCCGAGTATTTCAAGAAGGCATGAGCCCGACCGTTTCGACCGACACCTTCAATACGTTCTTCGCGTGGGCGCCGCTGGTGATCGGCATCGTGATCTACGGAATATTTTACTTCGCGAAGCGGCGCGAGTGCGCACCGGTTTCGCCCGTTCCTACGTCGGGTGAAACCTATTCGTGCGCGCAGTGCGGCCGCCGCGGTCCCCGCGACCAGATGGTCGCCCAGCATCATGGCGGCGCCGTAAGCTACGCCTGCTCGGACTGCGCCAAGCACTAAACGCCGGGGCCTCGTCCTTCGACTGCGCTGGGGATGACAGGGCGTTCTCGTTATTGGTTTTGGCCGTAGTCCTTTAGAACTTCGTGAATGCTGGATGCCATACTCATGGCTGCATCCCATTTGCGCTGCCACATGTTTCGGCCGAAGATCAATCCCGCGCAGCCGGCCGCCATCGCGATGTGCGCTTTGTGAACGGTCTGCTCGTCGCCCATCTTGCTGCCGCCCGAAACGAGCACGAGGCTGCGCCCCGCCGAGCGCACGACCTTGCGCAATCCCTCGACGTCGTCGAAGGATAGCGTGTTATACGGCTTGGGCAGCTTCGCGGCGTCGTCGGCCTTCCACACGGGCTCGTTGAGCTTGATGACGTCGGCGCCCAGCTCGCAGGCCACGCGCGCCGCGTAATCGACCGCGAAGAGCGAATCGATGCCGCCCTTCGCCTTGATGGCCGCGCCGCGAGGGTAGGCCCAGACCACGAGCGGCATCCCGTAGCGTTCGCACTCGCGGCGTACCTCGTTGCACTGCGCGATGTCGACCTCTTGCGACGGGCTGCCGACGTAGAGCGTGTAGCCGACGGCGTCGGCGCCGAGTCTGACCGCGTCTTCGACCGACGAGGTGAGCGGGCTGAAGGCGTCGTCGTCGGACGGGATGTTCGTCTTGCCATTGACTTTGAGCAGGAGCGGCACTCGGCCGGCGTACGCTTTCTGATACTTTTCCGCCAAGCCGACGTGCAGTGCGATGCCGGAGAAGTTCCCCTCGACCGCCAGGCGGTAGATCCAGTTCGTGTCGAGGGCGTCGGGGTTGTCGAAGAAGTCGACGGGCCCGTGTTCGAGACCCTGATCGATCGGGAGCATCATCAGCGTGCCGTTGGCCGGCCCGTGTTCGTACATCAAGCGATGAAGGCGGGTGCGCTTCCCAATCGAGAGGTCCATCTCGTCGAACGTGGGGCGAACGATCCGTTTGTCGGCGGTTGCGGTCATAGTGGCGCGGCCTTCGCCGCCCCCCGAAGGTTATCCTGAGGCGGCGCCCAAAGGGCCGCTCGTGATTACGCGGCTCGGGTTTATCGGCTTGGGAGCGATGGGTGAGCCGATGGCACGCTCGCTGCGCCGAGCGGGATTCGAGGTTGCCGCGAGCGTCCACCACAATCGCGAAGCGCTCGAACGCCTGCGCGCCGACGGCGTGAGCGAGGCCAAGGATCCGGCCGCGCTTGCCGCGGCGGCCGACGCCGTGGTGCTCTGCGTCCCCGACGCGCCGCAGGTCGAGGAGGCGCTCTTCGGCTCCGCCGGCGTGACCGCCGGCGCAAAAGCCGGGCTGCTCGTGATCGACATGTCGACGATCTCACCAGTAGCGTCACGCCGTTTTGCGGAGCGGCTAGACGAGATTGGCGTCGCCTTCGTCGATGCGCCGGTCAGCGGCGGACCCGTCCGCGCGGCCGACGGTACGCTCGCCATCATGGCCGGCGGCACCCCGCAAGCCTTCGCTCGCGCGAAGCCCGTGCTCGAGGCAATGGGCACGCCGCACCACCTCGGACCCGTGGGCATGGGCGAGACCGTGAAGCTCGTCAATCAGGTGATCATCGCCAACGTCATGATCGCCAACGTCGAGGCGCTCTCGTTTGCCAAAGAGGCCGGCGCGGACTTGGATGCGGTGCGGCAGGTGCTGGCCTCGGCGACGGCGTCGAATTACGTCCTGGAAAAATGGCTGCCGAAAACGTGGCTTGCGGGGAACTTCGAAGGAGGCTTTGCGCTCAAGCTCCTACGTAAAGACCTCGCGGCCGCGCTCGACGCGGCTCGTTCTGCGAATCTTCCGATGCCGGCCACGGGGCTGGCGTTTCAACTCTACACGAGCAGCTTGGCGCGGGGAGACGGCGCGCTGGACTACAGCGCGATTGCAAAAGCCTATGAACGGAATAGCGGAACTTAAAGCGCCGCGCGGCGGCGTTTCGATCAAAGGTCCCGACTTCAACAAAAAGATTCTCGTCGTCGACGACGAGTCGGCGATCCTGCAGACGCTGCGTTTCAATCTCGAGCGCAGCGGCTACGCCGTCGTCACCGCCGGCGACGGCCGCTCGGCGATCGCGATGGCGCAGCGCGAACAGCCCGACCTGATCGTGCTCGACATCATGCTCCCGGTGCTCGACGGCGTCGAGGCCTGCAAAGAGATCCGGAAGTTCAGTCCGGTGCCGATCATCATGCTCACGGCAAAGGATCAGGAGATCGACAAGGTGCTCGCGCTCGAGCTGGGAGCCGACGATTACGTCACCAAGCCCTTTGCGCTGCACGAGTTCTTGGCGCGCGTCAAGGCACGGCTGCGGCGCCAGAACTCCATCGCTCCCGGGCACGAGGAAGCGATCGCGCTCGGCGAGATCGTTCTCGATCCATCGCGCCAGCAACTGACGGTTCGCGGCAAGGACGTCGCGCTCGCTCCGAAGGAGTTCGGCTTGCTGCGCGTTCTGATGGAGAACCAGGGGCGCGTGGTAACCCGGCAGACGCTCCTCGACAAGGTGTGGGGTTACGATTTCGAAGGCGAGCAGCAGACGGTGAGCGTGCACATCCGCTGGCTGCGCGAGAAGATCGAGGAAGATTCCCGTACCCCGCGCCACATTCTGACGGTTCGCAGCCGGGGGTACATGTTCAAGGCTTGACGCCGATCGAGTGGGCGCCGCTCGCGCTGGCCGCCGGCATCGCGCTCGGCTTTGCGGCCGCGCGCTTTCGGGCGCGTCTCCAGGCGCAGCCGCCGCCCGCCGCGGCGGGTCCTCCGGCCGTTGCCGCGACTCCGCCACCTCCGCCGGCCCCAGCCGAGAGCGTCTTCGCGCCGCTGGTGCGCGCGTTGCCGATCGGGATCATCATCGTCGACCGCACCTATCACGTCGAGTTCGCGAATGCCGCCGCGGGTGCCACGTTCGGCTTCGACCCGGTGCGCGCGATTGCGATGCACGTAATCGAGGCGGTGCCGAATATCGAGGTGGAACGACGCATCGCCGACGCTCTTCGCGGCGAAGCTTCGGTCGCGCCGCTCACGATCAAGGGCGCGGGCGGCCAGCGCATCTTTCGCATCTCGATCTATCCGCTCGCCGACGGCGAACCCGAGGCGCGCCGCGTCGTCGTCTTCTCCGACGAGCAGACCGCGATCGTGCGACTCGACCGCGCGCGCAAGGAGTTCCTGTCGAACGTATCGCACGAGCTGCGCACGCCGCTCTCGTCGATCAAGCTGATGCTGGAAACGGTGCTTGAGGCACCCGAACAGGAGGCTCGGGACCTCTTCGTGCCGCAGGCGCTCGCTCAGGTCGATCGTCTCACCGCGCTCGTCGGTCAGCTCTTAGAACAGGCGCGCGCGGAGTCGGGCCAGCTGCAGCTCTCGCTACGCGACGTCGACCTCGAAGACGTCGCGCGCCCGATCGTCGCCTCGTTCGAGCAGCAGGCTTCGAACAAGGGCGTGTCGCTGGAGCTCAATGCGATGCGGCCGGTGCGCGTCGAGGCCGATCCCGACCGCCTCGCGCAAGTCTTCGTGAACCTCATCGACAACGCGCTGCGGCACACGGCGCGCGGCGGCCGGATTCGCGTCGAGTTCGACGCGCGCGACAGCGATGCGATGATTCGCGTGCGCGACACCGGCGAAGGCATCCCGTATCGCGACCTGCCGCATATCTTCGAGCGTTTCTACGTCGTGGATCGGTCGCGAACGCGCGGCAGCGGCGGCGCCGGACTGGGGCTTGCGATCGTCAAGGGCATCGTCGATGCCCATGGCGGCGCGATCTCGGCCGAGTCCATGCTTGGCCGGGGGACGGCCTTCACGATTCGCCTGCCGATTATGCGCATCAAGCGCGAATCTTAACGGCCCTTAACCGCCGACGGGCCCGGAGAATGGCGACGCCGAACAGGCCCCTCCCGATGCATGCCAGCACCGTAGCCCCGCCGCGCGCGACCGAGATCAAGCTGAGCGTCGAGAGCCTCGACGTCTACTATGGGTCGTTCCGCGCAATCAAGAATGCGTCGCTGGCCGTTCCTGTCAATCGTGTGATGGCGCTGATCGGTCCCTCGGGCTGCGGGAAGTCGACGTTCATTCGCGCCCTCAACCGGATGCACGACCTGACGCCCGGCGCGCGCGTGGAAGGGCGCGTGCTGCTCGACCGGCGCGACATCTACGCCGCCGACATCGATCCCGTCACGATCCGCTATCGCATCGGCATGGTCTTCCAGCGACCGAATCCGTTTCCGAAGGCGATCTTCGACAACGTCGCGTACGGCCCGCGGCTCCACGGAGAGACGGACAAGCGCGCGCTGATGGAGATCTGCGAGCGCAGCCTGCGGCGCGCGGCCCTCTGGGATGAGGTAAAGGACCGGCTCGACAAGTCGGCGATGGCACTCTCCGGCGGCCAGCAGCAGCGCCTCTGCATTGCCCGGTGCCTGGCGGTCGACCCCGAGGTGATCCTCATGGACGAGCCCGCCTCGGCGCTCGATCCCATCGCCACAAGCAAGATCGAAGACCTGATCGACGGCTTGAAAAAAGAGTACACGGTGGTCATCGTCACGCACTCGATGCAGCAGGCGGCACGCATCAGCGACAACACGGCCTTCTTCTTGATGGGAGAGCTGCTGGAAACGGACACGACGTCGACGATCTTTACCAAGCCGAAAGACAAGCGGACCGAGGACTATATCACCGGTCGCTACGGCTAAGATGGTAATAACGTCACTTAAGAAGACCTTAATAAGCGAGCGCTAGACTAGGTAGCACGACCCTCCTCTCAAGTAAGGAGTATCCATCATCGTGTCATGCACTTTAGTCCGCGCTGGTCTCTTGGCGGCGGCTCTAGTTGCGGCCGGCACGCCGATGGCACTGGCGGAAACACAGGCCACGCCAGTCGCCCAGGCAAGCTCGCCCGACTTTGGCAGCCCGCCTTCGGGCCAGATTCCGATTCTCTACAACGATCGCCACGTCTATAGCAAGCCCGACGTCCTCAAGCAAGGGCGCGTGCTGGCGGCCTACGCCAAAGACGGAACGATC
>DASZGC010000029.1:0-24483 GCA_035939175.1 Candidatus Cybelea sp. | reverse complement strand
GCACACCTCGCCGCGAAGATTGCAGCGCCACTGAGCGCTTCAGGGGATCGTGCAGCGGCGACCTGATCCTCCGAAACGGCGGGCGCACCATTTCCCCAAGCGGTCCGAACGTAGGTAAGTACTGCCGCGATCTGGGCATCCGAAAGCTGCCCGCGCCAGGACGGCATATTGCCACCATACTGGACTCCCCCGACCGTGATGGGACCCGTTCGTCCGTTGAGGACGGTTTGGATTATGCCGGCACTATCGACCGCGTTGACGACCTCGTTATGGGCCAGCGGCGGATATGGGCCTCCTCCCCGGCCGGCCGCGCCGTGGCAAACGGCGCAGTTTAGGAGAAATATTGCCTTCCCGTCGGGTGTCTGCGCGCCCAAAACCTTGGCGTAAGAGGCGGCCACGAACGCCGCGAGGACGATGACGCCGGAAAGAAAGAGCAGCTTTTCGTTGACTTTCAACGCTGAAGATTTCGACGGTTCAATTCTGCGACCTTTCCGCGGCCACACTCGAATAAAGAAGAGATTGAGAAGATTCGTTCGCGCGTTCTTCAATAACGCGCTATAGCGTAGGGAGGGTGAACATGCGGAAGGTTAGCGATGCCTCGTGCGTATTCGCGCTCTCCGTCGCGACGGTTCTTGCGACCGGCGAACCCGCGCAGGCGATGCCGAACTTCGCCCAGGCCTATGGCGTTAAGTGCAATGAATGCCACATTCAAGTCCCGGCGCTCAACGCCTATGGCCGCTACGTTCAGAGAACGGGATACGCCGGGCTAAACCCGCACGTGCTGGAACGTGAGTCGCCCGTGTGGGTCGACTATCCCATAAGCTATTCGCAACAGGCGCCGGGGCCGGCTGCTTGGGACATCGGAAGCCTTGGATTGCACGCCGACGGCGCATTCGGCACGACCAACAGTGAATGGACCTATCACGTGCAGCAGTGGATTTGGCAGGCGAGCGAAGCGGGAGGTCTCGATACCGCCTGGGTCGCCTACAACAACTTCTTCAACGGCGCGGGGCATATCTTTATGGGTAAGCTCGAAGTGCCGGCGCCGTCGGAGTTCAGCCAATGGTTCGATGTCAGCGGCCTCTCCGTCAACTCTTCAGCGGAGATCACGGTCGGCGAGCACGCCTACGAGCTCGACGCAAATCGCTGGGGGTACAAGTTTGCGTATATGCCGGGTTCGCTCGACGCGGAAGTCGCCTACGTTACCTCGAGCGCCGACTGGGCGGGCTTCAACGATTATGACTCGACGCAGGACAAGACCCTGCAATATAAGGTCGCCTATGCAAATCGCGGTAATCCGCTCGAGATCGGCTATTACGGCGCCCGCGGTTCGTGGCCGTTGTCCGAAGGTGGCTTCGACCAATACTACACCAACGCGTTCTACGCACAGCGCGATCCCGTCAACGGCGTTCCCGGCTTTCTCGCGACCTACCAGATGAATCACGATGGCAACCCAGGCATGGGCGCCCCGCCGGCCGGCAGCAATGGCGTGTCGTACGAACTCTACGACAATATCGGCCAGCGCGGCCTCGTGTCGGTAGGAGAACAGTTCACGAACGACGGCCTTGGTAACCATACGCAGATCGGAAACATCGACGTTTCCTACCATGTGACGCGCTTTATCATGCTCTACGCCGAAGAGGCGCTGAGCAACGGAGCGAAGCCTACGTGGAACGGGCTGATCTGGTTCGCGCTACCGACCGGCCCCCTGTGGCCCGCATTATCGCAGTAGCCTAGCGATTCGCCAGGCGGTTCACTGAACGTCCGGTATCTGCGTGGTTTCGTGCTTCTGCATTTCGAGCGTCTGGCGCATGGTCAATGGCTTTCCGAAGGGTTGGAATGCGCGCGGCGCCTGGGTGAAGTCGAAACAATCGCCGGCCGGGGAGTTGGCTCGCGCGTCGCTCGCCGCCATCTGTGCGAGCCCGAACCGGTCTTCGATGAACCTTAGCAGGCTGCCATGTTCGTATTGCACGTGCGAAACGTAGCCGCGTTTGGCGAAGGGCGAAATGACCAGGAGCGGTACGCGAAAGCCCAGGCCATCGAAATCCAAGTGCGGCGGAGGCACGTGATCGTACCAGCCGCCCCATTCGTCCCACATGACGAAGATCGCCGTCGAGTTCCAATAGGGGCTCTCGCCAATCGCGTTCACGACGCTGGCTACCCATTGGGGGCCAGTCGCGCTCCCGCAAGCGGCGTGATCGGAGTTTTGACACGTCGGCGTTACCCAGGTGACGTCGGCGAGGCGCCCGTGGGCGACGTCGACGATCACCTGCGACGGAGAACCGACGATGTTCCGCTTCCAATCCGGCCCGAAACGGATGCGGCGGATCGACCCATAGGCGACCCACTGCGACGACTTCGTGGCGCTATACAACCGCCAGCTCAGGCCGGCGTCATCGAGCTCGTCGCCGAGCGTACGGTAGTTTTGACAGACGGGAATGTTGGGGCCGTAGGTTCGTCGGTCGGTCAGCGTGCCGATCATGTTGCCCGGCTCGCATCTCCACACGCTGTCGGGATAGTCGACCGCTCCGTTCGCCTGACCGGCAATCATGTACTGATGGGAAACGTAGCTGAGGTCGAGGTGGGATGCAAACATGCGGTCCGCCAGCGTGTACTGGTGCGCCATTTCGAAGTAGAGGCGCGTCTCCGAGTGCGGAACGTAGCCGTACTGAGCGTGCGGCGGACAGCGATGATGGTAACAGTAGTAGCGCTGCTCGCGATTGAAGCCGTCCATCCGGCAATCCGTGCCCGGAATGCTGCCGGTGCCGTTGCAATCTCTGAAGAATGACGTTGAGGAGTGATCGAGATCGTAGCCGGCCGTAAACGAGATCGGCGCCAGTGCGATGGTGTTCCCGTGCGAATCCTCGCCGGTTGGGCTCGTGTCGGCGCCGGGATACCCTTGAAAAAGATCGTCGAAGCTGCGATTCTCTTGCATGATCCAGACGACGTGTTTTATCCGCGACATCCCAGCCGCTTGTTGCGGCACCGGTACGGCGCCGGGCATGTGCCCAACGCACGCGGCGAGGCAGAAGATCCACGCCAATGTCAGAACGCGCCCCATACCCGTCATCCTCACTCTAACCCGTGAGAAAAGTATGAAGGCGAATGCTATGGGCGGCACCCCTCAGCCGTCTTTTCGCGGCGAAACAAAGGCGCCGGCGCTAGCGTAGCTCGGTAAATGAACCGCACTCATTTCCTTCGCGCACTGCCCCTTCCCGCGGTGTCCTTGATGCCGAGCGCCGCGCAGGCTGCGACGCATACCGCGGAAGTATCTCACGAATACGTTCGGCACGTCATCGCGGTCAATCAAAAGATCGTCTCGCCCGACGGCATCGAAGAACTGCGCAGTATCGACGTCCACGGCTGCACGCAGTGGCTCTCTATTCGCGGGCGCGACCTCAGCAATCCAGTGCTGCTCTACATCCACGGCGGGCCTGGTTCGCCGACGATGCCGGAGAGCTGGACGTTTCAATCGCCCTGGGAGGACTTCTTTACCGTGGTCCAGTGGGATCAACGCGGGGCCGGAAAGACCTACGCTTCGAACGACCCGGCGACGATCGCGCCCACGATGACGGCGCAACAGATGATCGCCGACACGGAATTCGTCGTGCGCTTTCTGCTCGAACACTTGGGCCAAAGAAAGCTCTTTGCACTCGGGCATTCGTGGGGATCGTACCTCGGCTTGGAACTCGCGCGCCGCCACCCCGAATGGCTGTACGGTTATGTTGGAACCGGCCAGATGATCGACACGCAGCGTAGCGAAGCCGAGGGCTACGAGTTCGCACTGCGGCAGGCAACGCTGCATCACAACAGCGCCGCCATCGCCGAGCTGAGAACGATCGCACCCTATCCCGGTCCAATCGGCACGCTTACCGTCAAACGCATCGGCGTCCAGCGCAAGTGGCTCGTCTACTACGGCGGCCTGACCTATGGCAGGACGAATTTCGACTACGACGGGGACGCCTGGCAGTTCTCTCCCGACTACACCGGCCGCGACATCCGCCTCGCCGACGACGGAAGCCTCTTCTCGCTGAATCACCTCATCGGTGTCGTCGAACGCACGAACTTCGAATCGGCCACGGAGTTCGCGTGCCCGATCTTCATCTTTCAAGGAAGCCACGACTACGAGACGTCATACCCCGTCGTCAAAGAGTGGTTCGCCCGCGTCCGGGCTCCACGAAAACGGTTCGTGACTTTTTCGCGCTCCGCACACATGGCGATGCTGGAACAGCCCGGCGAGTATCTTCTCCAACTCGTCGATGTCGTGCGACCGGCCGCCGCCTAAAGTGGTTGACCGCACCGGACTCTTGGGTACAAATGGGGATTGTATGGATACGATAACTACGGCCCCTTACGTCGCCCGGAAATGGACGCTCTCGGGCCTCCAAGGCATCTCTGACCAGACGCTCGAGCTCCACTTCGGCCTTTACGAAGGCTACGTTAAGAACGCTAACGGTCTCAACGAGCGCATCGCTTCGCTGCGCGCGGAAAAGAAGAACTCCGGCGCCGACCCGGCTTACGCCGAACTCGTCCGCCGTCTTGGTTGGGAGTTCGACGGCATGCGGCTTCACGAGTATTATTTCGACAACCTCACGACGTCGCCGCGCGACCTATCCTCCGGCCGCTTGCATGAAGTAATCGGCAGCGGATTCGGAAGCATCGAGGATTGGAAGAAAGACTTCGCCGCGATTGGCGCCATGCGCGGAATCGGTTGGGCCGTGCTCTACTACGACCCGGCCGCGAAACGACTGCTCAACGTGTGGATCGGCGATCACGATCTCCATCACCTCGCCGGCTGCGAGCCGATCGTCGTGATGGACCTCTGGGAGCACGCATGGCTCAAGGATTACAAGCCTGCCGACAAGTCCAAGTATATCGAAGCCTTTGTCGCCAACATCGACTGGACCGCCTGCGAGGGGCGTCTGCGTTAAATATCGAGAGCCGGCAGCGCTTCGCTGCCGGCCCTTGATATTTTTTTAGAAAGGCAGCGGTGAAACAGCGTGTGTCTTAGTTGCGTACATCGCACGTGTCGCAACTCGATCGCGCGTGTCCCAGCCGCCCCACTTCTGGATCAGAGGCGCCGTGTCGTCCCGACCGGTGCTTTCCCTCATTCGCTGCGCGGCTGCAGGCGAGCGCCGTCGCGTGACCCTTCGCACCTATCGGCTTGACATGAAGAGAGCTGCGTGGTGTGGCGCCGCGATGCTCCTGCTGCTCGCCGCTACACCCGGCTATCGCGCGAACGCCGACGCCGCGGCTGCCGCGTTCGATGCCGGCAAATTCGGCCAAGCGGCATCCCTTTACCAGCAACTCGTCGCGGCCAACCCCGTCAACCCCGGAGTCTGGAAGCGCCTCGCGGACTCTCGCTACGGCGCCGGCGATTATGCGGACGCGATCGCCGCCTACCAGAAGGCACTGGAACTGCGCGCCGATCAGCCGTCATACTGCGCCTACGACCTCGCGCGCGCCTACGCTCAGGCCGGCGACACCACCTCGGCGATGCGTTGGCTGACGCAGGCGATGAGCTGGGGCTATCCCAAACTCGAAGAGGCGCGAGCCGACACGGCACTGGCGAGGCTGCACGGCCGCAGCGACTACAATTCCCTAATGGGCATCGTCGACGCTTCGAAGATGACGCGAACGCAGGGCTGGCGGTACGACCTCGAGTTTCTGGCGCGCTATGTCAAGGTTCGCGCCTATCATCCTTTCAAAACGACCACGGGCGACCGCTTCGTCTCACGCGCGCTCCATACCGAGAGCCAGTTCGACGCACAGGTTCAATCGATCTACGATCGGATTCCGCGCCTGAACGACGTGCAGATCGAGCTGGCTTTCATGCGCCTGATCGCCAGTCTCGGGGACGGGCACACCGAGCTGGGCCTCGGCCCGCGTCCGGAGTACGTCAACACGCTGCCGCTCAAGTTCGAATCGTTCGCCGAGGGAATCTTCATCACGGCCGCGGAGCCGCAGTACCGCGCGCTGGTCGGCGCGCAGGTGCTGGCCTTCGACGGCCATCCTACGTCGGGCGTGATCGCAAGGATGGCGCCGTATTTGAGCCGCGATAACGACTACTGGATCGCGGCCTTTCTCCCACAGTATTTTCGCTATCCCGCGCTGCTCCACGGCTTGGGCATCGCCGCACGGAGCGACCGCGTCTCGTTCCGCCTTGGAAGGCCCGACGGCACGACAACCGACGCCGCCGTAACCACGGTCACCGATGCCCCATACATCTGGAACGAACTGCCCAGCCCCGAGGGTTGGGTCAATCTCTTCGACACGCTCCCGGCCCCCGCACCGCTCTATCTGCAAAAGAACGCGACGAACTGGCTAACGTACGACGCGCCGCACAAGCTCCTCTACGCTCAATACAACCGCGTGCTCGATCTCCCCGGCGAGACGCTCGCGCAGTTTGCAGCGCAGATTCAATCGGCACTGGATGCAGACGACGTCGACAAGCTCGTGCTCGACATGCGCTGGAACAACGGCGGCAATACCTACCTCAACGGGCCCCTCCTCGATCTCGTGATGCGCAACGTTACGATCGACCGTCCGGGGCATCTCTTCATCATCATCGGGCCGCGCACGTTCTCCGCCGCGCTCAACTCCGCGGCGTACTTCGAACGCAACACCAACGCCGTCTTCGTCGGCGAGCCGACCGGCGGAAAGCCGAACTCTCCGGGCGAGGAGTGGTTCTTCAGCCTGCCCTACAGTAAGGTGAACGTGAGCCTCTCGAACCTCTATTGGGAGAGCGGCTGGCCCGTCGATTCGCGCTGGGCGATCGCTCCGCAGATCTATACGCCGCGGACGTTTGCCGACTACCTGGCCCGGCGCGATCCGGCACTCGACGCCGTTTTAGCCTACTAACGAAACCTAGGGCTTCCCGCTGCCCGGCGTGCCCTGCTGCGCGGCGAACGTGTAGATGCTGCCGCGGATCGTGGCGCTGCCGCTCATCTTCTCACCCTCCAGCGTTCCCCGGAACGTGATGAGCTTGATCTTAAACATCACCTGCGAGCCGCTGAGCCCGCCTGAGACCGGAATGTTGCGGGCGTTCGCAAAAGGACTGCCGGGTCGTATAGAGAGGTCGGTATAGGTTCCGCTGATGATGCCGTTGTTGAAGTTCAGGTGCATCTGGCCGAGATACGGCGTCTGCGAAGAGTGCAGTGGGTGGAAGCCGATCACGTACGGCACGTTCTTTGCCGTGCCGTTCACTGTGACGGCTCCAACGTGACCGCCGAGCGCGAGCGCCATCGCAACCGCCAGACTCGTGCAGATAAGCGAACGGACCATTATTCCTCCTCCGGCGCGCGGCGCCGCCCGGCTTCCTCTTCTACCGGCCGCACGCAAGGTCCCGGCGGGCTATTCCCCGCGTAAGAAACGCGCGTTCCATGGCACTTGCGCGTAGGTGCGCGCGTCGTCGGGTGCCATAAGGCCAACGAGCGCTTCGTACGACTCCCTCGCGTGCGCCCGATCGCCTCTCGCCCACCACAGGAGATGCGGGAACGCCGTCTTCGCGAGCGATTCGGGCGGCGATGCGGCCAGAGCCGCGGCGAGAGCACGGACGCGGCTCGTCTCGCCGAAGTGCTCGGCATACAGCGTCGCGAACGCGACCGCGTAAGCGTAAATGTCGCTCTCCGGAAGCTCGGCAAGATCGGCGATCGCGCGGTCGAGGTTTTCTTGGGCCCGCGCCGAGTCGCCCAGTTCGGCACTTGCAACCCCACGCCAGACTCGCCACTGGCACGCCCAGATGTCGGAATGTTGCGCGATGAGCGCGGTGTCCGCGTCCAGCCGGCGCGCGGCGGCTTCCGCCTCGCCGCGGCAGAGGTCGACGAGCGCCCAGGCATTGACCACCCGCAAGAGGGCCAAGTGTTGCCGGTTGTTGCGGGCAAAGCGCTCCGGCTCTGCGTAAAACGACGCCGCTCGCTCATACTGCGCTCGTCGGGCGGCGATCCTCGCACGCCCCTCGCCCACCCATATGCGGCCGCGTTCGACGGCGATTTTCGCATACGCCTCGTCGGCCTCGCACAAATAGCGCTCGGCCTCACCCAGCGCGCCGATCTCCGCTAAGCCCAACGCCATCCTCATCAGCGCCTCGGCCTCCTTGGCGGTATTGCCTTCACGGCGAGCAGCGAGCAGCAGGTCGTGCGAGGGCGGCAGTGCCTTGTCGAAGCGGCGTAAGGTAAAGGCCTGCCCGGAGATCATGAAGGGCAGCGACGTCGCCGCCTTTTCATCTTTGGACGGCATCATGTCGAGCGCGCGTTCGTGGTGAGCCTGCGCCGCGGCGTATTGCCCGCGGTTCGTTTCGGCAAACGCGATGGCGTCCAGCACGCAGGCCATGAGGTATTCGTCTCCGAGTTCGTTCGCCGCGCGGCTCGCGTTCTGCGTTGCCTCCCAGTGCTCGGTGAAATCACGCGCAAAGTGTGCCCGTTCGGCGCGCAGCATTTCGAACATAATCGTTTGAAGAGGGCTTTTGGGCAGGCGACGAAGCTGAGCGATCGCATCGGCGGCCAGAGCATCGGACGAAAGCGGCCACGCCGTGTACAGCCGCAACAAGTGCATCTCGGCGGCCTGCTCCGGCTCCGCCGAGCACTCCACGGAGCGCGCCGCGTACGCGACGGCCTCTTCGTGGGCGAAGAGCGCGCCCGCACGCCGCGCCGCGCGCGCGTACGCGCGCCCGGCCTCGTCGTTCTGCCCGGCGAGCGCGTGATGCCGCGCGATCTCGGCGGAGGCGTCGTCCAGCGTATCGCTCGCGAGCTCGGTGAGCGCGCGTGCGACGGCGGCGTGCCGGCGACGGCGGGCCGCGGCGTCGACGCGCTCGTAGACGTCGGCGTGCACGAGGTGATGCGAGAAGACGTAATCGTTTCGAGTCTTCCTTCGCGGCTCGCGCAAGAACCGCGCGCCGACGAGCGCATCGAGCGCGCGCAGCGCGTCGGCCTCGGGCCAGCCTGACACCTCGCGCACGAGTTCGACGGAGAAGCCCGTACCTGCGACCGCGGCGACCTCTACCATCGCGCGCGCGTCGTCGTCGAGCCGCTCGAGGCGCGCGGCGATGTTGAGGGGCTCGGTATTGGGAGCGTCTTCGGGCGCGCGGATCGCCTCGTCGAGAAAGAGCGGCAATCCTTCGCTGCGCTGCCAAAGCGCGGTACACAGGGAAGCGAGATCGGCGCGCGCGCCGAGCACGCGCTCCGCAATCTCCGTAACCGTAGCGGCTGTGAGTCGCTCCAGCGCGAGGGCGCTCAACGAGCCTTCCTTTTCGAGCCGTCCGCGAAGCGCGCGCAGCTCGTGCGTGCGGCCGACCTCCTCCTCGCGATAGGTCCCCAGCAGCAGAATCCGTTGCGACGACACGCGCCGGGCGCAGTGTTCGACGAGCGAGAGCGTTGCCGGCTGCGCCCAGTGCAGGTCTTCCAATAGAATAACGAGCGGGCGCGAGCGCGCGAGCGCGCCCAGCACCGACATCGCTGCATCGAAGAAACGTAAACGTTCCGCGCGAGGATCGAGCGGCGGCGGAGCGACGACGCCGGTGCGCGCCGCGATCTCGGGAAGTAACGTGGCGAGTACGCCGAGGAGCGACGCGTCGCGCACGGTCGCGAGCACGACGGGCAGCGCTTCGCGCAGAGACTCGAGGAGCGCTTCGTACGGCCCCGTCTCCTGCGGCGAAGTCGTACCGATGAAAACGCGGCCGCCCTCGGACTCCGCGATCAGGGCCAGCTCGGCCGCCAGACGGGATTTTCCGGCGCCGGCCTCGCCGCCGACGAGCACCGTCGTGCCCGCGCCTTCCGCCGCAGCATCCCAGGCGCGACGAAGCGTGGCGATCTCCGCATCCCGGCCGCCGAACGGCAGCGTGCGAGGCCCCGGCGCTCGCTGGGGTGCCGCTTTCACCGGCTCGTCGCCGGCGATGGGATCTTCGTCGCGCAGCAGTCGTTCGAAGGCGGCGCGCGTCTCCGGCAGCGGCTCGACATCCAACTCGTCGCGCAGACGCCGCTCGAAACTGCGATAGGCTGCGAGCGCGCCGCCGCGATCGCCCAGCTCGGCACGCAAACGCATCTCCGTGCGCAGCGTATCTTCGCGCCACCGATCGATCGCAAAGATCCGCGCAACGTCTACGAGCGCTCCGCTCAAGTCGCGCTCGCTGCGTTTGCGCAAGACCGCCTTGCGCAGATTCTCGAGCTGAAGGTTGCGTAGGCGCTCGCGCTCCGCGAGCACCCATTCGTCGTAGAGCGGCGCCAAGAACTCGCCGCCGTACCATTCGCCGGCCTCGTCGAGGGCTTCGCGGTCGCACGCCTCTTCGAAAGCGATGACGTCAACGATCGCGCTCGCCCGTGGGTTCCAACCTGTCGTTTGGCGCGTGTTGAGCGTATAGGGCACGCCGTCGGCGGGCAACGCGTTCTGCAGCATGTGAAAATGACGTCGCAGCTTCGTGCGCGCTTCTTCTTCCGAGTCGTCGGGCCAGAAGATCGAGGCAAGGTAATCCCGGCGGATCGGCGCGGCGCGATGCGTCACCAGGTATCCCAGGAGCGCGAGTGCCTTCGCCGGAGCGTGAAACGTCCACGGCGCTCCGTCGAGCTCAAATCGAGGCTGGCCGAGCAGTCTCACCGAGAGCACGAAGCGACGATTCCGCGACTGCGCGCCGCACTCCCGGCGCCTATGGCGATCCCGGCGCGCTCAAACTCCAATCGCCAACGAACGTATAGACGCCGCCCGACGATGGAACGACAATCCTCCGCAGCCGGCTGGAATAGCCGAAGACCGCCTCGACCCAAGCGATCGGAATGTACGGCACGTCGCGGGCGACGCGCTGCTGGATCAGTCGGTAGTACGACTTCCTCTTGCTCTGATCGTACGAGTATTCAGCCGCGTCGTCCCAGCGGCGCACGTCGGGGTCGGCATAGTACGCGTCGTTGTAGCCATGCGGCACCACGGCTTCCGCTTCGAGCATGAACGAGCGATCCGGCGAATCGTTGGGAAAGCCGAACGACTCGACGATCATGTCGTAGTTGCCGGTGCGCAGCGGACCGTCCCGCGCCTCGAGGATGCGCACCGCCATCGGCCGCAACTCGACGCGCACGCCGATCTTCGCCCAGATCGACTGCAACTGGACGGCCAGTTCGCCGAACTCCGCCTGTTCGCTCAGGTAGACCAGGTCGACCGAGAGCGGCTTGCCGTCGCGCACGCGCACACCGTCGGCCCCCATCCGCCAGCCGGCCCGGTCGAGCAGCGCCCCGGCTCGGGCCGCATCGGGAGATGGTGCCGGCAGCGGCGCGTAACCCCAGTCGTAGGGAGGCACGAGTGCATCGGCCACGATCGCGTTGCCGTGATAGATGGTGGCGACGAGGCGCGACCGGTCGATTGCGAGCTCGAACGCTCGCCGTACGCGTACGTCGTCGAGAGGCGCATGCTTCATGTTGAGCGAGACGTAGTGCAGGCTGTGCCGGCGGAATTCTTCCAGGCGAACGGACGACCCCCCAAGCAGCGCGGCGCCGGAGGCCTGAACGAGGGCGACGTCCATCTCCCCGGTCCGCAGCATCATCGTTGCCGTCGACGGACTGGCGAAGACGAAACGCACGCGAGGGATCGCCGGAGCGCGCCCATAGTAGTACGGGTTGGCGCGCAGATCGATCGAGACTCCCCGTTGCCAGACGTCGAAAGCGTACGGGCCCGTGCCAATCGGGTGAACGTTGAAGTCGGCGCGGTTCAGGTCGGCAACGCTGGACAGCAGATGTCGCGGCAGAATTACCGGTGATGCAAAGTAATCTCCGAGCACTTCTGCGTGGGCCCGCGACAGGCGAAAGACGACGGTCCACCGGTCGGGCGCGCTGACCGAAACGAGATCGGCGAGCGCCACGGCGATATCGAGCTTCGGGTTTTTCGCCGCCAAATAGGTGAAGACCACATCGGAGGCATCGAACGGAGCCCCGTCCTGCCAGCGCACGCCGTGGCGAAGGTGGAACGTGATCCTCTTGCCGTCGGCGCTAATGCCGCCGTTGGCGGTGGAAGGCACGGCGAGTGCGAGATCGGGCACGAAGGCGCCCTTGGGATCGCGTCCGAGGAGCCCACTGAAGATCAGCCCGATCAGCTCACCCTCCGTCGGGTTCGAGTTGAGGAAGGGATTGATCGAGGCGGGTTCGTCGGCGACGGCCAGCCGCAACACCGGGGCCGCAGCGCGCGCCGCCGGATGCGGCGCCACGATCGCAATTATCAGCAGCAGCGCAGCCGCGACAATGCGGCTCGAGTTCCTCATGATCCGCTCTCCTTTGCTTCACCGGTCACACCCGGACCCCCAGTGGCCGCCCGTTCGGCAAGCATGAATTCACACATCGCACCGAGATTGGCGAAATACTGCCGCCGCCGGGCGCCGACGCTGTCGACCGACCCGCGCCAGGTCTCCGGGCTGTCGTCACCGGGCTCGGACCACATGCGAACGACGAAAACGACCTCTCGATGCATGCCGCGATGGTACCGCCGTACCGTCCGCCCAGCGTCCGCCGCGCGCCGGACGCAGCGAGGACGCCCGGGCGATAGGCTCGGTCCACAACGATCTGCGCCGCCTAAGGGCGAGAGGAGAACCTGCAATGCGCGACTTTACCTTCGTGATGACGGCCTTCCTGGCCGCACTGCTCCTGGGAGGGTGCAGCGGCGGCTACGATTCGACGGGTGCAAACCCGGCTCTTTCGATCCTGCCGCACGCGGCGCAGCACCACGCGTTGATCCTCGAGATGTGGTAAGCAAACGCCATCAAATGCCGAAGGTGCGGCTTCGCGAAGCGGCGCATCAGCAGCACGATGTTACGACCGGTCACAGCCGCGTGTTTTGCGTTCGCGTGCGCGGCGCCGATTGCGGGCAGCGCGAACGTTCCTTGGTTCTCGGCGCCGACGGCGAAGGTCGTGGCGCAGCCGGTAACGTTTACCAACGCCGGCGCGACGTTACGCGGAACGCTCTACCTGCCTAATACCACGGATAGGGTCCCCGCGATCGTCGTCTTTCACGGAGCGTCGGAGCCGCTGGCGAGCACACCGCTCTACGCGCACTTGCGCGAGGGGCTGCCCGCAATGGGCATCGCCGTGTTGCTCTTCGATCGTCGTGGTACCGGCGCATCGACGGGTAACCGCGACGTCGTGTATCAAACGCTCGCCGATGACGGCATTGCCGGCGCGCAGGCAATTCGTGCGCTGCCGCAGATCGATGCCGCACGCGTCGGTTACTGGGGCATCAGCCAAGGCGGCTGGCTGGCGACGGTTGCCGCCACGCGCGATCCGCTCGCAGCGTTTGCCGTCGCCGTTTCCGCTCCGCTGGTTACCGCAGAATCGCAAATGGAGTTCGCGATGACCAATCGCTTAAACGTGATGGGATACGGCCCCAGCGACGTCGACGCGATGCTCGCGGCGAGGCGCGCCCTCGACGGTTACTTCCGCGGCGTCGATACGCGCGCGCAGGCGGTGGCCGCGCTGCAGTCGATCGCGGAGAAACCATGGTTCGACCAAATGTATCTGCCGAAACCCTCGGCCGTACCCGCCGATCCCGCAGCCTCGTCGTGGCGCGGCCAGATGGACGTCGACTTCTTCGCGACCGTCGCGCGGGTGAAGATACCGATGCTTTTCTTGATGGGGTCGAACGACCCGTGGACCCCGGTAACGGCGACCGTCGGCAAACTGCGTGAGATTGCGAGAGGGCAACCTCTCGTGCAATATGCGGTCGTGCCGAATGCCAACCATTTGATGATGACGCCGCCGGTACCCGAGACGATGAACGACGCCGATCCCGCGCAGGTCGCCGTCGAGGAGCCGCAAGCTCCGGTCTACTTCATGCTGCTGGGTGCGTGGCTTTCGCGCACGCTCGAGCGGCCCGAAACATCCGCCGCCACGCCCCAGTAGGGGTCGGCATGACGAACCGCATCGTTGCTGCGATGCTCGCCGCGTTCGCATTTGCCTTGCTTCCGGGGCGCGCGCCTGCTCAGAGCGCCGGCGGCGGAGAGCCGGCCGCTCAACTCTTTGCCGCCGGCGATTTCGCCGCCGCGGCAGCCGCATACGAACGCGCGCTGACGTCGAATCCAAGGGACGCGGACGCGCAGCTCGGGCTCGGTAGGATCCGGCTTTACGAAAACGATTTGGCGAACGCCGAGCCGCTTCTACGAGCGGCGGCAAATGCCGATCCCGCAAACCGCGGCGCCGCAGCACTGCTCGAGGAACTGCAGCGCAGGCACGCGGAGGCCGCAAAACCCGTGTCGCTCGCGGGCGCCTCGACCGATGTGCCGTTCGTCACGGCCGATCCGCTGCCGGTGGTTCACGCGACGATCGACGGCAAGTCCGGCGCGTTCGTGATCGACACCGGCGGGACTGTCGACCTCGAGCCGGCTTTCGCGCAGGCGCTCGGATTGAAAGTCACGAGCCACGCCGTCGGAACGTTCGCCGGCGGCAAACAGGCGGCGGTCGGTTCGTCGAGCGCCGCGTCGATAGCGCTCGGAGGCGCGTCAACCTCCGACGTTGTGGTCGACGTGCTGCCCCTGGGGCTCTCCAAGATGTTCGGCATGCCGATCGACGGCGTTATCGGCACCACGCTCTTCGAGCGCTTCTTGGTGACGATCGACTACCCGCACGCGCGCTTGGTGATCCGCAAACGGGGCGCGGAGCAATCGCAGGCGTTCATCGACGCCGCACGCGATGCCTACGCCACGATCGTCCCCTGCTGGCTCGTAGGCGACCACTACGTGTTCGCGCGCGCCTCGGTCAACGACGCGCCCTCGGGCCTCTTCCTCTTCGACTCCGGACTCGCTGGGGGCGGCCTGCTGCCGTCGCCGGCGCTTATCTCCGCCGCGAAGCTGCAGATCGATCTCGCGAAAACCTCGACGGGCCAGGGCGGCGGCGGCGCAACCGCGGTGGTGCCGTTCGTCGCCGGAACGATCGCCGTCGACGACGCCGAGCAGCAAAACGTTCCCGGCATCTACACGCCGGAGGGCACGCCCTTCGCGGCATTTCCCTTCACGGCATGGGGCCTGATCTCCGACCTCTATCTACGCCACTACGCCTACACCGTCGACTTCGACGCGATGCGTCTGGTGCTCTCGCCCGCGTAATCTCAACGAGACATCCGCTGGGGACGTAACTAGGGCGCGGGCGAGGCGAAAACGGAGGAAGAGACCGGGGCGTTGGGCTGGTAATTCGAAAACGTCAGCGTTCCGTCGACGCTGTAGCCGGGAAAACGAGCACCGATGTTGGCCTTGGCTGGCAAGCGAAAGACGCCGATCGTCGTGTACGTTTGGTCGAAGCTCAGCGAACCGCCGTTGGTGTAGGCCCACTGCGCGTGAGCGATCAGCGCCGATGCGTCATTCACTTTGACCGTAACGCTGGCAACGTGGCCGGCCGTTTTTGGCACGAGCTTGTGCGTCGAAAGCGTGCCGTCGTCGGTGAGCGCAGTAATCGTGTACTTCGCGATGGCCTCATCGTAGGTTGGCGAAGATGCCGCGAGATCTTTGAAGCGGCTTAGCGGTCCCGGGACGTTCTGAAACGCGATCTTGCGCCGCGGCTTGAGATAATAGACGTTGCCGGCCAGCACCTTGTGCACCGGAATGAGGACGTGCAGCGTGGCCGAGAGCGATGCCGACGCGGTGTACGACTGCAGCGTGGGATTTGGGTTGACGGCGCGGCGTAGGAGGTCCAACGAGGCCGTCTGCTGCGCACCGCCAGACGCGGTCGCAATGAGGACCGCGCAAAGAGCGAGCGCCGGAGCGTGAATCGGTCTCATAAGCGCTCGCTCTTTTGCTTCCATCGTTCTGCCTCCTGGCGCGGGCGCGACGCTAGCGGCGCGCGAAGCTTACCGTTGCGCCGATCGGATCGTTCTCCCCGGAGATCGTTCGCAGCGGGTTGCTCCCTGGGTTGGGATATGCCCAAATCAGCGTGTCGTGGCCGCCGCCGTTGGGACCGATCACGCGCGTCGCCTCGCCATTCTTCTTACCCCCGATGCCGACGCGCGGCAGCCAAAACTGCGCGACCTCGTTCGCGTCGGGAGGCTCGATGTAGTTCACCTCGGTGCCCGTGCTGCCGCTGAGCGAGAACTGATAGATCACGCTATTAAAGTTGTGCTTGACCGCTACTTGATCGCCGACCGCGAGATACTTGCCGTCCCACTGCACGCCGCCGGGCAGATAGATCTCTTGATCGAGCGTGATATCGTCGAAGCTGCTGCCGCCCTCCGGCAATTCCGCGAAGCCGAAGTTGCTGCCGTAGCTCAGGCCGTCGACGTAGAGATTTCCCGAGTCGTCGTAGCCACAGTAGTAGTAGTAGTAAATGTTGTCGCTGCTGTAGGACTCGGGCGTTCCGTTTTTTGCACCCACGTAGATCGAGACACCGCCGACGCCTTCAGTCGCTCCCCAGAAGTTCGTCACCGCAAGATTTCCCGTTACCGGGTCGACCGCGCAGCCGTTCACGCGCCCGTCGGGATCCTCGAAGGTCTGCATCGGGCTCGTGGCTCCGTGCGCGTATTCGAATACCTGGTGGTCGCCGACGCTGGAATCGTTGGTTACCCAGACGTCGCCCTTTTTGTCGACGCAGAGGCCCTCGGGGTTGAAGAATCCGGTGATCGTTCCCACCAGCTTATTGGCTTTGCCGCGATAGTCGTAGACGTAGACGGCCTGCGCTTCCAGATCGGAGACGTACAGCAGGTCCTCATTCTTGGCCTCCGGCAGCATCCACGAATGCCCCGTGGCAAGGTGTCCCGCGACACGAGCGAGCCCCGGCGGGGTAACGAACGGCGACATCGACGTCGCTCCGGCGCCGCAGCCGGCGATCGCGACGATGCTCGCGCACGCCGCGGCGTGGCGAAGGCGAAGAATGGCGCTTCTGGTCATCGTTTAGCCTCCATGGTGGCGTGAAGTTGTCTTTCGATTGCGTCGGCGAAATCGCCGCGCGCCGACTCGCATACGGAAAGGTAGAGAGCCGGCTCGATCAACTCGACCTCGCTTACGAAGATGTCGCGCTCGTCGCGCAACAGATCGACGCGTGCGTAAATCGGCTCTCCGGGAACGGCTTCGAGCGCCGCGGTCGCGACCGCGATCTCCTGCTGTGTGGGCTCGACGAGCGACGAACGCGCGTCGCTGATGGCCAAGACCGTGTCGAACGGCTTCTTGACCACCGCGTGCGAGTACCGTCGCTCGAAGAAGATCAGCGCACGTTCGCCGTAGGTGACGACGCTGCTGAGATAGGGCTGAACGAGGACGGCCTGCGTTTCGGCCAAGCGGTCGAGACGCGCCTGCGCGGAGTCAAGCGCGAGCATTTGGGCGCGCAGAAGCGTTACCCCGTGGCCGGCGGCACCGCGAGCCGGTTTGAGCACAACGTCGCTCCAGCCGCGGTTTCCCGCAAGTTGCGCTAGACTGAGGCGCTCGCCCCGAGCGACCCACGCCGTCGGCACGATGGGCACGCCGCACTGCTCGAGATCGCGCAGGTATGCTTTATGGGCGTTCCATCGCAGCAGAGCGGGTTCGTTCTGCAGGCGCGTGAGCTCCGAAGCCGCGGCGACCCACGCGACGAACTCGTCGCAGCGTTCGTGGTAATCCCAGGTCGAGCGCAGCACGCAGAGCCGGCTCGCGGCCCAGTCCACGCTCGGGTCGCTCCAATCGGCGACTTCGACGTCGAGGCCACGGTGCTGCAGCTCACGCATCAGCATGCGGTCGTCGGGATCGAGGTGCGGCACGAGCCGACACGTTACAAGCGTGCAGTCGGTCACTGCTTGGAGAGTACCACCACACGTCGCCGCAGAACAGAGAAAACGCAACCGGAAAGTGCCCTCGCTCCTGAGAATGGAAGGCAACTTTGGCTGATCGACCTGGGTTTCACGCACTCGATCGCGTCGACTGCTCGATCGTCCGCTCGCTGCAAGAGAACGGGCGCGGCTCGTTTGCGGAGATCGGCAAAGCCGTGGGTCTCTCCGCTACGAGCGTCTCCGAACGGATTCGCCGCCTCGAGGAGGCGGGCGTCATCGAAGGGTACCACGTGCGCCTCTGCGCGCAACGGCTCGGCTATCCGGTCAGCGCTTTCATCCTCGCCCGGCCGAACGGTCCCGATGCGCGCTTCATCAAGGTCGCACGCGAACGGCCCGAGATATTGGCCTGCCACCGCGTGACGGGTGAGTTCTCATTCATCGCCCAGGCGGTCGTCAAAGACGTGGCGCACCTCGAGGCGCTGCTCAACCATTTAGAGCCCGCGTCGGTTCACATCGTGACGCTCGTCGTGCTCTCAACGTCCTTCGACGGCCTCTCAATCCCGCTGGGCTAACGGGCAACCCGCGGACGGTCATCCTGAGCGTAGCGGACGGTCATCCCGAGCGCAGTCGAAGGATTAGCTGAGCGATCCGTTAGGCAGTTCTCTCGAGAACGCGCGATGGGTGCTCGTCCCTAGTCCCTGGTCCCTCGTCCCTCGTCCCTCGACTGCGCTCGGGATGACAATGCGCTCGGGATGACAATGCGCTCGGGATGACAGCCCCGAAGCTCGGCCTCTTCTACCGCTTCACGCTGACGTCGGCGCCGAACGCATTGGGATTGTTGGGCGTCGCGATGATCACCGAAGTATTGTATGCGATAAAGTGGAGCCAGAGCGTCTGATCGGGCATCTGGATCGAGGCCACGACCGGGAGATAGTTCGGTCCGACCCACACGATCTCGTCATACGCCCCGGCCGTATCGTGAAGCAGGTAACCGTGCACGGTCGCGCGCTCCATCTTCCGCGTACCCAGCGAGGTGATCGTGAAAAGCTTGTGGATGTCGATGTCGGTCGGTCCCGCGAGGTTCCAGGCCGCGCTCAGCATCGCCTGATGCTCGGCGCCGTTGGGCGAACGTTTCCATACGCCGCCGATCTTCTTATCGTACTCGACGTTGCCCGCGAGCACGATCTGTGATCTGCGCATCGTAATTTGAAAGCGATTGGGCTTGGCGTATTCGACGGTTGCCGTTTCACCGGTACTGAAGCGTTCGACGGCCACGACCGAGCGGACGTGCGCAAAGGCTAAACGCATAACGTTTAAATCGGCGTACGGATCGTGAGCAGCCGAAGCTCTTATCGTCGTCAGTGCCAATCCGACTAGGAGAAGAGATATCGTCCGCATGGCTTAGTGCCTTTCTCTCGCCGCCGCTTCCGCGACGGTGAGGACTCTCTTCTTACCCAGTTCTGCGGCGCGAAACGGTGCCGCTAAGAGACATTTTTTCGCGGGGAAGTGCTAGGCCGCTTGGAGCCCGAGGGCGAAAGCGCGCGCCCGTGAAGCTGCAGATCGGCGTGATGGGCTCCGCCGGCGGAGACTTGACCCCCGCGGAGCTGACGCTCGCTCGCCGCGTCGGGGCGAGCATTGCCGCGCGGGGAGCGCTGGTCGTAACCGGGGCTTGTCCGGGCTTGCCGCACGCCGCCGTGCTCGGCGCACACGAAGCGGGGGGCGAGAGTTTGGGCATCTCTCCGGCGCACTCGCGCGAAGAGCACGTCGAGGTCTACGAATCGCCGCTCGAGCCTTACACGGCGATGGTCTTTACCGGATCGGGCCTGATGGGGCGCGAGGTGCACAATATCCACAGCTCGGACTTCGTGATCTTCGTCGGCGGCCGCAGCGGGACGCTCGGCGAATTCAGCATCGCCTACGATGAAGGAAAGCTCATCGGCATCCTGCGCGACTCCGGGGGCATCTCGAATCACTTCGGCGAGATCGCGAGGCTCTTTCACAAACCGACGGGCGCCGAACTGATCGAAGAGACCGATCCCGAGCTGCTGATCGACCGCTGCGCGCAGCGCTTTGCCACGGAGCGGCGCCCCAGCGCCGTTGCGTTCCAGGCGATGCCCTATGGCTGAGTTGACCTTCGTAGGTGCCGCCGGCACCGTGACCGGAAGCAAGCATCTCGTCACGATCGGCGAGAAGCACCTCTTCGTCGACTGCGGGCTCTTTCAAGGTCCGCACGAGGTTGAGGCGTTGAACGAGGCGCCGCTGCCGGTTCCGGCGACGAAGCTCGACGCGATCGTGATCACGCATGGGCATCTCGATCACGTCGGCTACCTGCCGAAGATCGTCCGCGACGGTTTTCGCGGCCCGATCTACTGCACGGCCGCCACCGCCGACGTCATGGAGATCGTGCTGGAGGACGCGGCGCATCTGCAGAAGCACGCGCACGAGCGCGGCTTTCACCGCGAGCGCTCTCACCGCGTCGCGCCGTTCTTCGACGACGACGACGTGGCGACCGCACTTCGCCAGGTCCATACGGTTCCGCTCGAGACCGATTTCGACGTCTGCGGCGCGACGGTGCGCTACCATTATGCGGGCCACATCATCGGCGCCGGGTTCGTCGATATGCGGGTTGACGGAAAGCGAACGGTTTTCTCCGGCGACCTCGGCCGCTATAACTCCGCGCTCCTCTTCGATCCCGGGCCGCTCGAGGCGTGCGATAACGTTGTCTGCGAGTCGACCTATGGCGACCGCGAGCACCCGCCCGACTCGCTCGGCCAGCTGCAGAAGACGCTGCTCGACGGCGTCGCGCGCGGCGGCCCAATCGTGATCCCCACGTTCGCCGTCGAGCGCGCCCAAGATCTTATGTACGCGATCGGGCGCCTGCAGCAGAGCGACCCGCAGATCGCAAACCTGCCCGTCCATCTCGACAGTCCGATGGCCATCAAAGTCGACGGCGTCTTTGCCCGTCATCGCGACGCTTTCCGGCCGATTCCGGAATCGCCCGGCGCGCCGTTCGGCTGCCGCAACCTCACTCTTCACGTCACGCGGCAAGACTCGCAGCAGCTCAACGACCTCGCCGGACCGGCGATCATCCTCGCCTCGAGCGGCATGGCGACCGGCGGGCGCGTGCTCTACCACCTGCACCGCCATCTCAGCAATCCGCATGCCACGATCGCGTTTCCCGGCTACCAAGTACAGGGCACGCTCGGACGCATGCTCTGCGACGGCAAGTCGCCGGTGCGCATCGCCGGCGATCAGCTGACCGTGCGTGCGGCGATCGTGCACCTTTCGGGATTCAGCGCGCACGCGGATCAGAACGAGCTGCTGCGCTGGCTGCAAGCACAGCGGTCAACCAAATCGCACGTCTATCTGGTGCACGGCGAGCCCGCGAGCGCCTACGCGTTGGCCGGAGCCCTCACGGACCGCAGCATTACCGCCAGCGTCGCGCGGCGCGGCGAGACCGTTACGCTGTGAGCCGCTAGCCGCCGGGACGGACCGATGGAGGAGGTCGTCGTCGGCCTCGGTGACGCAATCGACGCGCCAGCATTCTTGCGCGTCCCCATTGGAGCAAAGGGCCTCGTACTGTTCGCGCACGGCAGCGGCAGCAGCCGCATGAGTCCCCGCAATCGCATGGTAGCCGAAGAACTGTGGGGCGGCGGTCTCGGCACGCTGCTCTTCGACCTGCTCACGCCACAGGAGGCAAAGCTCGACGAAACGACGGCTGCGTTGCGCTTCGACGTCGGCCTGCTGGCCTCGCGGCTCGCGGGCGCGACGCGCTGGGTTCGCGCGCACCCTGCACTGCGCGACCTCGCGCTGGGCTACTTCGGCGCCAGCACGGGCGCGGCGGCGGCCTTGATCGCCGCGGCGATGCTGCCCGGCGAGATCGCCGCGGTCGTCTCGCGCGGCGGCCGGCCCGATCTCGCCGGCAATTGCCTCGAACGCGTCCGCGCCCCCGTGCTGCTGATCGTCGGGGGCGCCGACGCTGCGGTGCTCGAGTTCAATCGCGCGGCCATGCTGCGGCTGCGATGCGAACGCGAACTCGCCGTGGTACCCGGCGCGACGCACCTCTTCGAGGAACCCGGCGCGCTGGCCGAGGTGGCCCGGCTAGCGCGCGATTGGTTTCTCCGGACGCACGTGTGAGTCGACGAGGCGCGCGGCGTACGCTTTCAGCCGGCGCCGCGCGCGGCGAAAGGCTTCGCGCACCGCGACGTCGGCATCGTGCTCGCTGGCATCGCTCATGAGTTCGTGGCCCGGGACGACGACGTCGATGCGCACGCGAAACGGCGCGCCTTCGCGCAGTTGCGGATCGTGCTCGACGAGAACCCGGCGACTGGTGATGCGGTTGAAGAATCGATCGAGCTTGGCGCTCTCCCTCTCGATGAGCGCGCGTAGCGCCTCGGAGTGGTCGACCCCCCGGTATGTGATTTGTGGCGACGGTTCCATGCCATTGCGCTTTGCCATTTTGGCTGGGAACCCCCGGTGAGCGAGCAGCCGGCGGCCGCGTTAGCCGTGATCGTGACCGGCGACGACGCGCTGGTGCAGCGGGTGTGCGGCGATCTCCGCGCCGCCGGGCATCGCGTCACGATCGTTCCCGGATCACCGGTGCGCAAAGACGTGCTGCTAGCGGCCGGGATTGCTCGCGCGCAAGCGATTTTGGCACTCGACGACGACGACCGCGTCAATCTCGAAGTCGCGCTGGAAGCGCGCGAGGCCAATCCGAACGTGCGCGTCGTTTTGCGGCAGTTCAACCGCGGGCTCGCGGGCAAGATCGAGCAGAACTTGCCCAACTGTTCGGTCATCTCCCTGGCCGCCAACGCCGCGGCCAGCATCGCCGCCGCCGCCGTCGAGCAGAGCTCGTTCCTCGGGCTCGAGTTTCCCAGCGGATCGCGCTCGCTGCTCTCCTTCGCGCGCAAGAGTGCGAGCGAGGCCGGCGTCGCGGGCATGAGCGTGAAGGACGCCGAGCAGCATTTGGGCTGCCGCATCCTCTCACGCGGCGAACCCGGCGGTCAATCGGATGCGCTTGAAGCGCGGGAGCAGTTGGTGCTGCTCGGAGCGCTGCGCGCGTTCGCGCGCGTCGCCCCGGCGCTGCAAACCACCAAGGGCGCGTTGGGATGGATCGCGCCGCGCGTCCGCGCGATCGCCGGCGAGTTCGATCCGCTCTTGCGCATCCTCGTCGTCGCCGGCGTGCTCGTATTTGCGGCGGCGACGGCGTACTTCAGCTTCGCGCTCAACCTCAGCCCGATCACCGCCGCGTATTTCGTGACCGCCACGATGACGACGGTCGGTTACGGCGACGTGCCGCTCGCGCAACGCGGCTACTCGGCGCAGCTCGCCGACATCTTCTTGATGATCGCAGGCGTCACGATCTCGAATCTCGCGATCGCGTTCGTCGCCGCCGCGCTGGTGCGCGCGCAGTGGAACGCACTACAGGGATTGCGCCCGGTTCGCAACGTTGGTCACATCGTCGTACTCGGAGCGGGGCAGGTAGGCACGCGCGTCGTCGACTACCTTTGCGAGCTGCAAGCGCTCGTCACCGTCGTCGAACCGCGGCCCGGCCCCGAACTGCTGCGACGCGCCCGCACGAGAGACATCGACCTGCTTACCGGGGACGGCGCACTCGACGACACGCTCGACCTCTGCAATCTCGACAGAGCGCGTTCGACGGTCGTCGTCACCAACAGCGACGCGACGAACTTGGAGATCGGCTTCAGTGCGAGAGCGCGACGTGGCGACGTCCCGGTGATCATGCGCATCGCCGAGCCGGTATTTGCCGAGGCGATTCGCAAACATTTTGAGATCCGGCACGTCTTTTCGGCGGCCGCACTCGCCGCGCCGGCGCTCTCCGACCTCGTGCTCTCCGAAAACGCTCGCGGCCGCGTCGCGTTCGCCGGCCGCTCCTATCGCATCGCCGAGTACGCCACGGCGTCTACCGCCGATCGATCCAGCCTGCCCGTCGCGGCCGCGCGCCGCGACGGTTCGGTGCGCGCCATCGGCGCGTGGAGCGACGTCAGCCCCGACGACGCCGTGCTGGTGCTGTTGCCTTCCGTCCCTTGACCCTCGAGGCCACCGCATCGACGACGTCGGCGGCGGTCTTCACCGTCTCGGCAACGCCGATCACCGCATCGCTAACGCTGCGAGCGCGCGCAGCCGTGCGCTGCGCATTACCCGCGGCCTTCCGCACCGCCGCCTGCGGATGCGCCGCAACCCCCTTCACCGCCCGCACCGCCCTCACCGCAGTCTTCTTAACGCTCTTCGTCGCACTCTTCGCCACACTCTTCGCCGCCGTTTTCTTCGCGCTGGGCTTCGCACTTTTCTTCGCGCTCTTCTTCGCGGTCTTTCTCACGGGCATCATCGTCTCTCCAACCATCCCCTAGTAATCTTCACCTTGCGTTCCCGCAACGAGGAAAGGCTAAACGATAACCGTCGTCCCAAAGCAGTCGTAGGCGACAGGCGCCGTCAAGGGCGCGATCCTTCGGCGTATCGGGTGAGGGGCGTCTGAGGCAGTGCGGAGACAGGATGTCGAGAGCACTGCCGAAGCCGAGCGCGCTTTTTCACAGGACGTGAAAAAGCGTGCGTCCCCGAACCCAATATGCCGAAGGGTCGCGCCCTCGACTCCACCCACGCCTCGCGACGGCGAACCGATAACGTCGTCCCAAAGCAGTCGTAGGCGACAGGCGTCGTCAAGGGCGCGATCCTTCGGCGTATCGGGTGAGGGGCGTCTGAGGCAGTGCGGAGACAGGATGTCGAGAGCACTGCCGAAGCCGAGCGCGCTTTTTCACAGGACGTGAAAAAGCGTGCTCCACC